>JALSKC010000051.1 GCA_026989055.1 Paracoccaceae bacterium
ACATCGCGCCCGTCAATGCGCATCCGAACCAGGTCGCGCCCGTACCGGTCCTGTCCCCGGAAGCGGAAATCCGTCGATTTGGCTTCGGCGATCCGGGCGCGCAAGAATTGCGTCGCGCGATCCCCCAGCCGTTTTTCTTCCCGGCAACGCGGCGAAAACACCTCAGGCGTGTCAAACCCCATGAGCCGCGCCTTGCGCTGCCCCAGGCCGAGGCAGTTCAGATAGACGGTGTCGCCATCCACCACGCGTGCCACCCGGCACGACGGGGACGGCGTCAGCGCCGTTGCGCCGGGCAACCGAACCTCTCTGCCGGTCTCGCAGGCCGAGACAACAAGGGCAAGCAGGACGATGATCGCCCCGGGGATGCGCCACCGCTTGTCGGTCCTTGCGGGCCTCCGCGCTGCGCGCAGCGAAGACGGCCCGTCAGGGCCGGATGAGCGCTCCCACATCATCCCAGGGCCGCGTTGACGGCGCTTTCCGGCAGCTCCTCGTCGAAACAGCGCTGGTAGAACTCGGCCACGGTCTGGCGCTCCAGCTCGTCGCACTTGTTCAGGAAGGTCAGCCGGAAGGCATAGCCCACATCGCGGAAGATCGTCGCGTTCTGGGCCCAGTTGATCACCGTGCGCGGGCTCATCACCGTCGAAAGCTCGCCGTTCATGAAGGCGGTGCGGGTCAGGTCGGCCACCGTCACCATCTGGCTGATCGTCCTGCGGCCCTTCTCGGTGTTGTAGATCGGGTTCTTGGCCAGCACGATCGCGGTTTCCGCGTCATGGGACAGGTAGTTCAGCGTCGCCACCAGCGACCAGCGGTCCATCTGCGCCTGATTGATCTGCTGCACCCCGTGATAGAGCCCGGTGGTATCGCCCAGCCCCACCGTGTTGGAGGTGGCGAACAGCCGGAAATACGGGTGCGGGGTGATGATCTCGTTCTGATCGAGCAGCGTCAGCTTGCCGTCATGCTCCAGCACCCGCTGGATCACGAACATCACGTCGGCGCGCCCGGCGTCGTATTCGTCGAACACGATCGCGGTGGGGTGGCGCAGCGCCCAGGGCAGGATGCCTTCCTGGAACTCGGTCACCTGCTTGCCGTCCTTCAGCTTGATCGCATCCTTGCCGATCAGGTCGATGCGCGAGATGTGGCTGTCCAGGTTGACCCGCACGCAGGGCCAGTTCAGCCGGGCCGCGACCTGTTCGATATGGGTGGACTTGCCGGTGCCGTGATAGCCCTGGATGATCACCCGGCGGTTGTGGGAAAACCCGGCCAGGATCGCCAGCGTGGTGTCGGGGTCGAACTTGTAGGTGGCGTCGATCTCGGGCACGCGCTCGGAGCGTTCCGCAAAACCCTTCACCACCATGTCGGTATCGATGCCGAATGTTTCCCGAACCGAGATCTCCTCGCTCGGCCTTGCGTCAATGTTCATCCTGTCGTCTTTCCGGTCCGCTGGGGAATGCCCGGCATGTCCTGCCGTGGCGCAGTTTTGGGACATATCGGCAGGAAGGTCAACGCCGCTCCGGCCGCTCAACGGCGCCGGGTTCGGGCGGGGGAGCGGCGGGAAAGCGGCGCCGGGTTCAGGAGGCGGGACCGTCTGCCGGAGGGGGGGCGGAGCCGATCCGCCCCCGCCCGAGCAGCCGCAGCAGGAGCAGCCGGCCGAACACCAGCGGCGGGTAGAGCAGGCGCGCCCGCCGGGGCGAGCCGAAGGCCAGCCGCATCAGCCGGTTGAACGGCCCCGAGCGGGTGGTGAGCGCGCTCAGAAGCGCCATCGCCTGGGCGCCGTGGTGCATCTGCCCGTCGAGAATCACCACCATGCCGGCATCCAGGTCCAGCCCGGCGCGGTGGATCGCGGCCACCGTCGGGTGATCCGCTTCGCGCGCGTTGATCAGCGTGACCGGGCCGGCGCTTTCGCGCAGCCGCGCCATGCGCACGTAACGGCTGCACAGCGGGCAGTCCCCGTCATAGACGATGACCGGCCCGGTGCCGGAAACGGGTTCGATCGCGCTCATGCCCCCAACATAGCGCGGCTCCGGCGCGTGTCGCGTGCAATTCGGGTTTATCGGGCCGGATTATACCACGGGTTTATTGGAAACCTCTCTCCGCATGGCGCAGTTTCGGCCGCAGGAGGCGCCAGCCGAAGGAGGCGCCAGCCGAAGGACGGAACGACAGGGTGGGCAGGAAATGCGGCGCAGGCAGGCCAGGCTGTACGAAACGGCACCGGATACCCGCTTCTGGCGGTTGCGCGGCCGGCTGTCGCGGCCGGTGTCGATCCAGTCTCTGGTGGCATTGCGGATTCTCTTCGGGCTGATCCTGGTCTGGGACTGGTGGCGCTACGAACGCTACGACCGGATCGACCGCTACTATGTCCACACCGAATTCACCTTTCCCTATTTCGGGCTGGACTTCATCCAGCCCCTGCCCGATCCCTGGATCCACTGGGCCTGGGCGGTGGTGGGGCTGTCTGCCTTCCTGGTGATGATCGGCGCGTTCTACCGCGTCGCCATCGTCACCTTCATCCTGTCCTTCGGCTATTTCTTCCTGCTCGACCGCACCCAGTATCTGAACCACAACTACATGGTGCTGCTCTATGCGGCGCTGCTCGCCGTCAGCCCGGCCAACCGCGCCTTTTCGGTGGATGCCCGGCTGCGCCCGCATATCCGCACGCTCACCATTCCCTACTGGCCGGTGGCGGCGGTGCGGCTGCAGACCGAGATCATCCTGGTCTATGCCGGGATCGTGAAGATCACCGACGACTGGCTGCGCGGCGAGCCGCTGCGCATGTGGATGCATGCCCGGATGGACGAGATCCCGCTGGCGCAGATCTTCCAGTGGGACTGGGTCCTGATGAGCGCGGCGATCGGGGTCGTGGTGCTGCATGTCGTCGGCGCGCCGCTGCTGCTGTGGCGGCGCAGCCGGCTGGCGGTGTTCCTGATCTACACGGCCTTCCACGTTACCAATTCGGTGATGTTCAACATCGGCATCTTTCCCTGGCTGACGATCGCGGTGACGCTGATCTTCTTCGAGCCGGACTGGCCCCAGCGCCTGGCGCGCCGCTTTCTCGGCCTGTTCGAGGAGCTTCCGCCGCCGCCGCGGTTGCGCCCCGACGCGCCGATTCCCCGGCTGGGCACCGCGGCGCTGGCGGGACTGGCGCTGTGGTTCGCCGTCCAGCTTGCGCTGCCGATGCGCCAGGCGCTGTTCCCCAACCTCGTCGGCTGGACCGGAGACGGCCACCGCTTCAGCTGGCGCATGCGTATCTACGACCGCGATGCGCAGGGCTATTTCCGGGTGGTCTCTCCCAGCGGCGGCAGCTGGGCTGTCGAACCGCAGGAGCTGCTTTCGCGCCGCCAGGCCCGCAACGTGCTGACCCGGCCCGACCTGATCTACGACTTCGCCCAGCTCCTGGAGGAGCTGTCGCGCCGGCGGGGGCTGTCCGATGTCCAGGTCTATGCCCATATCAGGAAGTCGCTGAACGGCCGGCCGATGCAGGATTACGTGGACAGCAGCGTCGATCTGACCGAGGCACGCTACAATGTCTGGGGCCCGGACGACTGGATCCTGCCGCTGGAAAGCCGCGCCGCCGAGGGGCGGATCGCCGCCTGGTGGCCGCCGCTGCCGCTGCAGAAGCCGGCAGCGGATCCGCCGGAGCGGCAGGTGGCGATGGAGGGCGGGAACTGAACGGCGCGCGCCCCGGCCCCCGACCCGCGCCCTGAAATGCTCAGTCCTTGAAGTACCGGCTTTCCTTGATCTGCTCCCAGGCCCAGACGACTTCCTGCAGCTGCTCCTCCTGGGAACGGTCGCCGCCGTTCATGTCCGGGTGCAGCACCTTGATCAGTGCCTTGTACTGCTTGCGCACCTCGGCCTTGCTCCAGTGATCTCTGGCTTCGAGGATCTCGAGCGCCCGGCGTTCGGTGGGCGGCAGCTTGCGGGTGCCGGTGATCGACTTGCCGGGGTTCTTGGTGGCGTTCTCGCCCAGCACCTGGTGCGGGTCGTCGATGCCGAGGCGGGCCCAGGCGCGGGCCTCCTCGTTCCGGCCGAAGGGGCGGGTTTCGCGCTCCCAGACCCTGTCCCGGTTCATCTGCGCGCGGAACTCCTCTTCGCTGGCGCCGCTGAAGAAGTTCCACTTCAGATTGTATTCGCGCACATGCTCCTTGCAGAACCAGTAATAGTCATCCAGCGTGTCGGGAGATTTCGGGGCCCGATACTTGCCGCGTTCGGTGCACTCGGGGTGTTCGCAGACGCGGGTCGAAGTCTCGATCGCGCCGGACATGCCGCGCCGGCCGCGGGTGCGCTTCTTCTTGGCCGAAGACACCGAGAGGTCGAAACCGAAGGGATCAGGTCTGGGCATGATGTCACCTTTCCGACTCGGACCCGGGAGTTTAGACAATTTGCGACGGGATAGAAGAGGTAGGGCGGAAAAATGTCTGTAACCGAAGAGATCCGGGCGAGGCTGGAACAGGCCTTCGCGCCGCAACTTGTTGTCGTGAAAGACGAAAGCGAGGCCCACCGGGGCCATGCCGGCTATCGCGAGGGAGGCGAGAGCCACTTCCGCGTGACCCTGCGCAGTGCCGCCTTCGCCGGGATGTCGCGCCTGCAGCGCCACCGGGCGGTGCACGAGGCGCTCGGAGAGGGGCTGCTCGGGAGGATCCACGCCCTGGCGCTGGATCTCGGAACGCCCGACGATCCCGCAAGCGAGGCTTCCGGCAGTTCCGGCGGGGGGGCGGGCTGAACCCGCCTTCTGCCGGCGGCGCCCGGCCGGCCGGGGCCGCGCCGCCTGCCGCGTCGCCTGCCGCGCGGCCTGCCGGGGCCGCTGCCCGGGGCGGTTGCCGGCGGGCGCTTCAGCCGGGCGGGGCGCCCCGGGTGCCGCCTTCCCCCTCCGGGGAGGCTTCTCTGCCGGCGGTTGTGGCGTCGGCCGTGCGCTCCTGGTCCTGCCGACTGCCGCCTCGCGCGGGCGCATTGGCGGGTCCGGCGGACGTGGCAGGGGAGGCGACGGGCGGGGCGCCGGCCGTCGGTCCGGGGCGGGTGCGCAGCTGCCGACGCCAGGCTGTCGCGGCCGGGGTGCCGCCTTCCGTTCCGTTCCCGTCCGCTTCCGTGCCCCCTCCGGCATCGCCCTTTCCGGCCGCATCGGATGGCGGATGCTCACGGGCCTCCGCCGCCGTCCGGCGCCGGAAGACGAGAATGTTCTGATAGACCGTGGTGCGCCTCCCCAGCCCCTGGCGCTCCTCGCGCGGGAGGGTGTCGCAGCGCAGGTAATGCCAGCCCTCGCCGGCCATCTCGTTCATCAGGAGTTCCACCGCGCGGGCGAAGCGCTGTTCGGCGCCGCGCAGCCCGCGAGCCCGGACCCCGCGGGTCGGGGCGGGGATGCATCTGTACTCGTATTCGCGCATCGGCTCCTCCGGAAGCTCCGGCCACTCTTAACGGAAAAGGGGATAACGGAAAAGGGGGGCGGCTTTCAACGCTGTCGGCACGGCCGGCACGGTGCGATTCGCGCCATCCCCCCGCCGCCGCCCGATCGTTTCCCCGGCCCGGTCAATCGGATCGGACCTGCGGCACTGTTTCTTCCATGTCGGGGGCATGGCGGGGGGCGGAGGCCATTGTGGCAAGCGAGGGGGGAATCGGGGCGAAAACAGGGCGAAATCGGGGCTTTTTCTTTGACAGCCGGCCGCATTTGGTTAACAATCCTTTCGATAACGTAACGGTTCCGGGAAGGGGGCGCGATCATGGTGAGTATCAATATTCTGAAAACGGTTCGACACGCGGTTGCCGGGGTGGCGGTTTCCGTCGTCATGGCTTCGGCAGCGGCGGCGGCCACGCTGACGATCGTCGGCGGTTCGGCGACGACCCTGCCGGCGAGTTACAATCCGGCCTGCGGCGGCGGCTGCACGACGCCGGCGGTCGGCGATCCGATCACGGCCTTCTCGGCCGCGGCCGATGGCGGGCTGATCGGCGGCGGGCTGTCGCTCGACAGCGCGGCTTCGCTGAAGTTCACCTTCATCGGCAAGGAGGCCGGTGCCCAGAACGCGGTGTTTTCCATCGGCGGGGCGACACTGACCAACACCGGCGGCTTCAACACCTCGTTCACCGTGTTCCAGAACGTGGCCGGTTTCGTCCAGTTCCTGTTCCGGACCGCAGAGGGCGGCCTGTGGGATGACATCAACGGCAACAGCGTCGGCAATGACATCCTGTCGATCAACAACGGCGGAACCGCCGACTTCTCCGGGCTGTCGCTCGCCTTCAGCAGCATCTTCAATGGCGGCAAGTCCGTCTATGCCTTCTTCGGCGACGGGCGCGGCGATGTGGATTACGACGACATGGTGGTGCGCATCGACGTGGTTCCGCTGCCGGCGGCCGGGTTGCTGATGCTCGGCGCGCTGGGCGGGCTGGGCCTGCTGCGCGCCCGGCGCAGGAAAGCCGAAGCAGCCGCCTGAGCCAGGCCGGGTCAGCATTCCTTGAAGAGGGCCGGGACTTTTCCCGGCCCTTTTTCGCTGCGGAACCGGTCGGGCGGGGCGGCATGGCGGGTGCCGCGGTTCGGGCCGGGCCAGGCCGCCGGCCGTGGTCCGGCGGCCAGGGTTTTTTTGAAAACCTTGGCGGCGCGGCAGCCCGCCGGGCGGGGGCGCTGCCCCCGCACCCCCGGAGTATTTTGGCAAGATGAAGTGTGACCGGGGATTTCGGGGCGCCCGGTTCCGGCACGTGTCGCCTCCGGTGGAACCGATGCTGTGCGCAACGCGCGTTGCGGCGCGGGCGGCGGGACCTGGGCTCCGAGGTGAGCCGGACAGGGGAATTTCTCACAGGTCGAGCTTTTTGCGCACGATCTCGTTCACCGCCTTCGGGTTGGCCTTGCCGCCGGTGGCCTTCATCACCTGGCCGACGAACCAGCCCGCCAGTTTCGGGTTGTCCCTGGCCTTTTCCACCTGGGCGGGGTTGGCGGCGATCACCTCGTCCACCGCCGCCTCGATGGCGCCGGCGTCGGTCACCTGCTTCATGCCGCGCTCCTCGACGATCCGGGCCGGGTCGCCGCCCTCGGTATAGACGATCTCGAACAGTTCCTTGGCGATCTTGCCGGAAATGTCGCCCTTGCGGATCAGGTCGATGATGCCGCCCAGCTGCCCGGGCGACACCGGCGACCGGGTGATGTCGTGGCCGTCCTTCTTCAGCCGCCCGAAAAGCTCGTTGATCACCCAGTTGGCGGCCAGCTTGCCGTCGCGGCCCCTTGCCACGTCCTCGAAATAGGCCGCCGATTCCACGTCCGCCGTCAGCACCGACGCGTCGTAATCGCTCAGCCCGAACTCGGCAATGAAGCGCGCCTTCTTCTCGTCGGGCAATTCCGGCAGGCTGTCGCGGATCGCGTCCACCCATTCCTGCTCGATCTCCAGCGGCAGGAGGTCGGGGTCGGGGAAATAGCGGTAGTCATGCGCCTCTTCCTTGGAGCGCATGGAGCGGGTTTCGCCCCTGTCCGGGTCGAACAGCCGGGTTTCCTGCACCACTTCGCCGCCGTCTTCGAGAATGGCGATCTGGCGGCGGGCCTCGAACTCGATCGCCTGCTGGATGAAGCGCATCGAATTCATGTTCTTGATTTCGCAACGGGTGCCCAGGTGGGAAAAATCGCCGCTTTCGCGGTAGCGTTCGTAATCGCCCGGGCGGCAGACCGACACGTTCACGTCGGCGCGCAGGTTGCCGTTCTGCATGTTGCCGTCGCAGGTGCCCAGATAGCGCAGGATCTGGCGCAGCTTGGTGACATAGGCGGCGGCTTCCTCGGGGCCGCGGATGTCGGGGCGGCTGACGATCTCCATCAGCGCCACGCCAGTGCGGTTGAGGTCCACGAAAGACATGTGCGGGTCCATGTCGTGGATCGACTTGCCGGCGTCCTGCTCGATGTGGATGCGTTCGATGCGCACGCGGCGCGCCACGCCTTCGCCCATCCAGACGATCACCTCGCCCTCGCCGACGATGGGTTCGTAAAGCTGCGAAATCTGATAGCCCTGCGGCAGGTCGGGGTAAAAGTAGTTCTTGCGGTCGAAGGCGCTCTTGAGGTTGATCTTCGCCTTCAGCCCCAGCCCCGTGCGCACCGCCTGCTCGACGCAGAATTCGTTGATCACCGGCAGCATCCCCGGCATCGCCGCGTCCACGAAGGAGACGTTGGAATTGGGCTCGGCGCCAAACTCGGTGGAGGCGCCGGAAAACAGCTTGGCCTTGCTGGCCACCTGGGCATGCACCTCCATGCCGATCACCATCTCCCAGTCGCCGGTCGCTCCCGAGATCACCCTGGGTTTCGGGGCGTCAAAAGTCAGATCGAGCATGTCACTTCGTCCTGCAGGTGGTTCGGGGTGGTTCTAGGGCAGGGCCGGGCAGGGGGCAAGAGGCGGCAGAGCCGCGACAGCGCGCGGCGCGCACCGGCGCCCGGCGTGGGCCGGTGCGCGAGCGGGCAGCGTGCCGCAACCCGCAAACGCGCGCCGCAATAGCCGCCCGGACCCGTGCCCGACCCTGTTGCCGGGTCGGCTCTGCCGCCCGCAGGAGCGCATTTCCAGGATGCCGGAAGAATGCCGGAAGAATGCCGAAGCCGCCGGAGCGGGATGCCCCTTCAAGCTTGCCGGATGGCTCGCCGGGAATGCCTCCGGAGCGCCGCAGGCGGCGCCCTCGCGCCTCATCCGAGCAGCCGGCTGACCATTTCCGTGCTGTCGCGCGACAGGCCCGGGCTGGACAGGATCCGCTCCAGCGCGGCGCGGATCATCTGCTGGCGGTCCTGATCATAGCGTTTCAGGGTCGAGAACACATTGCACAGCCGGGCCGCGACCTGCGGGTTGACGGGGTCCATGCGGATGATCCAGTCGGCGATGAAGCTGTAGCCCGCCCCGTCGGCGCGGTGAAACCCGGCCGGGTTTCCGGCGAGGGAAAAGACCACGGCGCGGAAACGGTTCGGGTTCTTCCAGTTGAAATCGGGGTGGCGGACCAGCCGTTCCGCCACTGTCACCGCCTGCTCCGGCGGGCAGCGGAGCAGCTGGATGCCGAACCAGCTGTCCAGGACCAGCCGGTCGTGCCGCCACTGGCGGTAGAAGGAATCGAGCGCCGCCGCGCCGCGTTCCGTCGGCACCAGCGCTCCCAGCGCGGCCATCTGTTCGGTCATGTTGTCGGCCGCGGCCAGCTGCCGTTCGGCGAGCGCACCGCCATCCAGCCGGCTGATCAGCCCGAGCAGCGTGCCGCGCAGCGCCCGCCTTGCGGCATCGGCCGGGGCCGGCCGGTAGGGGCCCGGGCTGGCCATTTCCGCAAACAGCGCGCGCAGCGAATCGCCCATGTGGCGGGCCAGGGCCAGGGCCAGGGATTCGCGCGCGGCATGGATCGCGTCCGGGTCCGGCACCACGCCGGTATCGGCCAGGCTCTGGGCCATGTCCTCCTCGCTCGGGAGCCACAGGACAAGGGCCCGGAAACCGGGGTCGAGCGCGGCATCCAGCGCCACCGCGCGCAGCGCGTCGAGAAGGGCCGGATCGGGGGCGGCGGCTTCCGTCACCATCCGGCAGAGCGCCGATTTCGCCAGCGCACGGCCCGCTTCCCAACGGTTGAACGGGTCGCTGTCATGGGCGAGCAGGAAGGCGCGTTCCGCGGCGCTGCTGTCGCGCTTCAGGATCACCGGCGCCGAGAAGCCGCGCAGGATCGAGGGCACCGGCCTGCGCGCCAGCCCCTCGAAGGAAAAGCTCTGCTCGGCCTCGGTCATTTCCAGAATCCTGGTCGGAACGGTCTCGCTGCCGTCGGGGTCGAGCAGCCCCACGGCGATGGGAATGACCAGGGGCAGCTTTCTTTCCTGCCCGGGCGTGGGAGGGGTTTGCTGGCGGAAATGAAGGGTATAGGTGCCGTTGTCGAAGCTTTCTTCCACTTCGAGACGCGGCGTTCCGGCCTGGCTGTACCAGCGCATGAACTGGCTCAGGTCGCGTCCGGTGACATCTTCGAAGACCTTCAGCCAGTCCTCGATGGTGACTGCCTGGCCGTCGTGTCGGGTGAAATAGAGATCGAGCGCGCGCCGGTAGGCTTCCTCCCCCAGAAGGGTTTTCAGCATCCGGACCACCTCGGCGCCCTTTTCATAGACGGTGGCGGTGTAGAAGTTGTTGATCTCGACGAAGCTTTCCGGGCGCACCGGATGGGCCAGGGGGCCGTTGTCCTCGGGGAACTGGGCGGCGCGCAGGGTGAGCACGTCTTGAATCCGCTTCAGCGGCCCGAGCCGGGTGTCGGCGGTGAACTGCTGATCGCGGAAGACCGTCAGCCCCTCCTTCAGGCAGAGCTGGAACCAGTCCCGGCAGGTGATCCGGTTGCCCGTCCAGTTATGGAAATATTCGTGGGCGATGATCGCCTCGATGCGCTCGTATGTCTGGTCGGTGGCGGTCGCGGGGCTGGCCAGGACATAGCGGGAGTTGAAGATGTTCAGCCCCTTGTTTTCCATGGCGCCCATGTTGAAGTCGTCCACCGCGACGATGTTGAACACATCGAGATCGTATTCGCGGCCGTGGGTTTCCTCGTCCCAGCGCATGGCCTTCTTCAGGGCCTGCATGGCGAAGGCGCATTTGTCCTCGTCTCCCTTGCGCACCCAGATGTTCAGATCGACCTTCCGCCCGGAGGCGGTCGTGAACAGGTCGGAACGGGCCAGCAGGTCGCCGGCGACCAGGGCAAAGAGGTAGGAGGGCTTGGGCCAGGGGTCGTCCCACTCGGCCCAGCCGGGCCCCGCCGCCACCGGGTTGCCGTTGGAAAGCAGCACCGGCAGATCGCTTTCGATTCGCACCGTGAAGGGCGCCATCACGTCGGGGCGGTCGGGATAGTAGGTGATGCGGCGGAACCCCTCCGCCTCGCACTGGGTGCAATACATGCCGTTCGACATGTACAGCCCTTCGAGAGCGGTGTTGGATTGCGGCGATATCTCCACCTCGGCTTCCCAGGTGAAGGGGCCGTCGGGCACCTGTGCGCGCACCCCGCCCTCGACCGGCTCGGGGGTGATCTCCTGGCCGTCGATGGCGGCGCGGATCAGCTTCAGGCCCTCGCCGTGGAGGAAGAAATCGCGGCTGGCCGCCTGCGGGTTGGGGCGCAGGGCGATGCGCGAAAGCACCCGCGTTGCCGTCGGATGCAGGCGGAAGGTCAGCTCGGTCCGCTCCACCAGGAAGGGCGGCGGGCGGTAGTCGGCGAGGTGGATCATCTTGCGGCTGTTTCCGGCCAAGATCGCCTCCATCGTAGAGGATCCGGTCAGCGGAACCTAGGGAGAGTGGCGCGCAGGTGCAAGCGGTCATTGAAATTTCTGCATGCCTTCGCATACGGTTTGTCGGCGCGGGCGGGGAATCGCCCCGGGCAGGAAGACGGGAAGCAGGAAGAAGAAGGGGACCAGGCGGCGATGACGGCGATGGAAGAGCGGGTCGAGCGCCACGGGCTCCGGGTGGCCCGCGTGCTGGCGCGCTTTCTGGAGGAAGAAGCCCTGCCGGGCAGCGGTGTGGATGCCGATACCTTCTGGAGCGGTTTTGCGCAGCTGGTGGCGGAGATGACGCCGCGCAATGCCGCACTGCTTGCCCGCCGCGACGCGCTGCAGGCCCGGATCGACAGCTGGTTCAGGGAGCGGCGCGGCAAGGGCGAGCCGGTGGAGGCGTCGGAAAAATTTCTCAGGTCCATCGGATATATCGCTGATGATGTTGATGATTTCACGATAGACACTGGCGATGTCGATCCCGAGATCGCCTCCATCTCCGGGCCGCAGCTGGTGGTGCCGATCACGAATGCCCGCTATGCGCTCAATGCCGCCAACGCGCGCTGGGGCAGCCTGTATGACGCGCTCTATGGCACCGATGCGCTGGGCGCGCCGCCGCCGGGGCCCGGCCTTGATCCTGCGCATGCCGGCCGAGTCATTGCCTGGGTGCGGGCGCATCTGGACAGGGTGGTGCCGCTGGCGGACGGCAGCTGGGCCGGGATCAGCGGGCTGGAGGTGCGCGACGGGCAGCTGCGTGTCCGCGCCGAGGGCGGCGAGAGCGGCCTGGCGAACCCGGCGCAATTTGTCGGGCACGCCAGCGACCCGGAGTCCGAAAGGGAAAGGTTTTTCCTGAAAGTCAATGATCTGCATATCATTATTGAAGTCGATCCTGCGGCGCCGGTCGGGCAGAGGGACCGGGCCGGAATTGCCGATGTCCTGCTGGAAAGCGCGGTTTCCGTGATCATGGATTGCGAGGACAGCGTTGCCACGGTGGATGCCGCGGACAAGGTGCTTGCATGGCGCAACTGGCTGGGGCTGATGAAGGGCGACCTGCGGGTCCGTTTCAGCCGCGGTGGCCGCGAGATCGACCGGGCGCTCAACGAAGATCTGACCTTTGCCGCCCCCGACGGGCGCCCCGCCCGGCTGCCCGGGCGGGCGCTGATGATGGTGCGCAATGTCGGCCTCCTGACGACCAATCCGGCGATTCTGGATGCCGGGGGGAACGAGGTGTTCGAAGGGTTGATGGACGCTGCCGTGACCGTGCTCATCGCCTGCCATGACCTGCGCCGGGAGGGCGGGCCGCGCAATTCCCCGGCCGGATCCGTCTATGTGGTCAAGCCCAAGCTGCATGGGCCAGAGGAGGTGAGCTTCGCTGTTGAAACATTTGACATGGTTGAAAGGTTTCTTGGCCTTCCGAGAAATTCCGTCAAGCTCGGGATCATGGACGAGGAGCGGCGCACCTCGGTCAACCTCAAGGCCTGCATCCGGGCCGCGCGGCACCGGCTGGCCTTCATCAACACCGGCTTTCTGGATCGCACCGGAGACGAGATCCATACCGCGATGGAAGCCGGCCCGGTGGTGGGCAAGGGCGAGATGAAGCACCAGGAATGGCTTCGGGCCTACGAGGCGCGCAATGTGGAGATCGGCCTGGCCTGCGGGCTGTCGGGACGGGCGCAGATCGGCAAGGGCATGTGGGCCATGCCCGAGCGCATGGCCGACATGCTCCGGGAAAAGGTCGCCCACCCCGAGGCCGGAGCCAGCTGCGCCTGGGTGCCCAGCCCCACGGCGGCGACGCTGCATGCCACCCATTACCATCTGGTGGATGTCTCTTCGGTGCAGCGCCGGCTGGCCGCCGGCGCGCCGCGGGCCGGGCTGCGTGCCCTGCTGCGCCTGCCGCTGGCCGATCCTGCCGGCTGGAGCGGGGAGGAGATCACCGCCGAGCTTGAAAACGCCTGCCAGGGCATCCTCGGCTATGTGGTGCGCTGGGTCGATCTGGGGATCGGCTGCTCCAAGGTGCCCGACATCCACGATGTCGCGCTCATGGAAGATCGCGCCACCTGCCGGATTTCGGCTCAGCTTCTGGCCAACTGGCTGCACCACGGGGTGATAGGCCGGGAGCGGCTGCTGGAGACGATGCGGAAGATGGCCGTGGTGGTGGATCGGCAGAACGCCGGCGTGGCGCATTACCGGGCGATGGCCCCGGGGTTCGACGGAGAAGCCTTTCGTGCCGCCTGCGATCTGGTCCTGGAAGGGCGCGCCCAGCCTTCCGGCTACACCGAGCCGATCCTGCACGCGGCCCGGCTGCGGGTGAAGGCGAAGGCCGGCGGCTGACGGGGCGGCCGGCATCCGCGCCCCTGCGCCGACCCCGCGCCGGCCCCGGCGGGGGTTTTCCGGCCCGCCGGCCGTGCTATAACGGGCGTCAGGAGCATTTTGCCGACCATGAGCAGAAATCGCAGGCGCCCGATCATCGGAATCATAGGCAACCGTTCGGTGCTGGGAGATGACTATCCCGTGCACGGCTCGGGGGTGATCAACATCGAGGCCGTGGCACAGGTGGCCGGCTGCATGCCGCTGGTGATTCCGGCCGATCCGCAAGCGGTATCGGTCCGCGAGCTCGTGGCGGCCTGCGACGGCTTCCTGTTCACCGGCGGCCGACCCAATGTTCACCCCGAGGAATACGGCCACGAGCCGACCGAGAGGCACGGCAGCTTCGACCGCAGCCGCGATGCCGTCACCCTGCCGCTGATCCGCGCCTGTGTGGAGAGCGGGCAGCCCTTCTTCGGAATCTGCCGGGGCTTTCAGGAAGTCAACGTGGCCATGGGTGGCACGCTGCATCCGGAAATCCGCGAGCTTCCGGGGCGGATGAACCACCGCATGCCGCCAGATGGCACGATCGAGGAGAAGTTTGCCCTGCGCCACTGCGTGCATTTCCGCGAGGGAGGCGTGTTCCACCGTCTCTTGGGCGAAACCGCGGTGATGACCAACACCCTGCACGGGCAGGGGATCTGCACGCCGGGCCGGCGCATCGCGATCGAGGGGCGGGCCGATGACGGCACCCCGGAGGCGCTGCATGTGGAAGGCGCGCCGGGATTCGCCCTTGCCGTGCAGTGGCATCCGGAATGGAATGCTGCGAAAGATCCGGTTTCCCGGGCGCTGTTCGGCGCCTTCGGCGATGCCGCGCGGGCCTGGGTGGCGGGGCAGGCGCTTCCGGCGCTGAGGATTGCCTGACGGGCGGGGATGCCCAGGGTCGGTCGGGGCGGTGGTTGCGGCCGCCCGTGGCCGGGCGGGCGGCGTGGCCGCCGGTGGCAGGCGTCGGGCGATCCGTCGGGGCGGTCCGGGTCGAGGTGCAGCATGATGGAGACAATGACGGGGGGAAATGACCGGCAGGAAGGCGATGCCTGCACATGCCGCGACACATGCCGCGACGGAGGCGGCATGAGCGCGGGCGGCATGAGCGCAGGGCCCCGGCGCGGCGGCGCGGCGGTCGTGAGCCGGCGGGCCCTTCTGGGCGCGGGGGGCGGGCTGTTCTGCGCCGCGCTGCCGGCGGTTGCGGCGGCGGGGGGCGCTTCGGCGCGTGATGCCGCGGATTTCGGGCTTGTGGCGGACAGCCCGGAGGATCAGGGCCCGGCGCTGCGGGCGGCGCTGGAGGCGCTCTCCTCGGCCGGGGGCGGGGCGCTTTTCCTGCCTGCGGGCCGGTTCCGGCTGTCGGAGGTCGTGCTGCCGCCGGGGACGGTTCTCGAAGGCGTTCCGGGGCGGACGCTGCTGGAACCGGCGGGCGGCGAGACCGTCCTGCGCGCGCAGGATGCGCCGGGGCTGCGCCTGCGCGGCCTGCGCTTTCGCGGGCGCGGGGGGGTGGGCGGCGACGACTGGTCGGGGCTGGTCGTGCTCGCCGGCTGCACGGATCTTGCGATCGGGGACTGCCGTTTCGAGCAGGCCCCCGGAAACGGGCTGCTGCTGGAGGCCTGCGCGGGCCGGGTCGCGGGCTGCTCCCTTTCCGGCATCCACGGCGCGGCGATATTCTCATGGAACGGGGCCGGGCTGCGCATCACCGACAACGACATCCGCGACTGCGGAAACCTCGGCATCTACCTGGCGCGCGAGGCCTCGGGGCATGACGGGGCCATCGTTGCCCGGAACCGGATTTCCGGGATCGACTGGAAGGATGGCGGGAATGGCCAGAATGGAAATGCGATCAATGCCTTCCGGACCGATTCGGTGGTGATCTCGGACAATGTGATTTCCGGCTGCGCCTTTTCAGCCATCCGCCTGCACAGCACCCGGAACTGCCATGTGGGCGGCAATCTGTGCACCGATTGCGCCGAGGTGGCGATCTTTTCCGAGTTCGGCTTCTCCGGTTCGGTGATCGCCGACAACATCATCGATACCGCCGCCCAGGGCATTTCCATCACCAATTTCGATTCCGACGGCAGGCTGGCCACCTGCACGGGCAATATCGTGCGCAACATCCTGCCCGAAAGCGCCACCAACCCCGATACCACCCCGGTGGGCATCGCCGCCGAGGCCGATACGGTGATCAGCGCCAACCTGGTGGAAGGGGTTCCCGGTATCGGGCTGGCGCTGGGCTGGGGGCC
The DNA here is from genome assembly GCA_026989055.1 of Paracoccaceae bacterium. Lineage (GTDB taxonomy): Bacteria > Pseudomonadota > Alphaproteobacteria > Rhodobacterales > Rhodobacteraceae > JAJRUE01. The sequence goes on from JALSKC010000051.1 coordinate 15,790, forward strand.
CTATCTGCGCGATGTCGTGGCCAGCGGCAACCTGTTGCGCGGCTGCGACATCGCCATCGGCATCAGCATCGCCGAGGGTGCCGGCGGGGCCAGCGTGACCGGCAACCGGATCCGGCGCGCTCCGGGCGGGCTGGCCATCTCCGGAATGCTCTGGGACGAGGTCGCCGAGAGCGATCTGGCCGCCGGGGCCGGGCGCTACCCGGCACTGGAGATCTCCGGCAACCGGATCGTCGGGTAGGGGCTCGGGCCGGGGCAGGCGCGGCGGTTTCTGCCGGCCGGAGGCGGCCCGCGCCCGGCCCGGTGCCGTTCGCGGCGACGGTTCGCGGCGACGGTTCGCGGCGGCGGTTCGTGGCGGCGGTTCGCGGCGGTGGGTTGCGCGCGGGGTTCTCCTGTTCCTTCTATTCCTTCTGCCGCTTCGTCGGTGCCACCGCCGGAACGGCGCGCAGATAGGCGATGATCGCGCGCAGCTCGTCCTCCGGCAGGCGGGAAAGGTTTTCCACCACTTCGGCCATGGAACCGCCGACGGTGTCGTAATCCGGCGTGAAGCCGGTGGTGAAATAGCCGAGAAGGTCGGCCTCTGACCAATGCAGCCGCGCCGGGGTGATGTTGGGAACCCATCCGGCCCCGGCGGGGTTTTCCGCCCCGGCCAGCCAGAGCCGGCGCCTGAGCCCGCCCAGCGCGTTGCGCGGGGTGTGGCATTCGCCGCAGTGTCCCAGCGCCTCGACCAGATAGCGGCCCCGCTCCGCCGCGGCGTCGGGCGGATCCCGCAAGACCCAGCCGCCGCGCAGGAACAGCGCCTTCCACAGCCCCAGGCCGGCGCGGACGGAAAAGGGGAAGGGCAGCTCGTGCGGCCGGTTCGGGGTCGGATCCGGCGGCAGGCTCCGCAGGTAGGCGAACAGCGAGACCACGTCGGCCGGGCTCATGTGCCGGTAGCTGGTGTAGGGGAAGGCCGGGTAGTAGTGGCGCCCCTCGGGCGAGGTGCCGTATTTCAGCGCATTGAACAGGTCGATCGGCTGCCAGGTGCCGATCCCGGCCTGCGGGTCGGGCGAGATGTTGGGGGCGACGAAGGTTCCGAAAGGGCTGGCAAGGCGTCTGCCGCCGGCCAGAACCGGCCGGGTTCCGGGGGGCGCGTCCGGGGCCGCATGGCAGGAGGCGCAACCGGCGGCCAGGAACAGCTGCGCGCCGCGCTCCGGATCCGGGGCGATGCCCTCCAGCACCGCCGGATCGGCCCGTTCGGGGGCGGTGCTCCACAGCAGGGCGCTGGCGCCGAGCGCCAGCACCGCGGCGCCTGCAAGCAGGAGCCGTCTCATCCGGCGAGCGCTCCCGCCATGTGCCGCGCCCTATTGCTGCGGCTTGCGGTAGGCCTTGTGACAGGCGGCGCAGGCCTGCCCCACCGGGCCGATGGCGCCCTGCAGCGCCTGCAGCCCGTTGCCGGCGGCCTCCTGCAGCGCCGAGACGGCCTCGGCCAGGGCCGCGCCCTTGCGGCCCGCGTCTTCGAGGTTGTCCCAGAGTGCGGGCAGGGCGGCGGTATTGTCGTTGTCGAAGGAATCCGAGCCCGGAGGCCAGTAGCCCGCCTGGTTCAGCCCGCTCAGAGCGGCCAGGTTGGCGGCGGCGGCGGTGGCCAGCCCGGCATCGTATTCGCGCGCGCCCTTGGCCATGCCGCCGAGGATCCCGAGGTTGTAGGCATAGAGCTGCATATGCGCCTGACGCGCCTTGATCGCGGCATCGAACGGCCCGCCGCCGTGGCTGGCGGCCAGCACGACGCCGGCTGCGAGGCTGAGCCCGACGCCCAGGACGGTTGCGGCGATGGCGCTCTTTCCGAACATGCGAAATCTCCTGTCCTGTTCCGTTTCTCCCGGGGTCAGTCTAGCGGTAGGCACGGGCATGTGGAGTCCTGCCTCTTCACAATGGCGTGGGCGACGGGGGTGCGGGAAACGGGGTGCGGGTGGCCGGGGCCCGGTGCCGGATTCCGGTTCAGCGGCCGATCCGGCCGCGCGGCGTTTCCTGCAGGTTCAGCCGCTCGGGCCAGCCGATCAGCCGCTCGACGGCGAACAGCGCCAGCACCGCCAGCAGCACCGCGAGCACCAGCTTCACCCGCCGGGCCGAGGGCGGGTTGCGGGCCCATTTCGCCATCCGCAGGAGGTGGAGCAGCTGATGCGGGCTCATGGCTGCGCGCTTTCGACAAAGCGCACCCTGCCGATATAGGGCAGGTTGCGGTTGCCCTGGGCGTAGTCGATCCCGTAGCCGACGACGAATTCGTCGGGGATTTCGAAGCCGACCCAATCGGCCCGGATCTCCACTTCGCGCCGCGACGGCTTGTCGAGCAGGGCGATGGTGCGCAGCCGTTCCGGCTTTCTGGCCCGCAGCAGGCCGAGCACATGTTTCAGCGTGTGGCCGGTATCGACGATGTCTTCCACCACCAGCACGTCGCGTCCGCCGATCTCGCCGCGCAGATCCTTGAGGATGCGCACTTCGCGCGAGCTTTCGGTGCCGTCGCCGTAGGAGGAGACTTCGAGAAAGTCCACCTCCACGTTCAGCCGCAGCTTGCGCACCAGATCGGCGATGAACACGAAGGAGCCGCGCAGCAGCCCGACGATCACAAGCTTGTCGGTGCCGGCGAATTCGGCCTCGATCTCGCGGGCCAGCTCGTCGATCCGGGCGGCGATGGCGCTGGCCGGGATCATCGGTTCGATCTTGTGGCGCGGCTGCGGCATGGCTTCCTCTTGCATTTCCCGTTCCAGTTTACGAAACCGGGCCGGCAAGTCACCAGCCGAAGCCCTTGCCGGGCGCTCCGGAACCGCCGCATGCCGAAAACCGCCGAAAGACGCCATCTGCCCTATTCCGCGCGTCAGATGTATGATCTGGTCGCCGATGTCGAGCGTTACCCGGAGTTCCTGCCCTGGGCGGCGGCGGCGCGGATCCGGTCGCGGCGCGCCTGCGGCGATCACGAGCTGCTCGAAGCAGATCTGGTGATTTCCTTCAGGCTGTTTCGCGAGCGATTCGGCAGCCGGGTGCGGCTGTGGCCGGGGCGGCTGCGGATCGAGACCGAATATCTGGACGGGCCCTTCCGCCATCTGCACTCGCACTGGCAGTTCGCCGATTGCCCCGACGGTGGCTGCGAGGTGGATTTCGCGGTCGATTTCGAGTTCCGGAGCGCGCTTCTGCAGAAGGTGATCGGGGCGGTGTTCAACGAGGCGATGGCCCGGATCGTGCGCGCCTTCGAGGACCGCGCGGCGCAGCTTTACGGGTAGCGCGTTCTGATCTCTGCGCTCCCGCCCGGGGTGCCGGGCCGGCTGTCGGCGCCGTCCGGCCGGCTCCGGCCCGGTCGCAGGCTTGATCCGCCGCTCGGCAGGGGCGAATGTCGGCGCGCGGATGTCGTCTCGGGTGAGGAGCTGCGATGCTTGCGGAACGGTTGGCGGAATTCGCCCTGCATGCGTGCCCGGAGGCGGCGGCGCTGGAAAGGATGCGGCTTTCGCTGTTCGACTGGGCGGTTTGCGCCCTGGCCGGCCAGGGCACGGATGTGGCCCGGGCGGTCCGGGCGCTGGCACGCCAGGAGGGTGGCGCGACGCAGGCCGGCCTGCTCGGCAGCGCGTCGCGGGTGCCGGTGCGCATGGCGGCGCTGGCCAACGGGGCGGCCGGCCACGCGCTGGATTGCGACGATACCCATTTCGCCCATATCGGCCACCCCTCGGCGGCGGTGGTGCCGGCGGCGCTGGCGGTGGCCGAACAGGCCGGGGCCGGGGGGCGGGCACTGCTCGAGGCGGCGCTGGTCGGGGCCGAGGCCTCGGTCAGGGTCGGGCTGTGGCTGGGGCGGGCGCATTACCAGGCGGGCTTTCACCAGACGGCGACCGCCGGAGCCTTCGGTGCCTGCCTGGCGGTGGCGCGCCTGCTCGGGCTCGGGCCTGCCGGCACGGCACAGGCGCTGGGGCTGCTCGCCTCCCGGGCCTCGGGGCTGAAGGTGCAGTTCGGTTCGATGGGCAAGCCGCTGAACGCGGGGATCGCCGCGGCCAACGGAGTGGAAGCGGTGCTGCTGGCCCGGGCCGGGCTGCGCTCGGTGCCGGAGGCGCTGGAGGGTGCGCAGGGATTTGGCGCGACCCATGCCGGCGAAGGCAATGTCGGGGCTTTCGAGTCGCTCGGCACGTGCTGGCTGATGCGGGATGTGCGCTACAAGTTCCACGCCTGCTGCCACGGGCTGCACGCGATGCTGGAGGCTCTGGCGGCGGTGGTGCCGGCGGGCGGGGTGCGGCCCGGGCGGCTGATCGGGCTGGAGATCTCTGCCCACCCGCGCTGGGCGACGGTATGCGACATCGCCGCGCCGGAAGACGGCCTGCAGTGCAAGTTCAGCTTTCGCCAGGTGGCGGCGATGCTGTTGGCCGGGCGCGATACGGCGCAGCCCGAAAGCTACAGCGATGCCGCGGCGCGCGATCCGCTGCTGGCCGGGCTGCGGGAGCGCGTGCGGGTGGAATTCGACGGGGAACTTCCGGAATGGGCCGCCGAGGTGCGGTTGCGCATGGCGGGTGCGGCCGTGCGCCGGGCGCGGCACGATCTGAGCGCGCCGGTGGCGCCGGATGTCCTGGCGGCGCGGCTGCGCGGCAAGGCACGGGCCTTTCTGGGCGCGGCGCGCGCCGAGGCGCTGGAGGCGGCGGTGCTGTCGGGGCCGGCGCCGGAGATGGCCGCGTTGCTCCGGATCCTGTTCCCGGCGGAGGGGTGAGCCCGGCACGGAGGAGGCGGGGCAGCGCCGGGGAGCGGCTTCGGCCCCGGGAGGCGGCAGGCGCGCCGGGGGAGGGCGCAAGGGGAGCAGGGCGCCAGGACGCGGAGCTCAGGAAAGGGCGCCGATCAGCAGCCGCAGCGCGTGTTCCACCGATGCCTGCCGCACCGCCCTGCGCCCCCGGGCGCCGAATTCGACGGTTTCGGCGATCGTCGGCCCGAGCCCGGCACGGGCGAAGCAGACCCGCCCCTCGGGCTTGTGCGCCGAACCTCCCGGCCCGGCGATTCCGGTGATCGCCACCGCCAGGGCGGCATTGCCGCGCGCCAGCGCGCCTTCGGCCATTTCGCGCGCCACCGGCTCGGACACCGCGCCGTGGGCGGCCAGGGTTGCCGCGCGCACCCCCAGCAGGCTGCGCTTGGCGGCGTCCGAATAGGTGACGAATCCGCATTCGAACATTTCGGAAGCGCCGGGAACCTCGGTGATCGCACCGGCCAGCAGCCCGCCGGTGCAGCTTTCGGCGGTGCTCAGGCGGATATTCGCCGCGCGGGCCCGCGCGCGCAGTCGTTCCGCCGCGCTCAGAACCGCCGCGCTCAGAACCGCTCCGCTCAGAACCGCCATGTCAGATATTCCCACAGTGCCGCGCCCTGATGCGCGAGCAGCCCGGCCAGAAGGGTGAGCAGCGCCGCCATGGCGCCGGCGATCACGTCGTCGAGCATCACCCCGAGCGCATCGCCCCGCCGGTCGGCCCGCCCCACCGGCCCCGGTTTCCAGATATCGAACAGCCGGAACAGCACGAATCCCATGACCCAGCCGGGCCAGGGGAACACCCAAGGGTCGGCGCCCATCCACCACAGCCCGGCGCTCAGCGGCCACAGCGCGACCCACATGCCGGCCACCTCGTCGATCACGATTTCCGCGGGGTCGTGTTCGGCCTGCCCGGCGGTGGCCGTGGCTGTGGCCCACCAGCCGAGCGCGAAGACGGCGAGCGTGGCCGCCGCCAGCAGCGGGAATCCGCCCCACCAGTGCAGCAGCCATGCCGGCGGGATTGCGGCGGCTGCTCCCCAGCTGCCCGGCGCCGGGCGCAGCAGGCCGACCCCGAAGAAGGTGGCCACCGCCCGGCTCATGGTGCCACCAGGGTGACGCTGGCCAGCGCCGCTATGCCCTCGCCGCGTCCGGTGAAGCCCAGCCGCTCCGAGGTGGTGGCCTTGACGCTGATCCGCCCGGCCTCGGTGCCGGCGATCTCGGCCAGCGCCCGTGCCATCGCCGGTGCGTGCGGGCCGATCCTGGGTTCTTCGCAGATCAGCGTCAGATCGGCGTTGGACAGGACATAGCCCCGTGCCCGGGCCCGCGCCAGGGCATGCTCCAGGAAGATCCGGCTGTCGGCGCCCTTCCACTGCGGATCGGAGGGCGGAAAGTGCCGCCCGATGTCGCCTTCGGCCAGCGCGCCGTAGATGGCGTCGGTGAGCGCGTGCATGCCCACGTCGGCGTCTGAGTGGCCCTTCAGCCCGCGCGCATACGGGATGCGCACCCCGCAGAGCACCACATGGTCGCCTTCGGAAAAGGCGTGCACGTCGAAACCGTTGCCGGTGCGAATGTCCATCTGCCGCCCCGTCCTTTCCTGCGCTCTCCGCTCCCGGGCGGCCAGATACATTTCGGCGCGGGCGAAATCGGCCGCCGTGGTGATCTTCAGATTGTGCTCGGCGCCTTCGACGATGGCAACCTCGATTCCGGCGGCGCGGGCGATCTCCACATCGTCGGCAGCCCCGCCGGGATGGGCCCGGTGCGCGGCCAGGATGGCCGGAAAGTGGAACCCCTGCGGGGTCTGGGCCCGGAACAGTTCGTCGCGGTTCACCACGCTGCCGACCCGTCCTTCGCTGGCGCGCCAGAGCGCATCGTTCACCGCCAGTGCGGGGGCGGCGCCGGGGTGGCTGTCGAGCGCGGCGCAGACGCGCGCGATGATCCCCTGATCAACCAGCGGGCGCGCGCCGTCATGGATGAGAACGCGCTCGGGGCTGCTGTCTGCGAGCGCTTCGAGCCCGGCGCGCACCGAGGCGTCGCGGGTCGTGCCGCCGGTTGCCACCCGCACGTCTGGATGGGCCGCATAGCCGGCGGCCAGGCCCATGTCGTCGGGGGCGAGCACCAGCACGATCGGCCCGATCTGCGGCGCGCTGCGAAAGGTCTCCAGGGTCCGGGAAAGCACCGTTCGCCCGCCAAGCTCGCGCCATTGCTTGGGCAGACCGGGGCCGGCGCGCCTGCCGCGCCCGGCGGCAACGATGATGGCAGCTGTGCTCATGCAACCCCCTTGGCCGGCTTCTGTCTAATCCGCTCCCGGTGCCGAGACAATGGGGCAGTCGACAATGGGCAGGCGGTCGGCGGCCGGCGACGCAAGGCGCTCCGGCGCGGCACCGGCGGGAGAGGCAGTTTCCGCCCCTGCCCCCGGCGGGCGTTGCAATGGGGCGCGCTCTCGGGTAGCTCCGAAGCGCGTGCACAAGGATTGGGCAATTGAGCACAGGAGTGGCGGAACTCTCGCTGGCGCCGCCGGCGTTTCTGGCGCCGATGGCCGGGATCACCGACCTGCCGTTTCGCCGGCTGGCGCGGCGCTTCGGCGCCGGGCTGGTGGTCAGCGAAATGGTGGCCAGCCAGGAGATGGTGCAGGCCAGGCCCGGGGCGCGCGAGCGTGCCGAGCTCGGGCTGGCGGTGGAGAACAGCGCCGTGCAGCTGGCCGGGCGCGAGGCCCGCTGGATGGCCGAGGCCGCGCGGATGGTCGAGGCGAACGGTGCCCGGATCATCGACATCAACATGGGCTGCCCGGCGCGCAGGGTGACCGGGGGGATGTCCGGCTCGGCGCTGATGAAGGATCTCGACCACGCGCTGCGCCTGATCGAGGCGGTGGTGGGCGCGGTCAGCCTGCCGGTGACGCTGAAGTGCCGGCTGGGCTGGAACGCGCAGATGCTGAACGCACCCGACCTCGCGCGCCGGGCCGAGGCGGCGGGGGTGCGGATGATCACCGTGCACGGGCGCACCCGCTGCCAGTTCTACAGGGGGCGGGCCGACTGGGCGGCGATCGGGGCGGTGAAGCGGGCGGTACGCATCCCGGTGATCGCCAACGGAGACATCGCCACGGAGGCGGAGGCGCGCCGGGCGCTGGCCGAATCGGGGGCCGACGGGGTGATGATCGGGCGTGCCGCCCGGGGCCGGCCGTGGCTTCCCGGGAGGCTCGGGGCGGCGTTGACGGGCGCGCCGGGGCCGGCCGTGCCTTGCGGGGAGGAGCTGGCGGCGCTGGCGGCCGAGCATTACGAGGAGGCGCTTTCCTTCTACGGCGCGCCGCTCGGCGGGCGGGTGATGCGCAAGCATCTGGGCTGGTACATGGATCATGCCGGCACGCCGGAGTCGCTGCGCCGGCGGGTTCTGACCGAGGAAGCGCCGGCGGCGGTGCTGCGGCTTCTGCCCCCGGCGCTGGCCGGCCGGCCGGTGGAGGATCCGGCGGAGGAGCCGGCGGAGAAGGCAGCATGAACCCGCCGGGTGATGCGCTCTGGAACTCGCTGCCGGTTCCGGCCTTCGTGATCGGTGCGGACGACCGCATCGGCGCCGTCAACCCGGCGGCCGAGCAGTTCCTGAACAGCTCGGCCCGGCGGCTGCGGGGGGCGCGGCTGTTCGAGCGGCTGGCGATCGACGCGCCCCTGGAGGGCGTGCTCGGGCGGGTGCGCGATACGCTGTCGCCGGTCTTCGTCAAGAATGTCGATGTTTCGGGGGGGCAGCGCCCGCCGGTGCCCTGTGACATCCAGTTCGCGCCGCTGAGCGGAAGTGCAGGCGAGGTGCTGCTGGTGATGGAGCCGCGCCAGCTCTCGGAGCGGCTGGGCACGGGGTGGGCGGTGTCCTCCTCCGCCCGCAGCGCCATCGGCATGGCCGAGATGCTGGCCCACGAGATCAAGAACCCGCTGGCCGGGATCACCGGCGCGGCCCAGCTTCTGGCGATGAACCTGCCCGCGGAGGAGCGCGAGATGACCGACCTGATCGTTGCCGAGAGCCGCCGGATCGTGGCGCTGCTGGAGCAGGTCGAGCAGTTCGGCAACCTGCGCCCGCCCGAAAAACGGGTGATCAACATCCACGACATCCTGGACCGGGCCCGGCGCTCGGCGCTGCTGGGCTTTGCCGCAAGGATGCGGATCCGGGAGGAATACGACCCCTCCCTGCCGCCGACCTTCGTCGATCGTGACCAGATGATCCAGGTGGTGCTCAACCTGCTGAAGAACGCCGCCGAGGCGGCGGGCTCGCAGGGGGGGATCATCCGCCTCCGTACCTTCTACGACCTCGGCCTGTCGCTGCGCCGGGCCGACGGGCAGGGCACCCGGCTGCCGCTGCAGGTGGAGATCATCGACGACGGCCCCGGCATTCCACCGGAGATTTATGCCGACATCTTCGAGCCCTTCGTGTCGGGGCGCGAGAACGGCACCGGGCTGGGGCTGGCGCTGGTCAGCCGGATCGTCAGCGAGAACGGCGGCTGGGTGACGGTGGAATCGGTGCCCGGGCGAACGGCCTTCCGGATCTCGCTGCCCGTCGCTCCGTTCGAGGCGGATGAAACCGGAGAGGGCGGCTGATGGATGGCACGGTTCTGGTCGCCGATGACGACCGCACGATCCGCACGGTTCTCACCCAGGCGCTGACCCGGGCCGGCTGCAAGGTGCACGCCACCTCCTCGCTGACCACGCTGCTGCGCTGGGTCGGAGAGGGGCGGGGCGATCTGGTGATCACCGATGTGGTGATGCCCGACGGCAACGGGCTGGAAGCGTTGCCCGAGATCGCGCGGATGCGCCCCGGCCTGCCGGTAATCGTGATTTCGGCGCAGAACAACATCGTGACCGCGATCCAGGCCGCCGAGGCGGAAGCCTACGACTACCTTCCCAAGCCCTTCGACCTGCCGGACCTGATGAAGCGTGCCGCCCGCGCGCTCCGTTCCCGTCGCCACCGTCCGGCGCCGTCCGGCCCGCCCCGGGAGCAGGACGAGGATCTGCCGCTCGTCGGGCGCACGCCGGCGATGCAGGCGCTGTATCGGCTGGTGGCACGGGTGATGAACACCGACATTCCGGTGCTGATCACCGGCGAAAGCGGTACCGGAAAATCGCTGATCGCGCGCGCGGTGCATGATTTTTCCGACCGGCGCAACATGCCCTTCGTCGTGGCCACGCCGGCCGAGCTGGAGGGGATCGACGCTCCGGCGGCGCTGCTGGAGAAGGCGCGCGGCGGCTCGCTGCTTTTCGACGAGGTGGGAGATTTCCCGCCCGAGATCCAGGGCCGGGTGGTGCGCATGCTCGATACCCTCGCCGATGGAGCGCCGCGGATCATGGCCACCAGCCAGGACGACCTGGGCGCGCGCTTGGAGGGGGGCGGTTTCCGCAAGGACCTGTTCTACCGGCTGGGGGGGGTGATCATCGCGGTGCCGCCGCTGCGCGAGCGGGTCGATGACATAGAGCCTCTGTGCGCGCATTTCCTGGCCCGTGCCGCGCGCGACGGGCTGGCCCGGCGGCGGCTGTCCGGGCAGGCGCGGGCGCTGTTTCGCGGTTTCGGCTGGCCGGGCAACGTGCGCCAGCTGGAAAACGCGATCCGTCGCCTGGTGGTGACCTCCAGCGAGGAGGAGATTTCGGCCGCCGAGGCGCAGGCGGTGCTGAGCCAGCAGCCGATGGCGGCCGCCACGGAGGGAGCAGACGAGACCGAGCGCCTTTCCGGCTCCGTCGAGAAGCACCTGCGCCGCTATTTTGACCTGCACGGCGGCGCGCTGCCGCCGCCCGGGCTTTACGGCCGCATCCTGCGCGAGATCGAGCGCCCGCTGATCGAGGTCGCCCTCGAAGCCACCGGCGGCAACCAGGCGAAATGCGCGCAGCTTCTGGGAATCAACCGCAATACCCTGCGCAAGAAGATCACCGATCTGGATATTCGCGTGACACGGCGCCGCAAATTGATGTAAAAGAGCAACAAGAGTGGCATTTCCGCCTCATCCGGCCGCCCGGGCGGTGCGGCGGGCAAGCCACCACGGCGGCAACGCCGCGCAAGGCGGCATGTGGCGAGGGTAGGGCGTGCGGGCATCGGTTCGAGCGGGGACATGGCAGCGTCTGATCCGGCTCAGGCGGCAGCGACGCTTCCAGAATGCCGCCACGATCAGCCTGTTCATCCTGGGCCCGCTTCTGGCGCTGCTGACCTTCCTGGTGCTCGGGCCGCTGCAGGAGGGCGTGACCTCGCCTCGGCTGCGGCTGGTGCTGCTGGCCGACCTGATCTACGTGCTGGTGGTGGCAGCGCTGGTGCTGCAGCGGGTGATGCGGATGATCGCCGCACGGCGCGCCAGATCGGCCGGCTCGCGGCTGCATCTGCGCCTGACCGGGGTATTCGCGCTGATGGCGCTGATTCCGACCGTCCTGGTCGCCGTCTTTGCCACGCTGACCGTGAACATCGGGCTGGAGGGGTGGTTTTCCGAGCGGGTGCGCCAGGTTGTCGGCAATTCGCTTTCGGCTGCCCAGGCCTATGAGGAGGAACACCGGCGCGACCTGATTCTCGATGCCCGGGCGCTGACCCGTTTCCTGGTTGCGGCGCGGGCCCAGAATCCGTTCATGTCCGATGGCGACATCCGGCAGATCCTGACCCAGGGGCAGGGGCAGATTCAGCGCGGGCTGAAGGAAGCCTATGTGATCGACAGCACCGGCCGGATCCGTGCCCGCGGCGAGCGTTCCTACCTGTTCGACTACGAACCGCCGACGCCGGAGCAGATCGCCCGGGCCGATCAGGGGGAGATCGTCGTCATCAAGGACTGGGACCGGAACGAGTTCCGTGCCCTGGCCAGGCTTTCCAGCTACCTCGACCGCTATCTTTACGTGACCAGGGAGGTGGACGGAGAGATCCTCAACCTGCTGGACGATACCCGCGAGACGGTGGCGCTCTACAACCAGCTGGAAAGCGAACGCGGCAAGCTGCTGTTCGAGTTCGGGCTGCTCTATCTGGGCTTCGCGCTGATCCTGATCGTTGCCGCGGTCTGGCTGGGCATGTGGTTCGCCGAACGCCTGTCGCGCCCGGTCGGCCGGCTGGCCGGCGCCGCCCAGCGGGTGGGCGCGGGAGATCTGGACGTGCAGGTGATCGAGGAGGAGGGCGACGACGAGATCGCCGTGCTCGGGCGGCTGTTCAACCGGATGACCCGGCAGCTGCGTGGCCAGCGCGAGGCGCTGCTGGACAACACCCGCCAGATCGAGGAGCGCCGGCGGCTGTTCGATTCGGTGCTTTCCTCGGTCACCTCGGGCGTGATCGGGCTGGACGGCGCCGGGAGGGTGACCTTCGTCAACCGTTCGGCCGAACGGCTGCTGCGGCTGGAAGAGCCCCCGCCCCCGGGAGTCGGGCTGGAGGCCGTCGCGGCCGAATTCGTGCCGCTGCTGGAGCGGTTGCGCGCGAACCGGGCCGAGGTGGTCCAGGAGGAGCTGCGCCTGCTGCGCCGCGGCCGGCAGGAGAACCTGCTGGTGCGGGTCTCGACCATGCGCAATGCCGAAGGCGGCCTGGAAGGCTACGTGCTGGCCTTCGACGACGTGACCGATCTGGTCGCGGCCCAGCGCATGGCGGCCTGGGGCGATGTGGCGCGCCGCATCGCGCACGAGATCAAGAACCCGCTGACCCCGATCCAGCTGTCGGCCGAGCGCCTCAAGCGCCGCTTCGCGCCGCTGCTGGCGGAGGGGCGCGCCGAGCTGGAACGGCATGCCGAGGTGATCATCCGCCAGACCGGCGACCTGCGGCGCATCGTCGACGAGTTCTCCCGCTTCGCGCGGATGCCGGAGCCGGACCGGCGCGAGACCGATCTGGTCGCGCTGGTTTCCGATGCGGTGCTGCTGCAGCGGGACGGCCAGCCCGGGGTGGATTTCCGGCTGGATCTTCCCGAGGCGCCGATCCGGGCCGATCTGGATCAGACCATGATCAGCCAGGCGCTGACGAACATGCTCAAGAACGCCGGAGAAGCCATCGAGGAAAGGCGCAGGAAGGCGGGCGAAAAGGGGTTCTCCCCGGAAATCCGCGTCACCCTGAGACAGGAGGACGCCGAGGCGGTGATCACCATAGCCGACAACGGCATCGGCCTGCCCGAGGACCGCGCCCGCCTGTTCGAACCCTATGTGACGACCCGCGCCGCCGGCACCGGGCTGGGGCTGCCGATCGTCAAGAAGATCGTCGAGGAGCACGGCGGCACGCTGGAGCTGCGCGATGCCGAAGGGTTCGATGGCGATGCGCATCGCGGTGCGCTGGCCGTCATTCGCCTGCCGGTGCGCCGTGTCCGGCCCGGCGCGGAGGCCGGCAGCGGCAGGCAACGGGAAACCGTCAAATGAGGAAGCAGTGACATGGCTGACATTCTGATCGTCGATGACGAACGCGACATAAGGGAGCTGATCTCGGACATCCTGCGGGACGAGGGCTACACGACCCGCCTGGCCGCCGGCGCCGAGGAATGCATGGCCGAGGTGAACCGCGAACCGCCGGCGCTGATGATCCTCGACATCTGGCTGAAGGAGAGCCAGATGGACGGGATCGACATCCTCAAGACCGTCAAGCAGGAGAAACCGGAAATTCCGATCGTGATCATATCGGGGCACGGCAACATCGAGATCGCGGTGGCGGCGATCAAGCAGGGGGCCTATGATTTCATAGAGAAACCCTTCAACATCGATCAGCTTCTGGTGGTGATCCGCCGGGCGATGGAGGCGGCCAGGCTGCGCCGCGAGAATGTCCGGCTGAAGCGCAGGGATGCGGCTGCCGTCGAGATGATCGGCTCGGGCGCAGCCTTCAGGGCGCTGAAGAACAGCCTCGACAAGGTGGTCAGATCGAACGGCCGGGTGATGCTGAGCGGGCCGCCCGGCGCCGGCAAGGAGGTTGCCGCGCGCTATATCCACGTCAATTCGGCCCGCGCTTCCGGCCCGTTCGTCTGCGTCAATTCGGCCTCGATCGAACCGGAGCGGATGGAGGAGGTGCTCTTCGGGCGGGAGACCCGGGCCGGCGGTATCGAGCCGGGGCTGCTGGAGCAGGCCAACGGCGGGATCCTCTATTTCGACGAGGTGGCCGACATGCCGCCCGGCACCCAGTCGAAGATCCTGCGGGTGCTGGTGGAGCAGAGCTTCTGCCGGGTCGGCGGCCGCGAGAAGATCGAGGTGGACATCAGGGTGATTTCCAGCACCACCAGGGATCTGCAGGCCGAAAGCGCGGCCGGCCGCTTCCGGGAGGAGCTGTTCCACCGGCTGAACGTGGTGCCGATCTCGGTTCCCGCGCTGGAGGAGCGGCGCGAGGACATCCCCGAGCTGGCCCGCCACTTCATCGAGGTGCTCAACCGCGAGCAGGGGCTGGCGCTGCGTCCGCTTTCGGAAGAGGCGGTGGCGCTGCTGCAGACCATGTCCTGGCCGGGCAACGTGCGCCAGCTGCGCAATGTGATCGAGCGGGCGCTGATCCTCGGGGAGGGCAGCGGCCCGATCAGTGCCGCCGAGCTGTCGCTCGGCGAGCCGCCGGCGCGCGAGGATGCGCAGCGCGTGGTGCTTTCGGGGCATCTGGCCACGCTGCCGCTGCGCGAGGCGCGCGAGCTGTTCGAGCGCGAATACCTGCTGACCCAGATCAACCGCTTCGGCGGCAATATCAGCCGCACCGCAAATTTCGTCGGGATGGAGCGTTCGGCGCTGCACCGCAAGCTCAAGTCGCTGGGGGTCGTCACCAGCAACCGCGCGGGGGCGCGGGTGGCGCATCTGCGCCGGGGCGCACGCGAGGCTGCGCGCTGAGCGGTCGCCCGGCGGCAACGCGCAGGGGGCGCGCAGGGGGCGGCGATTGACCGCGCGGGCGGCTTCTGCCATGCAGTCGGCGGGGTGACGGCGCAAGGAGCCCGGTTCGATGAAGGTCATCATCTGCGGCGCGGGCCAGGTAGGCTGGCAGATCGCGCGCCACCTTGCCGGCGAACGCAATGATGTCACGGTGGTTGACAGCAATGCCGAGCTGGTGGCGCGCGCGACGGATGCGCTCGACGTGCAGGGGATCGCCGGCTTCGCCAGCTACCCGGACGTGCTGGAGCGCGCCGGGGCGGCCGATGCGGACATGATCATCGCCGCCACCCATTCCGACGAGGTGAACATGGTCACCTGCCAGGTGGCGCATTCGGTCTTCTCGATCCCGCGCAAGGTGGCGCGGTTGCGCAGCCAGTCCTATCTGAACGCGATCTATTCCGACCTCTACCGGCGCGATCACATGCCCATCGACGTGGTGATCAGCCCCGAGCGCGAGGTGGCCGAGGCGGCGCTGCGACGATTGTCGGCGCCTGCCGCCTTCGACATCCAGTCGTTCCTCGACGGCCGGGCGCAGCTGATCGGGATCAGCCTGGATGACGACTGCCCGGTGCTCAACACCCCGCTGCGCCAGCTGACCGACCTGTTCTCGACCCTGCGCGCCATCGTCGTGGGGGTGCGCCGCGAGGGGCGGCTGTTCGCCCCCGGCGCCGGCGATCAGCTTTTCGCCGGCGATCAGATCTACCTGTTCTGCCATGCCGAGGACATGAACCGCGCGCTCGAGATCTTCGGCAAGACCATGCGCAAGCAGGAACGGGTGGTGATCGTCGGCGGCGGCAACGTGGGGCTGGCGGTGGCCGAGGCGCTGGAGAGGCGGGTCAAGCGGGTTCACGCCAAGGTGATCGAGCGCTCCCGCCCGGTTGCCGAAAGGGCTGCCGACCGGCTGGAGCGCACCATCGTGCTGCTCGGCGACGGGCTGGATGCCGAGCTTCTGGCCGAGGCCGGCATCGAGCGCGCCGACGCCGTTCTGGCCGTCACCGACGACGACCGGACCAACATCCTCGCCTGCGTGCGGGCCAAGGCCCGGGGCTGCGGGCTGGCGATCTGCCTGATCAACGATCCGACCCTGGCCCCGCTGATGGAGCCGCTGGACATCGACGCCTACATCAACCCGCGCGCGACCACGGTCTCCTCGATCCTGCGCCACATTCGCCACGGCCGGGTGCGCGCGGTCTATTCCATCGGCGATGCCGAAGCCGAGGTGATCGAGGCGGAGGTGATGTCCACCTCGCCCATCGCCGGCCAGCAGATACGCGATGTCGATTTCCCCGAGGGGGTTCTGGTCGGGGTCATCCGCAAGGGCGAACAGATCCTGCGCCCCACCGGCGCGACCAGGATCGACGAGGGGGACATCATCACGATCTTCGCGATGGCCGCCGACGTGCCGGAGGTCGAGCGCCTGCTTCAGGTCTCGATCGACTTCTTCTGATGGGCGCGATGTCCGGGCGTCTGCTTTCCCTGCCGCTGGTCGTGATTCTCATGGGGCTGTCGGCTTTCGCAATGTATCTGCCGGCCGCCCATGCCGCGGTGACCCGCGATTTCGAGGTGATGCGGGCCTTCTTCCAGTCGGCCAACCTGCTGCTGGTTCTCACCGCGATGATCGCGATTGCCACCGCCAACCGCCGGGTGGCGCAGCCCGAGCGTTCCTATCTGCTGGCGCTTCTGGCCGCCTTCGCCGGGCTGCCGGTGTTCCTGGCGGTGCCCTTCGCCATCTCGGTGCCCGACACTGTTTTCCTCAACGCCTATGTGGAAATGGTATCGGCGCTGACGACGACCGGGGCGAGCCTCTACCCCGATCCGGCCCGGCTGCCGGAATCGGTGCATCTGTGGCGTGCGCTCGTCGGCTGGCTGGGGGGGCTGCTGATGCTGGTGGCGGCGATGGCGATCTTCGCACCGATGAATCTGGGCGGTTTCGAAGTGCTCTCCGGGGCGGGGGGGCGGCGCGCCGGGATCGCCTCGGCCGAAGACGGCGCGCGCCGGCTGCGCCGGGCGGCGGCGCGGCTGGTGCCGGTCTATGCCGGGCTTACCTTCGTGCTCTGGGTCGGGCTGCTGCTGGCCGGAGACCGGCCCCTGGTGGCGGTGAGCCATGCGATGTCGGTTCTGTCCACGAGCGGGATTTCCCCCGTGGGCGGGCTTTCGGGGGGGCAGTCCGGCTTCTGGGGCGAACTGCTGATCTTCGCGATGCTGTTCTTCGCGGTGACGCGCCAGGGGCTGCACCGCGAACAGGCCGGCCGCGGCGCGGGGCGGCTGCTGTCGGACCCGGAACTGCGCCTGGCGGTGCTGATCGTCGTGGCGGTGTCGCTGCTGCTGTTCCTGCGCCACTGGATCGGGGCGCTGGAGGTCGCGCAGACCGGCGCGGCGCAGGCCTCTCCCCTGCGTCAGGGGCTGGCGGCGCTCTGGGGAGGGCTCTTCACCGTGCTGTCCTTCCTGACGACGACCGGCTTCGAGAGCGGCGCCTGGGGCGCGGCGCGGCAGTGGTCCGGGCTGGAAACGCCGGGGCTGATCCTGATGGGGCTGGCGCTGGTGGGGGGCGGGGTGGCCACCACCGCGGGTGGCGTCCGGCTGCTGCGGGTCTATGCGCTCTACAAGCACGGCATGCGCGAGATGGAGCGCCTGGTGCATCCTTCCTCGGTCGGCGGGGCCGGGAGCGCCGCCCGCCGGCTGCGCCGCCAGGGGGCGCAGGTGGCCTGGGTGTTCTTCATGCTGTTCGTGCTCAGCCTCACGGCAACGGTGCTGCTGTTCACCCTGAACGGAGAGGATTTCGCCACCGCCCTGACGCTGGCGGTGGCCGGGCTGTCCACCACCGGCCCGGTGCTGCAGGCGGCAGCCGAAACGCCGATCGATCTGGGCGCGCTGAGCGGGTTTTCCAGGCTGACCTTTGCCGGGGCAATGGTGCTCGGGCGCCTCGAGATGCTGGTGATCATCGCGTTGCTGGCGCCGGATTTCTGGCGTCAGTGAACCCGGCGGCCGCGCCCCTTTCGGCGACCGGCACTTTTGGGCTGGAAACCGGCGAATGGGCGTTTCATACTCGGGCGGGATCAACGGCCTGCCGGAGAGAGGCAGAACGCAACGAAACCGCGCAACGAAAAGGCTTTTGAAATGGCTGGGGACAGACAGAATCTGCAGGACGCCTTCCTGAACCACGTTCGCAAGACGAAGGTGCCGGTGACGATCTTCCTCATCAACGGGGTCAAGCTGCAGGGCGTGATCACCTGGTTCGACAACTTCTGCGTGCTGCTGCGCCGCGACGGTCAGTCGCAGCTGGTCTACAAGCATGCGATCTCGACGATCATGCCTTCGCAGCCGATCAGCCTGTACGAGGGCGACGAGCCGGCGTGAGCGCGCCGGCCGCAGGAGCCGGTCGGACGACCCGCGCCTGGGTCCTGCATCCCGACATCCGCGGCGCGAGGAACCGGCGCGCCCCCCTGCCGGCGCTGGCAGAGGCTGTGGCGCTGGCCGATGCGCTCGGCCCGGTCCGGGTCGTCGGCCAGTCGGTGGTGCCGCTGCAGCGGGTCCGGCCGGGGACATTCTTCGGCAGCGGAAAGCTGGAGGAGCTGGGGCGGCAGTTCCGGGAACGGGAGGTGGAGCTGGTGCTGGTCGACGGCCCCCTCACCCCGGTGCAGCAGCGCAACCTGGAACGGGCCTGGAAGGTGAAGCTCCTGGAGCGCACCGGCCTGATCCTGGAAATCTTTGCTGAGCGTGCCCGCAGCCGCGAAGGCGTGCTGCAGGTCGAGCTTGCCGCGCTGGCCTACCAGCGCACGCGCCTGGTGCGGGCCTGGACCCACCTGGAGCGCCAGCGCGGGGGGCTCGGCTTCGTGGGCGGACCCGGCGAAACCCAGATCGAGGCCGACCGGCGCGCCATCGACGAGGCGATGATCAGGATCCGCCGCCAGCTCGGCCGGGTGCGCCGGACCCGGAGCCTGCACCGCCGGGCGCGCGCCCGGCTGCCCCGTCCGGTAGTGGCGCTTGTCGGTTATACCAATGCCGGGAAATCGACGCTGTTCAACCGGCTCACCGGCGCCCGGGTGCGCGCCGAGGACATGCTGTTCGCCACCCTGGACCCGACCATGCGCGCCGCCGAACTGCCCGGGGGGCAGCGGATCATCCTGTCCGACACGGTGGGATTCGTCTCGGACCTGCCGCCGCAGCTCGTCGCCGCCTTCCGGGCGACCCTCGAAGAGGTGCTGAGCGCCGATCTGATCCTGCATGTGCGTGACATCTCCCACCCCGACAGCGCCCGCCAGGCCGAGGAGGTGGAGAAGATCCTGGAAGATCTGGGGGTGGAGCCGGTCACCGGGCGGCTGGAGATCTGGAACAAGATCGACCGGCTGGGCGCGGAAGAGCGCGCCGCCACCCGACGCCGGGCGGCGCGTGCCGGTGGCGTGCTCGCGGTTTCGGCGCGCAGCGGTGCCGGGCTCGATGCGCTGGCGGCGGCGATTGCCGCGCGGCTCGGCGGGGCGGAGCTCCGGGAGGAGGAAATCTTCCTGGAATTCCCGCAGGGCCGCAAGCGGGCCTGGCTCTACGAGCAGGGGGTCGTCGAATCCGAGACCCGGGCCGAGGGCGGCTACCGGCTTGCCCTGCGCTGGACGGCGCGCCAGCGGAAACGCTTCCGCGAAATCTGAGCGGGCCGTCTCCTTGCCGCTCGCCCCGTTTCGCCCGCCTTCGGGTGCGCCGGCTTCCGCCTGCGCATCTTCCGCCCTTCGGGCGGTGCGCGGCCGCCCTCCCCGCCGCCGCCCTCGGGCCTCCCCGCCGCCGGCCTCCCCGCGCCGGATCTTCCCGCGACCTTCCCCCTCTCCCTCGCGGCCGTTCGTGGGCGCGCTCAGCGGCGCGGCGTCAGCCGGGTGATCCCGACGGCAGCGGCCCGCGCAAGCGCCGGGTCGAGCGACATCGGCAGATACTCGCCGCGCTGCCACAGGGCGCTCAGGTCGTCGTAGAAGCGCGACAGCGGGTGCCCCGACTGGCCGGTGGAGATGATGAACAGCGAGCTGTCCACATCCGCGAAATCATAGATTCCGCGGTAGCCCGCCCCGTGCACGTTCAGGAACGGCTCCGGGTTCCGCCCGGAGGTGCGCCCGCGCATCAGCGTGTTGTCGCCGCCCGAGGTGCTCTGGCGGATGTTCACCAGGTATTTCAGCAGCGGCAGCCTGCCCAGCACCGGGTGATCCTGGGTCGCCACATGGGCATCGCCCCAACGCAGCGACTCCAGCGTGCCGCCGAAGTTTTCGCCGATCCACAGGAGGGCATCGTCCAGTGCCAGGCGGGCGATGTCGGTACAGCTTTCGACCGGGGCCGACCGGATCACGTCGCACCAGGCCGCGGCGCCGCCGATGTCACGAAAGACGCGCTCGATGAACAGCGGCTCCACATGGGTGAATTCGCGCGCCAGCGGGCCCAGCTCGTCGCGGATCAGCCGCTCCTGCAGCGCGCGCATCCAGGTGGCGTAGATCAGCGGCTCTGGCATGTGCTCGTTCATCTCGCCGTTCCACTCGGCCAGCAGTTCCAGCGCGCGCTGGCGCTGCCGCGCGGGGCTGCCCTCGGGGGCGGGCTCTCCGGTGAACCACAAATCGCGCGCGACCAGCGGCAGCAGCGTGCGGGCGGTGATGCTCACCGTGTCCAGCTGCGCCTCGATGAAGCTTTCGCGGGTGTGGATCTCGCGGTTCTGCATCAGCCCGCTCCAGCGCCGGATACGCTGGCTGTCGCCCCAGCTGTAGGAGACATGCCGCGGAAAGGGACGGTCCACCATCTTGTTGTTGGTGTTGCCGACGATCCCGCCGGCCGGGGCGACGAATTCCGGGTTGGCGTCATAGTCGAAGCTGCCCTGCCAGCGGTTCGCCGCGATCCAGCCCGGCGCCGGCATCCGGCCCCGGCTCTGGTGACGGATGTCGCGCCGCGGCATCCGCCCGATCGTCTTCATGGCGATGGTGCTCCGATCGGCCAGGATCAGGTTCTGGGCCGGGGCGACAAAGGATCTTGCGGCCTCGATCGCCTGTGCGACGCTGCCGGCGCGCATCAGGCCCATTGCCGCGTCAAGCGTCGTGTCGGCGCGCTCCAGCGCGCTCCAGCCCAGCGCCACCACATGGCCCGGAGGGGTGATCGCCGACAGCCCCGACTGGCCGGCGGGCAGGATGGGGCCGTTTTCCGACCACTGCAGCGTGATCGTGCGCGGCGCCTGCCCCTTGACGCGGATGATCGACGGGCGGCTCTTCAGCGGCCGGTAGCCTTCCGGGGTCAGCACCTCGTCGGGGTTGTCCGGGTTGAGTTTCTCGATGAACAGGTCCTGATCGTCCATGTAGGCCGCAGTCAGCCCCCAGCCCAGCACATCGGAGCGGCCGACCAGAATCGCCGGAATCCCCGGGATCGTGCCGCCGATCACCCCGCCGGTCTGCAGTTCCAGCCGGGCGAGATACCAGAGCGCGGGGGCGGTGAATTCCAGATGCGGGTCGTTGGCCAGCAGGGTGGCGCCGGAGGCGGTGCGCGAAGGGGCGGCCGCCCAGGCGTTCGAGGCGCCGGCGAGCTCCCGTCCGCGCAAGGGCGACAGCGGGTCGGGCGGCGCCCGGGGAAGGTCGCGCAGCGCGGCCTGATGCGGCAGTTCGGGGAACAGCGCCGCATATTCCGGCAGCGCCGCGATCCCGCTGCCCGGGATCTCGGGCAGCAGGTCGCGCACCCGTTCTGCGGGCAGCAGAAGCGAAAGCCTGGCCTGCAATATCTCCTGATCCAGCTGCCGGGACATCTGCAGCGCCAGCAGCTTCATCAGCGCCACCGAGTCGGCCGGCTGCCAGGGCGAAATGGCGCTGGAAAACAGGAAGAATTCCGGCGCCCCACGGCCCAGGGCCTGCTCGTTGACGGTCTGCAGCCAGGCGTTGACGCCAGCGGAATAGGCTTCGAGCGCGGCACGGGTTTCCGGTGCCAGGGCCGCGACCGAATCCCGAGCCGCGCCGTAGAGGTCGAGCCGGCGCAGCAGCTCGTCTATGGGCAGGGTGCGCGGGCCGAAGACTTCCGAAAGCCTCCCCTGCACCGTGCGGCGCATCATCACCATCTGCCAGAGCCTGTCCTGGGCGTGGACGAAACCCAGGGCGAACATCGCGTCATCGTCGTTTTCGGCAAAGACATGCGGCACATTGGCATTGTCGCGGACGACCTCGACCGGCCCGTCCAGCCCTTCCAGGGCATGGGTGGCGTTGTAGTCGGGCAGCGAGCGGCTGGCCAGCCAGAACGCCCCCGCCAGCCCCAGGAAGGCGAGCAGGGCAAGCGCCGAGAAGATCCGCACAAGCCAGCGAAAGAGCCGTTTCATCCCTGCCTGCTGTTGACGATGCCCGAGGGGCGGTTACACAGGTGTCATAGGGCAAGCAGGGATGGGAGTGAAGCATGGCGAAGGCGTGTTTTCTCGGGCTGGGCGTGATGGGCTACCCGATGGCGGGGCATCTGGCGAAGGCGGGCCATGAAGTGACCGTCTACAACCGCACCGCCGCCAAGGCCGGGAAATGGGTTGCCGAGCATGGCGGGCGGAAGGCTCCCAGCCCGCGCGAGGCGGCGCAGGGGGCGGAATTCGTGATGGCCTGCGTGGGCAATGACGACGACCTGCGCGCCGTCTGCCTGGGCGAGGAGGGGGCCTTTGCGGGCATGAGCCCGGGCAGCGTCTTCGTCGATCACACCACGGTTTCGGCCGCCGTGACGCGCGAGCTTCACGCCGAGGCGGCGGCGCGGGGGGTATCGTTCGTGGATGCGCCGGTCTCGGGGGGGCAGGCCGGCGCCGAGAACGGCCAGCTGGTGGTGATGTGCGGCGGCGAGGAGGAGGCCTTTGCCCGTGCCGAGCCGGTGATCGCGGCCTATGCCAAGACCTGCCGGCGGATGGGCGCGAGCGGCGCCGGCCAGCTGACCAAGATGGTCAACCAGATCGCCATCGCCGGGCTCTTGCAGGGGCTCTCCGAGGCTCTGCATTTCGCCGAGAAGGCCGGGCTGGACGGGCGCGCGGTGGTCGAGGTGATCGGTGGCGGCGCGGCCGGCTCGTGGCAGATGCTCAACCGCTACGAAACCATGCTCGACGACGAGTTCGACCACGGCTTCGCGGTGGACTGGATGCGCAAGGATCTCGGCATCTGCCTGAGGACGGCCGACGAGAACGGCGCCCCCCTGCCGGTTACCGCGCTGGTGGATCAGTTCTACAAGGACGTGCAGAACATGGGCGGCGGGCGCTGGGACACCTCCAGCCTGATCAGGCGGTTGCGCGCCCTGGGCTGAGACGGGGGCTGACGCGGGGGCGGGATGCGCATCTCCCCTGCGCGGGGGCAGGCCGATCGTCTGGCCGGGTATCGTCTGGCCGGGGGGCGTGCCGGCATCCGGCCCCTGGCCATCCTTCCCGTGCACGCGGGCAGGCCCCGGGCGCAAGGGGGCAGGGGCGGCCGGCATGGAGGGCGGAGGACCGCACCCTTCCCCGGGCCTGTCCGCCGGGCCGGTTCAGCCGGGGATGTCGAACTCCGGCGGGGCCAGTTCGAACCCTTCGAAGCGGAAGCCGGGGCTCACGGTGCAGCTCACCAGCGTCCAGGCGCCGGTGCCCTGCGCCGATTGCCAGTGGCCGGCGGGGACGACGAATTGCGGGATCTGGCCCGACAGCACTTCGGGCCCGAGCAGGTGGCGGGTGGCGGGCCCCGCGTCGCTTTCGCTGACCGACAGCCACAGCGGCGCACCGGCATGGAAGTGCCAGATTTCCGCCGCATCCACCCGGTGCCAGTGGCTGCGCTCGCCGGCCTTGAGCAGAAACAGGATGGCGGTGCCGGCAGGCCGCTCGCCGGGGGCGGCCTCGGCAACCCAGGTCTGGCGATACCAGCCGCCCTCGGGATGGGGGGCCAGCTCCAGCGCGGCGATGAGCTCTTCGGCGCTTCCGGTTCTTCCGATCATTGTTCCGCTCCCTCCGGTCGTTTCCCGCCCCGGCCAGCCCCGCCCCGGTCAGCCCCGCCCTGCCCGGAAGCGCCGGCCCGGTTGGCGCGCAGCAGGGCATGGAGCCAGTAGAGCGCCGCCGCCGGCACCGTCAGAGCGGCCGCGAGCACGTTGGTTTCCCATTCCAGCCGGGCGGCGGCGATCAGCGCATAGGTGGCAATCGCCATGGCCGGAAGGGCCAGGCTGAACAGATAGGCGCCCGGGGCAATGCGCAGGGCGAAAAAGGCCGCCAGCCAGTTGTTGCGCACTGTTGCGGCGCCGGCACCCAGGGAGGCGAGCGAGACCAGCAGCAGAAACGGCAGGACCAGCGAAAACGGAAAGAACGGCGCGAACACGCCAAGCAGGAAGGCCAGGGTCGCCAGCCCGAGGAAGGCCGCGAATTCGCGACGGCTCGGGGCGTTCGCCGACGGCGGAAACCTGTCGAACAGCACATGCCCGCCGATGAACAGCCCCCAGCCGATCAGGAATTGCCGTGCAAACTCACCCGTCGGCTGCCATTGGAAGCTGATGCCTCCCGGGGCCGGTCCCTCGGCCACGTTCCAGAGATAGGCGTTCCAAACTCCCAGCGCGACGCCGATCAGCGCGTTCAGTGCCAGCGCCGGCCCGGGACCGCTGCGCGCCATTACCCGGCGATACAGGCAATAGCCGACAGAGACCGTCAGCAAGGCATGCCAGGCCAGGCTGGTCCAGACCATCGAAAACGGCAGGTTCAGATAGAGCGCCGGCACCGGGATGCCCTCGACCATGAAACCGAAGGTTCCGGCGGCGACGAAGAATCCGGCGAAGGCGCGCACCTGAAACAGCCGCAGCGTCAGCAGAAAAAGGTAGCCGAACAGCCCGTAGGTCAGGATCAGTTCCACCTGCCAGGGTCCGCCCTCGAGCCGGTAGAACCAGTATTCGGAAAACGCGCCGAATATCGCGCCGGTCGCCGCGACCGCGCCTGCCAGGCCAAGCAGATAACGCCCGACACGGGCCATCGCCCTACCGTTCAACCGATTGCTCCATGCCGATGAGCCGCCGTGCGCCGGAACGATAACAGGGCGGGCACCATTGCGCCAGATTGCACCGGATCGCGCACCGGATCATCGTGCGCCGGATTGTCGTGCACCGGATCGCACCAGCCGCCTTGCCGGCAGGGCCCGGCGGCGGCGCATTCACTTCCGCAGGATCGAGCGCCCGGCATATTGCGCGCTTTCGCCCAGCATTTCCTCGATCCGGATCAGCTGGTTGTATTTCGCCAGCCGGTCCGAGCGCGACAGCGAGCCGGTCTTGATCTGGCCGCAGTTGGTGGCCACGGCCAGATCGGCGATGGTGGTGTCCTCGGTTTCGCCCGAGCGGTGGCTCATCACGTTGGTGAAGCCCGCGCGATGCGCCATATCGACGGCGCGCAGGGTTTCGCTGAGCGTGCCGATCTGGTTGACCTTGACCAGCATCGCATTGGCCGCCCCCTCGGCGATGCCGCGCGAAAGCCGCGCGGGGTTGGTGACGAACAGGTCGTCGCCCACCAGCTGCACCTTGTCGCCGAGCGCCTCGGTGAGTTCGGCCCAGCCTGCCCAGTCGTCCTCGGCCATGCCGTCCTCGATCGAGATGATCGGGTAATCCGACAAGAGCGCCTCCAGATAGACGATGTTTTCCTCGCTGGTCATGGTCCTGCCTTCGCCGGTCATGACATAGCGGCCGTCCCGGTAATATTCGGTTGCGGCGCAGTCGAGCGCGAGGCAGATGTCCTCGCCGGGCCTGTAGCCGGCCTTGTCGATCGCCTTGAGGATGAAGTCCAGCGCCTCGCGGGTTCCCGAAAGCGCCGGGGCGAAGCCGCCCTCGTCTCCCACCGCGGTGGACAGCCCGGCCGCTGAAAGCTCCCCCTTCAGGCTGTGGAACACCTCCGAGCCGATCCGCACCGCCTCGCGGATGCTGCCGGCCGAAACCGGCATGATCATGAATTCCTGGATGTCGATCGGGTTGTCGGCATGTTCGCCGCCGTTGATGATGTTCATCATCGGGACCGGCAGCACGCGGGCCGCCGCCCCGCCCACGTAGCGATAGAGAGCCAGCTCCGTGGCGCCGGCCGCCGCCCGGGCGCAGGCCAGCGAGACGCCGAGAATGGCATTGGCTCCAAGCCGCCCCTTGTTGGCGGTGCCGTCCAGTTCGATCATCGTCGCGTCGATGGCCTCCTGTTCGGTGACCTCGAAGCCCGCCAGCGCCTCGGCCAGCTCGCCGTTGACGGCTTCCACCGCGCCCAGCACTCCCCTGCCCAGGTAGCGGGCCGGGTCGCCGTCGCGCCGCTCCACCGCCTCGTGGGCGCCGGTGGAGGCCCCCGAGGGCACCGCCGCGCGTCCCGTCGTGCCGTCCTCGAGGATCACGTCCACTTCGACGGTGGGGTTGCCCCTGCTGTCGAGGATCTCGCGGGCGATGATGTCGATGATGCTGGGCATGGCGGCTTTCCGGTATGTTGCCTGAGGGTCGTCGGGTTCCGGAGGCCTCTTAGCGCTCCGGGGCCGGTTAGGAAAGGGGGTGCATGCCGTTCCGCTGCCGTCGCTCGCGCATGAGGCCGTAAAGCCCCGAGGCCACGATCATCGCCGCACCGGCCACGGTCCAGAGATCGGGCAGCTCGGAAAATACCGCGGCCCCGATCAGCATGGCGAACAGGATCCGGCTGTAGCGGAACGGGGCGATGACGGAGACATCGCCCGTCCGCATGGCCAGCGTCAGCGCGTAGTAGCCGGCGCCATCCAGCACCACCGCGCCGGCCAGCGCCGTCCATTGCGGCGGGCTGGGCAGCTGCGTCACCGGATCGAATGCCAGCAGCAGCAGCGAAGAGGGCACCAGGGTGAGAAAGCCGTAGAAGCTCAGCCGCAGCGGGCTGATTGCGTCAGGGGCGGCGCGGGTGGCAAGATCGCGCAGCGACAGCCCGAAGACCGCCAGAACGGCAAACAGCGACGCCGGCTGAAAGCCGTCGAGACCTGGGCGGATCACCATCAGCACGCCGGCAAAGCCGACGATGATGGCGCTCCAGCGCCGCCAGCCGACCGGTTCGCCCATGAACAGCGCCGCTCCGAGCGTGATCGCCAGCGGCATGGCCTGGATGATCGCGGAGGCACTGGCCAGCGGCGTCAGCGCAAGTGCGGTGACAAAGCCGAAGGTGCCGATCATCTCTCCCAGGTTGCGCAGCATGATCAGCGGCGAAAACAGATCACGCCCCAGCGGTGCCTCGCCCCGGGCCAGGGCGAGGGCGGCAAAGCCGAGGCTGCCCCCCAGGCCCAGCACCAGCAGCACCAGCCCCACCGGCACCGCGTGGCTGACGCCCTTGATGAACATGTCGGCCAGGGCGAAGCCGGCCATCGAGGCCACCATCAGGGCAATTCCGCGCAGGTTTTCCATGCTGGCTCCTGATCGGGGCGCTCCGGTGTCGGGCAAACCGGCGCCGGGCGGTCCGGTGTCGGGCGGGTGCGGGAGACGGGAAGGGTGATCGTGACCGGGCCAGCAGAAGCAACCGCGCACGGCAATGTCAAGCGCGGCTGCGTTCCGGCCGCACCGGTTCCGTCGGGGCCGGGGCGCGGATCAGTCCGCGGTGTTTCCCGGGCGCTCGAGCGGCACGCCGTAAAGCTCCAGCCGGTGGCCGGTGAGCCTGTAGCCCAGCCTGCGGGCGATCCGCTCCTGCAGGGCCTCGATTTCCGGATCGACGAATTCGATCACCGCTCCGCTCTCGGTATCGATCAGATGATCATGGTGCTCCCGCTGGGCATTTTCCCAGCGCGCGCGCCCGTCGCCGAACTCCCGCCGCTCCAGCAGACCCCGGTCTTCGAACAGCTTGACCGTGCGGTAGACGGTGGCCAGGGAGATCTTCGGATCCAGCCGGCTGGCGCGGCGGTGCAGCTCCTCGACATCGGGGTGATCTTCGGCCTCTTCCAGAACGGTGGCCACGGTGCGGCGCTGCTCGGTGATGCGGACCCCCTTTTCGGCGCATCGGGCGATGATCGAATTGCGCATCCTTCCGTTCCCTGGCGTTTCCTCCCCGGCGGTTCCCGGACCGGCCGGGCTGCCGACACTACAGATCTAGGGCAGATCGGGCCTCGGGGGAAGCGCTCTCCGGCCCGGCCCCTCCGCGGCGGGCGCGGCGTTGCGCGGCGGGTTCAGGCAGCCGGAGCCAGATCGGCCCAGATCGGCAGGTGATCGGAGGCGACCCGGCTCAGCGCGGTATCATGCACCCCGGCGTCCTGCAGGCGGATTTCCCGCCCCGTGGCCACCCTGTCCAGCGCGGCGAGGGGGCGGGCGGCATGGTAGCTGCGGCCGGGGCTGTGAACGACGAAGGCCTCTGCGAGCGGTTCCAGCCCGCGCCGGCGGGTCCACTCGTTGAAGTCGCCCAGGATCACGCTGCGCCCGGCGCGCGCCCCGAGGTGGCGGGCGATCGCGTCGAGCTGGCGGCGCCGATCGCGCCGGAGCAGCCCCAGGTGGGTGGCGACCACGCGGAGCGCGCCGACATCCAGCGCCACCGCGCCGCGCGGTTCCGTTCCCGGCAGTGCGATCAGCTCCACCGCGCCGCCGTTCAGCCCCCTGCGCAGCAGAATCGCATTGCCATGCCAGCCGATCGAGGGACCGTCACCGCCCAGATCGAGCACGGCGAAGTCGGTTTCCCGTTCGATCATCTCGCGCCCGATCGCCGCCGGGCGCGGGCCGAGCCGGCGGTCGGCTTCCTGGAGCGCGATCAGATCCGCATCCAGGGCGTTGATCACCTCGATGATCCGCTCCGGCCGGCGGCGACGGTCCAGCCCGACGCACTTGCGCACGTTGTAGCTGGCGATGCGGAGGCCGTCGGGGGTGCTCATGCCCTTCATCATGCCCATCATTCCATCATGCCATCATATGGTGCCCGGATGCCGCAAATTGAAGTTGCTCTGCCCACGCCCTACATGTGACATCATGCGTCCGGATTATCTGCATATCGTAACCATTTTGCGAATCTCGCTGGCGGTGGCCGCGCTGGGCGCGCTGCCGCTGGAGCGGTGGGACATGTTCGGCGTGGCGCTGTCGGCGCTGGTGATCTCCATCCTGCCGGATGTCATCGCCGCCTGGATGGGCATCAGGCTGCCCTGGCCCTTTGTCGCCGGGATTGTCGTATTCGTCGTGGCATCGCTGTTCCTGGGCGAGGTCTTCGACTTCTACGAACGCTACTGGTGGTGGGACCTGGCGCTGCACACCACCTCGGCCATCGGCTTCGGACTGGTCGGCTTCGTCTTCATCTTCGCCCTGTTCGAAGGCGACCGCTACGCCGCCCCGCCCTGGGCGATCGGCTTCATCTCCATGTGCCTCGCCATGGCGATCGGGGTGTTGTGGGAGATCTTCGAGTTCACGATGGATTCGCTGTTCGGGCTGAACATGCAGAAATCGGGCCTGCAGGACACGATGTGGGATCTGATCGTCGGCACCTTCGGCGCGATCATCGCCGGTTCGGCCGGTGCGGCCTATCTGAAGGGGCGCGAACGCGGCTGGCTGACCGGGCTGATCGACCAGTTCGTGCGCCTGAACGAGCGCATCTACCGGAAGATCCGCGCCCGGCGCAGGCAGGACGGCGGGCGCTGAGCGGCGGATCCGGGCCGGGAAGGCGCCGGCGGCACCGACGCGGGCAGGGCGCGGGCGGGGCGCGGAGTGAGTGCGGACCGGGGGCGGGCGCTCAGGTGCCGCAGAAGGTCTGGTGCACCGCCTCGTGGGCGGCGGGCGGGCGGGCGAGATCGGCGTGTTCGGGCTGATCGTCGAAGGGGTGCGCCAGCACCCCGTGGAGACGGCGGAAGGGGGCCATGTCGCCCTCGAGCGCGGCCGAGATCGCCTCTTCCACCCGGTGATTGCGGGGGATGAAGGCGGGATTGGCGGTGCGCATGACCGCCTCGGGCGCGTTTTCGGCCCGGAGCCGCGCGCGCCAGTCGGCTCCCCAGCCTTCCAGCCCTCCGGGCAGGCGGCCCTCGGCCAGATCGCGGAAGGAATTGGTGAAGTCGTGGCCGTGGTCGGCCAGCCCCCTGAGGAACGCCTCGATCAGCGGCGAATCCGCGGGGCGCGCCTGGGCCAGCCCGATCTTGCGGCCGAAACGGTGCAGCCATTCGCTGGCATGGAGCGCCGGAAAGCGCTGCACGGCTTCGGTGGCCTGCGCGACGGCCTTGTCACGCTCACCCATCAGCGGCAGCAGGCAGGTGGCGAACTGGGCCAGGTTCCAGGCCGCGATCTCCGGCTGGCGCGCATAGGCGTAGCGGCCCGTCCGGTCGATCGAGGAGAACACGGTTTCGGGGTGGTAGGCATCCATGAAGGCGCAGGGGCCGTAGTCGATGGTTTCGCCGGAAATCGCCGTGTTGTCGGTGTTCATCACCCCGTGGATGAAGCCCACCGACATCCAGCGGGCAACGAGCTTCGCCTGGGCCTCCACCACCGCGTTCAGAAGATCGAGCGGCGTTTCGGCCTGCGGGTAATGGCGCGCGATGGCGTGATCGGCGAGCAGGCGCAGCGCCTCCACATCCTGCCGGGCGGCGAAATACTGGAAGGTGCCCACCCGCAGGTGGCTGGCGGCCACCCGCGTCAGCACCGCGCCGGGCAGCGGGCGCTCACGATACACCGTCTCGCCGGTGGCCACCGCGGCCAGCGCCCGGGTGGTGGGGATGCCCAGCGCATGCATGGACTCGCTGACCAGGTATTCGCGCAGCACCGGGCCGATCCAGGCCCGTCCGTCGCCGCCACGCGAAAACGGCGTGCGCCCGGCTCCCTTCAGCTGGATGTCGCGGCGCCTGCCGTGGGTATCCACCACCTCGCCCAGCAGGATCGCGCGGCCATCGCCCAGCTGCGGCACCCAACCGCCGAACTGGTGCCCGGCATAGGCCTGGGCCAGCGGCTCGGCGCCTTCGGGCAGCTCGTTGCCGGCGAAGGCGCGCACCGCCGCCGGCGATTGCAGCCAGGCCGCGTCGATGCCCAGTTCGCGCCCCAGCGAGAGGTTGATCGCCAGCAGTTCGGGCGCGGCCACCGGCACCGGCGCCTGGCGCACGAACAGCCGTTCGGGCAGCCGGGCGTAGCTGTTGTCGAAGGGGATCGGCCGCGCGTTCATGGGCTCAGCCTAGCAGCCTGGTCAGCCGCAGGTAACCCTCCTGGCGGGAAAAGCCGGCCCGGGCGAGCAGGCCCTGCGCCGGGCTGTCGGCGGGCAGGCGTGCCTCCAGCGCCCTGACCCCGTGGCCGGCCAGCGCGGTGGCGAGGGCACCCAGCACCTCCGTGCCGATTCCGCGTCGGCGCAGGGCGGGGCGGATGCGAAACTGCTGGAGGCTGGCGGTGATGCCCCCGGCTGCCGGCGACCAGCCGAAGGAGACGAGCACATGGCCCACCGGCGCCCGGCGCGGGCCGATCAGCCAGGCCGCGCCGTGGGGCAGCCCGCCCAGCAGCGCCTCCAGTGCGCCGCGCAGCGTTTCGCTATCGGGCGGGATGCCCTGTTCGTCCAGCGCCGCCGCGACCAGCGGCAGCAGCAGTTCCAGATCTTCCGGCCCGCACAGATGCAGCGCCGCGCTCACAGCCGCGCCAGCCGTTCGGTGAGCAGGGCGAAGAAGCCCTCCGCGTCGATTTCGCCCATGAAGGTGGCGTTGGGGGCGCGCGCGGTGACGCCCCACCAGTCGGCCACGGTCATGCCGCGGGTCAGATCGCTGCGGGTTTCGATTTCCACATTGATGTGGCGGCCCGAATAGAGCCCGGGCGCCAGCAGCCAGCCGATCACCGTCGGATCATGCAGGGGCGCCCCCTCGGAGCCGTATTTCGCCTTGTCGAAACGCTCGAAGAAATCGGTCCAGCCGGCGACCACCTCGCCCACCCGGTTGCCCAGGGCGCGAAAGGCGGCAACCCGCCCGGCCGTCACCAGCGCCTTGTGGGTCAGGTCGAGCGGCATGAGCGTGATCGAAATGCCGGAGCGGAAAACGATATCGGCGGCTTCGGGATCGACGTAGATGTTGAATTCGGCCGCCGGCGTGATGTTGCCGACCTCGAAATAGGCCCCGCCCATCAGCACGATCTCCTGCACCCGCCCGGCGATGTCGGGCGCCTTGCGCAATGCCAGCGCGATATTGGTCAGCGGGCCGAGCGGGCAGAGCGTCACGCTGCCTGCCGGTTCGCTGCGCAGGGTCTCGATCAGGAAGTCCACCGCATGCGCCTGCTGCAGCGGCATCTGCGGTGCGGGCAGTTCCACTCCGTCCAGCCCGGTCTTGCCGTGCACGTGCTCGGCGGTCACCAGCGGGCGCATGAGCGGCGCTTCGCAGCCGGCGAATACCTTCACGTCCGGCCGCCCGGCAAGCTCGCAGACCTTGCGCGCGTTCAGGCTTGTCAGCGCCAGCGGCACGTTGCCGGCGACGCAGGTGATGCCCAGAACCTCCAGCTCGGGGCTGGCCAGCGCCAGGAGGATCGCCACGGCATCGTCCTGGCCGGGATCGGTATCGATGATGATCTTTCGCGTCATGGCGATTGTCTATCGCCTTCCCCGTTCCTGCGCCAGCCGAAAGCCGCCCGCTCCGCGCTTGCGAAACAGCGAAATCTGGAACTTCTGGATATTTCCGGCCGGGGTGTGGGGATCGTGGCGGCCAGCCTCGATCGGGGCGAACTGCCCCGGCGCGTGGCGCTCCATCTCGTCCGCCAGCTGCCGCGGCGCATGGCGCTGCACCGGCAGTCCCGAGCATCGCTCCGGCCCGTCATCGGCAAAGGTGGAGATCAGTGCCCATCCACCCGGGGGCGGAACTTTCAGGTCGTTGAGGCAGCAGTGCGGGCGCTGTCAGCGCCCATCCGCCCGGGGGCAGAACCCGCGCCATGCGTGCGACACAGGCGCCCGGTCGGCCGGATCGGTGAGGAAGTGAAACACCGCCCTGTCGTGCCACAGGGCATATGTCCGACGGGGTTCCCGGGCGGTGACATCGGCGGCGATCCAGGAGACCTGCCTGCCGTTCCCGCCCATCCGCGCGTGGTTGCGTGCCGGCGCCTGTTGCGAGAGGTCCGGAACGCTCACCGGGCCGTATCCTTCAGCCACCAGGGATTCGGCCAGGCGGGAGGTGCCCCCGCCCACGTCGATGACCGCCTGCCCGGGGCGAGGCGGGCGCGGATGATTTCCAGTGCCGTTTCCGGGGCGTCCTCATGCCGGGTGAGCGCGCTGTCTGCGCGCCCGGCACAGGCCTTGTTCCAGCGTTCGCGGGAATGGCTCATCGAATCTCCTTTCGCAACGCCGATCCCGGCGGGGATGCATGAGGCATCCCCGCCGGGGCAGTTTCGCGGCCGGGGGAGGAAGGTTCAGCCGTCGAAATCAACTTCTTCGGTGATGCGCAGGGCCGCGGCGCGCAGGCGCGCCAGTTCCATCAGGTTCACGTCGTCGGGCGTGAATTCGCCCCAGCTTTTCACCAGTTCCGCAGGCTCGGTTCCCGGCGCGATCGGGTATTCAAAATTGGCCGCCGCATAGATTTCCTGTGCCTCGGGCGACGTCAGGAACTCCATGAATTTCAGCGCTTCTTCCGGGTGCGGGGCCGCCTTGACCATCGCCACACCGGAAATGTTCACATGCGTTCCGCCGTTTTCGAACGTCGGAAAGATCGGCGTGACGGCCTCGGCCCAGGCCACCTGTTCGGGGTTGGCCA
The DNA here is from genome assembly GCA_026989055.1 of Paracoccaceae bacterium. Taxonomy (GTDB): domain Bacteria; phylum Pseudomonadota; class Alphaproteobacteria; order Rhodobacterales; family Rhodobacteraceae; genus JAJRUE01. Next base: position 48,888 of record JALSKC010000051.1, read on the forward strand.
GCATTTTTCCAAGATAATAGGTATTGCCAAGCGAGATGTCGCATTCCCCGGCCCAGATGGCCTTGACCTGGGCCCGGTCGTTGCCCTGGGGCTTGCGCGCGAGATTGGCCTTGAGCCCCTTCAGCCAGTCTTTCGCGCCGTCTTCTCCGTGGTGGTAGATCATCGCCGCGGTCAGCGCGATGTTGTAGTCGTGCAGTCCCGAGCGGGTGCAGATGCGCCCTTGCCATTTCGGGTCGGCCAGGTCTTCGTAAGTGGTGACCTCACCCGGCGCCACGCGGTCGCGTGAGGCATAGACGATGCGTGCCCGAGTCGTCAGCCCCCACCAATGGCCGTCCGGGTCCCGAAAATCTTCGGGCACATTGGCGGCCATCACCTCGGACGACACCGGCTGCGTGACCCCGGCCTCGACCGCTTCGGCCAGGCGAGCGATGTCCACCGTCAGGATCACATCGGCCGGCGAGCGGCGCCCCTCGGCCTTGAGCCGTTCGATCATGCCCTTGTCGAGATAGGCGACATTGACGGCGATGCCGGTCTCGGCGGTGAAGGCATCGGTCAGCGGCCTGATCAGCTCGGGCTGGCGGTAGGAATAGACGTTGACCTCCTGCGCCGGTAGCGGCGCGGCGGCCAAGGCTCCCAGTCCGAGCCCCAGGGCGAGGCGAGCAAGTTTCATGGTCGGTCTCCGGTTGTGAATGCCTGCAACTGGCGCCGTTAAACCTGAGTTTTTTTGTCAGGTCAATGCCTGAACGATTTACTCGGATAATTTTTCCCGCGCCTTCGCCGCATCCCAGAGCGCGTCCATTTCCGCCAGGTCCGATTCTTCCGGGCGCTTTCCGACAGCTTCAAGAGCATCTTCCACAGCATTGAACCTGCGGATGAATTTTGCGTTCGCATGGCGAAGGGCCGCCTCCGGATCGATTTCCATGTGCCGGGCCAGGTTGGCGATCGCGAACAGCAGGTCGCCGAATTCCTCGAAAACCCCCGTATCGCTGCCCTCGCGCCCGGCCTCGGCCAGTTCGCGCGCTTCCTCGACGAGCTTGTCCATCACCTGGTCGGTGGAGGGCCAGTCGAAGCCCACCCGCGCCGCGCGCTTCTGCAGCTTCACCGCGCGGCTCAGCGCCGGCAGCGCCAGCGCCACCCCGTCGAGCACCCCGCCTTCGGCCCGCCCGGCGCGTTCGGCCGCCTTGATCCGCTCCCAGTCGGCGCTCTGCTGGGCGGCCGACTTGTCGCGGCTTTCGTCGCCAAAGACATGCGGATGGCGCGCCACCATCTTGTCGGAAATGCGCCGTACCACGCTGTCGAAGTCGAACAGCCCGGCCTCGGCCCCCATCTGCGCGTGATAGACCGCCTGCAGCAGCAGATCGCCCAGCTCGCCCTCCAGGTCGTCCCAGTCCTGTCGCGCAATCGCGTCGGCCACCTCATAGGCTTCCTCGATCGTGTAGGGCGCGATGGAGGCGAAATCCTGCGCGATGTCCCAGGGGCAGCCCGTCTGCGGGTCACGCAGCCGGCGCATGATTTCCAGAAGCCGCGGAATGCCGCCTTCCGGGTCGTGCACGAGATCGTCACCTGAATTGGCCATTGCCCTGCCCGCCGCTTTGGGTGAATCTCGCTCCGTTATCAGCCATGCGAAAGGCCCTGTCCACATGCCCGTGATCAATCGCATTTCCGACTATGCCGAGGAGATGAAGGCGTGGCGCCGCTGGATGCACCGCCACCCCGAGCTGCGCTTCGACTGTCACCGCACCGCCGCTTTCGTCGTGGAGCGGCTGCGCGAATTCGGGGTCGATGAAATCCACGAGGGCATCGCCCGAAGCGGGGTGGTGGCGATCATCAACGGCCGGGGCGAGGGGCCGACCACGGGGCTGCGCGCCGACATGGACGCGCTGCCCATGGAGGAGGCGACCGGCGCCGCGCATGCCTCGACGGTGCCGGGGCGGATGCACGCCTGCGGCCATGACGGCCATACCGCGATGCTGCTGGGCGCGGCGCGCTACCTGGCCGAAACCCGCAACTTCCGCGGCCGGGCGGCGCTGATCTTCCAGCCGGCCGAGGAAAGCGGCGGCGGCGCGCGGGTGATGGTGGAAGAGGGCGTCATGGAGCGCTTCGACCTGTCCGAGGTCTATGCGCTGCACAACGCCCCGGGCATCCCCGTCGGCCATTTCAAGACGGCGCCGGGGCCGATCATGGCGGCGGTGGATACCTTCGAGATCACCATAGAGGGGCAGGGCGGCCACGGCGCGCTGCCGCATCTGACGCGCGACCCGATCGTGGCGGCGGTGTCCATGGTGCAGGCGGTGCAGACCATCGTCAGCCGCAATCACCATTCCGGCGAGGATCTGGTGATCTCGGTCACCCAGATTCATGCCGGCAGCGCCGACAACATCGTGCCCGGCAGCGCCTGGATCTGCGGCACCGTGCGGACGTTCGAGCGTGACGTTCAGGCGATGGTCCGGCGCCGGCTGGCGGCGATCGTCGAGGGCAGCGCCGCTGCCTTCGATCTGTCGGCAGGGCTGGATTACCAGATCGGCTATCCGGCCACGGTGAATCACGCCGCGCAGGCGGAATTCGCCTGCGAGGTGGCACGCGAGATCTCGGGCGATGCGGCGGTGGAACCGGAGGGAGGGCGCGAGATGGGGGCGGAGGATTTCGCCTACATGCTGCAGGCCCGCCCCGGCGCCTATCTGTTCCTCGGCCAGGGCGATACCGCCTCGGTGCACCACCCGGCCTATGATTTCAACGACGAGATCGCGCCGGTCGGGGCCTCCTTCTTCGCCCGCCTGATCGAGCGCGCCGCGCCGCTGTAGCCGCTTGCGGCCGTTTCCGCCGCTGCCGCCTCCCGCCGCCGCCCGCTCGGGCCGCTCAGGAGCGCCCCTGCCGCCCCTGCCCGCCGGGGCCGGCGCGCCGGCCTTCGAGCGAAACTCCGGGGCAGCCGTCCCGGATCTCGCGCCACATGGGGCTGTTCAGGCTCATCTCGCAGCGCGCCAGCCAGCTGCGGCAGCCGGCCCGGATGCAGATCACCTCGCCCAGCTCGCGCCGGGCACCCTCGGCATCGGTGCAGTAGTATTCTATCTTCGGCAGGGGTGGGGCATCGGGCGCCCTTTCCCGATGCCGGAAGTTCCCGTCCGAGGCACCGGCCGGCGCCGCCAGGGCGGCCAGTGTGACGGCGAACGCCGCCAGGCTGGCGATGGCCGCCGGGCTGGCGATGAATGCCGCAAGTGCCGCAATGCGCCGCATGGCACATGGTAGCACGAACATGCCGTCCGCGCCAGCCGCTCTCCCCTGCCTTCATGCCGGCGGCAGGTGGCGTATCGCCTGCCTGCGGCGCCGGCGCGGCCTTGACCCGGGGCGCCGCTTCCGGCAACAGGCTGGCCATGGTGCCTTTGGACAAGCTGCGGCGGATCACCGAGCGTTTCGAGTTCCTCGAGGCGGCGATGGCCGCAGGCGAGGGCGATATCGCGAAGCTCGGCAAGGAATATGCCGACCTGCGCCCGGTGGTCGAGCAGATCGCCGAATACCGCCGGCTTCTGGACGAGCTCTCCCAGGCCGAGGAGATGATGCGGGATCCGGAGATGAAGGAGCTGGCGCAGGCGGAGCTGTCCGCGCTCGGGGCGCGGCTGCCCGAGGTCGAAAAGGCGCTGCGCGTTGCGCTGCTGCCGAAGGATGCGGCCGATGCCCGCCCGGCGATCGTCGAGATCCGCCCCGGAACCGGGGGCGAGGAGGCGGCGCTGTTCGCCGGCGACCTGCTGCGCATGTATCAGCGCTATGCCGAGCGGCGCGGCTGGCGATTCGATCTGCTGGAGCTGAACGAAAGCGAACTGGGCGGGGTCAGGGAAGCCGTCGCCTCGATCAGGGGCGAAGGCGTGTTCGCGCGGCTGAAATACGAAAGCGGCGTGCATCGGGTGCAGCGGGTGCCGGAAACCGAAAGCGGCGGGCGGATCCATACCTCGGCGGCCACGGTGGCGGTGCTGCCCGAGGCGCGGGCCGTGGATGTGGAGATCGACCCGGCGGATCTGCGTATCGATACCATGCGTGCCTCGGGCGCCGGCGGCCAGCATGTGAATACCACCGATTCGGCGGTGCGCATCACCCATCTCCCCACCGGAATCGTCGTCACCTCGTCGCAGAAGTCGCAGCACCGCAACCGCGAGATCGCGATGGAGGTGCTGCGTGCCAGGCTCTACGAGGCCGCGCGCCGGCGCCAGCAGGAAGAACGGGCCCGCAGCCGCCGCGCGCAGGTCGGCTCGGGGGATCGCTCCGAGCGTATCCGGACCTACAACTTTCCCCAGGGTCGGGTGACGGACCACCGCATCAACCTCACCCTCTACCGGCTGGAACAGGTCATGGCCGGCGACCTGGACGAGCTGATCGACGCGCTTGTTGCCGAGGAGCAGGCCGGCATGCTGGCCGAAACGGAGGAATGAGCGCCGCCGACTGGGCCGGGTGCCTGCGCACGGCCGCCCGGCAGTTGCAGGCGGCCGGGGTCGAAGGGGCGGCGCGCGACGCGCGCCGACTCCTGGCACATGTGCTCGGCGGCGCTGAGCGGGTGTCCGCCTGCTTGAGAGACGTTCCTGAACCAGGTGACGCAAAGAGATTTTTCGAAATGGTGCGCCGCCGTGTCGCGCGTGTGCCGATCGCCCAGATTATCGGGCAGCGGGAATTCTACGGCCGGCTCTTCGAGGTCGGGCCCGATGTGCTCGATCCGCGCCCGGAAACCGAAACCCTGGTGGCCGCGGCGCTGGAACAGCCCTTCTCCGGCCTCCTTGATCTCGGTTGCGGAAGCGGCTGCATCCTGCTGACCCTGCTCGCCGAACGGCCCGGGGCGCGGGGGGTGGGCTGCGACATTTCCGAGCCGGCGCTGGCGGTGGCCAGGCGCAACCGTGCCCGGCTCGGGCTGGAGGCGCGGGCGCGGCTGCTGCGCTCGGACTGGTTTTCGGCCGTCTCCGGCAGCTTCGATCTGATCGTTTCGAACCCGCCCTATGTCAGCGCCGCCGAAATGGCTTCGCTGGCGCCCGAGCTGCGCCACGAGCCGGAAATCGCTCTCAGCCCCGGTGGCGACGGGCTGGCGGCCTATCGTGCGATCGCCGCCGGGGCGAGGCGCCACCTGCGCCCCGGCGGGAGGCTGCTGCTGGAGATCGGCCCGGCCCAGGCCTCCGCAGTCGGCGCCATCCTGGCCGCAGGCGGGCTGGCCGTGCTCGACTGTCTGGCCGACCTGGACGGGCGCGACCGGGTGCTGATCGCAGCGGCGGCGCGGCCATGAGCGACAGCCCGTGCAATGGCCCGTGTCGCGGCGGGGCATTCGTGAAACCGGGGCGAAAATCCGGAAAATGCGCAGATTTTCCTTGTTTTCCGCCGCCGCCCGTGCTTATTCGGAAGCAGGCGCGCGCCGGGGCAGCCCCAAGCCGCCGAAATGCCTGAAATCGCAGGACCAGTATCAGGAACCCAGGGAAGCCCCCGCACAGGATGCGGCAGAGGTTCTTCCGGCAAAGCCAGGAAGGCTGGACAGCAGAAAACATGAGATCCTCCAAGTCACGTTCGCGGTCGAAGAGCAACCGCAACCGTTCCGTCGGCAATATCATGAACCGGGTGTTCGACAGCTCCGGCCCGGAAGGCAAGGTGCGCGGCACGCCGCAGCAGATCATCGAGAAATACAACCAGCTGGCCCGCGATGCGCAGCTGGGCAACGATCCGGTGGCCGCCGAAAACTTCATGCAGCATGCCGAGCATTACACCCGGCTCCTGTCGGCCGCACAGCGTGAAATGGAGGCCCGGCGCGAGCAGCAGGAGCGCGAGCAGCGCGAACGCCAGCAGGCCCGCGAGGAGCAGCGCCGCCAGCAGCAGCAACCGCAGTCCGCGGCGGCGCCGGCCATGCCCGCTGCCACCGAGGTGATCGACCCGACCCCGGAGGGCGGCAGCGGACTTGTGGAAACCCCCGAGGAAAGCCGTGCCCGCCGCCGCCCGTCGCGCGGGCGCAGGAGCCGGGGAGACGACACCACGGCGGCCAGCATCTCCGATACCGGCGGCAGGCCGGATGCGCCGGAAACTCCCGAGGCGGCGGAATAGCGAAATAGCGGAGTGGCCGGCACCGGTCGCCGGGCGCCGACAGGGCGCGCGGGCGGGGATTCCGGGCGGGGATTCTCCGGCCCCGGGCTTTCGGCGCATCGCGGCCCGGCAACAGGGGCGCCCGGCGACAGGGGGCATTCGGCAGGGGGCGTTCAGCGGGGCGCCGGTGCGGCGGGCCTTTCCTGCCGTTCCCGGTAGTGGCGCAGCACATAGACCCTGATTGCGGATGCCAGGCCGCGGGCGGTGCCGCGTCCTGCGTCAATCTCGGCCGCCAGGTCGTTGATCGGGCGTTTCTTTTCCCGGGCGATTTCGCGGAATGCCTGCCAGAATTCCTCTTCCAGGGATACCGAGGTGCGATGCCCGCGCAGGGTGAGCGAACGCTTGACGGGCCGGCCGCTCATTCCTCCGCTCATTCCTCGTCGTCCAGGCGGTGGCGGTCGAGCATCCTTGCCGCGCGCTCGTTGCGCAGGGCCTCCATCAGCCGCTCGGCCTTGGTGCGGCCGAATTTCGCCGCGTTCTCGGCGCCCCGGACGGCCTTTTCTTCCCGTGCCCGCCGCTTGCGGGCGCGGTTGAGGTTGACCGGCCGGTTCATTCCTTCGGCCCGATCATCTTCTCGGGGCGCACCACGCGCTCGAAGGTTTCTTCGTCCACGAAGCCCAGCCTGATCGCCTCTTCCTTCAGGGTGGTGCCGTTCCTGTGCGCGGCCTTGGCCACCTTGGTGGCGTTGTCGTAGCCGATGGTGGGCGCCAGCGCGGTGACCAGCATCAGGCTTTCGTGCAGCAGCTGGTCGATGCGCTTTTCGTTGGCCCGGATGCCGACCACGCAGTTGTCGGTGAAGGCGCTGGCCGCGTCGCCCAGAAGCTGCATGGACTGCAGCACGTTATAGGCGATCATCGGCTTGTAGACGTTCAGTTCGAAATGGCCCTGGCTGCCGGCAAATCCCACCGCCGCGTCGTTGCCCATCACATGGGCGCAGACCTGGGTGAGCGCCTCGGCCTGGGTCGGGTTGACCTTGCCGGGCATGATCGAGGAGCCGGGCTCGTTTTCCGGCAGCAGCAGCTCTCCCAGGCCGCAGCGGGGGCCGGAGCCGAGAAAGCGGATGTCGTTGGCGATCTTGAACAGCGAGGCGGCGACGGTTTTCAGCGCCCCCGACATTTCCACCATCGCGTCGTGGGCGGCGAGCGCCTCGAACTTGTTGGGGGCGGTGACGAAGGGCAGGCCGGTGCTCTCGGCGATGTGGGCGGCCACGCGCTCGGCCCAGCCCTTGCGGGTATTGAGCCCGGTGCCCACCGCGGTGCCGCCCTGGGCCAGCTCGTATATGTGCCCCAGCGCGCCCTTCACCCGGGCGATTCCCATCGCCACCTGATGGGTATAGCCGGAAAACTCCTGGCCCAGGGTCAGCGGCGTGGCATCCATGGTGTGGGTGCGGCCGATCTTGATGATGTCCTTGAATTCGTCCGACTTCTCGGCCAGCGCCGCGTGCAGCTTCTCAAGCCCCGGCAGCAGCACGTCATGGGCCCTGGTGGCGGTGGCGATGTGCATGGCGGTGGGGAAGGTGTCGTTCGAGGACTGGCCCATGTTGACGTGATCGTTCGGGTGCACCGGATCCTTGGAGCCGATCTGCCCGCCGAGGATCTCGATCGCGCGGTTGGCGATCACCTCGTTGGCGTTCATGTTCGATTGCGTCCCCGAGCCGGTCTGCCAGACCACCAGCGGAAAGTGGTCGTCAAAGCGGCCCTCGATCACCTCGCCCGCGGCCTGGATGATCGCATCGGCGCGGCGCGCATCCAGCGTGCCCTGCTCCCGGTTGGCCCGGGCGCAGGCCTGCTTGATCACCCCGAGCGCGCGGACGATGGCGACGGGCTGGCGTTCCCAGCCGATGGGGAAGTTCATCAGCGAACGCTGGGTCTGCGCCCCCCAGTATCTGTCGGCAGGCACTTCGAGCGGGCCGAAGCTGTCGGTTTCGGTGCGGGTTGCGGTCATGGTCGGCTCTCCCGGGGATGATCCGGGCCGAAGCTATAAGCGCCCCGCCGGGCGGAGGCAATCGCCATTGCGGGGGCGCCATTGCGGGGGCGCCCGGGATCCCCGGCCGGCCTTCGGCGGCTACTTGCGGAAACTGTCGAGGCTGACCACCTCGGCATCCTGCGGGGCAGGCTCGGCCGGCTCCTGGCGCGGCCCGGGACGGGGCGGGGTGGCGGCCCCTTCGTCGGCGGCTCCTTCGCCGGCGGCTCCTTCGCCGGAGGGGGCATCCTGGGTTTCGAAACGCAGGCCGAACTCGACCGAGGGATCGACGAAGGTCAGGATCGAATCGAAGGGGATGTAGAGCGGTTCGGGGTTGTCGCCGAAGTTCAGGGTGACGGAGAAGCCCTCATCGCCCACCGCAAGGTCGCGAAACCAGTGCTGCATGACGATGGTCATTTCGCCGGGGTAGCGCTCCGACAGCCAGTCGGCGATCTCCACATCCGGGTGCAGGGTATTGAAGGTGATGAAGAAATGATGCTGACCGGGCAGGCCGTTTGCGGCCACCTCCGTCAGGACTTCCTTGATGAGGCCGCGCATGGCGCGGTGCATCAGATTGCCGTAGTCGATGCTGCGGGACATTTCGGTTCCAGTCGCATGTTTGCCTGGCAGCATACGGGATTCGGGAATTAAGGGAAGGTGCCTTGCGCGATTCTTCGCGCCCGTGCGCCCTGTCGGGGCGATCCGTTGAAGGGGCGATCCGGGGAGGGAACGCGAAGGAGGGTGCAAGGGGAAAGGTGCAGGCTTCTGTTGCCAGGTGCCTGCGAACCCCGCCGGACCTTGCTAGAGGACCGGACTTGAGTTTTCGGCCTGGCCGGACCGCTTACGCGGCCAGAGCCATTGCCGGAGCACGATTGTCATTGGCAATTATGCTTCATGGACCGATAACGGTGGTACCTCACCGGGGCAAAGCCACACCTTTACACGTTCGTCGATCCTGTTTCGGCCCCCTGTCCCGCCAATGACCGGGTTTCTGGTGGAGCCGCCGGGTACCGCCCCCGGGTCCGATCCGCTTATTACGTGCGCGTTTATGCCCATAGTCCCCGAAGGGACGGGGAAAACATAATCGGGGGGAGGCGGCTTTTCAAGTGGTCCCGGCCGCCGTTGTCGCGCTTGGTTGCGCTTGCCGCCCGCGCTGGGCGGGTGCGGGGCGGATGCCGGAAAGGCCCGGCGGAGGACCCGGGAGGCGGAGGCTGCAGGCGCGGCGCCGATGCCGCCCGGGCGGTTGCCATCTGGTTTTGGTTTGACTTTTTGTCGCGCCGGGTCGATCAATGGCACAGGAACTGAACGACAATTCAATTCTTTTCTTTCCGGGAGCCTGCATGCGCCTTGCCAGCCCAGACGCCCTGCCGGTGCGCGCCAGCCTGTGGCTGGGCTTTTACGGGCTGGTGCTGCTGGCCTGGGGGCTGACCTACGAGCTGGCGCGCGGCAGCGGGGCCGCTTTCTGCGGTTCCGAGGCGGTCCGGCTGCTGCCGCTGGGGGGATTTGCGGCGCTGTTTCCCATGTGGGTGGTGATGATGGCCGCGATGATGCTGCCGACGATCGTTCCGACCCTGTGCGCCTATCTGGACCTGCCGGCCGCGGCCGGGGCCAGCGCCGCCGGCTGGTGGGGAGTCGTGGCCGGTTATGCGGGGGTCTGGCTCGCGGGTTCGGCCGCCTTTGCCGGGGTGCAGGTGCTGGCGCTGCACAACGGCTGGCTCGACCCGGCCGGCGCGGCGGCCTCGCCGCTCGCCGCGGCGGCACTGCTGGCGCTGGCCGGGTTCTGGCAGTTCACCCGCACCAAGACCGCCTGCCAGGAGGCCTGCCTGTCGCCGACGCTCTACTATCTGGCCAACTGGCGCCCGGGGCTGCGCGGCGGATTGCGGATGGGGGTGGAGGTGGGGCTGGTCTGCGTCGGCTGCTGCTGGGCGATCATGGCGCTGGCCTTCGTGGGTGGCACGATGAGCCTGCTCTGGATGGGGCTGGCGACGGTCTTCATGGTGGTCGAGAAGCTGCCCGGGATCGGGATGCGCCTGCGCCGCCCGGCGGGGCTGGCGCTGCTGGCGGCGGCTCTGGCGCTGGCGCTGCGCGGGGCGGGGGGCGCATGAGCGCGCCAGCCGAATGACGAGGAATGCGCGAAGGCGCTCGAAACGACGGCCGGCCGGTGCCGGCGCTGCAGGGGAGGGAGGAATGCCGGAGACGAAAGCGGAACAGGCCGCGGGGCGGAGGGTGCGGCGCGTCAGCGCGCCTGCGAACTGGGCGATCAGGGGCGAGCTGTTCCTGAACTGCAACTGCACGGTGTTCTGCCCCTGTGTCGTCAGCCTGGGCAAGCACCCGCCGACCGAGGGCTACTGCCAGACCTGGATGGCCATCGCCATCGACGAGGGCCATTTCGAGGGCGAGAGCCTTTCGGGGCTGAACGTGGCGCTGCTGGTCGATATTCCGGGCCGCATGAGCGAGGGCAACTGGAAGGTTGCGGTCTATGTCGATGAAGGCGCGTCGGATGCCGCCTATGAGGGGCTGCTGAAGATCCTTTCGGGGGAGGCCGGCGGCACCACCGGGCTGTTCACCCTGCTGGTCAGCGAAATCATCGGCGCCGAGCGCGAGAAGGTGGTGATCAGGCGCGAGGGCCGGCGCCGTTCGGTCGAGGTGGGGCGCAAGATCCGGGGCGAGATCGAGATGCTCCCCGGCGCCGATCCGGAGCGGCCGGTCACCATGACCAACACGCAATACTGGATGGGGCCGGACGTGATCGCGGCGCGCGGCCTGAAGAGCCGGGTGCGTGATTACGGTCGGGTCTGGGATTTCGACGGGAAGTCGGCCGAGATCTGCGCGATCGACTGGAGCGGCACGCGCAAATGATCACGCCGGATTACTGCCGCACGATGGCGCGCTACAACGCCTGGCAGAACCGCAGCCTTTACGGCGCGGCGGACGGCCTGGGCGATGCGGCACGGCGGCTTGACCGGGGCGCGTTTTTCGGATCGATCCATGATACCCTGTCGCATCTGTTGTGGGGCGACACGATCTGGATGAGCCGGTTTGACGGCTGGGACGCGCCTGACGTTTCGATCAGCGACAGCGGACGGTTCGTCGTGGACTGGGACAGGCTGAAGGCCATGCGTCTGGACGCCGACCGGCGGATTGTCCAGTGGGCCGGGCGGGTCGTGGCCGATGATCTGACGGGCGACCTGAGCTGGTATTCCGGGGCCATCGGGCGCGAGATCACCAGGCCGCGGGCCTTGCTGGTCATGCAGGTTTTCAACCACCAGACCCACCACCG
>JALSKC010000052.1 GCA_026989055.1 Paracoccaceae bacterium
GCGCTCGCCCCGCCGGCCGGTTCCCGGGAGAGCGCCGCCAAGGGGAGCTGAGCGCGGAGGCAGGCGCGGGAGCGGGCGCGCGGGCGTGAAGCCCCCGCCTCCGGAGCCATTGCCTCTCCCGTGCTCTCGTTTCCCGTGCTCCCGTGGCGGACCGTCCCGGTCACGACGGCGCCCCGCACCGTGCCCCCCCCGCGTGCTCCCGCACCGTGCCCAGTGACAGGGCCCCGGTGACAGGGCCCCGGTGACAGCCGCCCGCTCTGCGCCCTGCTCTCGCCCGCGCAGCGCCGCGCCTCCCGGCGCATGGGCGAACGCTCAGAGCGGGCTGTAGAGCGCGCGTCGATACAGGTGCCAGCTGGCATGGCCCAGCACCGGGAGCACGATCAGCAGCCCCAGAAACAGCGGCAGCAGGGCCAGCACCATCAGCACCCCGATGACGAGCGCCCAGAGCGCCATCACGAAAAGGTTCGCGCGCACGGTGCGCAGGCTCAGCAGCATTGCCGTCACGAAGTCCACCTCCTTGTCCAGCAGCAGCGGCAGGCTGATCACGGTGAAGGAAAACAGGAAGAAGCCGAGCGCCGCGCCCAGCAGCATCTCGGCGCCGATCAGCACCAGCCCGCGCGGGGTGAACAGCATTTCCAGCGAGCTGGAAATGTTGATCAGCGCCGCCGGCCCCATGATCAGCGCGAACAGCATGTGCGCCAGCAGGGTCCAGATCAGGAAGTAGATCACAACGATGGCCCCGATCCAGGGGCATTGCCGACGCCGCTCGCCGACCACCACGGCTAGAACCGCACCCCAGCTCAGCGGCGCGCCCGCTTCCAGCCGGCGGCTGACCTCGTAGAGCCCGACCGCGGCGAAGGGCGCCACCAGCGGAAAGCCGAGCGAAAGCGTGAGCATCCAGCTGACGCTGCCGGCCCCCAGCCAGAGCAGAACCAGCCCGACCAGGACGAACAGCATGCTGATGCCCAGCCCGTAGGCCGGGGCGGTGCGGAAATCGCGCCAGCCGGCCGACAGCGCGGCGAACAGCTCGGCAACGCTGATCCGGCCGATTTCGGGCAGATCAGAGGCCGGCGGAGAAGGCGGAGAAGGCCGGGCAGAAGGAAGATCCGTTTCCATGGTCTCGCCCCCGGTCGTTCTGGTTGCTCTTCAGAAAACCACCAAACCCCCTTTCGATCAACCGCTTGTCGGCCGCTGCCAGCGCCTGCCCGCATCCTGGCCCCGGCGCGCCGGGGCCGGTCAGTCTTCGGCGCGGGCCTCGGCGCGGGACTTCCCGGCCACGTCCATCGCCAGGGTGGCGGCCATGAAGGCATCGAGATCGCCATCCAGCACGCCCTGGGTGTCGGAGGTCTCGACCCCGGTGCGCAGATCCTTCACCATCTGGTAGGGCTGCAGCACGTAGGAGCGGATCTGGTTGCCCCAGCCGGCCTCTCCCTTGGCCTCGTGCGCCTCCTGGATCGCCTCGTTGCGCCGATCGAGCTCCAGCTGATAGAGGCGCGATTTCAGCGCCGCCATGGCGTTGGCCCGGTTCTGGTGCTGCGACTTCTCGGAACTCGTCACCACGATGCCGGTGGGAATGTGGGTGATGCGCACCGCCGAATCGGTGGTGTTGACGTGCTGGCCGCCGGCCCCCGAGGAACGGTAGGTATCCACGCGGATGTCGGCGGGGTTGATCTCGATCTCGATATCGTCGTCCACCACCGGATAGACCCACACGGAAGAAAACGAGGTGTGCCGGCGCGCCGCGCTGTCATAGGGCGAAATGCGCACGAGTCGATGCACGCCGCTTTCGCTCTTCAGCCAGCCATAGGCGTTGGGGCCGCTGATCTTGTAGGTGACCGACTTGATGCCGGCCTCCTCGCCGGGGTTTTCGGAGATCAGTTCCACCTTGTAGCCGTGCTTTTCGGCCCAGCGCACATACATGCGCGCCAGCATCGAAGCCCAGTCGCAGCTCTCGGTGCCGCCGGCGCCGGCGTTGATTTCGAGATAGGTGTCATTGGCGTCGGCCTCACCATCCAGAAGCGCCTCGATCTCCTTCTGCGCCGCCTTCTCGGCCAGCGCCTTGAGCGCCGCCTCGGCCTCGGCGACAACCTCTTCGTCGCCCTCGGCCTCGCCCAGTTCGATCAGGTCGATGCTGTCCTGCAGCTCGGTCTCGATGGATTGCACCGTCTCGATCCGGTCCACCAGCATCTGCCGGTCGCGCATCAGCTTCCGGGCGCGCTCCTGATCGTTCCACAACTCCGGATCCTCGATCATCGCATCGAATTCCTCCAGCCGGCGGGAGGCCGTCTCCCAGCCGGTGCGCTGTTTCAGCAGTTCCAGCGACTTGCGGATCTCCGCTACCGTGTTTTGCGTTTCTGCGCGCATGATCTGTCCGTTCCCTGCAGGGCCTGATAGCAACGCGCGCAGGCGGCGGCAAGCGGCGGGCGGAAACCGCTCAGTAAAGCCCGCCCGAGGAAAGCGTGCCAAAGTCCGCCTTCTTCGGCACGATCACCACCTCGCCCTGCGAGGTGCGCACGCTGCTGCCCTGCCCGGTCTCCTCGTCTCCGGGGGCGATCAGGGGCAGGTTCTGGCTCATCGCGAAGCCACCGTCGAACATCAGCCCGAACACCGGCTCCTCGCCGTCGCGGAAATATTCCGCAACCACGTTGTCGCCCACCGCATCATCGGGCAGGCGGGCACCGGAATAGCGGTCGATCTTGATGAAGCGGCCGCCGGGCGGCACCCTGAACGGCCCGCCGCCGTATTTCGCCGTGGCCTCCTGCATGAACCGGTTGAACACCGGCCCGCAGGTATTGCCGCCATAAACCCGCTCCCCGAGCGAACGGGGGGTATCGAAGCCGATGTAGCAGCCGGCAACAATCCGCGAGGTAAAGCCGAGGAACCACACGTCGCGGGCATCGTTGGTGGTGCCGGTCTTGCCGGCCACCGGCACCGGCAGGTCGATCCGCCCGGCCGCGGTGCCGCGCTGCACCACCCCCTGCAGCATCGAGGTCAGCTGATAGGCGGTCACCGCATTCATCACCCGCTCGCGGTTGGAGATGATCCGCGGCATCCGCCCCGGTTCGAGCCACGCCTGCGCGCAATCCTCGCAGATCCGCCTGTCGTGCCGGTATATGGTGCGCCCCCAGCGGTCCTGGACCCGATCGACCAGCGTGGGCTCCACCCGCTCGCCGCCGTTGGCGAACATCGCATAGGCGGCCACCATGCGGAACAGCGTGGTCTCCTCGGCTCCCAGCGCATTGGCGAGGAAGCGGCCCATCCGTTCATAGACCCCGAACCGCTCGGCATAGGCCGCCACCACATCCATTCCCACCTCGCGCGCCAGGCGCACCGTCATCAGGTTGCGCGACTGCTCGATTCCGGTGCGCAGCGGCGTCGGACCGTAGAAGCGCTCCGAGGCGTTCTTCGGCCGCCACAGCCCCTCGGGCGTATCGATCTCGATCGGAGCATCGATGATGATCGTGGCCGGGGTGAACCCGGAATCGAGCGCCGCCGCATAAACGAAGGGCTTGAAGGAAGAGCCGGGCTGGCGGGTGGCCTGGGTGGCACGGTTGAACACCGAGTGCTGGTAGGAAAAGCCGCCCTGCATGGCCAGCACCCGTCCGGTGTTCACGTCCATCGCCATGAAGGCGCCCTGCACCTCGGGTATCTGGCGCAGGCTCCAGCCGCTGCGGTTTCCGGCCTCGTCGGTGATTTCCCTGACATGGACCACATCGCCGACGCCGAGCAGATCGGAAACCGCCCTGGCCTTGCGCCCCGGCCTGCCATCCGTACCCGGCAGCCTGGCCCAGCTCACATCCGCGGCCCGGATCCAGTGCCCCCCGGGCACCTCCGCCACTTCCTCTACCCCGATCCTGGCATCTCCTCCCGAAAGTTCCAGGACGACGGCGACGCGCCAGCCCTCGATGTCGCGCGCCAGCCGCAGGCCGGCCAGCGCGGCGCGCCAGGCGGATTCGTCGGCCAGCTGCTCCGCCTCCAGCCGCAGCCCGGTGCCGCGCCATTCGCCCTGCACCTCGCGGTCGTATTCCTCCAGCTTGGCACGCAGCGCGCGTGCCGCTTCCAGCTGCAGCTGCGGATCCATCGTGGCGCGGATCGACAGCCCCCCCTCGAAGAACTCGTCCTTGCCGAAATTGCGGCTCAGCTGACGGCGGATCTCGTCGGTGAAATAGTCGCGCGGGGGCATCTGGGCGCGGAACGGTTCGAAATCGCCGTTCTGCACCGAACGCAGCGGCTCGGCCTGCGCCGCCTCCATGGTGGCGCGGTCGATATAGCCGTTCTCGAACATCTCCTTGAGCACGAAGTTGCGCCGCGCCGTCAGCCGCTCGCGCCCGCGCACCGGGTGATACTTGCCCGGAGCCTGCGGCATCGCCGCCAGCATCGCCGCCTCGGCCGCATCCAGTTCGTCGAGCGTCTTGTTGAAATAGGTCTGCGCGGCGGCGGTCACCCCGAAGCTGTTCTGGCCGAGAAAGATCTCGTTGAGGTAGAGTTCGAGGATGTGGTCCTTGTCCAGCGTCTTTTCCAGCCGGGTGGCGAGGATCAGCTCCTTGATCTTGCGTTCGGCCGAGCGGTCCGAGGACAGCAGGAAGTTCTTCATCACCTGCTGGGTGATCGTCGAGGCCCCGCGCAGCCGCCCGCCGCGCGCCGCCTCCAGCGCTGCCGCGATCATCCCGCGCGGGTCGTAGCCCTTGTGCTGGTAGAAGTTCTTGTCCTCGGCCGAGATGAAGGCCGCCTTCACCAGCGCGGGAATTTCCTCGATCGGGGTGAACAGGCGGCGCTCGCGGGCGAATTCGTCCATCAGCCGGCCCTCGCCAGAATAGATCCGGCTGATCGTGGGCGGGGCGTATTGCGCCAGCTGTTCGTGATCGGGCAGGTCGCGGCCGTAGATCCAGAATACCGCGCCCAGGCTCAGCGCCGCCATGAACGCGCCGTTGGTGGCCAGGCTGAACAGCCCGCCGAAAAAGGACAGTATGAACCTCAGCACCTGATGCCCCTGCGTCTTCCCCTCCGCTCTCTACACAGAAGGGCCGGCGGCGTCAAAACGAAGCCCCGCAAAACGAAGCCCCGCGGCCGGGGCGGGCGGGCGGACAGGGAGGTTGCGAAAGGGGCGACGATGAGCGCGACCGCGACGGCCGGCGACGCCCCGTTTCGGCCGCTTGCACCCCCGGCCCCGTTTCCGGAGGCGCCCGCATCCGCGCCGGCATTGTCGCCGCCCCCGTGAGCCCCCATGTTCGTGGCAAGGAATCATGGCAAGGAACGCATGACAAGGGCCGCTCCGAACCCGAAGCGGCCCTCGGGCGGGGCGGTGCGACCGGCCGGTCTCAGCCCACGATCTCCAGCCCCGAGAAGAAGAAGGAGATCTCTTCGGCCGCGGTCTCGGGCGCATCCGAACCATGCACCGAGTTTTCGCCCACGCTTTGCGCGAACTCGGCCCGGATCGTGCCCGGCGCCGCATCGGCAGGGTTGGTGGCGCCCATCACCTCGCGATTCTTCGCGATCGCGTTCTCGCCCTCCAGAACCTGCACCACCACCGGCCCCGAGGCCATGAACGCGCACAGCTCGTCATAGAAGGGGCGCTCCCTGTGCACGGCGTAGAACGCGCCGGCCTGCTCCTTCGTCAGGCGGATGCGCTTTTGCGCCACGATGCGCAGCCCCGCCTCCTCGAACTTGGCGTTGATCCGCCCGGTCAGGTTGCGCGCGGTGGCGTCGGGCTTGATGATGGAAAGCGTGCGTTCGATGGCCATGTCTTGCCTCTGTCTGTTGCTCCGGCCCGCCCCGTGCGGACCACCGATTCCGGCGCTGCCCTACCACGGGTGCGGGGTGTTGAAAAGTGGCCGGAGCGCACGCCTGCGGCACGGGGCGGCCGTTTTCCGGCAAGGCAGGGGCCGGCACGGCGCCGCCGGCTTCCCGGCCTGCCTTCGCGATTGACCGCACCGGCGCGCTGGGGCACATCCGGGCGGATGCTCGTGATCGACAACATATCCTTCTCCATTGCCGGGCGGCCGCTTTTCGAGGGCGCCTCGGCGCGGATCCCCGCCGGCCACAAGGTGGGGCTGGTGGGGCGCAACGGCACCGGCAAGACCACGCTGTTCAGGCTGATCCGGGGCGAGCTGACGCTGGAGGGGGGCGAGATCCGCCTGCCCGCGCGCACCCGCATCGGCGGCGTCGATCAGGAGGTGCCGGGCAACGAGGTCTCGCTGCTCGATACCGTGCTGGCCGCCGATACCGAACGCGCGGCGCTCCTGGCCGAGGCGGAAACCGCCGCCGAACCGGCGCGCATCGCCGAAATCCAGACCCGCCTGGCCGATATCGACGCCTGGGGAGCCGAGGCTCGCGCCAGCGCCATCCTCAAGGGGCTGGGCTTCACCGACGCCGAGCAGAAGATGCCCTGCGCGGCGTTTTCGGGCGGCTGGCGGATGCGGGTGGCGCTGGCGGCGGTGCTGTTTGCGCACCCCGATCTGCTGCTGCTCGACGAGCCCACCAACTACCTCGATCTCGAAGGGGCGCTGTGGCTGGAAAGCTACCTGGCGCGCTACCCGCACACGGTGATCGTGATCAGCCACGACCGCGCGCTGCTCAACCGCGCGGTGGGCGCCATCCTGCACCTGGAGGGGCGCAGGCTGACCTTCCACCGGGGCGCCTATGACGGTTTCGCCGCCACCCGCGCCGCGCGCCTTGCCGCTGCCGATGCCGAGAACCGCAAGATGCAGGCCCGGCGCGCGCATATGCAGGCCTTCGTCGATCGCTTCCGCTACAAGGCCTCGAAGGCGAAACAGGCCCAGTCGCGGCTCAAGGCGCTGGCCCGGATGGAGCTGATCACCACCCCGCAGGAGGCCGCCCTGCGCCGCTTCACCTTTCCCGCCCCCGAAGCGCTGCCGCCGCCGATCATCAGCATGGAGCAGGCCGCGGCGGGCTATGACGGAAAGCCGGTGCTGTCGCGGCTGAACCTGCGCATCGACCAGGACGACAGGATCGCCCTGCTGGGGCGCAACGGCGAGGGGAAATCCACCCTCTCGAAGCTGCTGGCCGGCCGGCTCGAACCTCTAAGCGGCAAGGTGACGCGCGCGGCCGGTCTGCGCACCGGCTACTTCGCCCAGCATCAGATCGAGGAGCTGCGCGCCGACGAGACCCCCCTGCAGCACCTCCAGCGCCTGTGCCCCGACGAAGCCCCGGCGAAGCTGCGCGCCCGGCTGGCCGGATTCGGCCTCGGCGCCGATCAGGCCGAAACGACGGTGGCGCGGCTTTCGGGCGGGCAGAAGGCGCGGCTGTCGCTGCTGCTGGCCACCATCGACGCCCCCCACCTGCTGATCCTCGACGAGCCCACCAACCACCTCGACATCGAAAGCCGCGAGGCGCTGGTGGAGGCGCTGACCGGATACACCGGCGCGGTGGTGCTGGTGAGCCACGACATGCATCTGCTCAGCCTTGTGGCAGACCGGCTGTGGCTGGTCAGCGGCGGGCGGGTGGAGCCCTTCGGGGAAGACCTGGACGCCTACCGCAGGCTGCTGCTGGAGGGCACGCGCGCCAGAACCCGCCCTGCCCGGCCGCCCGCCCCGCGCAAGCGCCCCTCGCGCGAGCGCCTGCTGGCCCTGCGCGCCGAGGTCCGCAAGAGCGAAACACGGGTGGAGAAACTTGCCGAGATGCGCGAGAAACTTGCTGCAAGGCTGGCCGATCCGGCGCTATACGGGGAAGGCAGGATCGCCGAGGCCGAGGTCTGGCAGCGCAAGTATGCCGAGGTGGGGGAGGCGCTGGAGCGGGCCGAGGCGCTGTGGCTGTCGGCGCTGGAAAGGCTGGAAGAAGCGGAAAGGGACGATGGATAGCGCCAGCCTGATCTCCGCCTTCGTGACGCTGTTCGTGATCATCGACCCGGTCGGTCTGGCGCCGCTGTTCGTGGCGCTGACGGCCGGATCCGATGCCGCGCACCGCCGCGCGGTGGCACTGCGGGCCTGCGCCATCGGCACCGCCATCCTGCTGCTGTTCGGCCTGTTCGGCGAGGCGATCCTGAACTTCACCGGAATCTCGATGCCCGCCTTCCGCATCGCCGGCGGCATCCTGCTGTTCCTGACCGCGCTGGAAATGCTGTTCGAAAGGCGCAGCGCCCGGCGGCGCGGCCATACCGGAGACGGGAACGACCCTTCGGTGTTCCCGCTGGCCACACCGCTGATCGCCGGACCCGGGGCGATCACCTCGATGATCCTTCTCACCGAACGGGCCCCCGATACCGGGGCCCAGATCTCCGTCTATCTGGTGATGCTCGGGGTGATCGGGCTGGTGCTGCTGTTCTTCCTCGCCGCCGGGGCCATCGAGCGGCTGCTGGGCGAAACCGGTGTCAATGTCGTGACCCGCCTGCTGGGGATGCTGCTGGCCGCCCTCTCGGTGCAGTTCGTGCTCGACGGGCTCAAGGGATTCGGCCTGGCCACCGGCGCCGGATGACCCGACACGGCCGACCGGAACGACGGCATGAAGCGACGGCAGGGAGCGACGGCAGGGAGCGACGGCGCGATGCCGGCATGTGGCGGCGGGAACAGACGCAGGGACGGCCGGGGGGACTGCTCAAGACCCGGGGCGGCGGGATGACAGGGCGCCGGCCGGTCCCTACATGTCCTGAATGCATGTCCTGATGCCCCCGCCCCCCGTACTCCCGCCCCCGCGCGGCGGGCGGAAACGACACGGAGAATGACATTGGACAGCGAAGACATCGGCCGGCTCGCCTATCTGCTGCTGCTCGGCGTCGCGCTCGGCGGCTGGTTCGTCGCCGAACATCGCCACAATCTCGGCCGGCTCGCCCGGATGGCGCTTGCCTGGGGGCTGATCTTCCTGGGAGTGATCGCCGCGCTCGGGCTGTGGTCCGATATCCGCGACGACGTGCTGCCCCGCCAGAAGCTGCTCGGCGCCGGGCTGATCGAGGTGCCGCGCAGCCCCGACGGGCACTACTACCTGGTGGCAGAGCTGAACGGCGCGCCGGTGCGCTTCGTGGTCGATACCGGGGCCACCGAGGTGGTGCTGAGCCCGCAGGACGCGCGCCGGGCCGGGATCGACCCCGACGGGCTGGCCTATCTGGGCCGGGCCAGAACCGCCAACGGGGTGGTGCGCACCGCGCGCGTGCGGATCGACGAAATGCGCCTCGGCGACATCGTGGAGCGCGACCTGCCGGTTTCCGTGACCGAAGGGGAAATGGACGGCTCCCTTCTGGGCATGTCCTACCTGCGCCGGTTCGACAGCATCGAGATCCGGGACGGAAAGCTGATCCTGCGTCGCTGAAAGGCGCGCACCGCGGAAAGCCGCTCTCCCCCTCCCGTTCCCCTCCTCCCGTTGGAGCCGGCACGCCCGCGCTCCCGCCGCCCGCGTGTCTCCCGCCCGCATGTCTCCCGCCCGTCGCCGGCCTCCGGGCGGCGCGCGGGCGAAATGCCGGCGACAGGCGGCTCTCCCGGCCGCATGCCCGCGCCCTGCCGCCCCGGCCAGCTCCGGTGCGCACCGTTCCACGAGGCCGGCCGCGGCATGCGGCCGGTGCCGGTCAGATCCGGGCGATGAGCGCCGCCTCGTCCAGCCCCGCCACGGCACCGCTGATCTGGCCGCGCTCCCCGGCCACGCGGGTTGCCACATAGCCGTCGGCCACCGCCCCCGGCGCGCCGCGGATCAGCACCGAGGCCGTCAGCAGCACCGCCAGGCGCTCCGTGAACCAGCGCGCCTCGGCTTCGGTCGGCATCCCCGGCCAGCGCGCGAACTGGGCATCGAGCGCCGCGTCATAGCGCCGATCCGCGCCGCGCGCCGCCTCCAGTTCGGCGCGCAGCGCCTCGACGGCCAGCGGTTCGCGCGCCAGCGTGCGCAGAACGTCCAG
The DNA here is from genome assembly GCA_026989055.1 of Paracoccaceae bacterium. Taxonomy (GTDB): domain Bacteria; phylum Pseudomonadota; class Alphaproteobacteria; order Rhodobacterales; family Rhodobacteraceae; genus JAJRUE01. The sequence goes on from JALSKC010000052.1 coordinate 9,836, forward strand.
GCAGATCACGTTGCCCGAGCCCTCCCAGATCGAGTTCAGCGGGCTTTCGCGAAACAGCATCGGCAGCGGCGTGTCCTCGACATAGCCCATGCCGCCCAGCACCTCCATCGCCTCGTAGACCACCACCGGGCAGCGCTTGTTCGACAGGAACTTGGCCAGCGCCACCGCGATGCGGGCAAGTGCGCGGCCCTCTTCGGAAGGGTCGTCGAAGGCGCGCGCCACCCGCAGCCCCAGCGCCAGCGCGCCCTCCCAGTCCAGCGCCAGATCCGCCAGAACCGCGCGCATCAGCGGCTGGTCGATCAGCCTCTTCTGGAACGCCACCCGCCCCTCGCACCAGCGCTTCGCCTCGGAGAGCGCAGCGCGCATCAACCCGGCCGGGGCCATCGCGGTATCCAGCCGGGTGTGGTGCACCATCTCGATGATGGTGCGCACCCCGCGCCCCTCCTCGCCCAGCCGGAAGGCCAGCGCGCCGGTATATTCGATCTCGGCCGAGGCATTGGCCCGGTTGCCCAGCTTGTCCTTCAGCCGCATCAGGCGGATCGCGTTGCGCTCGCCCTCCAGCCAGCGCGGCACCAGGAAACAGGTGAGCCCGCCGGGCGCCTGCGCCAGGGTCAGGAAGCCGTCCGACATCGGCGCCGAGCAGAACCACTTGTGCCCCACCAGCCGGTAGTGCCCGTCGGCCGGTTCCGCCCGCGTGGTGTTGGCGCGCAGATCCGAGCCCCCCTGCTTTTCGGTCATCGCCATGCCCAGGGTCACCGCCGACTTTTCGTGCACCGGCCGGATCGACGGATCGTAACCGCGCGCGGCCAGCCGCGGCTGCCAGAGCGCCGCCAGATCGGGCGCCGCCGACAGCGTGGGATGGGCGGCATAGGTCATCGTCATGGGGCAGCACACGCCGGGCTCCACCTGGCTCATCAGATAGACCGTCGCCGCGTGGGTCACATGCCCGCCCGGCGCCCCCTCCCAGGCGATGGCCGCATAGCCCGCCTCCAGGCCCTCGGCCATCAGCCGGTGCCAGGCGGGGTGGAAATGCACCTCGTCCAGCCGCCGCCCGCCGCGGTCGAACAGCACCAGTTCGGGCGGATGCCGGTTGGCCAGCCGTCCCGCCTCGCGCATCTCCACCCGCCCCAGGGTGGCACCGAAGGGCGCCAGCGCACCCTCCTGCCCGCCCTCGCGGGCCACCGCCTCGCGCAGCGGCGCATCGTCGGCCCAGAGGTTCAGGTCTCCCGGCAGGTCCGGCTGGTTGGCGACCTCGTGCGTGCCCAATCTCGCCCTGGGCGGCAGTCCTGTCATGGCATGGTCCTCCCGGATGCAGGATAACCCGATGCATAACCCGATGCACCGCCCCGCCGGCAATGCTGACGCAGCGTCGGGCAAGGCCGTGGCAGGCAGAGAAATCCCGTCGAACCGCGTTTTCGGGATTCACAGAGCGAATCGCTTGTGCCAAACTATGCGGAAGCCGCAGGAAAGGCGGCAACGGATGAGGCAGAGATGGCAAGAAACCGCAAAGCCCCGGCCTACGGAATGGCGATCTATGCCCTGTTCATCCTGTCGCTGGGGAGCTATTTCGCCTTCGCCAGCGTCCAGGGCGATTTCGGGCTGTTCCGGCGCATCCAGATCGAGGCCGAAAAGCGCGCGCTGGAAGCCGAGCAAGAGCGTCTGATCCGCGAGGTCGCGACCATGAGGAACAAGACCCGGCGGCTGTCGGACGACTACCTCGACCTCGACCTTCTCGACGAGCGGGCACGCGACATCCTGGGCATGCTGCGCCCCGACGAGATCGTGATCCGCTGAGCCGCCCTGCACCGCAGCGCGCCGCCGCGGCCGGCTTCAGCCCCGGCGGCACCCGCCTCCGCACCTCCTGACGGCATTCGCGCGTTTTTCCGGTCGCCAAGACCGCCGCGCTGTTGTAAAGGGTAGTTTAGCGTTAAACAATTACCCCAGCCAGCCAGGAGGAGCACATGGCAGCCCGAAAGAAACAGGGAAAGACAGAGCCTTCCGGGGAAGAGCTTCTCGGCTATTACCGCGAGATGCTGCTCATCCGCCGATTCGAGGAAAAGGCCGGCCAGCTCTACGGCATGGGGCTGATCGGCGGATTCTGCCATCTCTACATCGGCCAGGAGGCGGTCGTCGTCGGGCTCGAAGCCGCGGCGCAGGAGGGCGACAAGCGCATCACCTCCTACCGCGACCACGGCCACATGCTGGCCTGCGGCATGGATCCCAGAGGGGTAATGGCGGAACTGACCGGGCGCATCGGCGGCTACTCCAGGGGCAAGGGCGGGAGCATGCACATGTTTTCCAGGGAAAAGGAGTTCTACGGCGGTCACGGCATCGTCGGCGCCCAGGTGCCGCTGGGGGCCGGGCTGGCCTTTGCCGACCGCTACCGCGACAACGGCTGCGTGACCTTCACCTATTTCGGCGAGGGCGCCGCCAACCAGGGCCAGGTCTACGAAACCTTCAACATGGCGGCGCTGTGGAAGCTGCCGGTGGTCTTCGTGATCGAGAACAACCAGTATGCCATGGGCACGGCGCAGAGCCGCTCCACCTCGACCCCGGAGCTTTACACGCGCGGCGCGGCCTTCGGCATAAAGGGCGAAACCGTGGACGGCATGGACGTTCTGGCGGTGAAGGCCGCCGGGCTGAAGGCCGCCAGGCACTGCCGCGCCGGCAAGGGGCCCTACATTCTCGAGGTCAAGACCTATCGCTATCGCGGCCACTCCATGTCGGACCCGGCCAAGTATCGCACCCGCGAGGAGGTGCAGAAGGTGCGCCAGACCCATGACGCCATCGACCATGTGCGCAATCTTCTGCTCAAGGGGGGGCATGCCTCCGAGGAGGACCTCAAGGCGATCGACAAGGAGGTCAAGGCGACCGTGAACGAAGCGGCCGAATTCGCCAGGCAAAGCCCCGAGCCGCCGCTCGAGGAACTCTACACCGACATCTACGCCTGAGGGAGCACACCGAAATGGCAACCGAAATTCTCATGCCCGCCCTGTCGCCGACGATGGAGGAGGGCACGCTTGCGAAATGGCTGGTGAAGGAGGGCGATGAGGTCTCCTCCGGCGACATCATCGCCGAGATCGAGACCGACAAGGCGACGATGGAATTCGAGGCCGTCGATGACGGGGTGATCGGCCGCATCCTGGTGCCCGAGGGCACCGAAGGGGTGAAGGTCAACACCCCCATCGCCATCCTGCTGGCCGAGGGTGAAAGCGCCGATGACATCGCCGCTGCCGCTGCGACCGCCGGTGCCGAACCGGCCGCCGCTTCCGAGGCCCCGGACGGGGCAGCGCCCTCTGCCGCCGCGCCGGCTCCTGCTCCGGCCCCGGCCGAAGCCGCCGCACCGCAGCCGCAGCCGGCCCCGGGGCCTGCCGCAGCCGCACCCCCGGCCGAGCCGGCAATCCCCCCCGGGGCCGAGATGAAGATCATCACCGTGCGCGAGGCCCTGCGCGATGCCATGGCCGAAGAGATGCGCCGCGACGAGACGGTCTTCCTGATGGGCGAGGAAGTGGGCCAGTACCAGGGCGCCTACAAGGTTTCCCAGGGGCTGCTCGACGAGTTCGGCGAGCGCCGCGTGATCGACACCCCGATCACCGAACACGGCTTTGCCGGCATCGGCGTCGGCGCGGCCTTTGCCGGGCTCAGGCCGATCGTCGAGTTCATGACCTTCAACTTCGCCATGCAGGCCATCGACCAGATCATCAACTCGGCGGCCAAGACCCGCTACATGTCCGGCGGCCAGATGGACGCCCCCATCGTCTTCCGCGGTCCCAACGGCGCGGCCGCCCGGGTCGCCGCCCAGCACTCCCAGGATTACGCCGCCTGGTATGCGCAGATCCCGGGGCTGAAGGTGGCCATGCCCTATTCGGCCGCCGACGCCAAGGGGTTGCTGAAAACCGCGATCCGCGACAACAACCCGGTGATCTTCCTCGAAAACGAGATCCTCTACGGCCGCGCCTTCGAGGTGCCGGTGCTTGACGATTTCACCGTCCCCTTCGGCAAGGCGCGCATCTGGCGCGAGGGCAGCGACGTCACCATCGTCTCCTTCGGCATCGGCATGACCTATGCGCTGGAGGCCGCCGAGGAACTGGCGCGCGAAGGCATCAGCGCCGAGGTGATCGACCTGCGCACGCTGCGCCCGATCGACTACGACACGGTGATCGCCAGCGTGCAGAAAACCAACCGCTGCGTCACCGTCGAGGAGGGCTGGCCGGTGGCCTCGATCGGCAACCACCTGTCGGCGGTGATCATGCAGCGCGCCTTCGACTGGCTGGACGCCCCGGTCATCAACTGCACCGGCAAGGACGTGCCCATGCCCTATGCCGCCAATCTGGAAAAACTGGCGCTCGTGACCACCAAGGAGGTCATCGACGCGGTCAAGGCCGTCACCTACCGGTAAGGGAGAGAAGCGATGCCCACGGAAATCCTGATGCCCGCCCTTTCCCCGACGATGGAGGAAGGCACCCTGGCGAAATGGCTGGTCAAGGAAGGCGACAGGGTGTCGTCGGGCGACCTGCTGGCCGAGATCGAGACCGACAAGGCGACGATGGAATTCGAAGCGGCGGACGAAGGCATCGTCGGCAGGCTGCTGGTCGCCGAGGGCACCGAGGGCGTCAAGGTGAACACCCCGATCGCGCTGCTGCTGGAAGAGGGCGAAAGCGCCGATGACATCGCCGCCGCGCCCGCCGCCCCACCCCCGGCAGACCCCGCGGCGCAAGCCCCGGCGCCCGGTTCGCAGCCCGGTTCCCAGCCTGCCGCCGCCCCCGCAGCCCCTGCCCCCGCGTCCCCGCAAGCCACGGACGGGAAACGCATTTTCGCATCCCCCCTGGCGCGACGCATCGCCGCCGACAAGGGGCTGGAGCTGAGCCGGATCAAGGGCTCGGGCCCGCATGGCCGCATCGTCAAGGCCGATGTTCTTGCCGCCACCGCAACCGCCACGCCTGCGCCCTCTGCAGCGCCGGCGGCCCCGGCCCCGGCCCCCGCGCCCGCCGCCGCCCCCGCCGGCCCGGCCGCCGAAACCGTGATCGCCATGTATGCCGACCGCGAGTTCGAGGAAATCGCCCTCGACGGCATGCGCAGGACCATCGCCGCGCGGCTCGGCGAGGCCAAGCAGACCATCCCGCATTTCTACCTGCGCCGCGACATCCTGCTGGACGAACTGCTTGCACTCCGCTCCCGGATGAACGCGCAGCTGGCCGGGCGCGGGGTGAAACTCTCGGTCAACGATTTCATCATCAAGGCCTGCGCGCTGGCGCTGCAACAGGTGCCCGCCGCCAACGCCGTCTGGGCCGGCGACCGGATCCTGAAGCTGAAACCCTCGGACGTGGCGGTGGCCGTCGCCATCGAGGGCGGGCTGTTCACCCCGGTGCTGCGCGACGCCGAGAGCCGCTCGCTCTCGTCGCTCTCGGCGGAAATGAAGGACCTGGCCGCGCGCGCCCGCGAACGCAAGCTTGCCCCCCATGAATACCAGGGCGGAAGCTTCGCCATCTCCAACCTCGGGATGTTCGGCATCGACAATTTCGATGCCGTCATCAACCCTCCGCACGGCGCGATCCTGGCGGTCGGCGCCGGGGTGAAGAAGCCGGTGGTCGGCCCGGATGGCGAACTGGCAGTGGCCACGGTGATGAGCGTGACGCTGTCGGTGGATCACCGGGTGATCGACGGCGCCCTTGGCGCCGAGCTTCTGGCCGCGATCAAGTCCAACCTGGAAAACCCGCTGGCGATGCTGGCCTGAGCGGATCGGGCGGTTCAGCGACGCAGCGCAAGGTCGATCCGGCCGATATTGAGGCTGTAGCTCACCGTATTGCCGGCCGCCGTGAACCAAAGGCGCGTGCCCGTGTCATCGGCCGGGATCATCGCGCCGATGTAGCCGCCCGGGAACTGCCCCACCCGCGCCCAGGGCCCCCAGGGCTCCGGTGCCTCGAACAGCGAACCCGCCTCGACGATCCCGACCCGGCCGCGCGCGCCGAGGGTTCCTGCCGGGGCAAACCCGGTGAAGCCCGAAAAGAACAGATAGCGCCCGGCGCCCCTGTGATACATGGCCGAACCCTGGATCATGGTGGCCAGGCCTTCAAGCGCCCGGGCGCGGCTCTGCTCGGTCGTCCAGACCGGTCGGCCGCCGGCATCAAGGCCGGCAAAATACCGCCACGCGCCGTAATCCAGCACCTTCTCCCGCGGCACCCGCGCCAGGAACACCTCCTGCAGGTGCATGTTGTCAACGTCGATCTCGTTGCGGAGTCCGTATCCGTAGACATATTCGCCCGGCCCGCGTGCATCCTGCAGCAAGGCGATCACGCGAAACGGACTGTGACGCCCCCAGGGGCTGGCCCCGATTTCGCGCCAGTTGCGACCGCGGTCGTCGGAAACCGCCAGAAACCCGCGCCGCGGGCGCGCCGATGGCTCGTGCAGGTGCATCACCAGCCGGTCACGCAGAAACAGCAGGCTCGACGGTTTCACGTCGCGTCCATCCGCCTCGCGACCGGTCGGCAGATGCCGCGAGCGCAGGCACTGATCGACGCCCCTGCACGACCGCAGGTCGGGCAGCGGGCCCTTCAGGGCCACGACACCGGCTCGGGTGTAGGGGCACAGCGGATAGCGCCGGCCGGCGCTGCAATCGAACACGCCGCAGAAATCCTCGTTCTCTCCGCCATAGGCTTCCTCGACGCTCAGGCGCGGCACGTCGGACATCCGTTCCGGCGGCCACCAGTCAAGCCCCTCGACCGGCAGGCAGTCGCTCAGGCCGGAACCGTCGCCGAAGGCCAGATACAGCCGCCCGTCCGGCCCGGCTGTCGCCGGCCACAGATCGCCGAGGATGGGAACCGGGTGAAAGCCGGAAAATGCGATGGAAGAAATACGGCAATCGGAACACTCGGCGATTGCGGGCTCGCCTCCCGACAGCCTGCCGGCCATGCCGGCCAGAACCAATGCCGCAACCAGCCAGCCCGCCAGGCTCATGCGTCGTCCCGTTTCCGCCTTCTTTCCCGTCACTCCTGACGACCGTTCAGCCGCCCGGCGAGGCCGGCTCAGACCTGGTCGGCCAGAAGCTGGTCCATCTCGACCGAAGGGTGGGAACACCCGGCCTCGCCGACAATGCGCGCCGGCACCCCGGCCACCGTCTTGCAGGGCGGAACATCCTTCAGCACCACCGAACCGGCGGCGATCCGGCTGCACTTGCCGACCCGGATGTTGCCGAGCACCTTCGCGCCGGCCCCGATCAGCACCCCGTCGCCGATTTTCGGATGACGGTCGCTCTGTTCCTTGCCGGTGCCGCCCAGCGTCACCGCATGCAGCATCGACACGTTGTCGCCGACGACAGCCGTTTCCCCGATCACGATCGAATGGGCGTGATCCATCATGATCCCCTTGCCCAGCCGCGCCGCGGGGTGAATGTCCACCCCGAACCGCTCTGAGGCCCGCATCTGGAAGAAATAGGCCAGGTCCCTGCGCCCCTTCCGCCAGAGGTGGTGCGCGATTCGATGCGCCTGGATCGCCTGAAAACCCTTGAAGAAAAGAAGCGGCTGGATGTAGCGCTGGCAGGCCGGGTCGCGTTCGTGCACCGCAACGATGTCGGCCCGCGCCGCCTCGCCCAGCGCCGGATCGTCCCGATAGGCGGCATCCGCGATCTCGCGCACCAGCTGCTCGCTCATCTCCCCCGAAGCCAGCTTCTGCGCGACCCGGAAGGCCAGGGCACATTCCAGCGTATCGTGGTGCAGAACGCTGGCATGCACCAGCCCGCCCATCAGCGGCTCTTCCTCAACCGTGCGAAGCCCCTCGTTGCGGATCCTCTCCCAGACCGGATCGACTTCGGCCAGTTTCTTGCGCGTTTCGCCCATGGCTGTTCCTCCTGCGGCAGGAACATCCTACAGCAGGCGGCGCGGGCAGACAAAGCACAATCGGCGGAGGGTTCGCGGGCACAACCGCATGATGGCCCGGCGCGCATGGCGCTTTCGGCCGGCAGGCGCGCGGCCAGCCCCCGCCGGAAAGGGCGGCGGACGCACGGACGCACGGACGCACGGACGCACGGACGCACGGACGCACGGACGCACGGACGCACGGACGCACGGACGCACGGACGCACGGACGCACGGAGAGGCGTGCCGACTCAGCCCGGAATGTCAAGCCGCCACAGATGCACAGCCAGACGAAGGCCGCCGGCGGCGAAATCGCCGCCCTCGCCTGTCAGAAGCAGATCGGTATTGCTGTAATAGGCCAGGGGAGAGGAAGTCAGCCCCCGAAGGAAGGATCCCTGCGCCAGCCCGAGCCCGCTGCCATAACGGTTGTCCGAGCCGGGCACCCCGATCCGCCAGGAGGTCAGCGTTCCGCTGATCGCCGTCGTCACCCGCCCCGTCACCCCCAGCACCACCGTGCCGGCGGGCAGCGCGGCGGGCAGCGTGTCGGTGGCTCCGGCACTCAGCACGTGATCGATCTCGATCACCTCATGGCGGGTCGCGGCAGCATTGGGCGAAAGCGCCAGCGCCCCGAAGACCCAGCCGCTGCCGTCATGCAGCGCCCGCGTGCTGCGATCGGCCACATATGCCGCCCAGCCCCGCTGCGGGGGCACGAAAACCCAGCCCCCGTTGGCCCGGATCGCGATTTCTCCGTCATGGCCGGCCCATTCGTTCACCCCGCCCGCGGCCACGCCGTAGCAGGCACCCTCGGCCACGGCTGCCGGCGGCGCCGTCAGATCCACCGACAGCAGGACAAGCTGCACCGTTCCATCCAGGCGAATCAGCGCATCATTCACCGTCACGTGCTTTTGCGCCTGCGCCGCCTGCAGCAGGGGAAGTCCGAGATTTGCAGTCGTGCTCATAGATCAACCTTTCTGAAAATGCCGGGCCCGAAACGGTTCGAGACCTGGGCAACCTGGATTTCGAAGGGGCTCGCCACCCCGTCCGCCGCCTGATCCGCCGCCGAATAGACCCACCCCGGAGCGCTCAGCATCACCTGGCGCAGCAGCGCGCCATTCTGCACCACCCGCAGCTCGTAGCGCTCGCTGTCCTCTCCCAGCGGCACCTCCACCGACTGCCAGCTGTCGCCATCGACCCGGGTGCGGCGGATCCAGCTCAGCGCAATGTCGCCCGAGGGCTGGACCTCGGCACGCAGATGCACCGGCGACAGCGGCCGCAGGCCGATCCCGTCGAAAGCGAGCAGGGAGTGCCCGTAGGAGGGGTCATCGGGCGGGCGGGCGGCCGGCCCGATCCGGTAATGGCGTGCCAGCCCCCGGTCGGCAGCGGCCAGTGCGATCTGCGCGACAGCGGCATCCAGCAACACGAAATAGCTGCCCGCAGGCCAGACCTGCTCCGCCAGGTGATCGGTCCCCGCCTGCCCCCGCAACCGCTCCGACAATTCGTAGACACCCGGGCCGACCAGATCGGCGCGGGCGAACTGGAACACCTCCCAGTGGCCCGGGGACCCGTCACCGATCGCCGCGACATTGGCCCCGTTCAGCATCTCCTCCATCGTGACCGAGGCCAGCGTTCCGCGCGACAGCGCGACCCTCAGCGGCGCTCCCCGGTCCGGAACCGCCGGAGCCGCCGGGGAGAGCACGTTCACGGTGGTTCCCAGCACCGCTGCCGTGTTCACCAGCGTGTTCAGCGCATAGTTGCTGTCGCCGGCGGAGGAATACAGCGCCGCCGCTCCCGGCCAGGGAGTGGCCGCCACCGCGAGATGAGGGGCATGTTCAACCTCGTCACCGCGCAACAGCGGAAGGTCGAGAAACAGCGCAAATACCGGCGCCGGTGGCGCAAAGGGGCGTATTTCGCCCGGCGTATCCGCCGCATCCGACGCGGAATAGAGCTCCGGCTCGACCCGGACCGCCTCGATCAGCTGCTCCGCTCCCTGAAGCACCCGATCGATCCGGTAGTTCGTCTGCCGCCCGCCCTCGTCCAGAGACAGAACGTCACCCGCTCCCAGATCCAGCCGCGACGGCGGCAGGGCAAGGCGGATACCGTCGCGCGCCACCCGTGACTGGGCCAGCCAGCGCTCGGTGATCGCCCGCCCTTCGGCCCGGGTCAGCAGCAGGGGAAGTTCGCTGGACGCCACCACATCGGCGCTTTCATCGGGGAAAACCGCGTCCTCGCTGCGGGTTTCGTAATCTCCATCGGCATCGACAAAGGTCAGCCGCAGCCGCCCGGCCACCTCGGCAGCCGGGGCACGCACCCGTTCCAGCGGCAGCGCCATGTCCTCCGACAGGGCAAGCTGCGCCTCGTCAATGCTGTCGACGGCCAGCCCGCTTCGGTTGCGGAATGAAAGGATCCCCTCCCGCTCCACCGCCTCCGCCCCGTAGGCAAGAAGAAGCGGTTGCAGCGCGGACCGGGCGCTTCCGGAATCGCGGACTGCATAGCCCCGCACCAGCCCGTAAAGTGCGGAGACATCCACGCCCTGCATCCCGGCATCGGCGCAGATCTCGGCCACCACCCCGGCCAGTGAACGCGCACTCGTGCGCCCGTTGATCCAGTGCCCCCGGTAATAGTTCGGCGCATCCGACCACAACCCCGCTGCATGCGGAAACCACGGAAAGGGGCGCGTGTCCCAGGCCCAGACATGGGTGCGCGCCATGTCCACCATCGGCCCGCCATAGACGCCGGAGACGGGGTTGTTGGCGCCATCGTTCCAGAATTCGAACATCGCGCGCAGATACTGCATCTGGATCAGTTCGTCGCGCCGGCCATCGGAATATTTCGGCAGGGCGCTTTCCGAGGATTTCACGTCTATGAACCGGTTCGGCTCGTTGGTCGCCTTGTCCACCGCCGCACACCCGATTTCGGTAAACCATACCGGCTTGCTCTCCGGCACCCAGGCCGTGGGGCTGGCCGCGCGCACGCCGCCGATGCGCTCGTGATGCGGCTGCGACCACCAGCTGCGAATGTCCTTGTAGCGGAAGACCCAGGGCTCGCCATGCGCCCCATCGGTGATCGGGGTCCTGTTTTGCGCATCCTGATGCGCCGGGTTGGCATAGTACCAGTCGAACCCCTCGCCACCGGCGATATTCGCCTTGAGATATTCGGTATTGTAGATCGACCCCCAGCCAGCGTCGGCATGATCGGTGCCGTCGCGCCAGTCCGACAGCGGCATGTAGTTGTCGATCCCGACGAAGTCGATGTTGGCATCCGCCCACAGCGGATCGAGATGGAAATACACATCCCCCGACCCGTCCTGCGGGTGGTAGCCGAAATATTCCGACCAGTCGGCGGCATAGCCGATCTTCACCCCCGGCCCCAGGATCGCGCGGACATCGGCCGCCAGCTGCACCAGCCGCGCCACCGCGGGAAAGCCCGAGGCCCCGCGGATCTGCGTCAGCCCGCGCAGTTCCGAGCCGATGCAGAAGGCATCGACCCCGCCGGCCGCCGCACACAGATGCGCATAATGCAGGATGAAGCGCCGGAACGACCATTCCGCCGGCCCCGAGTAGAGAACATCGCCGCCATTGATGGCAAAATCCGATACCTGCGCAGTCCCGAAAAACGCCGCCACCTCGGCATCGGCGGCGGCACTCTGATCAGGGCTGCCCGCCCGCCCCGGCGCGACGCTCAGCGTGATCCGCCCGCGCCACGGCAGCGCCGGCTGATCCGCCGCCCCGCTCCAGGGGTCGGTCAGCCCGTTGCCGGGCATCTGGTCCATCAGGATGAACGGGTAGAACATCACCTTCTTGCCGAGCGCATTCAGCCTGGCGATCGCCTCGCGCACCGAGGCGTCGCAGGGCGTGCCGCCATAGACCGGCCTGCCATCCTGCATCGGCACGAGCTGCGCCCCCGCGCGCGTCAGCCCGGATACCACCCAGGGCATGTTGCGAGCGTCGGTATCGGCCTGTTCCACCTTGGGGCGCAGGGTTGCGCGATCGCAGCGCAGATCGTCGCCGAACCAGCTCACCACCAGGGAGACCGAACTGCAATTGGGCAGTTCCTCGTTCAGCGCATTCAGGGATGTGTCGAAATCGGTCTTGCCGCTCGGGCTGTTCATGTTGACGGGCCGCGCCGTGCCGGGGGCAGTTTCCAGATAGACCGGCGATGTGGCCAGCGCGTATTCGCCGCTCCCCGGTATCAGGGCCACGCCACGGATCCCATGCGCCGGGTCGGCGGGGACGGCTCCGGGGTGCGGCTGTTCGGGGCGCACGACCTCGAAGGAAAACTGCGGCACCCGGTTGCCGAAGGGGCCGAGATCGAGATCTTCGAGCACCACATAGGCCGTGCCCCGGTAGGCCGGGCTCTGCCCCGCCCCCTCGACCGCCTCGATCTTCGGATCCGGAAGCTGATCTTCCGTGCCGCGATAGACCCGCATGTTCAGATCGTCGCGCGCCACCTCGCGCCCGTCCGCCCAGACCCGCCCGACACGGGTGATCTCGCCTTCGCACAACGCGATCGCCAGGCTCACGCTGTAGGAATAGCGCGTCGTCCGCGGCTGCGGCGGTGCACCCTTTCCGCTTCCGCCACCGTCCACCACCGCGCTTTCCCGGAAACGCGAGGCCCAGATCACCTGCCCGGCCACCCGCATGCGCCCGTAGATCCGGGTGACCGGCGCCCCCTCGGAGGCCCCGGTCAGGCGAAACCGCTCGACCCGGCCGGTCTCGACCGGCTCCGAACCGGCCCCCATCAGCCGCTGGTCGATCACCCGCCCGATCGTCGCCCCGACCGCGCGCCCGATCACCGCCGAGGACAGCCCCAGCACGCCCCCTCCGATCGAGGCGCCGGCGGCCATCCCGACCGCCGAAAGAACTATGGTCGCCATCTGTCCGCTACTCCTGAATGGGAAAACCGAACGCCGCCACGATCCGGCGCCGCCAGGGGGCGGAAAGCGGGCTTTCGACCACGCCATGCCCCGAATAGGAATGAATGAAGCTCGCCCCCGGCGCGGGGCGGCCGACGATACCCAGATGCTTCGCCACCGACCCCGCGCGCATGCGGAACAGCAGGACATCGCCCGGCGCGAATTCCCGCACCGGCTTTTCGACCAGATGGCGCCGCGCCGCGGCCCAGAGACGCTCTTCGCGCTGCGGCTCCGACCAGTCGGGGCTGTAGGCGGGCACCTCCTCCGGCTCGGTTCCGTAAAGCTCGCGCCAGACCCCGCGCAACAGGCCCAGGCAGTCGGCCCCCGCCCCCTTGCGGCTGGCCTGGTGGACATAGGGCGTTCCGATCCAGCCGCGCGCCACCTCCTGCGGCGACATCGGGGGGCTCATCCGGTCAGGCTCCCGCCGTCGTTCACATCGCCCTGCCGCGGCACGCTCATCAGCCAGTCTTCCCCGGGAATGGCCGGAAAACCCCGGAAGTTCAGAACATTGCCGAACTTGAGCCGGCAGGTCTCCAGGCGGCGGTCGCATCCGGCCTCCAGCCGCAGCCGGTCGCCGACCGCGATCGGGGCGCCCGGGGCCTCCCACAACTCGATGATCCTCCCCGCCCCTCCGGCGCGATCATTCTTGATCAGCCCTACAAGCCCGGCCGCAGCCCCGCTCTGCACCACCACACGCCCCCTTTCGAACCACCTGTCGGCGAAACCGCCAAGCCCCGAGAATTCCAGGAACTTGTTGGCGCGCACCGCCTGCACGCTCTCCACGGCGCTGTAGCCCGGCGCATCCAGGTCCACCCCGCAGGCGGCATCACCCAGAACCGCCGCGCAGTTCTTCTGATAGACACGGCCCTGCGGCTGGTTCAGGGTTTCGGCCAGCCCGCGCAGTTCGGCCCTGAAGGCGCTGCCGGCACGCTCGATCTCGCCGATGGTGCCGGCAAACAGCACCAGCCGCTGGGAAACATCGGCCCAGTTCACCAGCCAGGCCCTGACCTGAGCGCCGTCGTAGCGCCCGGCGCGTATGTCTTCCTCGCGCAGTGCCGCGGCGCTGAGCACGCCCAGCGCCTCGGTATTGTCCACCGCCAGCCCGGTCGTCTGCTCGAAGGCACGGGCCGCCATGCCGCTGTCGGCAGCGAAATCGATGCCGTCAAAGCTCAGGTCCACGTCGTGATCGGTGAACCCGAGCACCACCCCGTCGCGGCGGTTCACCGCCCAGCAGCGACACAGCGTGGTGATGCCGGTTGCCAGATGCGCCCTGAGTTGATCGGAAACCGCCATCAGACACGCACCTCCACCACCGGCACGCTCGGCATCTCGCCGGCCTGGAACCCCGCAACCGACGTGCGGATGGAATCGGTATCGAAGCGCACCGGCACGTCGAACTCGAAACCCGCGGTCACCTCGGCGCCATCTCCGGGCGGGGTCAGGAAGCTGATGATCCCGGTCGTGTAATCTGCGGTGTAGTGAACGGTTTCGCTCAGTTCCGTTCTGGCAACCCCGACCCGAAGCGTACCCCGGACCGGCTTGGTGATCGGCCGGCTGTATTCCGCCGGTCCGGAGCGGTAGAGCTTGCGCAGCTGGAAATCGGTCCGGCTGCCGTCACCGGTGCCGAGCACCTGGTCCTCGAACCCGATCGTGGCCGAGGGCGCACAGGACTTGTAGTCGGACCAGTCCTTCCAGCGGAAACCGTAAAGCTGCCCCCGGCGCGCCTCGAAGAAGGCCACCAGGGTTTCGATATCGTCGAGCGAGCGCATGCCCACCCCCGCATCGTAGCGCCGGCGGGCATGGGCCCAGGGGCTGTTGCGTTCCTCGTGCCCATTGGCCAGGGTCACGATTTCCGTGCGTCGCTCGGGGCCGCCAACCGAGCCGAAGCTCAGATTCGCCGGGAACCTCACCTCGTGAAAATCCATCTCGTCCTCCAGTTCCGGCCCTCCCGGGCGGAGCGGGCCGCTCATGGTTCGATCGCAGCCGGTCAGCGCCGCCGCGCCGCTACCTGTTCCTCTGTCCGCGAGCCAGCAGCCGGCCGAGTTCGGCCGCGATCTGCGTTCTGGATCGCCTGAATCCTTCCACGTCCGGGGTGGTGATGTTCATCACCACCGTCACCGGATTCCCGCCCCCGGAGGCACGCACCCCAAGCCGCCCGTCGGGTCCGCGCGCCAGCGGCATGATCGCCTCGGGGCCCGCTTCGCCCATCAGCCCGCGCCCGCCGCGCAGGGCAAAGCTGACAGGGCCGGTCACGATCCCGCCCCGGGCGAAGGGCAGCACCTGCCCCTGCGAGAATGCCCCGCCGCGAGCGAAGGGAAGCACCCCCCCGATCACGCTTTCCACTCCCGCAGCGAGCAGGCCGCCGACACGGTCGCTCACCGGGCGCAGGGCGGCGGCATAGGCGGCATCGATCATCGCGCGCCCGACATTGCGGAATGCATCGGACAGCCTGTCTCCATCGAAGACCAGCCCGTCGATCGCCCGCCGCAGCCCCGAACCGATCGCGCGTTGCAGCTGCCCCACATCCCGTCCCGCATCATGCACGCTCGCCTGCAGGCGTCGCACCTCCTGCTCGAAGGCGGCGGTCACCGCAGCCAGCCCCCCCATGCTCTCCTGCAGGCGTTCGGCCTGCTCGGCCAGATCGTCGCGACCCAGAAAATCATTCATCCTCGTCGTTCCCTTCCACGGCGCCGTAAAGGCGCTCCAGCTCCGCCAGCCGCGCCCGGTTCACCGGCGCCGTGCCGCCCTGCGCCCCCAGCATCACCGCCAGCTCCGCCGGCGTGAGCGCCCAGAATTCCTGCGGGCGCAGCCCCAGACCGCGCAACCCGGCCCGCATCAGGGCCGGCCAGTCAAACCTGTCCGTCATCCGCATCTCCCGGCACCTCGAAGGCCCGCACCAGAAGCTGCCCTGCCGCCCGCGCCGCACCGACCAGCCCGCCCTCTATCTCGGCGCTCACCAGATCCTCCGCACTGCCGCTCCAGCCGCCACCGCGCAACCCCGCCACAAGAAGCGCGAGCACGTCCCGGGCGGAGAAACGCCCTTCCTCGAAACGGGCGACCAGCGCCACCAGCGTATCTTCCTCCAGCGCCGCCTCCAGCTCGGCCAGGGCGCCCAGGGTCAGCTTCAGCACCCTGCGCTCGCCATTCACCACCAGCGCCACCTCTCCGCTCCAGGGGTTGGCCATCGTCAGATCGCCGTGAAGGTGAGCGCCCCGGCCGAGGCCATCGACAGTTCGTAGGTCGCCTCGCCATTGTAGGTGCCCGCATAATCGATCGAGGTCACCTGGAACGGCCCCTCGATGATGCCGAAATCGGGCACGATCACCTGGAAGTCGGGCACCTGACCGTCAAAGAATATCTGACGCGCACGCTCGTCGGTGGTATCGTCCCTGAACACGCCGGAGCCGGAAATCGTCGCGCTCTTGACACCCGATCCGGCCAGCAGCTCGCGCCAGCCGCCGGAACTTTCGAGGCTGGTCACATCAACGCTCTCGGCATTGAAGGAGATCCGCGTGGCACGCAGCCCCGCGAAGGTCTGGAACGAGCCGGCGCCCGTCATGTCGATCTTGATCAAAAGGTCTCTGCCGTTCTGGGCAACCATGGCCAATCACTCCGGATTCTTGTGAAGTTTCAAACGTCTTCGAGATATGCCCGAAACCTGAGGTCGATCCGGCGCAGATCCGCGCCCTCGACCCGGGCGGCTTTCGCGCGCAGGAAGTTCAGATAGACGACACGCCCGCGGCTCAGCACCAAAGACGCCCCCAGCAGCGCATCCGAAACCGCCGCCGCCGCTTCCTTGGCGGTCCTGAAGCCGGCCGCCTGGCTTACGACGGACACGGTGAATTCATGCACCGCACCACGGCCGGACTGATCCGAACCGTCGCTCGCCTCTTCCGGGCCGAGGCTCACATAGATCGGCGGCACCGTCCCGGGCGGGGCAGCATCGAAGATGTCGCTGCCAACCAGCGCCGCCAGCGCCGGATCGGCCAGAAGCGTCTGATAGACCGCCTCCTGCAGCGCCGCCGCCATCGCATAGCTCATGCCAGAACCTCCTCGCGCGCATGGCAGACAAGAAAATGGCCCGCCTGATCGTGTTCGCTCACCGCCAGTATCCGGTAGATCCGCCCGCCTTCACGGAACCTCTGGTCCGGCTTCGGACGCCCTGACGAGCCCTCGGGCTCGGCCCGCACCACGATCCGGTATGACACGTTGGAAACGGTCACCAGCTGACTGCCCCGCTCGCGCCCCGCCCCGGCCTGCACCGATGCCCAGAGCGTGCCCAGCGCAACCCATGTCTCGATCAGCCCCCCCGCTCCGTCGGGTGCCCGCCGTGCCTCTTCCAGAACCAGCTTGCGGTTCAGCCGGATCGCCGGGGCGCTCATTTCGCCCCCCCGCCCAGAATGCGGACATTCCGATAGCGCTGGATCAGCGAGGAAACGCCGAAAGGCATTACCGTCTCCCCCGCGGAAGCATTGCGGTTTTCATAGTAATGCGCCGCCAGCATCATCACCGCCTGGCCCAGATCCTCGGGCACATCCGACCAGGCCGGGCCATAGCCGGCGAGGAACTCGATCTCGGCACCGCCCGACACCGGAATCCGCGGCAGCGAACCGGACGCCCCCCACAGCACCGGCCGGTGCATGTCCTGCTCGAGGCGGTAGGCAGCGGGAGAAACCGCACTGGCCACGCCGAGCCCGTCCACCAGCCGCACCGCCGTCACCGCGGAAATGGGCGCCAGCGGCAGGGCCTGCCGGCAGGGCTCTCGCCAGGCGGAAATGCTCCAGAGATACTGCTTCTCGATCAGCACCTTGCCGGTGCGGGCCTCGATCGCCGCAATCGCCGCGCGCAGGTAGTTCTCCAGCACCGGATCCTGCAGGCTGGCGCCGGTAAAGCCCGTCCCCAGAAGCAGGTGATCCTTGAATTCCGCGACCGGAAGCGCCGTTCCCGGAACCGAGGTCTGCTCGATCAACATCATGGAATATCTCCGAAAGTTCTCCTCCCCTCCGGTCCGGACAGAACGGCCGGCATGAGCGGGCGCGCGCCCGCCCGCGTCGCTCGGACGGAGGGGGAGCAGCTAGACAACGCGAACGTCACCGGCGCGCGCCCGGGAGGCGGCCTCCGCCGCCCCCCGCTTCCCGGTCAGCCTCAGGCGACCGAGAATTTCAGCAGCTTGATCGCGGCAAAGTCGCTCACGTCGCCGCCGACCCGCTTGGTGGCATAGAACAGCACGTTCGGCTTGGCGCTGAACGGATCGCGCAGGATGCGCAGGTCGGGCCGCTCGGCGATGGTGTAGCCGGCTTCGAAATCGCCGAAGGCGATCGCCGCACCGAGGGTGGACATATCGGGCATGTCCTCGGCGATCAGCACCGGATAGCCCATCAGCCGCGCCGGTTCTCCGGCCGCCAGGCCGTCGGACCACAGGAAGCGGCCGTCGGCATCCTTCAGCTTGCGCACCTGGCCCGCGGTTTTCGAGTTCATCACGAAAGAGGCATTGGCCCGATACTGCGCCCCCAGCGCATAGACCACGTCCACGATCTTGTCGGCCGATCCGATATCGCCATCGACCCCGGTCGGGATGTAGCCCAGATTGCCCCAGCTCCAGGTGCTGTCGTCCACCAGCGGATGCGACAGGAAGCCGGTGGGCTTGTCGATGCCGTCGCCATTGACGAAGGCCGCGGCCTCGGCGCGGGCAAACTTGTCGGCGATGCGCGCCGCAAGCCAGCCCTCGATGTCGAAGGCACTGTCGTCCAGCAACCGCTGGCTGACCTTCGGCAGGGCCGAAAGCTCGTGCAGCGGGATGGTGATGCGCTCGATGGTCGGAGTCGATGTCTCGGCGGCTGCGGCAAGTTCGCTGGCCCAGCCCGAGCCCACGTCGGTGCTGTCGATCAGCACGTCATAGCTGGTCGCCTCGACATTGACCACGCTGGCAACCTGACGCAGAGACGAGGTGGCACGAAGCACGCTGCGAATGGTCTCGGCAGTCTGGGGGTCCACCAGATAGCCGCCATCGGCAGCCACCGCGGTGGACATGGCCTTTCCTTCCAGGGCCAGCCCGCGCAGCCCCTCGTCATCGCCGCGGCGCACATAGGCCTCGAAGGCCTTCTGATGCGGCGCAGCCTCGTCACGGGCGGCGCTCAGCGCCGGGCGGCTCAGGGTCACGGATTTCTTGTCCAGCATGGTCAGTCGCTCTTCTTGCTGTTGAAGTTTCTTATGAATATCGTCCCGGAATTTCTTGATTTCCCGAACAAATCCGGTCACTGCAGTCTTGATCTCAGCCACCGGCTCCACGGACAAGGCGTCACCGCCCGCCCGAGATTTCCCCTCGGTCGTCTTGCTCATCAAACAATCCTGTTTCCTGGTTGCGTTCTCGGGGATTCAGCCTGCGCCCGGCGGCACCGCCGGGAGCGCCCGATCGCCCCCGTGAACGGAGATTGCTCGTCCGCTCGCGGTCGGGCGCTTTCTTGATCGCCTGTCCTGACGGGCCGCTAGTGCCCGGCCAGCTCCCACCGGGCTTCCTCGAACAGCTGCGCCAGCTCGCGCAGGGGCGCGACCTCAAGCTGCTCCTCCTTCGCGCCCACCCGCGCCTCGGGAAGCATCGGGAAGGTCACCAGCGACACCTCCCACAGCTCCAGTTCGCGCAGAAGCCGCTGCCCCCTGCCGTCCTTTTCCGCCTTCACCGTACGGTAGCCGATCGACAGCCCGTCGATCGCCCCCGCCCCGATCAGCGCCGCCGCCTCGCGGGCCCGTGCCACATCGGCCAGGAGGCGCCCCTTCACATACAGGCCCCGGTCATCCTCGTACACCTCGTCCCAGATGCCGATCGGCTGCGCCGGATCGTGCTGCCACAGCATCTTGACCCGCCGCCCTGCCTTTTCCAGTGCCTTCAGGCTGGCGGCATAGGCGCCCGGCAGCACCACGTCGCCGCCCTTGTCGGGCTTCCCGAAATAGCTGGCATATCCTTCGATCACCGCACCGTCGGCCACCACCAGCGCCTCGCCCGCACGGGCAAACTTGCGCTCCGGCGCGCCCTCGAAATCGCTCATTGCACCTCTCCTTCATCCAGCTTCGGCAAGCCCAGCAGCGCCCGCTTCTCGGCGTCGCTCAGAAACGAGGCCTCGGCCACGCGGCGCCACTGCGCCTCGCGCTCGCCCGAAAGCGCCGGCACCTGGTCCAGATCGGGCCGCAACTCGACCGCCTCGCCGGTAAA
This sequence comes from Paracoccaceae bacterium, assembly GCA_026989055.1. GTDB lineage: Bacteria > Pseudomonadota > Alphaproteobacteria > Rhodobacterales > Rhodobacteraceae > JAJRUE01. Next base: position 29,805 of record JALSKC010000052.1, read on the forward strand.
GCCGGCCAGCCAGTGGGACACCGCCGCCGTGACCCGGCTCGCCAGCGGCAGCACCGTCAGCCGGTAGAACGCCCGGTTCGCCTCCTGGTAATTGGCGTAGGTCGCATCCCCCGGGATCCCCAGCAGCATCGGCGGCACCCCGAAGGCCAGAGCGATCTCGCGCGCCGCCGCCTCCTTGGTCTTCTGAAACTCCATGTCGGAGGGCGAAAAGCCCATCGGCTTCCAGTCCAGCCCGCCCTCCAGCAGCATCGGCCGCCCGGCATTCCTCGCCCCCTGGTGATGTGCCTCCATCTCGGCCAGCAGCCTGTCATACTGATCGGCGCTCATGACCCCCTGCCCGTCCGCGCCTCGGTATATGATCGCCCCCGAAGGCCGCGCCGCATTGTCCAGAAGCGCCTTCGACCAGCGCGAGGCGGCATTGTGCACATCCACCGCCGCCGCGGCAGCCTGCATCGGCGAGAATCCGTAGTGATCGTCCTGCGGGTGAAAGGCGCGGACATGACAGATCGGTGATGTGCCGGAGACCACCTCGAAGCGGTGCCTGCGCCCGCCCACCTTGTATTCGTAGGCCACCGGCCAGCCATCGGCGCCGGGGATCAGGCGCATCCGGTCCGAACGCAGAACATGCAGTTCGGCCGGCACGCCCGCCTCCCCGCCAACCGCCTCCAGGTAACCGTCGCCCGAAAGCAGCAGCTGCCCGTAAAGCGACTCGAACAGTTCGGCGCGCCCCTGAAGCGGATTCGGGCGCGAAATCAGCGCCAGAACCGGATGCTCCTCGAAACGCCTCTCGGCATCCTGGAGCACCAGAGGCAGGGCCGCAGCGGCTTCGGCAATCAGCTTCACGCAGCGGAATCCGACCGGATTTCCCAGAAATCCCACCCTTGTCAGAGTCACCGTATCGCGCGCGCTCCAGGCAACGCGCCCGGCACTTCCCCAGGCGGCAATCCTCCCTGTCGCCGAAGCCTTGCGCTCCGGGGCTTCAGGCCCCCGGCGGCGGAAAAAATCCAGTTTCATCAGCAAAGACACTCCTTCTCGCGCGCACAGGGCCCAGGCCCCGGCGTTCCATGCTTCTCCCCGGTCCGGACACCCCGCCGGAGGGCAGCGTCCTCGGGCGCCCCCTCCCCACCCACCGGCCGCGCGCGCGGCGCGGAGCATCCGCAAGAGACGGTGGCGGCCCCGATCACCCCAGCGTCCGCACCTGCGGCCGCATCCAGCGGGCCGCCGGAGCGATCATCAGCTCGTGCAGCGCCCAGACCAGCGCATCCACCCGGTCCGGAGAACCCTTGCCCGAGAACCCGTGCGCCGTCATGGCGCACATCTGCTCCTCCAGCCCCTCGAGCCCGCGCACATGAAATACGCGCCCCTGCTCGTAAAGCGCCGCAACCGGCTCGGCGCGGGCCCCCTTGCCGCGGCTGGCGCGCACCGCCCGATAGGGCACCAGCGGGTCGATCTGCCGGATGACGCTTTCGACCAGATCGCCGCCCTGGTTCACCTCCGCCACCAGCCGGTCCGCCCCGTGGCGCGCCATCGCCGCCAGCGCGGCTTCGGCCCATTGCTGCGGCGAGGCCCCGGACACCGAAGCATCCTCTAGCACCACCGCCCGCCAGTCCTGCGGCGGCCCCTGCGTCACCGCGCCGACCACCACGATACCGCATTCGTCGGAGTCCGCGTGCCCGGTCACCGGAGGGTCCACCGCCACCACCACCCGGTCGAAGTCGGGCAGATCCTCGATGCGCAGCGCTTCGAGGCCGGCCGCCGACCAGAGCGCGCCCTCGACATCTTCCAGCAGAACGCCATCGAGCTCCTGCCGCCCCAGCCGGGTGCCGGCATAGCGGGCACGCACCTCTTCGAGAAAGGATTGTGCAAGAAAGGCCCGGTTCGCCTCGGTCGGCGCCTGGGTGACCGCCGTGGATGGGTTTGCCAGAATCGCCTTGAGCACTCCGACGTTGCGCGGTGTCGTCGTCACCACAACCCGCGGATCGTCGCCCAGCCGCAGACAGAACTGCAGCATGTCCCAGGCCTGCTGGGCCCGCTTCCACTTGGCCAGCTCATCCACCCAGGCGGCATCGAACTGCGGCCCGCGCAGGCTCTCCGGTTCATGGGCCGAAAACAGCTGCGCGGTCGCGCCATTGGGCCATTCGAGCATCTTGCGGCTGGCACGCCATAGCGGGCGCCGATCGGGAGGCGAACAGGCCAGGATACCGCTCTCGCCGAAGACCATCACCTCGCGTGCCTGCTCGATGGTTTCGCCCACCAGCGCCACCCGCCGCGCCCGCCCCGCATCCAGGGGCCGGGGGCCCTCCACCTGGGCTCGCACCCATTCGGCCCCGGCACGGGTCTTGCCGGCGCCGCGCCCGCCCATCACCACCCAGGTCCGCCATTCTCCCTCCGGCGGGAGCTGATGATCGAGGGCCCAGAACTCGAACAGGTAGGGCAGAGCCAGCAGCGCGCCCTCGCCCAGCTCATTCAGGAATCTGTCCACCAGCTGCGGCGCGGCGCAGGCAAGCCAGTCTATGTCGGACTTCAGCCCGCGCTGCGGCAAGGTCGATGGCGTAGCCACCGGCAATTCCTTCATGTTCCTTGATGCGGTTTTCAATTTTCGTCTTCTCGATGGCCAGCAGCTGGATCGCCCCGCTCAGCAGCCGCGTCTCCTTTCGGATCTCTGCCGCCGCCCCGCCCGGGTTGTCTTCCAGCCGCCGGGTGGTTTCTCCAAGTGCCCTGATCGTTTCTTCGACCTGCTTCTGCGCGAGCGCGAGGAGCTCTCGCATCTCCCCGTCGATCGCGGGTGTCTTCAATGCCATTCGTTGTTGCCGCCTCTCATGCACCGGCTCCGCACGAGCGAAATGAAAAAGCGGCCACCGGGGAACCCGGAGCCGCTTGCCCACTTCTTCTAGCTTGTCCGAAGGTATACATGAGAGCGTGCGCAGAGTCAAGCTGAAACGCTCCGGACCGCACGCCAAGGTTAAGAAAAGATTAATTTTTCCCGCATCTGGAGAAGCGCCGCCCGGGACTCAGTTCCCCCCGCGACCGGCCTCGATGGCGCGCCAGCGGGCGACATTGGCGTTGTGCTCAGCCAGGGTCTCGGCAAAGACATGACCGCCGCTGCCATCCGCCACGAAGAACAGATAGGCGGTATCGGCCGGGTTCACAGCCGCCCGGATCGAGGCGATGCCGGGGTTGGCGATCGGCGTCGGTGGCAGCCCCTCGATCACATAGGTGTTGTAGGGCGTTTCCCGGCGCAGCTCGCTCTGGCGCAGACCGCGCCCGAGGTTGCCCCTGCCGCCGGTGACCCCGTAGATCACCGTCGGATCCGTCTGCAGCCGCATGCCGCGCTTCAGACGGTTGACGAAGACAGAGGCAACGAGCGGGCGCTCCTCGGGGGTGGCGGTCTCCTTCTCGATGATCGAGGCCAGGATCAGCGCCTGCTCGGGACTCTCCAGCGGCAGCCCCTCGGCCCGTTCCTGCCAGGCCTCGGCCAGGCGGCGCGCCTGCGTTTCCTCCATCCGCGCCAGCAGCGCGCCGCGATCGCTCCCTGCCGTCACTTCATAGCTGTCGGGTGCCAGCATCCCCTCCGGCGGCATGGCCGCGATTTCTCCGGACAGGAAATCGGCCGCCTCCAGCGCCCGGACGACCTGCCAGACGGTCGTGCCCTCGGCCATCGAAAGCCGGTAGCGGGTGTCGGCTTCGGCACGGGCCTCGCGGTAGCTCTGCGGGGCTTCTTCGGCCAGCGGGTCGAAGGCGGCTACCTCGACGAAGCGGTTGCGCACCGGATCCAGTTCGCGCAGCTGCAGCCGTGTGCTGTTCACCCCGATCCGGAAAACCACCTCGGTGCCGCAGGTCGAAGCCCCGCCGCGGGTAACGATATCGACGATCTCGGCCATCGAGGCGCCGGCCGGCACCAGGAAGCTCCCGGCCTTCAGCTGCCCCGACTTGCCGCTGTAACTCGCCCCGATGCGCAAAATTGCCGGGCTGCGAACCGCCCCCATCCCGGCCAGCTGTTCGGATACCCGGTTCATGTTAGAACCCCGCTCGACGCGCAGGCAGATCGCCTGCTCAAGCGGCCCCGGGGCGGCATACTGCTTCTTGCCCCAGGCCACGATGCCGGCAACGAGCGCCAGGATGACGATGAAAAGCGTCAGCGCATTGGACGCCACGTGCCGCCACATCACTCCTCGACCTTCCGGAAGATCACGCTGGCGTTGGTGCCACCGAACCCGAAGGAGTTGGACAGCGCCACCTCGATCTCGCGCTCGCGCTTCTCGTTGGCGGCCAGATCCAGCACCGGCTCCACCGCCGGGTTGTCGAGATTGATGGTGGGCGGGGCCACCTGATCGCGAATCGCGAGGACGCAGAAGATCGCCTCCACCGCACCTGCCGCCCCCAGCAGGTGGCCGATCGAGGACTTGGTGGAGGACATCGTCGCCTTCGCCGCCGCCTCGCCCATCAGCCGCTCGACGGCGGCCAGTTCCACGGTGTCTGCCATGGTCGAGGTGCCATGGGCGTTGATGTAATCGATATCGGCGGGCGTCAGCCCGGCTCGCTCGATCGCCGCCTTCATCGAACGGTATCCCCCGTTGCCGTCCTCGGCGGGGGCCGTGATGTGATAGGCATCGCCCGACAGCCCGTATCCGGCCACCTCGGCATAGATCTTCGCACCGCGTGCACGGGCATGTTCCAGCTCCTCGAGCACCACCACCCCGGCACCCTCGCCCATCACGAAACCGTCGCGGTCCGCGTCATAGGGGCGCGAGGCGCGCTCGGGCTCGTCGCCGCGCCTGGTGGACAGCGCCTTGCAGGCGTTGAACCCGGCAATCCCGATCTCCGAGATCGGGCTTTCCGCACCGCCGGCGATCATCACGTCGGCATCGCCCCACTGGATCAGCCGCGCCGCATCGCCGATCGCATGGGCACCGGTGGAACAGGCCGTCACCACCGCATGGTTCGGCCCCTTGAACCCGTAGCGGATGCTCACCTGCCCGCTGACCAGGTTGATCAGCGCACCGGGGATGAAGAAAGGCGAGACACGGCGCGGCCCGCGCTCCCTGAGCAGCACCGCGGTATCGGCAATCGAGGACAGCCCCCCGATGCCCGAGCCGATCATCACCCCGGTGCGCAGCAGCGCCTCCTCTGCTTCGGGCTTCCAGCCCGCATCGCTCACCGCCTGTTCGGCCGCGGCCATGCCGTAGAGGATGAAATCATCCACCTTGCGCCGCGCCTTGGGCGACATCCACTGATCGGGGTTGAAGCTGCCGTCCGAGCCGTCGCCAAGGGGAATCTCGCAGGCATAGGTAGTGGCCAGATGGCTGGCGTCGAAACGGGTGATCGTGCCCGCCCCGGACTGCCCGGCCAGCAACCTCTGCCAGGTTTCCTCGACACCACAGGCCAGAGGCGTGACCATCCCCAGACCGGTAACCACCACTCGACGCATGCCTGCCCCCTTTTCTGCACGAAGCCTGTCCGGCACGTGATACCCCGGCCCGAGGGAAAGGGGCAAGAGCGGCCGGCCGCATTGTCCGCCAGCCGCCCCGCCGGGGCGCGTTCGCAGCTTCGAAAGGCCGGGCTCAGCCGCCCGAAACATGCGGCCGGATCTCGCGGCGTATCCTCTCGCCCAGCCGGTGGCGGGCCTGCTCGAGGTCGTGCTCCAGCTGCAGGCGCATCCAGAAACCGGCTTCGGTGCTGAAATAACGCGCCAGCCGCAGCGACATCTCGGCATCCACCGCCACCTCGCCGGCGATCAGCCCGGCCAGCGTCCCTCCGTCAAGCCCGATTCTCCCGGCCAGCCGGGCGGGGGAAATCCCCAGCGGGCCGAGGTAGTCATCGGCCAGCACCCGCCCGGGCGCCGGGCACAGGAAGGCCGGCGCCGCTTCGGCCGGGGCGGGAGGCGGCTCGGGGGCCTCCTCGAGCGGCAGCCCCGCCTCCTTCCAGGCCCGCAGCCCGCCGGCCATGTGCATCACCTCCAGATGCCCCTCCCTGAGCAGCATCTTCCCCGCCGCCTCCGAGCGCTTGCCGATCGCACAGTGCAGCACGATGCGCCGGCCCGGCAGCACCGGGAAGCTCTCGGCATCGAAGCTGGAAAGCGGCAGCAGCAGCGCGCCGGGGATGTGCTCGGCCTCGAACTCGGCGGCCTCGCGCACGTCCACCAGCAGGATCTCGTGGCGATCCAGCCACCTCTTGACGGTTTTCGCATCAACCGAGCGAACGGCATCGGCGGTCCTGTCCAGCATGTTCCGGGCCCTTTCTCATGCGGCTTCGCGTGCTTGCGCGGGCAAATGCCCCTGCAGCCGCGGCACATTAGCCCGCCACCCCCCGGAATGTCCGCCCGAAGATCGCCCCCCGCCCGCAACGCTGGTCCGGTTGCGGGGCGCAAAACGGAAAAAACGGCGCCCCGCGAAGGGCGCCGCCTTTTTCGCCGTCCAGCTTTTCGCCGTCCAGAGATGTGATTCAGGAAGCTTCGGAGATGAACTTCACCGCGTCGCCGAAGGTCTGGATCGTCTCGGCGGCGTCATCGGGGATCTCGATGCCGAACTCTTCCTCGAAGGCCATGACCAGCTCGACAGTATCGAGGCTGTCGGCGCCCAGATCATCGATGAAGGAAGCGGATTCGGTCACCTTGTCCTCTTCCACGCCCAGGTGCTCGACAACAATCTTTTTGACGCGATCTGCGATGTCGCTCATCTTTCTTCCTCACGTTATTCAGGGGCCTCGCCCAACTTTGCTTGTGGCCCTGTGGCCGCTCATGCCCCGCCCGACAGGCAGGCATCGTCCGGCGAAGCCTGCAAGCCCCCCGGCAAATCTGCGCCGCCTATAACACATCGCGCAGGCAAGGCAAACGCTTTCGACACGCGCCCGGCGGGGTCTCAGAGCATCGCCATTCCGCCGTTCACGTGCAGCGTGGCGCCCGTTACGTAGGCGGCCTCCTCGCTGGCGAGGTAGAGCACCGCCGCGGCGATCTCTTCCGGGGTGCCCATGCGGGCGGCGGGGATCTGGGCGTTGATCTTCGCCTTCTGGTCGTCGTTCAGCTTGTCGGTCATCGCGGTGGCGATGAAGCCGGGAGCCACCACGTTTGCGGTGATCCCGCGCGAGGCCACCTCCTGGGCGATGGATTTCGTCATCCCCACCAGCCCGGCCTTGGAGGCGGCGTAATTGGCCTGCCCGGCGTTGCCGGTCGTCCCGACGATGGAGCCGATGTTGACGATCCGCCCCCAGCGCGCCTTCATCATCGGCCGCATCACCGCGCGGCACAGGCGCATGGTGGAGGTAAGGTTGACCTCCAGCACGCTGTCCCATTCCTCGTCGGACATGCGCATGAAGAGGTTGTCGCGGGTGATGCCGGCGTTGTTCACCAGGATGTCCACCGATCCCATCGCCCCGGCCGCCTGCCCGGGCAGCGCCGCCACCGCCTCGCGGTCGGAAAGGTTGCACGCCAGCACATGGGCGCGCGCGCCCAGCTCGTCGGCCAGGGCCTTCAGCGGCTCCAGCCGGGTGCCCGAAAGCCCCACAGTGGCGCCGGCGGCATGCAGCATACGGGCAATCGCCCCGCCGATCCCCCCCGAGGCGCCGGTAACCAATGCGTTCCTGCCTGTCAGGTCAAACATCTCCCTCCCCCCTTTCAATGGTTTGCGCGGCAGCCTTCACCTCTTCGGGAGTGCCCGCCTGCCGTGTGGCCGCGCCGCGGGCAATCCGCCGGATCATCCCCGAAAGCGCCTTGCCGGCGCCGATTTCCCAGAACTCGTCCACGCCCTCCCCGGCCATGAACGCCACCGATTCGCGCCAGCGCACCACGCCGGTGACCTGCTCGACCAGCAGCGCGCGGATGGAGGCCGGATCGGTGACCGGCGCGGCGCGCACGTTGGCCACCAGCGGCACTTTCGGCGGCTCGATGTCCACCCGGCTCAGCTCTTCGGCCATGACTTCGGCCGCCGGCTGCATCAGCGCGCAGTGGAAGGGTGCCGAAACCGGCAGCAGCACCGCCCGGCGCGCGCCCATCTCCCTGGCGATCTCGATGGCGCGCTCCACCGCCTCGCGATGCCCCGAAACCACCACCTGGCCCGGATCGTTGTCATTGGCCGCCTGGCAGACCTGCCCCTGCGCGGCCTGCCCGGCCGCTTCGCGAGCCTGTTCGAAACTCAGCCCCAGAAGGGCAGCCATGGCCCCCTCGCCCACCGCAACGGCCTCCTGCATGGCCTTGCCGCGGGCCCGCAGGAGCCGGGCCGCATCGGCCACGGAAAGCGACCCGGCAGCGGCCAGCGCCGAGTATTCGCCCAGCGAGTGGCCGGCCACGAAGGCCGCCGCCTCCACCGGAACCCCTTCGGCCCGCAGCGCGGCCATGGCCGCAAGCGAGGTGGCCATCAGCGCCGGCTGGGCGTTGCGGGTCAGGGTCAGCTCCTCCTGCGCGCCCTCCCAGATCAGCGCCGAGAGCTTCTCGCCCAGCGCCTCGTCCACCTCCTCGAACACCGCCCTTGCCTGCGGATAGGCCTCGGCCAGGGCCCTGCCCATGCCGATCGTCTGCGCCCCCTGACCGGGAAATACGAATGCGCGGCTCATGCTGCTGTCCCCTTTCGAACCTCTTGCCTGCGATCGATCCGGGTTTACGGCGCATCGGCGCAATGCTCAATGCCCGAAGCAACCCTTGAATCGCCCGTCAGCCGGTGTATAAGGCCGCGTCCTTCCGCAACACGGAACCACCGGCGCAACCTCTCGTGGGCGGGCGCGGAAGGCCAGATCCCGCCCTGTGAAGTGCGCCCGACATGATTGGAGCGGACATGCCCCTTTACGAGCATGTATTCATTGCACGCCAGGATCTTTCCGGCGCCCAGGCCGAAGGCCTGATCGACCATTTCGCGGCCGTGCTCGCCGACAACGGCGGCAAGCTCGTCGGCAGCGAATACTGGGGCCTCAAGACGATGGCCTACAAGATCAACAAGAACCGCAAGGGGCATTACGCCTTCATGCGCACCGACGCGCCGGCCCCGGCAGTGCAGGAGATGGAGCGCCTGATGCGCCTGCACGATGACGTGATGCGGGTTCTGACCGTGAAGGTCGACAGGCATGACGAGGGCCCCTCGGTCCAGATGCAGAAGCGCGACGAGCGCGAACGCCGCCGCTGAGACCGGAAGAGAAAAGGAGCGATACAATGGCAGCCAGACCGTTTTTCCGCCGTCGCAAGGTGTGCCCCTTCTCCGGCGACAATGCCCCGAAGATAGACTACAAGGACACCCGCCTGCTGCAGCGCTACATCTCGGAGCGCGGCAAGATCGTGCCCTCGCGGATCACCGCCGTGTCGGCCAAGAAGCAGCGTGAACTGGCCCGCGCCATCAAGCGCGCCCGCTTTCTCGCCCTGCTTCCCTATGTCGTGAAGTGAGGAGAAGGCACATGCAAGTCATCCTGCTCGAACGCGTTGCCAAGCTGGGCCAGATGGGCGACGTGGTGAATGTCAAGGACGGGTTCGCCCGCAACTACCTGCTGCCGCAGAAGAAGGCCCTGCGCGCCTCGGAAGAGAACATCAGGGCCTTCGAGGCGCAGAAGGCCCAGCTCGAGGCCCGGAACCTGGAAACCAGGAAAGAGGCCGAGGCGCTGGCCGAACGGCTCGGCGGCCAGCAGTTCGTGGTGATCCGCTCGGCTTCGGACGGCGGCGCGCTCTACGGCTCGGTCACACCCCGCGATGCCGCCGCGGTCGCCACCGAGGCCGGCTTCAGCATCGATCGCCGGCAGGTGATCATGCCCCGGCCGATCAAGGAGCTGGGTCTGCACGAGATCATCGTGACGCTGCACCCCGAGGTCGAGGTGAGGATCACCCTCAACGTCGCCCGCTCCCCCGAGGAGGCGGAACTGCAGGCCTCGGGCAAGTCGATCCAGGAATTGGCCGCCGAAGCCGAGGCCGAGGCGGAATTCGAGATCGCCGAACTGTTCGACGACATCGGCGCCGCCCAGCTTGACGAAGAGATTCTGGAAACCGCCGCCCAGGGGGGAGAAGACGGGGGCGAAGGAGACAGCGCCGGGAGCGAAGGCGCGACCGCCGGCGATGCGACCGCCCTCCCGGAAGACACCCCGCGGGGCTGAATGCAGACGGCATACAGACCGCGACGCGCAGGACAGATACGGATGCCGAAGGGCCGCCCGAAGAGACGGGCGGCCCTTTTGCATTTTCCGTTTCCCGGCTGTCGTCTGGCTGTCCCCCGCCGGCTGCCTCCGGCTGCCGGCCCTGCCGCTCATGCGGCGGCGTCACGCCTCAAAGAACGCCCTTCCCGGCGTTTTCCCGCCGCCTGCCTGTCCCCGCCACCTGCGGGCCGGGCAGCGGGACCGGGACGGCAGGAGGCCCGTTCTCGAGCCGCCCGTTCTCGAGCTGCGGCAGCACGCCCCATCGAGGCGCGCAGCCGCGGCACATCTGCCACCGCGGCGGGGCCTGCCGGGGGACCGGACGTCACTCTTCCTCCAGGGCCTCCAGCGCCTTTTCCAGCTCCGCCTTGCGCACCTTCCGTTCCTTCACGGCCGCCTTCTCGAAGATGAAATCGACGACCTTGTCCTCGAACAGGGGGGCCTGGATCTGCTGGCGGGCCTGCGGGTTCTTCTGGACGAATTCGAAGAACTCCTTTTCCTGGCCCGGATACTGGCGCGCCTGCGCCATTACCGCCTGGCTCAGTTCGGAATCCGAGACCGAAATCTCGTTCTTCCGGCCCAGCTCGGCCAGGAGCAGCCCCAACCGCACCCTTCGCTCCCCGAGCCTGCGGTGCTCCTCGTCAGGCACGATCTCGGGGTGATCATGCCCCTGAACATCGGGGTTTTCCTCGTGCCAGAGTTGATGGGCGATCTGCTTCGCCTCGGCCTCGACCAGCCCCTCGGGCAGATCGAAATGCACCATCTCGTCCAGCCGGTCCAGCAGCCTGCGCTTCATCAGCTGCCGCGCCGCATCGGCATATTCGGCCTCCAGGCGCTCGCGGATCTGTGCCTTCAGCGCCTCCAGGTCGTCGAGGCCGTAGCGCTTGGCCATCTCGTCGTCGATGCTGGCCGGAACCGGCTCCTTCACCGCCTTCACTCTACAGGAAAAGACGGCCTCCTTCCCGGCAAGATGCGCCGCGCCATATTCTGCCGGGAAGGTCACGCTGACATCCAGCTCCTCCCCTGCCTTCGCGCCGATCAGCTGATCCTCGAACCCGGGGATGAAACTGCCCGAACCCAGCACCAGCGGATAATCCTCGGCCGCACCGCCCTCGAAGGGCGTGCCGTCGACCTTGCCCTCGAAGTCGATGACGACCTGATCGCCCTCTTTCGCCTTGCTGCCCTTCCGGCGGTCCTTGAAGCTCGGCGTGCTTTCGGCCAGCTTCTTCAGTGCCTCCTCGACCGCTGCATCGTCAGCCACGACCACCAGCCGTTCCAGGCTGATCTCCGAAAGATCGACATCGGGCACGTCGGGAAGGCGCTCGTAGCGCATCTCGATCTCGACATCGTCGCCTTCCTTCCAGTTCTCGTTGGTCATCCTGACCTCGGGCTGCATGGCCGGGCGGTCGCCGCTCTCCTCGAAATGGGCATTCATGGCCCCGTCGATCGCCTCCTGCAGCGCTTCGCCCAGAACCTTCGGGCCGAACTGTTTCTTCAGCAGCGCCAGCGGCACCTTCCCCTTGCGAAAGCCCTTCATCTCGATCTCGGGCTGGGCGGCAGCCAGCTTTTCGTTGACCTTGGCATCAAGCTCGGCCGCGCTCACGGAAATCGAGTAGGCGCGCTTGAGGCCTTCGTTCAGGGTCTCCTTGACCTGCATGTGATGTCCTTTTCTGCCAGCAGGGCCGGCCGGAAGCCTTCCGCCGGCGGTGAATGGATCAGCCGTCCTTCTAGGGGGGAGGATGTTTCGTTGCAAGAGGCAATGGCAGTGCCGGCGGGCACTGCCGGCAGAGGGCGGTGGAGGGCGGCAGAGAGACGGCAAAAGGCCACAGACCGCCCGCGGCTGCGCATTTTCTGTTGCCGGAACCGGCATTTTCCGCGATAAGGCCAGAATCCGGCACCAGATGAACACGCATGAAACGATCATGAAAACTACACCGGTTCTGGGCGCACTCCTGGCCATTGCCGCCTGCAGCGCCCCCCCGCCCGTATCACCGCCCCTGCCGCCGGCCCAGGGAACCAAGTCTCATGGAGCGGTCGGGCCCGGGCTGGACGGCAACGTGCCCTCCGGGGCGCCCAATGGCCAGCCGATCGGCACGCTGACCTACAACAACGGTGCGAACAGCTTCACCGGCGTCATCAAGATCGACACCGGCACTTCCAGTTTCGGCCAGGCCGAAAAACCCGATGCCGACGGCACCTCCTTCATGGTCGTCGCCTTCTCCGATGACGGCAAGTCGACCCAGGGGGCGCAGAACATCATCAGCGCGACCGTGATCGGGAGTTCGAGCAACTCTGCGGCCGGCTTCGGCCAGAAGGCGATCTACCAGCGCGATACGCAGTCCGTTCTGCCGATCACGGGCAGCGGCACCTATTCCGGGCTCTATCGCGGGGTGATCGGCGCCGACGGGCAGTCGCTCGACGGCCATACCGCAGGCGCGCAACTCGCGATCACCGGCAATGCCGCGCTGACGGCGAATTTCACCCAGCAGACCATAGGCGGCACGATCGGCAACCGCCAGGCGCTGCTGCCCGGCGGCACAACGGGTTTCACCCTCGATGATGTGGTGCTCGCCACCAGCCCGATCGACGGCAACGGCGGCTTCGGCAACACGGCAACCGGCGGCGCCGCGTCGGGGCTGGCGGTTCCCGTGAGCACCAGCAACGGGCGCTATGACGGGCTGATCGGCGGCACCAACGGCACCGGCATCGCCGGCGCGCTGCAGATCGATCACTTGATAAGCGGCACCGCCTTCACCGAAACCGGCGTGTTCACCGGCATCCGTCCCTGACCGGCCGGAACGGGACCCCGGCGCAGGAGAGCAGCAGGAATCCGGCACACGGGGGCAATGGAGCGGGGCGGCACAGAGGCGGGGTGACACAGAGCAGCAAGCAGAGGCTGCGAAAGCCGACGCGGTGACGGCAGGGCCGGGCGAGCGGCGGAATCGCCAGCCGTCCGTTCTTGCAGGCGGGCCGCTCCTGCCGGCCTTCCCGCACGGACCCGCACGGGCGGAGGTGGTGCGGGTGGAGGGATTCGAACCCCCACGCCTCGCGGCGCCAGAACCTAAATCTGGTGCGTCTGCCAGTTCCGCCACACCCGCTCGGGCGCGCTTCTAGCAAACCGGCTCCCCGCAAGCAAACCAGCCCCCAGACCCGCCCCACGGAGACCGGCGGGCACCCGGAGCGCGGCCGCCGACCGGCACACCCCGCCACACCGCCCGGCGCAGCCAGACCCTAGCGCAACCGGGTCCAGGTCTGCTTCTTGCAGATCAGGCCGCCGGCCACGCAGCCCGCAACCTTCAGGATATCGCCGGACAGGGTCATCTTGGACTTGAAGATCCGATCCGTGGAAGGCTGCCAGATCCGGCCGCCCTCGTATTTCCCCTCGCCCGCGGGCCGCATGTCCCAGACCAGCCTGCGGCCGATGTTCTCCGAGCGGTATTCCCCCTCGGCGTTGAAGGTGCGGACGATGGTGCCGCACAGCCTGTCGCCGCAGGGCGCAAATTCCACATGCGCGAAAGCGCCGTCATCTTCCTGCGTCTTCCAGAGGCCCACGACAGGGTCCGCTGCCCGGGCAGCGGAGGCAAGGCCCAGCAACAGCACCAGCAGTGCGGCGAAATATCTCATGGCGGTCTCCCTGCTTGTGACCAACCCAATATGCATCGCAAGCGCCGATGACGGCAAGCCCGGAACCGGCCACGTGATGCTTTGCATTTCGCGGCCCGTTCTGCCAGACAGCCCCAGACGGGATTCGGCTCGGAGCGGCGCATGATCCTCTACCCCGCGATCGACCTCAAGGACGGCCAGTGCGTCCGCCTCTACAAGGGCGAGATGGCGCGCGCCACCGTGTTCAGCGACGACCCCGCTGCCCAGGCCCGCGCCTTTCAGGCGGCCGGCTGCGAATGGCTGCATCTCGTCGATCTCAACGGCGCCTTCGCCGGCGCGCCGGTGAACGCGGGCGCCGTCGAGGCGATCCTGGGCGCGGTCTCGGTGCCGGCCCAGCTGGGCGGCGGCATCCGTGACATGGCCACCATCGAACGGTGGCTTTCCCGCGGGCTGGCACGGGTGATCCTGGGCACCGTGGCAGTGGAAGAGCCTGCCCTGGTGCGCGAAGCGGCACGCGCCTTCCCCGGCCGGGTGGCGGTGGGAATCGACGCCCGCGGCGGGCGTGTGGCCACCCGCGGCTGGGCCGAGGAAACCGATGTGCAGGCCAGCGATCTGGCGCGCTCCTTCGAGGATGCCGGCGTGGCCGCCATCATCTACACCGACATCGAGCGCGACGGCGCCATGCAGGGGCCCAATGTCGAGGCCACCGCGGCCCTGGCGCGGGCGGTGTCCATCCCCGTCATCGCCTCGGGCGGGGTGTCCTCTCTTGATGATCTGCTGGCGCTGAAGAACTGCGGCGCGCCGCTCGACGGGGTGATCTCGGGGCGCGCCCTCTATGACGGGGCGATCGATCTGCCCCGCGCCCTGGCCGCGCTGAAGGGCTGAGCCCGCACAATGGCTGATCTGGCCGGGCTTTTCCTGGTGGCCTTTTCCGCCGCCACCCTGCTGCCCGGCGGCTCGGAGGCGGCGCTGGTGGCGCTCGATGCGCTGGGCGGACACGCCACCCTCACCCTGCTGGCGGTGGCCAGCGCCGGCAACGTGCTGGGCGCGGTGGCCAACTACTGGCTGGGCCGCGGCGCGCTGCGCTTTCAGGGCAGGCGCTGGTTTCCCGTCTCGCCGGCGGCGCTGGACAAGGGGCGAGCATGGTTCGCCCGCTGGGGGAAGTGGTCGGTGCTGCTGGCCTGGGTGCCCGTGATCGGCGATCCGATCACCGTCGCCGCGGGGGTGATGCGCATGAATTTCGCCCTCTTCACCCTGCTCGTGTCCCTGTCGAAGACCCTGCGCTACACGGCCCTCCTGGGCGCCTTCGGCCTGGTCGCCTGAGCCGTGGCGCGCCCCGGGGCGCAAACCGGCCATCTTGCGGTGGTTTCTTCCGCCTCAGATTGCTATCTGAAGCGCGAAACCCCACATCGGCGGCAAAGGATCCCCATGCTGAAGACCCGCATCATCCCCTGCCTCGACGTGGCCGACGGCCGTGTGGTCAAGGGCGTGAACTTCGTCGATCTGGTCGATGCCGGCGATCCGGTGGAATCGGCCCGCGCCTATGACGAGGCCGGGGCGGACGAGCTGTGCTTCCTCGACATCAACGCCACCCATGAAAACCGCTCCACCATGTACGAGCTGGCCACCCGCACCGCCGAGCAGTGCTTCATGCCGCTGACCATCGGCGGCGGCGTGCGCACGGTGGAAGACGTGCGTGCCCTGCTGCTTGCCGGCGCCGACAAGGTAAGTTTCAACTCCGCCGCCGTGGCCGACCCCGACGTGGTTGCCCGCGCCGCCGACAGGTTCGGCAGCCAATGCATCGTGGTGGCGATCGACGCGAAAACCGTGGCCCCGGGCCGGTGGGAGATCTTCACCCACGGCGGGCGGCGGCCTACCGGAATCGACGCGGTGGAATTCGCCCGCACCGTGGCCGCCAAGGGGGCGGGCGAAATCCTGCTGACCTCGATGGACCGCGACGGCACCCGCGCGGGCTTCAACATCGCGCTGACCCGCGCCATCGCCGATGCGGTCTCCATCCCCGTCATCGCCTCGGGGGGCGTGGGCAACCTGCAGCACCTGGTGGAGGGCGTAACCGAAGGCCACGCCAGCGCCGTGCTTGCCGCCTCGATCTTCCACTTCGGCGATTACACCATCCGCGAGGCCAAGGAATACATGGCCGCCGCCGGCATCCCCATGAGGCTTGCATGAATACGCTCGAGAGACTCGCCGCCACCATCGAGGCGCGCAAATCCGCCGACCCGGACAGCAGCTGGACCGCCCGCCTGCTGGCACAGGGCCCCGAAAAGGCGGCCGAAAAATTCGGCGAGGAGGCAATCGAGGCGATCATCGAGGCGGTGCGCGACGACCGGGCCGCCCTGGCCCGCGAAGCCGCGGACGTGCTCTACCACCTGCTGGTGATGCTGGCCGCGCGCGAAGTGAGGCTGGCCGACGTTCTGGAGGAACTGGAGCGGCGTGAAGGCACCTCCGGCCTCGCGGAAAAGGCAGCCCGCAAGGGCTGAGGGCAGGCTGCACGGGGGCTGTCGGCCCCTTCCCGGCCCGCGCTCTGGCCGGTTCGCCCCGAAAACATCGCCGGCCGGAAGAAATCTGCAACAGGCCGGGCCGGTCGGAACCGGGGAGCCAACCGGCCACCGAGCGCCCGCCGGGAAGGGGCCGGGAACGAGGCTCTCCCGCCGGAACGAGGCTCTCGGGAACGGGGCTCTCAGGCGAATTCCGCAGGTCGCGCCTCTCGCGCCATGTGATCGAGCACGGCGTTGACGAATTGCGGCTCGCGCCCGTCGCCGTAGAACGCCCTGGCCACATCCACATGTTCGCTGATCACCACCTTCGCCGGGGTATCACAGCCGAGCAGCTCGCCCCCGGCGGCGCGAAACAGCGCCCGCAACGTCGGGTCGATCCGGTCGATCGGCCACCGCTCCACCAGCGCCCGGTCGGTCATCTGATCGATCTTCGCCTGCCAGTTGACCGCCGCATCGACGACCTGCCGGAACAGCTCCGAATCTCCCTCGGCCATTTCGACACCCTCGCAGACGGCACCGAAACGGTGCGCCTCGAACTCCTGCACGATGGATTCAACGGTCTGCCCGCTGCTCTCCATCTGGAACAGCGCCTGCACGGCATGAAGTCGCGCGACCGACCTTGCCCGGCGCCCCCTCGAGTGCTTCCTCATCCGCCCGCCGGCCCCTCTTCGCCAGGTCCGCCCGATGCGATGATGATCCTGTCGTCGCCAGCTCCGCCCCTGTCGCCGGGCCTGCCCCAGCGCCGCCCGAGCGCCACCAGATGCAGAGCTGCCGCTGCCGCGCCACCGCCCTTGTTCATCTTCTCCGGGTCGGCCCGCACCTCGGCCTGTTTCATGTTCTCGACCGTCAGGATGCCGTTGCCGATGCACAGCCCGTCCAGCCCCAGCAGCATCAGCCCGCGCGAACTGTCGTTGCACACCGTGTCGTAGTGGGTGGTCTCGCCGCGAATGACGCAGCCGAGCGCCACGAAGCCGTCGAAATTCGACTGCCGGTCGGCGATGCGGATGGCCGGAGGGATCTCCAGTGCGCCCGGCACCTCGACCAGATCATGCGCCGCGCCGGCCCGCTCCAGCACAGCCCTTGCCCCGGCCAGCAGATTGTCGGCGACGGCCCGGTAATAGGGCGCGACCACGATCAGCAGTTTCACCGGCCGCTCGAAGCGCGGCAGGTCCAGAACGTGGTGAGGCTCTTCGCTCGCCATGATTCAGCCCTCCCCGGGGATCGGGTGGGTGCCCTCGATCGACAGCCCGTAGGCGTCCAGCCCCACGACATCGGGCAGCGGCGAATTGGTCAGCAGGATCAGCCGCGACAGCCCCAGCGCCGAGAGGATCTGCGCGCCCAGCCCGTATTGGCGCAGCTTCTGCGGCGAAGCCACGCCATCCGTGGCAAGCTTGGCCTTTGGGTCGCGCAACAATACCACGACCCCACGGCCTTCCTGTCCGATAACCCGCATGGCGTTTTCCAGGTCGGAACTGCCGCGGCCAATGCCCAGCACGTCCTCAAGCGGATGCAGCGCGTGCATGCGCACCAGCACCGGCTCGTCAGTGGTGATATCGCCCTTGGTCAGCACCACATGCTCGGTGCCCTGGGTTTCATCGGTGAATATCCGCATCATCCAGTCGCCGCCAAAGGCCGAGGTCACGGCTTTCTGCGCGGTTTCGTTCACCAGGTGATCGTGCCGGCGGCGATAGGCGATCAGGTCGGAAATCGTGCCGATCTTCAGGTTGTGGCGCTGGGCGAAGGCCACAAGGTCGGGCAGCCGCGCCATGGTGCCGTCTTCGTTCATGATCTCGCAGATCACGCCCGAGGGGTTCAGCCCGGCAAGGCGCGCCACATCCACCGCCGCCTCGGTATGGCCGGCGCGCACCAGCACCCCGCCGTCGCGGGCGCGCAGCGGGAACACATGGCCCGGGGTGGCGATGTCGGCCGCGCCCTTGGTCGCGTCGATCGCCACCGCCACCGTATGCGCCCGGTCATGGGCCGAAATCCCTGTCGTCACCCCCTCGCGCGCTTCGATCGACACCGTGAACGGCGTGTCGTAGCGCGACGAATTGCCCGAGGCCATCTGCGGCAGCCCCAGCGCGTCGATCCGCTCGCCGGTCAGCGCCAGACAGATCAGCCCGCGGCCGTGGGTCGCCATGAAGTTGATCGCCTCGGGCGTCGCCATCTGCGCCGGGATCACCAGATCACCTTCGTTTTCACGGTCTTCGTGGTCGACAAGGATGAACATCCGCCCGTTGCGGGCATCCTCGATGATCTCCTCGATCGAGGAGATCGCGTCGCTGTAATCTGTCGTGGTCTCGTCGCTCATGGCCGCATCCCGTTTCCGCCCGAGGCAGATAGCGCACCTTCCGCGTCTTGGCCAGTGGCGGCATCGCCGCGTCCGGCTTCTTCTGTCCGGAAATATCCCCGCCGGAGGCTCCCGCACCCGATCCCGGGCGCCATCGCATGCCATTCGCACTGCAACCGCACCCGGCTGACCTAACCCGCCGGCGCCCCGGCCTCGGCCAGCCGCGCCACATAGCGCGCCAGCGTGTCGATTTCCAGATTCACGGCATCGCCGACCGCAACCCCGCCCCAGGTCGTCACCTGCCTGGTGTGCGGGATCAGGTTGACCCCGAAGGCGCGCCCTTCCACTTCATTCACGGTCAGCGATGTGCCGTTGAGCGCCACCGAACCCTTGGGCGCTATGAAGCGGGCCAGCTCATCGGGCGCGCGCAGAACCACACGGGTGCTGTCGCCTTCGCCTGCCACCGAAACCACCTCGGCCACCCCGTCCACATGGCCGGTCACGATGTGACCGCCCAGCTCGTCGCCGACCCGCAGGGCGCGTTCCAGGTTCAGCCGCCTGCCCGGCCCCCAGCCGTCCTGTCCGATATTGGTCCTTGCCAGCGTCTCGGCCGAAATCTCGACCTCGAACCAGTTCTGCGGTTCCTGCCCGAGCGCAACCACAGTCAGGCACGCGCCGTCACAGGCGATCGAGGCGCCGATGTCGATGCGTTCCACATCATAGCCGGTAGCAATGCGCACCCGCAGATCGCCGGCCCGCTCCACTTCGAGCACCCGGCCGATGTCGGTGATGATCCCCGTGAACATGCCTCGTCCCTCCCTCTCCCAAGCCCTACCTGCTGGCCGGGCGCGGAGCAAGGCGGGCAGGAGAAATGCACATCAGCCGGCACCACAGCCGGCACCACGCGCGGTTGCGGATGACAAATCCCGACCGGCAGGGCACACTCTCCGCGCGAAGCCGGCAGGCTGCCGAAAACTCGCGGGGGAGAAGGCACATTCCATGGCAGCACCGGGGACGGGCAGAAACTTCCTTTTCCTGCAGGGGCCGCACGGACCCTTCTTCCTGCAGCTTGCCCGGGCGCTGCGCGAGAAAGGCGCGCGCTGCTGGCGCATCGGCTTCAATGCCGGCGACCGGTTCTTCTGGCGCGACCCCGCCGGCTATATCGCCTTCGACGCACCCGAATGTTCCTGGCCCGCCTTTCTCGACCGGCTGGTGGAGCAGCACCGGATCAGCGATCTCGTGCTCTACGGCGATACCCGCCCGCGGCATGTCCGCGCCGCCGAGGTTGCGCGCCGGCGCGGGCTGACCCTGCATGTCTTCGAGGAAGGATACCTGCGCCCCTGGTGGATCACCTACGAACGCGGCGGCAGCAACGGAAACTCCAGGCTGATGCGGATTCCGCTGGCGCAGATGCGCAGTATTCTGGCCGGTTCGCCCGACCAGCCCGCACCGGCGGCGCCCGACCACTGGGGCGCGCTGCGCCACCACATGTTCTATGGCGCGCTGTATCACTGGCTCGTCTGGTTCGCCAACCGGCGCTACCCGCACTACCGTTCGCATCGCGACATTCCGGTTTCCACCGAATTCCGGCTGAACCTGCGCCGCCTCCTGCTGCTGCCGCTGCACGGGCTGCAGCGCAGCCTTGCCACCCGGAAGGCAAGACGCAGCGGCTACCCCTACCACCTGGTCCTCCTGCAGCTGGCGCATGATGCGAACTTCCGCACCCATTCGCCCTTTGCCGACATGGAAGGCTTTCTGGAAGCCGTGATCCGGGGGTTCGCCCAGGGCGCGCCGGAGAATCACCGGCTCGTGTTCAAGGCCCATCCGCTGGAAGACGGGCGGGTGCCGCTGCGCCGGATGATCCGCCGGCTGGCCCGCCGGCACGGGCTCCAGAAGCGGGTGCAGCTGGTTCCCGGGGGGCGGCTGGCGGCGCTCATGGACGGCGCATCAAGCGCAATCACGGTCAATTCCACCGCCGGCCAGCAGGCGCTCTGGCGCGGGCTGCCCCTTCTGGCATTCGGCGCGGCGGTCTATTCCAAGCCGGAACTTGTCTCCGCACCTCCCGCCGAAAAATTCTTCCGCGCCCCGCCCGCCCCCGATCATGCCGCCTATCTGGACTACCGGCGCTTCCTGCTGGCCACCTCGCAGATTCCGGGCAGCTATTACACGGCCCGCGGCCGCCGCCAGCTGCTGCCCCGGGTGACCGGCATGATGCTCGACCCCCGCGACCCCTACGACGCGTTCGCCGCGGCCAGCGCGACCAAAGCGCAACAGTCGAAGGTAGCCGAATGAGCCGGCCCGGCGCCGGCGGTGGATTTTCTCCGCTTCCGGCGCTACTGTGGCACCGACAAGATGTGCACCCTTGGCGCGGTGTTTTCGAGGCCCCGGCCGGCGCAAGGCCCGGCGCAACTCCTCCCGGAGCAAGCCCCGACGGATGGGGCGCGCGGGCGGACGGGCGGGATGCCGACGGATGGGGCGGGATGATCGACGATCGGCCGGTCGGGCAGGTGACCGGCCGGCGGAGCACCGGCAGCGGGGAGAATGCGCACACGGGCAGAGTTTCAGGTCGAGGAGACCGGCAGTGATCCGATTGCACAGCCCGCAGGCGCGGATGGCGGTGGCGCTTCTTCTGGCGACGCTGCTTGCAGGTTGCGGCCTGCCCCGCTCGGGACCGACCAAGAGCGAAATCTATGCCGGCTCGGTGCTGCGGCAGGGTGATGCCTTCGTGGTCGAGGTCAACGATCACGTGACCCGGGCCACCGCCGTCGTCCCCGCATTCGGCTTCTCCGAAGCATTCCTGCGGGCCGGGCGCATGGGCTCCGACATCATCCAGCCCGGTGACACGATCGGGCTGACGATCTGGGAAAACGTCGATGACGGCCTGCTGTCCTCGGCCGGCGCCGGCGCCACCATGCTGGAAGAAATACAGGTGGACGGGCAGGGTTTCATCTTCGTGCCCTATGCGGGCCGCATCCGCGCTGCCGGCAACACCCCGGAATCGATCCGCCGGATCATCACCGAAAAACTCGACGAACAGACCCCCGACCCGCAGGTGATGGTGCGTCGGCTGGCCGGAAACGGCGCCACCGTGTCGATCACCGGCGCCGTCGGGGGGCAGGGAATCTACCCGATCGAACGCCCGACCCGCACCCTGACCGCCATGCTGGCCAAGGCCGGCGGGGTGACGATCGAGCCGGAGATCGCCCAGATCACCGTGTTTCGCGGTTCGGAAAAGGCGAAGATCTGGTTTCAGGATCTGTTCGAGAACCCGGAATACGATATCGCCCTGCGCCCCGGCGACAGGATCCTCGTCGAAGAGGACAGCCGCGCCTTCACCGCGCTGGGCGCCACCGGCAGCCAGAACCGGGTGAGCTTTACCTCCCAGGCGCTTTCGGCGCTGGATGCCATCGCCCAGGTGGGCGGGCTGGCCAGCGCGACCGCCGATCCTACCGGAGTCTTCGTGTTCCGGAACGAACCCGCCGAAATCGCCAATCAGGTGCTCGGGCGCGACGACCTGGTGGGAGCGCAGCGGATGATCTACGTGCTCGACCTTACCCGCCCCAACGGCGTGTTCATGGCCCGTGACTTCGTGATCCGCGACGGCGATACCGTCTATGTGACCGAAGCGCCCTTCGTGCAGTGGTCGAAGGTGCTGAACGCCGTCACCGGCACGCTGAACACCGCCAATACCGTGAACACGATCGCCACCGGCCTGGGCAGCTGACGCGACGATGCGCAGCCAGCCGCCGCCGGCAGACCCGGACCACCCCCGCCGGCTCTGCGCCTACAACGGAGGGCTGCTCGCACGGCGGCGGGTCCGCCGCATCCTGGAGCTGGCCGGATGGCAGGTGACGGCGGGCCTGCCGGGGCCGGAAGACTGGGTCGGCGTCTGGGGCAGAAGCCCGACCGCATGGCGCGGAGAATGGGTGGCAAGACGAACCGGCGCCCCGATCCTGCGGGTCGAGGATGCCTTCCTGCGCTCGGTCCTGCCCGGGCGCATCGGCGAAGGGCCGCTCGGGCTGTGCCTGGACAGCAGCGGCGTGCATTTCGACAGCTCGGCGCCTTCCGACCTGGAACGGCTGCTGGCCGATCACCCGCTCGACGATACCGCCCTCATGGACCGCGCCCGCGCCCTGATCGCGCGCATCCGCCGGGCGCACCTGTCGAAATACAACGCCTTCGACCCGGCGGCCCCCCTGCCGGACAGCCCCTATGTCCTGGTGATAGATCAGGCCCGGGGCGATGCCTCGATCGGACATGGCGGCGCCAGCGCCGCCAGATTCCGCGAGATGCTCGTCTTCGCCCGGACCGAGAACCCCGGCGCCCGGATCGTCATCAAGGCGCATCCGGAAACCGCGCTCGGAAGACGCCCCGGCCATTTCGACGCCAGCGACGAAAACCCGCAGGTCACGCTGCTGCGCGCGCCGGTCAGCCCCTGGGCGCTGCTGGAAGGGGCAACGGCGGTCTATACCGTTTCTTCGCAAATGGGTTTCGAGGCAATCTTCGCCGGCCACCGCCCGCGCGTCTTCGGCCAGCCCTTCTATGCCGGCTGGGGGCTGACCCAGGACGAAAACCCGCTGCCCCGACGCCAGCGGAAACTGTCGCGCGCCCAGCTGTTCGCCGCGGCGATGATCCTGTATCCGACATGGTATGATCCCCATCGCGACCGGCTGTGCGAAGCCGAAGACGCGCTCAACGCGCTCGAGGCCGCCACCCGCGCCTGGCGCGAGGACCGCGCCGGCTGGGTCGCCTGCGGGATCAGCCGCTGGAAACGACGCCACATGCGGGCCCGCTTCGGACGCCACAGGCGGCTGATCTTCCGCCACCGGCCGGAAGCGGCACTCGGCACGGCCGAAAGGACGGGGCGGCGGCTCATGGTCTGGGCCTCGCGCCCGGAAGCGGCCGCGCTGCCGCAGGCGGTGCGCCTGGAAGACGGTTTCCTGCGTTCGCGCGGGCTGGGCGCAGAGCTGACCCCCCCGCTCTCGCTGATCGCCGACGACCTCGGGATCCATTACGACCCGAACCACGAAAGCCGGCTCGAACGGCTGATCGAGGCCGCATCCGGACTGCCGCCGGCCTGTCTGGAGCGCGCGCGCAGCCTGCGCCGGATGCTCGTCGCCACCGGCACGACCAAATACAACCTCCCGGGCGCCCCGCTGCCGGAACTGCCGGCGGGGCGGCGGATCCTGGTGCCCGGCCAGGTGGAAGACGATGCCGGCCTTCGCCGCGCCACCCCCCTTTGCGGCGGCAACCTGGAACTTCTGGAACGCACCCGCGCAGCCAATCCCGATGCGGTGATCATCTACAAGCCCCACCCGGATGTGGAAGCCGGCCTGCGCTCCGGTGCGCTGCCTCCCGAGACGGTGCTGCGCCACGCCGAGCTGATCGCCTCCGGCGCCGATCCGGCCGCCCTCGTCACCGCCTGCGACGAGGTCTGGACCATAAGCTCCCTCCTCGGTTTCGAGGCGCTTTTGCGCGGGCGGCCGGTCACCTGCCTCGGCACCCCCTTCTACGCCGGCTGGGGGCTGACGCAGGATCTCGCCCCGGTCCCGCCCCGAAGGCGCGCGCGCCCCTCGCTCGATGCCCTCGTCCATGCCGCGCTGATCGAGGCGCCGCGCTACTTCGACCCGTCGGGCCGCCCCTGCCCCCCGGAAGCGGTGCTGGAACTTCTGGCCTCCGGGCAGGAGGAAGCGCCGCCCCCGCTCCGGCGCCTTGCCGTCGTCCTGATGCGTGCCCGGCTGATGCGTGCCCGGCGCCGGCGGAAGCGCTGACCCGCGCCCGCACGCCTGCGTCAGCCGGCCGCCGCCCCGCGAGCGCCGGCGCCGCCACCGCCGACGGCATCATGGCGCAACCAGCGGCTGAAGATGTCAGCCCCCGCCCGCCCCTGCTCGACGAGCCGGAAGGAAGGAGCCTCGGCCAGCCGCTCCAGCCCCAGCGCACCCAGCATCGGCCGCCCTTCGGCCCCGAGCGCGCGCCCGGCGGTGAACAGGATCAGCTCGTCCACCAGCTCCGCCGCCATCAGCGTGGCCGCCAGTGTCCCGCCGCCCTCGCAGAACAGCCGCGTCAGCCCGGCCGCGCCCAGCAGCTCCAGCGCTGCCACCGGATCGAGGCGCTTGCCGCCGTCGGCAGACGGACAGGGCCTCAACGGGCAGGGCATCAACCGCGCCCCCAGCCGCTCCCAGGCGGCCACCAGATCGCGGCTGACATCCTCGCCATGCACCAGCCACAACGGCACCTCGCGGGCGCTGGCGGCCAGCTGCCCGTTCAGGGGCAGATCGAGATGGCGCGACCAGACGATCCGCACCGGCTGGTGCCCGAACCCCAGATCGCGCACCGTCAGCCGCGGGTCATCCGCGCGCGCCGTTCCGCCCCCCACCATCACCGCATCATGGCGCGCACGCATCGCATGCACCATCCGCCGCGCCTCGGGGCCGGTGATCCATCGGCTTTCGCCGCGCGCGGTGGCGATGCGCCCGTCGAGACTCGCCGCCAGCTTCAGGGCGAGCCACGGACGCCCCCGCCCGATCCGGGACAGGAAACCGGCCTGCGCCGCCCTGGCCTCGGCTTCCAGAACCCCCTCGACCACCTCGATACCGGCCCCGCGCAACCGCGCGAGCCCCCGCCCGTTCACCCTCGGGTCAGGGTCGCGCAGCGCAACCACGACCCGCCTCACGCCGGCGGCGGCCAGCGCATCGGCGCAGGGAGGCGTTCTGCCGTGGTGCGCACAGGGCTCCAGCGTCACATAGGCATCCGCCCCGCGCGCCGCGTCAGCGGCCTGTGCCAGCGCCACCGCTTCCGCATGCGGCCTCCCGCCGGCGCCGGTCCAGCCGCGCCCGACGATCCGCCCTTCGCGGACGATCACGCAGCCCACCGCCGGGTTCGGCCAGGTCCGGCCAAGCCCGCGCGCGCCCAGCGAAAGCGCAAGGCGCATGTAGCGGCGCTCGACGGCGCTCACTCTTCCGCTTCGACCGGGGGGCGCAGCTCGGCCACGAATTCCTCGAAATCGTCGGCAGCCTGAAAGTTCTTGTAAACGCTGGCGAAGCGCACATAGGCCACGGTGTCGATCCGGGCCAGGCTTTCCATCACGATCTCGCCGATCACCTTGCTCTGGATATCGGTATCGCCAAGGGATTCGAGCCGGCGCACCACGCCGGAAATCATCTGTTCGATACGCTCCGGCTCCACCGGACGCTTCTGCAGCGCGATGCGGATCGAGCGCGCCAGCTTGTCGCGGTCAAACTCCTCGCGCCGGCCGTTCGACTTGATCACCACCAGGTCGCGCAGCTGCACGCGCTCGTAGGTGGTGAAGCGCCCGGCACAGGCCGGGCACAGCCGACGGCGGCGGATCGCCACGTGATCCTCGGCCGGCCGGCTGTCCTTCACCTGGGTATCGATATTGCCGCAAAACGGGCACCGCATGGCCGCTCCCCTTCTCTCTGCCTGTTGGGTGTCTCTGCCCGGTTTTCCACAGCCACTATAGGGGCGAGGCGAGACTTTGGGTAGGGGGCAGTTCCGGCCCCAAGATGCGGCTATTGCAGCAAAGCCACGACCTGGCGCCGGTGCGGCAGGGTGCGGTGTTCGAAAAGGTAGATTCCCTGCCATGTTCCAAGCGTCATCCGTCCGGAAATGACGGGAATCTGCAAGGAGACCGGCAGCATCGCCGCCTTGACGTGGGCCGGCATGTCGTCGGGGCCTTCGCAGGTGTGGCGCATCCAGGCCATGTCCGGGTGGTCCGAAGGCGGCACCAGGCGATGGAAGAAATTGCGCAGATCGGTCTGAACGTCCGGGTCGGCGTTTTCCTGGATCAGCAGCGAACAGGAGGTGTGCCGGACGAAAAGCGTGAGCAGCCCCTCGCCGGCGACCCAGTCGGCGACGTCACGTGTGAAGTCGTAGAGACCGGGGCCGTTGGTGGCGATGGTGAAGGTGGTGTGCATGGGGAAATGTTGCGGTAAACCGGGGTTGGAGGCAAGCGGCAGGCGGCAATCGCGTGACATGTGGAGCGTGGCTCTTGACGCCCGCCCGGCAAACCCGCCAGAACCTGGTCCATTCCGTCCGGCATTTTCGCCGCCCCGCCCGGCGGCACCGCCGGGCAGCGCCCGACCGCCCGTCGCACCTCTGGTGCGCTTCCAGCGCAACGGCGGGCGCTTTGCTTCCCGCCCGCGGTCGGGGGCTGCCCTCATACCTTTGCCCGGATGACGCCGGTGCAAGGGGGGCCAAAACGCCCATCTTGCCGTGCCTTCCGAAGATCGCCGCGCATGACGCAGGTTCGCGCCCGGGCTGGCCCGCCCACCATTTGTCGGGACAGGTCGAGGGCAGCATGCCGCCCGACAGCCTGCTACATGCGCAGATTGGCAAAGGGCAATGCCCCGAATGCGGCGCGAAACCCGGTGAGCAGCTCGCGCTCGACATACCGGGGTTCTTCACAGGTCACCATCCAGTAGACGAGAAGATCCATTGCATCGCGAAGCTGCCAGATCAGCCGGCCGCCATAGTGAGCGGCCCCGTTCCCGAAATCATGATACTGGGAAAGCCTTCCGCGCAGCGATGATCGCAAACCATGTCCGCCAGCCTTGCCAAAATACAGGACATCCGTCCCCGCCACCCAGTTCGCTTGCAACCTGGCGATCGGAACGTTGGGGTTCTTTCCCTTGAAAAAACCGCCGCTTCCGACGGCAAGGAACTCGGGTCGGAACGCGCCCGGCGTCGCGACGGCATACACTCCCGGCTCCGGGGGCAATTCCGCTTGCCGCTGCTTCAGTTCGCCAAAGGGAATGCCGCCGCCAAACCCCTGACCGATCAGATCGGCGGTCCTCACTGATCCAGGAAACTGCGCAGCTTCCGGCTCCGGCTCGGGTGTTTCAGCTTGCGCAGCGCCTTGGCCTCGATCTGGCGGATGCGCTCGCGGGTCACGGAAAACTGCTGGCCCACCTCTTCCAGCGTGTGGTCGGTGTTCATGCCGATGCCGAAGCGCATGCGCAGCACCCGTTCCTCGCGCGGGGTGAGCGAAGCCAGAACCCGCGTCGTGGTTTCCTTCAGGTTTTCCTGGATGGCGCTGTCGAGCGGCAGCACCGCGTTCTTGTCCTCGATGAAATCGCCAAGCTGCGAATCTTCCTCGTCGCCGATCGGGGTTTCCAGCGAAATCGGCTCCTTGGCGATCTTCATCACCTTGCGCACCTTTTCCAGCGGCATCTGAAGCTTTTCCGCCAGTTCCTCGGGCGTGGGTTCGCGGCCGATCTCGTGCAGCATCTGCCGGCCGGTGCGCACCAGCTTGTTGATGGTCTCGATCATGTGCACCGGAATGCGGATGGTGCGGGCCTGATCGGCGATCGAGCGGGTGATCGCCTGGCGGATCCACCAGGTCGCATAGGTGGAGAACTTGTAGCCGCGGCGATATTCGAACTTGTCCACCGCCTTCATCAGGCCGATGTTGCCTTCCTGAATGAGATCGAGGAATTGCAAGCCGCGGTTGGTGTATTTCTTGGCGATGGAAATCACCAGGCGCAGGTTGGCCTCGACCATCTCCTTTTTCGCCTGGCGGGCCTCCTTTTCGCCCTTCTGCACCTGCTGGACGATGCGGCGGAATTCCGGGATGTCCACACCGACATACTGCCCGACCTGGGCCATCTCGGCGCGCAGCTCCTCGACCTTGCCGGAGAACCGTTCGACGAAGGCCTTCCAGGCACGGCCATCCTTTTCCCGGATCCGGTCCATCCAGGTCGGATCAAGTTCCGAGCCCTTGTAGGCCTCGATGAATTCCCGGCGGTTGATCCGGGCCTGATCGGCCAGCTTCACCATCTGGCTGTCGATCGACATGATCCGCTTGTTGATCCCGTAAAGCTGGTCGATCAGCGCCTCGATGCGGTTGTTGTGCAGGTGCAGCCCGTTGACCAGTTCGACGATCTCGGCGCGCAGTTTCCTGTATTCCTCCTCGGCGCTGTCGGAAAAGCTGCCGTCCTCGTTCAGCCGGGCCGACATGCGCATGTCCTGCATGTCGGCCAGGCGGGCATAGTCCTCCGCGATCCGGTCGAGGGTTTCGAGAACCCGCGGCTTGAGCACCGCTTCCATCGCCGCCAGCGACATGTTGGCCTGATCTTCCTCGTCGTCGTCTTCCTCGTCGCGGACGATCGGGTTGCCGTCGGCGTCCAGTTCCTGCTCCTTTGGATTGGCGGCAGCGGTGGCGGCACCGGCCACGGGCGCCACCACCGGCTCGCGATCGTCGTCGTCCAGCCCGCTGCCGAATGTCGCCTCGAGGTCGATCACGTCGCGCAGCAGGATGTCCTCGGACAGGAGTTCGTCGCGCCAGATGGTAATCGCCTGAAAGGTCAGCGGGCTTTCGCACAGGCCCTGGATCATGGTCTTGCGGCCGGCCTCGATGCGCTTGGCGATGGCGATTTCGCCCTCGCGGGAGAGCAGTTCGACGCTGCCCATCTCGCGCAGATACATGCGCACCGGGTCGTCGGTGCGGTCGAGCTTTTCGCTTTCCGTCGTCGCGACTGCCACCTGGCGCGAGCCGGAAACCTCGACCACCTCGGTCGAGCCCCTGGCCTCTTCCTCCTCGGCCTCTTCCTCCTCGATGATGTTGATCCCCATCTCGGAAAGCATCGACATCACATCCTCGATCTGTTCCGAGGAAACCTGCTCAGGCGGCAGAACCCTGTTCAGCTGATCATAGGTGATGTAGCCGCGCGCGCGGGCATCGGCGATCATCTTCTTGACCGCAGCCTGGCTCATGTCGAGGCCGGCATCATCCTCCTGGCTTGTCGGCTTGCCCTCACTGCTGTCTTTTGCGGCCATCAGGCTCCCCTCCGAAAGACATGATTCGCGAATCGCTTCAAATCGACTCAATACTTTCGAATCAGCGATTCGCACACCCGTTTACCCCGATTCCGATAAGGAATCCTTCACCCGCGCGATCCTCTGCCTCCCCCTTTCCCCCTTTCCGGAGTGATTTCCTCCACAAGCCGCCGGAAGGCATCCCTCTCCTCACGGCTGACGACGGCGCCGTTTGCGGCCCGGTCGTATTCGCCCTGCGCCTCGACCCGGCTGCGAAAGGCCTGCTCGCGCGCCCGCGCCACCTGCCCGAGACGCCAGGTAACCCCTTCGTCCGCCGCCGTCTCGAGATCCTCGGCGGCTTCGACAACCTCCCGCGCACCGCCCTGCAGGGCCGCCAGCTTGGCCAGTTCCTGCGCCACGCACAGCCGCGCCGCTTCATGATCGCCCGGGCTGCGGATCACCGGGACCACCCGGAGATGGCCGAGCCCGAACAGCTTTTCAAGGGGGCCGGGGCCGAGATCGGCCCCCAATTTCTCGCCCAGCGCCGCACCGGCATCGGCATGGCGCAGCAGCGCGTCGCGGATCGCGCGAAAGTCGCCGGGGGGGAGATCCAGGTTCTCCAGCGCGCCGACGAAATCCTCCACGATCTGCGGATTGGCGATCAGCGTGGCCAGAATCACCGCCTGGCGCAGATAGCGCTCGGGGCTGCCCCCGGCCGCTGCCAGCAGAGAACGGCGCGTCGTCTCGAGCGGGCCCACCGGAGCGGGAGGAAAACCGCCCGCCGCGCCGCGCCGCCCCCGTCCCGCTCCGCGCGCCCCCCGCGCACCATGTCTCCCGCGCAAGCGCCCGGAAGAAAACAGCTCGGCCCGCAATTCCCCGATCGCCTGACCGTAATGCGCCCGCAGCGAACGATCCCGGATGCGTCCGATCGCGCGGCGAAGCGCCTTGTCCAGGGCGCTGCGCCGCTCCGGGCTGTCGAAAACCCGGCCTTCTGTCTCGCGTTGCCAGAGCAGCCGGACCAGCGGCAACGCGGAATCGAGACAGGCCTGCATTGCCGCCGGCCCGCCGGCACGGATCAGATCGTCCGGATCCTGCCCCTCGGGGAGCAGGGCGAACCGCAGCGAGCGGCCGGCTTCCAGCAGCGGCAGGGCCAGATCCATCAGCCGCATCGCCGCACGCAACCCGGCGGCATCGCCGTCAAGCGCCACGATCGGCTCGGGGTGAACACGCCAGAGCATCTGCAGCTGATGCTCGGTAATCGCGGTGCCAAGCGGTGCGACACTGGCCGCAAACCCGGCCTCGGACAGGGCGATCACGTCCATGTAGCCCTCGGCGACGATCAATGGCTCCCCCTTGCCGGCGGCGGCGCGGGCGCGCTGCAGGTTGAACAGGATGCGGCCCTTGTCGAACAGCTCGGTTTCCGGCGAGTTCAGGTATTTCGCCCGCACTTCCGGCGACATCGCACGCCCGCCCAGCGCAACCGCCCGTCCGCGCCCGTCGCGGATCGGGAAGATGATCCGCTCGCGAAAGCGGTCGTACGGGGGGCCGCCGTCCTCGGGGCGGGCCGCCAGACCGGCGGCGATGATCAGCTCCTCGCCGATGCCCCTTTCGCGCAGCTTCTCCCACAGCCCCTGGCGCGAAGCCGGCGCGAAGCCGATCTCCCAGCGCTCCAGCGCCGCCGCATCCAGGCCCCGCCCGGCCAGGTAGGCGCGCGCCCTCGCCCCGGCCGCGGTTTTCAGCTGCAGCCGGTAGTGTTGCACCGCCGCTTCCATCACCTCGGCCAGCTGCGCGCGCCGGTCGGCCCTTTCCCGCGCCTGCGGGTCGCGCGCCGGCATCGCCATGCCCGCTTCCCGGGCCAGGATCTCGACCGCTTCCAGGAACCCGACATTCTCGCTCTCGCGCACGAAGCTGATCGCATCGCCCTTGGCGTGGCAACCGAAGCAGTAGTAGAACCCCTGCCGGTCATCCACGTGGAAACTGGCGGTCTTTTCCTGGTGGAACGGGCAGGGCGCCCACATGTCGCCCCGACCCTGGTTGCTCTTGCGCCGATCCCATGTCACCTTGCGCCCGGCAACCCGGGCCAGGCTGACACGGCTGCGCAGTTCCTCCAGAAAGCCGGGGGGCAGACTCATGGCGGGAAGTATCGGGCCGCAGCCCGGCAGAGTCCAGCACCGCGGGGCAGCCGCGCTGCGCGCCACAGGAAGGACGGGAAGGACCGGCTCATTCCGCCTGCCGGGCGCGCGCGGCGACAATCGCCATCGCCCGGCGCAGCAGGGCAACGGCGGAGCCGCCCATCGAGCGGGGCACCAGGAGATCGACCGCCGTTCCCGGCCCGCGCAGAAGCACCACCGGCACCCGGCCGAGCAGACTGCGCGCCACCTGCCCGCGGCCGAATCGTCCCGGGCGCAAATCGAGCGGCACCAGCCGGGCCAGGGCATCCTCCACGCCGCACCCATCGAGGCGCAGCAGAACCCAGGCATCGGACTGATCCGCCAGCGCCGCCCCCGCCAGCCGCCCCGGCGGCGGCGGACCGATCAGCATCCCCTGCCCCGGCCCGAACCAGGCCAGCCGCGCCGCGCCGGCGCCCAGGACCCGCCCCGGCTCCGGCCAGCCGAAACCGAACGCCGCGCGCAGGGCAGCCGCCAGCTGCCCCTGACGCCCCGGCGCAGGAGCGATCCAGCTCAGCACTCCCGGGTCGGGCGCCTCGAGCGCCAGCCGGCCAATCCGCAGCGGCACGCCCTGCCCGAGAGCCGGCTTCGCGATCAGTTCAACCACGCATTCTCCTCCCTGCCGGATCGAAGAAGACCGGCGCCACCACCTCGCAGCGGGCATCGATACCCCGAAGCCGATCGAGCGCCCGAACGGTTTCGCCATGCCGGGCGCGCCCGTTTCGCAGCAGGGCCAGCCCGATGACATGGCCGAGCGTCGGCGAATAGGCAGCGCTTGTCACATGGCCCTGAAGCGCCTCGTGCCGGGGCGCATCGCCATCGGCAAACAGGCCGGCCCCGGCGCTCAGGGTCCGCACCGCGCCCACCGGGCGCAGCCCCACCAGCTGCGCGCGTCCGCTTTCCGAAAGCCCCTCCCGACAGGCCATGCGCCGGCCGATGAACTCCTTGTCTGCGGCCAGCATGTGCCCGAGGCCCAGATCGTCGGCCGTGGTCCGCCCGTTGATCTCGGCATGGGCCGGAAAGCCCTTCTCGATCCGCATCACGTTGAGCGCCTCCATTCCGAAGGCCCCCCCGCCCAGGGTCTCGGCCTGGGCCAGGGCCAGCCGGAACAGGCTGTCTCCATAACGGGCCGGCACCGCCAGTTCGAAGCCGAATTCTCCGCTGAAGGAAACCCGGAACAGCCGCGTCGGAACGCCGCCGAGAGCAACCCGCCGCCAGGTCATGAACGGGATTTCCGCCGGTTCGATCCGCCGGTCGAGCAGAGAGTTGACGACCGCCAGCGCGTGCGGCCCGGCGATCGCCAGTTGCGCCCACTGCTCGGTAACCGGCAGGATCCGCAGATCCTGCTCCGGGCACAGGACCTGGGCGGCGAATTCCAGATGCGCCAGAACCTGTTCCGCGCCGGCGGTGGTGGTGGTGAGCAGGAAGCGGTCGCGCCCGAGGCGGGCACAGATGCCGTCATCCAGCACGAAACCGTCCTCGCGCAGCATCAGCCCGTAGCGCAGCCGCCCGACCTTCAGGCCGGACATCCGGTTCGCATGGACGAAATCGAGAAAGCGCGCCGCGTCGCGACCGAAAACCTCGATCTTCCCCAGGGGCGAGAGATCACAGATGCCGACCCGCGTGCGCACCATCGTCACCTCGCGGTCGCAGGACTGGCGCCAGGCGGTTTCGCCGGGGCGCGGAAAATACAGCGGGCGGAACCACAGCCCGGCCTCGGCCATCGGCGCCCCCCGCTCCTGCGCCGCGCCATGCGCCGGCGAAAACCGCTCGGGGGCAAACCCCCGCCCCCGGCCATGCGCCCCCATCGCGGCTATGGAAACCGGTGAACAGGGCGGGCGGAAGGTGGTGGTTCCGGTTTCCGCAATACCGCGCCCGCTCACCCGGGCCAGAACGGCGATCGCCGTCACGTTCGAGCTCTTGCCCTGATCGGGGGCCATGCCCTGGGTGGTGTAGCGCTTCATGTGCTCGACCGCGCCGTAGCCCTCTCTCGCCGCCAGCCCCAGATCCTTCACCGTGACATCGTTCTGAAGGTCCAGCCAGGCCCGCCCCGGCCCGGGAACATGCCAGAGCGGCACCACGGACGGGCGGGTGTCATCCGCATCCGGAAGCCGGAAGGAGGGCGCCTTCATCCCCAGCCGCTCGAGCGCCAGCTTCGCCCGATAGGCACCCGATTTCAGCGCTCCCCTGGTAGAGAAGATGCCGGCGGCGGCTCCGGCCACCTCCATTCCCTCCAGCGCGCCCGGGCACGGCACGAAGGCGGCGATCCGCTCGTTCCAGAGCGGGTGCGCCCCGGCATGGCAGCTCAGATCCAGCGCCGGATTCCAGCCGCCGGAAACGGCCAGCGTGTCCGCCTCCAGCCACCTGTCGAGCCCCGGCCCGCGCAGGCGGATCCGGCGCAGGGCATGCCGCCCCCGGGTCTCGCAGACCACCGCCCCGGCAAAGACCGGGAAATCGCCCCCCGCCCGGTGCCGGTCGGCGGAATCGGCGCGGCTGTCGATCAGAGCGGCCACCTCGATTCCCGCCGCCTGCAGGTCGCGCGCAGTGCGCCACCCGTCGTCGCTGTTGGCGAAGATCGCCACCCGCCGCCCTGCCGCCACCCCGTAACGATGCAGATAGGCGCGCACCGCCCCGGCCAGCATCACTCCGGGGCGGTCGTTCCCGGCAAAGGCCACGGAACGCTCTAGCGCCCCGGCGCAGAGCACCGCGCCACGGGCCACGATGCGCCAGAAACATTCCAGCGGCACCCCGCCCGGCTCGGCCAGATGCAGCCCCGAGCGTTCGAGCGCGGCAAAGACCCCCTGATCGAAGGCCCCGGTCACCGTGGTGCGGCGCAGGATGCGCACATTGGCGAGCGCGCTCAGCTCCGCCTCGACCGCACGCACCCACTCCAGGGCCGGCGCGCCGCCGATCTCTTCCTCCTCGTCCAGCAACCTGCCGCCGAGCCGGGGGTTCTCGTCGGCCAGGATCACGTCGGCTCCGGCGCGCGCCGCCGTCAGCGCCGCCGCCAGCCCGGCCGCCCCGGCGCCGATCACCAGCAGGTCACAATGGGCCCAGGCGGTGTCATACACACCTTCGGCCGGCGCGCCCGAAAGCCTTCCCAACCCGGCGGCGCGCCGGATCAGAGGTTCGTACAACCGCTCCCAGAAGCCGCGCGGCCACATGAATGTCTTGTAGTAGAAGCCGGCGGCAAGAAACGGCGCGAGAAGATCGTTGAACGCCAGCAGATCGTGCTTCAGCGAAGGCCAGCGATTCTGGCTGCGCAGATCGAGACCCTCGTATATCTCCTGCACGGTAGCGCGGACATTCGGTGTCTGCGCCCCACCCCGGCCGACCGTCAGCAGCGCGTTCGGTTCTTCCGGGCCGGCGGCGAACAGGCCGCGCGGGCGGTGATACTTGAACGAACGGCCCACGAGGCGAATGCCGTTCGCCAGCAGCGCCGAAGCTGCGGTATCGCCGGCGAATCCGCTCAGCCAGCGCCCGTCGAAACGAAACCGCAGCGGGCGGCTGCGCTCCACGAGCCCCTTGCCAGCCACCCTCACGGGCGCCCCCCCCGCCGGTGCCCGGAAGCAGGCCGACACCCCGCCACCGCATGGCTGAGCGTGTCGCGGCTGACGACCAGCCAGGCCCGGCATCCCCCCGTGTGCTGCCAGTATTCGCGGCTCGGACCTGCCGGGTTGTCGCGCAGGTGCAGATAGGCATCCCAGGCGGCTTCGCCGGCCCCGGGCGCCGGGCGCTCCACCGCCGCGCCGCGGCAGGTGAATTCCCTCAGGTCGCGTTCCCCGCAAAAAGGACAGGTGATGCGCATCGTTTCCTCAGTGCAGATTGTGCTGGCTGCCGGTGCCTTCCTCGTCGATCAGCCTGCCGAAACGGAATCGGTCGAGCCGGAAGCGGCCGGCCACCGGATGCGGCCGGCCGGTGGCAAGCAGGTGGGCGAAGGCCTCGCCCCCTGCGGGAACCGCCTTGAAGCCGCCATAGCACCAGCCGGCACTCAGATAGAGCCCCTCGACCGGTGTCGCATCGATGATCGGCGAGCCGTCCGGTGTCATGTCCATGATGCCCCCCCAGCTGCGCAGCACCCGGGCCTTGCCGATCATCGGCATCAGCGTCATCGCCGCTTCCATAACCTGCTCCTGGCGGGGCAGGCTGCCGCGCCGGGCGTAGGAAGGATAGAAGTCCAGATCGCCGCCGAAGACCAGCCCGCCCCGGTCGGACTGGCTGATGTAGAAATGCCCCATGCCGAAGCTGATCACGGTGTCGATCACCGGCTTCAGCCCCTCGGTGACGAAAGCCTGCAGCACGTGGCTTTCGATCGGCAGGCGCAGCCCCGCCAGCGCCGCGACCCGGCTCGAATGCCCGGCAACCGCGATTCCGACCTTCCCGGCACGGATCGGCCCGTGCGTGGTCCGCACCCCATGCACGCGGCCGCGACGGATGTCGAAGCCCGTCACCTCGCAGTTCTGGATCAGGTCCACGCCGCGCGAATCGGCGCTTCGGGCATAGCCCCAGGCCACCGCATCGTGGCGCGCGGTGCCGCCGCGCGGATGCCAGAGCGCGCCGTGGATCGGAAAACGGGCATTGTCGAAATCCAGATACGGCAGGTGGCGGCGCAGCGCGGCGCGCCCCAGCAACCGCGCATCGTCGCCGCGCGCCAGCATGGCATTGCCACGGCGCGCGAACTCGTCGCGCTGGCCGTCGGAATGGAACAGTCGCCAGGTGCCGCGGCGCGAATGCATCACGTTGAGGTTCAGCTCCCGCGACAGCCCCTCCCACAGCCGGAGCGAATGCGAATAGAACTCCGAGTTTCCGGGCAGCGAATAGTCGGCGCGCACGATGGTGGTGTTGCGCCCGATGTTGCCGCTGCCCAGCCAGCCCCTTTCCAGCACCGCCACATTCGTCAGCCCGTGGTTGCGGGCCAGGTAATGGGCGGTCGCCAGACCGTGACCGCCGCCGCCGATGATCACGATGTCATAGGCTGGCTTCGGGTCGGGCTGTCGCCAGACGGGCTTCCAGCCCCGGTTTCCCGTCAGCCCCTGCCAAAGAACCTGCAACGCGGAATAGCGCATCATGCCTCCCCTGCCGGCCCGGGAGCTGCGCGTGCCCGCTGCCGTCCGTGCGGATTTTCACCGACCGGGCGGAAAATTCAATCCGGCATCGGGCGGACTGGCAGATCGCGGCCGACACGCCGGCACGGGAAAGGCGCACCCGCCCGGCGGCGCGACGGCCCTACAGCCCCTTGGCCCGATAGGAACGGGCAACCCGCTCGATCGCCACCAGATATCCGGCGATGCGCAGGTCCGGCACATCCTCGCGCCCGTTCCAGACCTCGTGCATGGACTGGTAGGCCGCGCGCATCGTGTCATCCAGCCCCGAACGCACCAGCTCCAGCTCATCCGCCCCGCGCAGATATTTCTCCTTGAAGTCCGGCGATATCGACCAGGCATCGCCAAGATACCGATCCAGCCTCTCCAGCTCGTTCACCACGAGCTGGTGACGCGCCTCTTCCTGGCGGCGCTGCATGCGGCCGAAGCGGATGTGGCTCAGGTTCTTGACCCATTCGAAATAGGAGACGGTGACCCCCCCGGCATTGGCATAGAGGTCCGGAATGATCACCGTTCCCCTTTCGCGCAGCACCTCGTCGGCCCCGGCCGTGACCGGGCCGTTGGCCGCCTCGATGATGAGCGGCGCGCGTATCCTTTTCGCATTGCCCAGGTTGATCACCCCTTCCACCGCCGCCGGAATCAGGATGTCGCACTCATGCTCCAGCACCGCGGAACCATCGGCCACGTGGCGGGCGTCGGGATAACCCGCCAGCCCGCCATGTTTCACGATCCACTGATGCACCGCCTCCACATCTATTCCGGCCTCGTCCAGCAGCGCCCCGTCGCGTTCGATGATGCCGATGATCTTCGCCCCGTCCTCCTCCGACAGGAACCGGACCGCATGGTAGCCGACATTGCCGAGGCCCTGGACGATCACCCGCTTGCCCTCGAGATCGCCGGAAAGCCCGGCCTTCTTCACATCCTCGGGGTGGCGGAAGAATTCGCGCAGGGCATACTGGATGCCCCGCCCCGTCGCCTCGACCCGCCCGGCGATGCCGCCGGCTCCGATCGGCTTGCCGGTGACGCAGGCGCGGGCGTTGATGTCGGTGGTGTTCATGCGCGCATACTGGTCGGCGATCCAGGCCATTTCGCGCTCTGAGGTGCCCATGTCCGGGGCGGGCACGTTCTGCGACGGGTTGATCAGGTCGCGCTTGGCCAGTTCGTAGGCGAAACGGCGGGTGATCATTTCCAGTTCGTATTCGTCATATTCGCGCGGGTCGATGCACAAGCCCCCCTTGGACCCGCCGAAGGGCGCTTCGACCAGGGCGCATTTGTATGTCATCAGCGCCGCCAGCGCCTCCACCTCGTCCTGGTTGACACCCTGCGAGTAGCGGATCCCTCCCTTGACCGGCTCCATGTGCTCGGAATGCACCGCGCGGTAGCCGACGAAGGTCTGGATCCGGCCGCGCAGCCGCACCCCGAAGCGGACGGTATAGGTGGCATTGCAGACGCGGATCTTTTCCTCCAGCCCGGGGGGAAGGTCCATCAGCGCGACGGCGCGGTTGAACATCAGATCGACGGACTGGCGGAAGCTCGGCTCGTTTCTGGGCGACATGTGCTCTTTCCCGATGGATATGCTTTTCTGGATATGCTCTTTACCGATGGATGCGTTCATTCTCGATGGGTGCGCCTTTCCTGCCGGCAGAAGCGAATCATCTCCGCATGCGAAGAAGAAACCAGAAAACCGGTTAATCAAACCCCAAGCCGACGAATTGTCCTCGAAATGCCGCTCGGAGCGGCAGCCGGGCCCGCGCAACTGTTTCGAGAGCCGAAACGGAACGCGGCTTCGCCCTCCATTTTCCGGCAATGTCGCCGGTTCCAAATTTGGCGCGGGAATCGCCCAATTTTTGCCACAGTCGGTGGAAAAGACTGAAGCCCGGTATTTGAGCCGCACTGACCGGCGTTTCGGCGTTTCCGGCCAATTCACAGGTGTGACATGTCTGCACGTTCACAATTCTTTTCCCGCAGCACCCGGGCGGCACGCGCCTTCGCCGGAGAACCGTTTCGCCATGCCCGCCGCGCATGGGACGGCTTCAGCGCCCGCTGCCGCCGCTACCGGCGCGACGAAAGCGGCTCGCTGCTGATCTTTTCGCTATTCCTTCTGGTGATGATCCTGATGATCGCCGGCCTGGCTGTCGATCTGATGCGCGCCGAAACTCACCGCGCCCGGCTGCAGGCAACGCTCGACCGCGCGGTGCTGGCCGGCGCCAGCCTCGACCAGACGCTGAACGCGATCGACGTGGTGCAGGACTATTTCGACAAGGCCGGGCTGGGCCAGTTCGTGACCTCGATCAACGTCACCGAAACGCCGACTTCGAAAGAGGTCAACGCCACCGCCCAGATGGTGGTGAATTCCTATTTCATGAACATGCTGGGCATCGACACGGTGATCGCCCCGGCCGCCGGGCAGGCCGAGGAAAGCCTGACCGACATCGAGATCTCGCTGATCGTGGACGTTTCCGGCTCGATGGGCGCTTCGGCCGCTTCGGGCGGCACCAAGATCGACGTGCTCAAGACCGCGGCCAAGGAGTTCGTCTATCTCATGCAGTGCGACCCGGACGCCGAATCCCCGTTCGACGGCAACTGCGTTGTCGAGCCGAACACCGTTTCGATCAACCTCGTCCCCTACAACCAGCAGGTCATGCTGGGCGAGGATCTCATCGAGCAGTTCAATGTCACCATGGAACACACCAATTCCAGCTGCGTGGCGATGGATCCGGCGGATTACTCCACGATCCCGGTTGCGCTCAACCCGCAGGTGATCGACCCGGCCGCCCCCCCCGACCCGACACCGGACGTCAAACGCGCGACCCAGCTCGACTTCTGGTCCGGCTACGGCGGCTACTGGGGGAAGGAAGCACGCGACCGGTGGCGTGAATGCGCCCCGAACAACGGGCAGGACCCCTGGGGGCGCGACTATGCCGACCGTCAGGTGGCGGTGTACCAGAATGACTACAATGCCCTCTGGACGAGGATCGACGGGCTCTTCAGCGGCGGCAACACCTCGATCGACCTGGCGATGAAATGGGGCGCCGCCCTGCTCGCCCCCGAATTCCGCCCCGCCGTGACCAACCTGGCAAACAACTACGGGCTGATCGACACGGCCTTCATCGGCCGCCCCTTCGACTACAGCCGCCCGCGCAGCCGCAAGGTGGTGGTGCTGATGACCGACGGCATGAACACCTCCAAGGTCTGGGTCGAAGACAGGTATCGCAGCGGTCTGTCGCCCTTCTTCGTGGTACGCAGCAACCACAGCGCCATTCCTCCTGGTGGCGAGAACCCCGCCAGCGACCACATCAGCGTCTACAGCCAGGCGCGCGACGATGCCGGGCTGCCCCCCTACCGGAGGATCGAACACGGCGACTGGTCCTGGACGCCCGACGGCGGCACCGGCAATGCGCAGCGGCTGGAGTGGCCCGAGGTCTGGGAACGCTACCATGTCATCACCGTGGCCGATGCGATGGACGATGCCGGCTATTCGGACGACCGCTGGTGGGAATTCGTCGATTACGACTACACCTCGATCAAGGATGCCCGGCTGCAGACGATCTGCGACGAGGCCAAGGCAGCGGGCATGGTGATCTTCACCATCGGCTTCGAGACCAGCGTGGCCTCGAACCAGGTGCTGGCCAACTGCGCCTCCTCGCCGTCGCATCACTACGACGTGCAGGGCATCGACCTGACGGCCGCCTTCAACTCGATCGCCCGCGAGATCCATCAGCTGAGGTTGACGAACTGATGCGACGGCTTTTGCAGACCCTGCGCCGCAGCGAGGACGGCAACGCGACGGTCGAGTTCGTGCTGCTGTTCCCCGCCCTGATCACGCTGTTCCTCATGGTCGTGGAGACCGGCGTGCTGATGACCCGCGGCGTGATGCTCGACCGCGCGGTGGACATCGCCATGCGCCAGCTCCGCCTGGGCACCCTGGATCCGATGACCCCGGCCGGGCTGAAATCGGCGATCTGCAGCAATGCCGTGATCATCCCCGACTGCACCAATGTCCTCACCGTGGAGCTGCGGCCGATCTCCACCGACACCTGGACTCCTCTGGGCGGCAGCGCCACCTGCATCAACAGGAACGAAAACATAGACCCGGTGCTGGAGTTCACCCCCGGCATCACCAACGAGATGATGCTGGTGCGCGTCTGTGCCAAGTTCGATCCGTTCTTCCCCTCGGGGCAGCTGGCCGCGCAGATCGCGACCGAGGACGGAGGCTATGCGCTTGTGGCCATGTCGGCCTATGTCAACGAGCCGTAGGAGAGAACCCGTGAAGATCCTCACGACCCCTTTCCGCGCCTTTTGCGCCGACCAGAAAGGCAGCCTGTCGGTCGAGGCCGTGTTCGCCTTCCCGATGCTGTTCTGGGCGGCCACGGCAATGTTCACCTTCTTCGATGCCTACAAGGTCCAGAACACTTCCTACCGGGCGAACTACACGATCAGCGACATGATCTCGCGCGAGACCGAGCCGCTCGATCAGGCCTATCTGGACGGGCTGCACAAGGTGTTCCGCTACATGACCCACACCGGAAGCGAGGATTCCTGGATCCGGGTGAGCGTCGTCAGGTGCAGGAGCAACTGCGCCGACGAAAACCTGCGCGACCTGGAATGGGTCTGGTCCAGGGGGGTGAACGGCGCGCGCAGCCTGACCGCGGCCGACCTGGCATTCTACCGCGACAAGATCCCGCTGATGGCGATCGGCGATCCGCTGGTCCTGGTCGAGACATCGCGCCACTACAACCCGCCCTTCGCCAGCGCGCTGGTCAGCTTCGCCGAACGCGATCTGGTCTCCCATGTGGTGACCCGGCCGCGCTTTGCCAATCAGGTCTGCTGGGAAAGCTGCGTGGTCGGCAACGGGGACGGCGGCGGCGACGCCGGCAACATCTGACCCTGCCGCGCCGCGCGTCCGGCGGGCAGGCCGCGCATGCCACGCCACGCATGCCACGCCGATCCTGCCTCTCCCGGTTCAGCCCCGCTCCTGATCCCCTCCCCCCGGATCTCTCCCGGCCGGGGCGGCCTGGCGGCGCCGGTGCAGATGCAGGGCGATCATCTCGGCCATGAACTTCCCCTGCCCGGCCGGAGTCGTGCCGCCGATGCCGATGTAGCGCCCGAGGCGCCACCACAGCCCCGGCGCCCAGCCGCGCGGCCCGGCCGGCCGGCGGGTGCGGATGAGAAAGCCCTGCGACGGCTTGAACGCGAAGGCGCCGCGCTCGATGCGCTCGATGTCCTCCAGCCGGCAGAGCTCGCGCCCGGAACTGTCGACCAGGCGCTGCCCGTCAAGAAGGATCGACAGCGCCGTCGCCCGGCGCAGCCGTTCGGCCAGCCAGAGCATCGCGGCCCCGAAGCCGATCAGGACCAGCTGCCAGAACAGCCCCCCGCCGGCCATGGCAAGGCCGAGATAGACCAGCATCGCCCCCAGCGCCGCCAGCACCAGAAACGAGACCAGGCGGCGCGCCGGGCTGGGAGTGATCGTGGCGATCGGTTCGCGCATCTTCCGCTCCGGATCCGGGCAGCTTCAGGAGGCCACCGCGCGGCGCACCATGTCCCAGTAGATCCCGGTCACCGCCTCGCGGCTCAGCCGCCCGCCTTCCTGATACCAGGTATTCACCCCTGTCAACATGGCGATGATCGCCATCGTCGCCAGACGCAGGTCGGGCACCCGGAACAACCCGGCCTTCTGACCCTCCTCCAGAATCTCCTCGAGCGCGCGTTCGTAACGCCGCCGAAGCGCCTCGATCGCGGCAAAGTTCTCCGGTTCCAGGTTGCGCAGCTCCATGTAGGCGATGAACACGTGATCCGGCCGCTCCAGATGATAGCGGATATGAAACCGGCAGAAGGTCTCGAGCCGCCGGAACGCGCCTGCGGGTTTGGGCTCCGCCTCCCAGCTGGCCAGCAGATCCTCCAGATGAGCGCGCATGAGATCGAACAGGAGCGTCTGCTTGTCGGGGGTGTAGAGATACAGCGCCCCGGCCTGCACCCCGACCTCGGCCGCGATCCGGCGCATCGAAACCGCCGCATAGCCGTGACGCGCGAACAGCCTGACCGCCGCCTGACGCACGAGCGGGCCGGTGATGTTGGCATGTGAGCCGGTCTTGCGAGCCATGGCGCAACAATATATGAACGCCCGTTCAATTGGTAGCACCCGCTTGCATGCGCCGCCACCGAGCCCGTAAGACACGGGCAGTGATGTCCGAGGGCCACATGCCGCACGCGTTCAGACTGCTGCCGTTTCTCCTGCCGGCACTGGCGGCATGCGCCGGAATGCCCGCGCTGGACGGGCCGGATTCTCCGTTCCCGGACGCGCCGGGCGCGGGCTGGCCGGAGCTGATCGAACTTGATCCGATGCTGCTGGAGGCGCGGCAGATACCGACCGCCGAAACTGCCGAAATCGCCCGGCTGGCCCGGCGGGCGGCACGGCTGCGGCGCCGCGCCCGGGCGCTGGAACGTCCGGTGATCGAGCCGGCCGCCCGGCTCCGGATGCAGGCGGCGCTGGCCCGGCACATGCTGCAACGCCCCGGGGCGTTGCAGCAGGGTGGCGAAGCCGCTACAGACGCCGGAGCGGAATCCAGCAGGACGGAGAAACAGCCATGACCGATCGCTTGCGCCTCGCCATTGCCGGGCTGGGCACCGTCGGATGCGGCGTGGTCCGCATCCTCCAGCGCCACGCGGAAATGCTGGCGCAACGTGCCGGGCGCCCGATCGAGATCGTGGCGGTCTCCGCCCGCAACCGCGACAAGGACCGCGGGATCCGCCTGAACGCCTATGACTGGGAAGACGACCCGGTCGCCCTGGCCAGGCGCGAGGACGTGGACCTGTTCATCGAGCTGATCGGCGGCACCGACGGCCCGGCCAGGGCCGCCACGGAGGCGGCCATCGCCGCCGGCAAGGACGTGGTCACGGCGAACAAGGCCCTGCTGGCGCTGCACGGGCACGAGTTGGCACTGGCGGCGGAAACCCGCGGCCGGGTCATCCGCTTCGAAGCTGCCGTGGCCGGGGGCATCCCCGTCATCAAGGCGCTGACCGAAGGGCTTGCAGGCAACGAGATCACCCGGGTGATGGGGGTGATGAACGGCACCTGCAACTACATCCTCACCCGGATGCAGGACAGCGGGCGCAGCTATGATGACGTCTTCGCCGAGGCCCGCGACCTGGGCTATCTGGAAGCCGACCCGACACTGGACGTGGGCGGCATCGATGCCGGCCACAAGCTGGCACTGCTGGCCGCGATCGCCTTCGGCACCCGGGTGGACTTTGCCGGCGTCAGGCTGGAAGGGATCGAGAGGGTCTCCATCGAGGACATCCGCCAGGCGGCCGACATGGGCTTCAGGATCAAGCTGCTGGGCGTGGCGCAGATGACCGGGCGCGGGCTGGAACAGCGCATGTCGCCCTGCCTCGTGCCCGCCGCCAGCCCGCTGGGCCAGCTCGAGAACGCCGCCAACATGGTGGTGCTCGAAGGCGACAGCGTGGGCCAGATCGTGCTGCGCGGCGCCGGCGCCGGCGAAGGCCCGACCGCCAGCGCGGTACTGAGCGACGTGATCGACATCGCCCGCGGAACCCGCCTGTCCACCTTCGGCCAGCCCGCCGCCTCGCTGCGCCAGGCTGGACCGGCCGCCGCCGCCGCCCCCGCACCCTACTACCTGCGCCTCAAGCTGCACGACAGACCCGGCGCCCTGGCCAGGATCGCCACCGTGCTGGGAGAGGCCGGAATCTCCATCGACCGGATGCGCCAGTACGGCCACGAGGCTCCGGCGGCTCCGGTGCTGATCGTCACCCACAAGACCTCTCGCGATGCCCTGGATGCTGCGATCGAAGCCATGCCCGCCACCGGAGTCCTGGCCGAGGCGCCGGTGGCGATCCGGATCGAGCAGGTCTGACCGAGCAGGTCTGACCGAGCAGGTCCGGGCGGGGCGCTCCGGAGGCCGGCTTTTTCCCGCAGGGACCGCCATCGGCCTTGGCCTGCCCGGCGAGATCGGGTTAGAG
Organism: Paracoccaceae bacterium; assembly: GCA_026989055.1. Classification (GTDB taxonomy): domain Bacteria; phylum Pseudomonadota; class Alphaproteobacteria; order Rhodobacterales; family Rhodobacteraceae; genus JAJRUE01. The sequence continues at coordinate 74,332 of JALSKC010000052.1, forward strand.
GGGAACAACGGCAATTCACGGGATGAAGAGATGGCAACCAGGGAACAGTTTCAGGACCGGATGCTCAGCCTCGGCCTGGCGCGGGTATCGGAAGCGGCGGCGATGGCCTCGGCCCGGCTGATCGGGCGCGGCGACGAAAAGGCCGCCGATCAGGCCGCCGTCAACGCCATGCGCGATCAGCTGAACCTGCTCGACATCCGGGGAACCGTGGTGATCGGCGAAGGCGAACGCGACGAGGCGCCGATGCTGTTCATCGGCGAGGAGGTCGGCTCGGGCACGGGCCCCGAGGTGGACATCGCGCTGGACCCGCTGGAGGGCACCACGCTCACCGCCAAGGACATGCCCAACGCGCTGACGGTGATCGCCATGGCCCCGCGCCACACGCTGCTGCACGCCCCCGATGTCTACATGGACAAGCTGGCGATCGGGCCCGGCTATCCGCAGGACGTGGTGTCGCTGGACATGGCCCCGGCCGAGCGCGTCAGGGCGCTGGCCAAGGCGCGCGGCTGCACCCCCGAGGACATCACCGTGTGCATTCTCGAACGCCCCCGCCACGAGGACCTGATCGCCGAAGTGCGCGAAACCGGCGCCGCGATCCGGCTGATCACCGATGGCGACGTGGCCGGGGTGATCCACTGCGCCGAGGCCGAAAAGACCGGGATCGACATGTACATGGGATCGGGCGGCGCGCCCGAAGGGGTGCTGGCGGCGGCGGCGCTCAAATGCATGGGCGGGCAGATGTGGGGCCGGCTGCTGTTTCGCAACGACGACGAACGCGCCCGCGCCCGCAAGGCCGGGATCGAGGACCTGAACCGCATCTATGCGCGCGACGAGATGGTGACCGCGGACGTGATCTTTGCCGCCACCGGCGTCACCGACGGCTCGATCCTGCACGGCATCCGGCGCGAGCCGGGGTTCCTGGAAACCGAAACCATCCTGATGCGCTCGAAAACCGGCTCGGTCCGGCGCATGACCTACCGCAACCCCGTCCGACAGGGATGAGCCCAGCCGCCCCACGGCCGTCGGCCGGCGCGGCCGCCACGACCGCGCCGCCCGCCGGGCCGGCTTCCGCCCGCCCGGGCCGCCGCCTGCCCGGCCTGCCTCCGCGCCGACTGCCCCCCCCGGCACCACCGGGGGCAGCGGACCTCATGCGCGTTCTTTCCGCCTCCTTCCTTCCCCCCGGGTCCGCCCGATGAACGCCTTTCTCGGAGTAGAACGCTCGCTTGCCGCCCGGCGCTGGCGCGGCCCGCCGGAAGGCATGCTCCGCATGGCCGAGGCCATGGCCCGGCAGAGCGGGCTGGCACTCCCCCTCTGCCGGGTGCTGGCCAGGCTGGGAGTCGCTCCCGAGCACGCCGGGCGCTACCTGGAGCCCACCCTGCGCGAGCTGCTGCCCGACCCGCTGGAACTGCGCGATGCGGACCGCGCCGCCCGGCGCCTTGTCGCCGCCCTGAACCGGCGCGAAAGGGTCGCCGTCTTCGCCGATTACGATGTGGACGGCGCCGCCTCGGCGGCGCTGGTGCTCGACTGGCTGCGCCTCCAGGGGCAGCGGGCGACGCTTTACGTTCCCGACCGGATCGACGAGGGCTACGGCCCGAACCCCGAGGCGATGGCGGCACTGGCGCGCAACCACGAGCTTATCGTGACCGTCGATTGCGGCACGCTTTCCCACGAGGCCATCGCCGCCGCCGAGGGGACCGAGGTGATCGTGCTCGACCACCACCTGGGCGGCGCAACCCTGCCGCCGGCGCTGGCGGTGGTAAACCCCAACCGACGCGACGAAAGCGGCGCACTCGGCCATCTCTGCGCCGCCGCGGTGGTCTTTCTGATTCTCGTCCGGGCCAACCGCCTGCTGCGCGAGGACGGGCACCGCCCCCCCGACCTGATGGAGATGCTGGATCTCGTGGCCCTGGCGACGGTGGCCGACGTGGCCCCGCTGACAGGCGTCAACCGGGCCTTCGTGCGCCAGGGGCTGAAGGTAATGGCACGCCGCGCCCGCCCGGGGCTGGCGGCCCTGAGCGATGTCGCCCGGCTGAACGCCCCCCCCGATGCACAGCAGCTGGGATATGCCCTCGGCCCGCGGATCAACGCCGGCGGAAGGGTCGGGCGGGCCGATCTGGGAGCACGGCTCCTGGCCACCCGCGACCGCGACGAGGCGCAGGCCCTGGCCGAGCGGCTGGAGCAGCTGAATGCCGAGCGCCGCGCCGTCGAGGCCCGGGTCCAGGAGGCCGCCCTCGCCCAGGCCGAAACGCGCGGGCTGGGGGCTCCGCTCGTCTGGGCCGCCGGCGAGGGCTGGCATCCGGGCGTTGTCGGCATCGTCGCCGCGCGGCTGAAGGCGCAGACCAGCCGACCGGCCGTCGTCATCGGGCTGGAGGGAAACGAAGGCAAGGGCTCGGGGCGCTCGGTGAGCGGCATCGACCTCGGAGCCGCGGTCCAGCGGCTGGCCGACGAGGGGCTGCTGCTGAAGGGCGGCGGGCACAGGATGGCCGCCGGCCTGACCGTCGCCCGCGACCGGCTGGAAGCGGCGATGGCGCGGCTGTCGGAACTGCTGGAAAGGCAGGGGGCCGGGGCGGCGGGGCCGGAGGAACTCCGCCTGGACGGGCTGCTGGCCACCGGAGCGGCAACCCGCACGCTGGTGGAGGAGCTGGAGCGCGCGGGCCCCTTCGGCGCCGGCGCCCCGGCCCCGCGCTTCGCCTTCGCCGATCAGCAGATCCTCCACGCGCGCCGGGTGGGCACGGGGCATCTGAAGCTGCGCTTCTCCGACGGCAGCGGCCCGGCGCTCGAGGCGATCGCCTTCGGCGCCTTCGACAGCCCCCTCGGCGCGGCGCTGGAAAACCACGGCGGCGGGCGTTTCCATCTTGCCGGACGGCTTGAGCTCAACCACTGGAACGGCCGTCTGCGCGTCCAGCTGCGCCTGGAAGACGCCGCCCCGGCCGGGCCAGGGCGGCGCTGACACACGGGCCGGGCACAACGGGCCGGACGCAGCCTGCAAGCCGGCCGGAATGCGGCCCTGCCACATCTGATCCGGCAGGCGGCAGGCAGCACGGCAGGAGCGCAGACGGGGCCGCCCCGCAGCGGCGGAAATGACCTTCCCGACAAAAAATATGCTTGCCCTTCGCCCCCAGTTTGCCTAGATAACGGCGCACGCCAAGCGCGGCCCGTTCGTCTATCGGTTAGGACGCCAGGTTTTCAACCTGGAAAGAGGGGTTCGATTCCCCTACGGGCTGCCACTTCTTCCGCTTTCTCCTCGTCCCCTGCCGCATTTCTGCAGGAGCTTCCGGCATCTGCACCGGGCTGACCGCCTCCCGAGGCCCCGGTTTCCTTCCGCGCGGTTCCGACCGGAGGCCCCCTGCGGCACGCAACGCTCGCCCTCCGGCGGCGATCGCCGCCAGCGACGGTCGCGCATGGCGCTGGAGGCTGCCGCTAGAGGTTCGGGTCATCGATCAGCGGCGTCGGCCGGGCAAAGGCGCTGAGCCGGGCCTGGTCGGTGATTTCCACCGTCATTCCGTTGACCGAGACCCCCTCCTCGCGCAGCGCCCTGATCGCCCGCGACAGGTTTTCCGGCGTCATCCCCAGGCGCGCGGCCAGGCGGCGCTTTTCCAGCCCGAGTTCGAAACGCGCCCCCCCGCCGTGGGCCTTCTGCCAGCGCAGCAGGTAATTGGCCAGCCGCTCGGTCGAACTGCGCAGCTTCAGGTTCTTGGCATCCTTCAGAACCCCGCGGTAGCACCGGGCCAGCTCCGATACCACGGCGCGGGCGAACACGTTGTCGATCGCGAACACCTTGCGCACATCCTCCGAGGGCAGCAGCACGATGCGCGACTTTTCGAGCGTCCGGCCCGACATCAGCCAGGGCGCGTCCTGGATCGTCGCGGCGAGGATGAAGGTGGAAACGGGGCGGGCAACCGACATGGTCGTCTCGCGTCCGTTCCAGGTGGCAAACAGCTCCACGCTGCCCTCGATCACCACATGCAGGAAGTCGCTGCGGTCCCCTTCGCGCAGCAGCTCGACCTGGGGGGGAAAGGTCTGCACATAGGCCGCACGCATGAGGCGGGAGAAGTTCTCCTGCGTCATGCCGGAAAAGAGCGGCAGCTGGCGCACTTCGTGCTGATCTTCCTGACGCATGATCCGAGTCGCCCCGCCAAACCGCTGTTTGACATTTATCAAGCGGCGGCGGAAACTTGTCAATCGAAAGCGGGAAACAGTTTCCGCCGCCACCCGTATTCGATTTCGGATCCTCCCGAAATATTTCTCCAACATATTATTTTCAAACGATTTTCGCCCAATCTTGACCTGAATCAAGACCCCTCCCCGGCTCGAAAGCGACACTGAGCATACGCAGACCTGCGGGCAGAACGATCTGTCAGGACAAGCATGGAGGAGATGTCATGCACGATCTGGAAGGGGTAACGAAGCCGGTCCAGTACCGGGCGCTGGGGCTGAGCACCCTGGCATTCACCGTGTGCTTCGCGGTCTGGACGATCTTTTCGATCATCGGGGTCAGGATCAAGCAGGAGCTGGGGCTGAACGAGACCCAGTTCGGCCTGCTGGTCGCAACACCGGTGCTGACCGGATCGATCAGCCGGATCTTCCTCGGGGTCTGGACCGACCAGTTCGGCGGCCGCCTCATGCTGCCGCTGCAGATGCTGATCACGGCGGTATCCGTCTGGCTGCTGGCCTCGGTCAAGACCTATGCGGTCTTCCTGATGGCCGCGCTGGGGCTGGGGCTGGCCGGCGGCTCGTTCATCATCGGCATCGCCTATGTGTCGCGCTTCTTCGAGGCCGAGCGCCAGGGCACGGCGCTGGGAATCTTCGGCGCCGGCAACGTGGGGGCCGCGGTGACGAACTTCGCCGCCCCGTTCCTGGTTCTGGCCTATGGCTGGGAGAACACCGCGCGCATCTATGCCGTGGCACTGGTGGCGATGGCCATCGCCTTCTACATCTTCGCCCCCGAGGATCCGGTGCGCAGGCGCCAGAAGCTGACCGGCGAAAAGCCCCCCTCGGCCGCACAGCAGCTGGAACCGCTGAAGAACATCCAGGTCTGGCGCTTCGCCACCTACTACTTCTTCGTCTTCGGCGCCTTCGTGGCCTTCGCCTCCTTCCTGCCGCGCTACTACGTGGGCGCCTACGGGGTGAGCCTGGCCGCCGCCGGGGTCTATGCCGGCATGTATTCGCTGCCCGGCTCGATCTTCCGGGCGCTGGGCGGCTGGATGAGCGACGTCTGGGGCGCGCGCTTCGTGATGTATCTGACCTTCATCGTCTCTCTGATCGTGCTGTTCATCATGAGCTACCCCGAGACGACATATATCGTCGAGGCGATCCCGAACCCCGACGGCAGCCCGCGCTATATCGAGTTCAGCTTCGGCATTCCGCTCTACGTGTTCGTGTTCCTGAGCGTGATCCTGGGCTTCGTGATGAGCCTGGGCAAGGCCGCGGTCTACAAGCACATTCCGGTCTATTTCCCGCATAACGTCGGCGCCGTCGGCGGGCTTGTCGGGATGATCGGGGGGCTTGGCGGCTTCGTGCTGCCGATCGCCTTCGGGATCCTGCTCGACATCACCCACGTCTGGTCGGTGGTGTTCATGCTGATGTTCGCCATCGTCGCGATCAGCCTGATCTGGATGCATGTGGCGATCCGCCGGATGGAACGGGCGAAATACCCGGAAATCACCCGCGACACGCATCTGTCCGACGTGCCGCAGGAGCCGGTCGGGCGCAGCTGAGCGCAGGCCATGCGGCAGGCCGCGCCAGGCCCGCCATCCACGGAACCCTCCACAGAAACCTCGGAAGGAGAAAACCTTGGGACAGGATCTGAGAAACTGGAATGTCGAGGACGAAGCGTTCTGGAATTCCACCGGCAGGAAGATCGCCACCCGCAACCTGTGGATCTCGATCCCCGCCCTCTTGTGCGGATTCGCCGTCTGGCTGTACTGGGGGATCATCACCGTGCAGATGATCAATCTCGGTTATCCGTTCGAGCAATCGCAATTGTTCACCCTGGCGGCCATTGCCGGGCTGACCGGCGCGACGCTGCGCATTCCCTCGACCTTCTTCATCCGCATCGCCGGCGGGCGCAACACGATCTTCTGGACCACCGCGCTCCTGATGATCCCGGCGGCGGGCACCGGCCTGGCGCTGCAAAACCCGGATACGCCGCTCTGGGTGTTTCAGGTTCTCGCCTTCCTCAGCGGCATCGGTGGTGGCAACTTTGCTTCCTCGATGTCCAATATCAGCTTCTTCTTTCCCAAGAAGGTGCAGGGCTATGCGCTGGGAATGAACGCGGGCCTGGGCAATTTCGGCGTGACGACCATGCAGGTGGTGATCCCGGCGGTGATGACTGTTGCCATGTTCGGCGGGCCGGGACGGGCGCTGATCAAGACCTCCGGAACGCTGATCGGCAAGATCCCCGAAGGCACCCTGACCTATATCCAGAATGCCGGTTTCATCTGGCTGGTGCCGCTGATTCCGCTGGCATTCCTGACCTGGTTCGGGATGAACAACATCCGCGACGAGCATGTGTCGCCCGACATCCCCAACCCGATCGGCGCCTTCGCCATCATCACCGGCATGCTGCTTCTGGGCCTCGTTGCGGCCTATATCGGCGTCTGGCTGATGCTGCCGACGGTGGAGGGCGGGCTGCGCACCTCGGGAATCGAGCTGTCCAAGTGGATCACCCTGCCGATCGTCATCGTGCTGACGGTGCTGTTTCTCAAGATGATTCCGGGCGCGGTCGGGCGCAACCTGACGCGACAGTACCGGATCTTCGGCAACAAGCACACCTGGGCGATGACCATCATCTACATCATGACCTTCGGCAGCTTCATCGGCTATGCGGCCACCTTCGCCCTGGCGATCAAGGTGGTGTTCGGCTTCCAGCACATCATGGTGGACGGGGTGATGACCCATACCACCCCCAACCCCGACGGGCCGTCGGCGCTGATGTATGCCTGGATGGGGCCGTTCATCGGCGCGCTCATCCGCCCCGTCGGCGGCAGGATCTCCGACAGCATGGGCGGCGCGAAGGTGACCCAGATCATCTCGGTGATCATGGTGGCCTCGGCGCTCGGCGTGGCCTGGTTCCTGCAGAAGGCCTATGCCTCGGCCACGCCGCAGGACTATTTCCTGCCGTTCATGGTGCTGTTCCTGATCCTGTTCGCGGCCACCGGAATCGGTAACGGATCCACCTTCAGAACCATCGCCGTCGTGTTCGACAAGGAACAGGCCGGCCCGGTGCTGGGCTGGACCTCGGCAGTGGCCGCCTATGGCGCCTTCATCATCCCCAAGGTGTTCGGCGAGCAGATCAAGGCCACAACGCCCGAATACGCGCTCTACGGCTTCGCGGCGTTCTACGTGGTCTGCATCGTCATCAACTGGTGGTTCTACCTGCGGCCGCACGCCTACGTGAAGAACCCCTGATCGAGATCTCCCCCTGCCCCGGGGCACCCCCGGGGCAGGAGAACCACACAGCACCAGGAGAGAGACCAATGAGCCAGCTGCTCGACCGCCTGAACTTCTTCCAGCCCAGGGAGCTGGACAGATTCGCCGATGGCCACGGCCGGACAACGAACGAGAACCGCGACTGGGAAGACACCTACCGCAACCGCTGGCGCCACGACAAGGTGGTGCGCTCGACCCACGGGGTGAACTGCACCGGCTCGTGTTCGTGGAAGATCTACGTGAAAAGCGGCATCGTCACCTGGGAAACCCAGCAGACGGACTATCCGCGCACCCGGCCCGACCTGCCCGACCACGAACCGCGCGGCTGCGCGCGCGGCGCCAGCTACAGCTGGTATCTCTACAGCGCCAACCGGGTGAAGACCCCGCTCGTGCGCGGCCGGCTGCTGAAGGCCTGGCGGCGGATGCGCGCCACCATGAGCCCGGTCGCCGCCTGGAAGGCGCTGCAGGAAGACCCGGTGCTGCGCGAAAGCTACGTGAAAACCCGCGGCAAGGGCGGTTTCGTGCGCGCCGGCTGGGACGAGGTGACGGAAATCATCGCCGCCGCCAACGCCTATACGGTCAAGACCTGGGGCCCCGACCGGGTGTTCGGATTTTCGCCGATCCCGGCGATGTCGATGGTCTCCTACGCGGCCGGCTCGCGCTACCTTTCGCTGCTCGGCGGGGTCTGCATGAGCTTCTACGACTGGTATTGCGACCTGCCGCCTTCCTCGCCCATGACCTGGGGCGAACAGACCGACGTGCCCGAAAGCGCCGACTGGTACAACGCGGGCTTTTTGCTGCTCTGGGGCTCGAACGTGCCGCAGACGCGCACGCCGGATGCGCATTTCTACACCGAGGCGCGCTATCGCGGCACCAAGTCGGCGGTGATCAGCCCCGACTATTCCGAGGCCGCCAAGTTCGCCGACATCTGGCTGAATCCGAAACAGGGCACCGACAGCGCGCTGGCACTGGCCATGGGGCATGTGATCCTGCGCGAATTCCACCTCGACCGGCAGGTGCCCTATTTCGAGGACTACACGCGCAAGTATTCCGACTTTCCCATGCTGGTGAAGCTGGAGGAAAGGGACGGACGCCTGATCCCGGGCCGCTTCCTGCGCGCCGATGATCTGAGCGGCAAGCTTGGCGAAAAGAACAACGCGCAGTGGAAAACCGTTGCCTGGGACAGCGCCTCGAACGGGCTTGTCGCGCCCAACGGCTCGATCGGCTACCGCTGGGGCGAGGGCGGCGAATGGAACCTCGAGGAACGCGCCAGGGGCAGGGACACCGAGCTGAAGATCTCCTTCATCCTCGAAGAGGACCACGACGACGTGGTGGGCGTGGACTTCCCCTATTTCGGCGGTCAGGCCACCGGGAATTTCGTGAAATGCGACCACCCCGACGTGCTGACGAAGAACGTCCCCGTCAAGAAGATCAGGGTCGGGCGCAGGGAAATCCTGGTCGCCACCGTATTTGACCTGCTCTGCGCCAACTACGGGCTGGATCGCGGCCTTGGCGGCGACTGGGTGGCCAGCGATTACGGCCAGGACATCCCCTTCACCCCCGCCTGGGCCGAAAAGATCACCGGGGTTTCGGCCGAAAGGATCGCCACCGTGGCGCGCGAATTCGCGCTGAACGCGGAAAAGACCGAGGGGCGCTCGATGGTGATCCTCGGGGCCGGCCTGAACCACTGGTATCACATGGACATGAACTATCGCGGCATCATCAACATGCTGGTGATGTGCGGCTGCGTCGGCAAGTCGGGCGGCGGCTGGAGCCATTATGTGGGCCAGGAAAAGCTGCGTCCGCAGACCGGCTGGCAGCCGCTGGCCTTTGCGCTGGACTGGAACCGCCCGCCGCGGCACATGAACTCGACCTCGGCCTGGTATGCGCACACCGACCAGTGGCGCTACGAACAGGTGAGCGCGGGCGAAATCCTGTCGCCCACCGCGCCCGAAGGCGACTGGGACGCAAGCCTGATCGACTACAACATCCGGGCCGAGCGCATGGGCTGGCTGCCCAGCGCGCCGCAGTTGAAAACCAACCCGCTGGAGGTGGCGAAGGCGGCGAAAAAGGCGGGCAAGGACATCCCCGAATATGTGGCCGAGCAGTTGAAGTCCGGCGAACTGGAAATGTCCTGCGAAGACCCGGACGCGCCGGAAAACTGGCCGAGGAACCTGTTCGTGTGGCGTTCCAACCTGCTCGGGTCTTCCGGCAAGGGCCACGAGTATTTCCTGAAACACCTGCTGGGCACCGATCACGGCGTGATGGGCAAGGATCTCGGCGAGGAAGGCGGGCAGATGCCCAAAGAGGCGAAATGGCACGACGAGGCGCCGCGCGGCAAGCTGGACCTGCTGGTGACCATCGACTTCCGCATGTCCACCACCGCCGTCTATTCCGATATCGTGCTGCCGACGGCAAGCTGGTATGAAAAGGACGACCTGAACACCTCCGACATGCACCCGTTCATCCACCCGCTGCAGGCGGCGGTGGACCCGGCCTACGAAAGCAGGTCGGACTGGGAAATCTTCAAGGCGATTGCCAGGAAGTTTTCCGAGGTCGCGCCGGAAATCCTGGGCGTGGAAACCGACATCGTGCAGCTTCCGCTCTTGCACGACACCCCGATGGAGGTGGCGCAGGACACGGTCAGGGACTGGAAGAAGGGCGAATGCGAGCTGATCCCCGGCAAGACCGCGCCCAACTACATCGCGGTCGAACGGGATTATCCGAACCTCTACAAGAAGTTCACCTCGGTCGGGCCGCTGCTCGACAAGCTCGGCAACGGCGGCAAGGGCATCAACTGGAACACCGAGGCCGAGGTGGAGCACCTGCGCGCACTCAACGGCGCGGTGCGCGACGAAGGCCTGGCCCAGGGGCGCCCGAAGCTGGAAACGGCGATCGACGCCGCGGAAATGATCCTGATGCTGGCGCCCGAAACCAACGGCGAGGTGGCGGTGAAGGCCTGGAAGGAACTGGAAAAGGCCACCGGGCGCGAACACGCCCACCTTGCGGCGGTCAAGGAAGACGAAAAGATCCGCTTCCGCGACATCGCCGCGCAGCCGCGCAAGATCATCTCGTCGCCCACATGGTCGGGGATCGAAAGCGAAAAGGTCTGCTACAACGCCGGCTACACCAACGTGCACGAGCTGATCCCCTGGCGCACCCTGACCGGGCGGCAACAGCTGTATCAGGACCATTTGTGGATGCGCGCCTTCGGCGAGGGGTTCTGCACCTGGCGCCCGCCGGTGGACCTCAAGACCATCGAGGGCAAGGTCAGCGAAAGCGGCCCGCATGTGGTGCTGAACTTCATCACCCCGCACCAGAAATGGGGCATCCATTCGACCTATTCGGACAACCTGCTGATGCTGACGCTCAACCGCGGCGGCCCGGTGGTCTGGCTGAGCGAGGACGACGCGAAAACCGCCGGCATCGTCGATAACGACTGGGTCGAGGTCTACAATTCCAACGGGGCGCTTACCGCGCGCGCGGTGGTCAGCCAGCGGATGAAGCCGGGCACGCTCTACATGTATCACGCGCAGGAAAAGATCGTGAACACGCCGGGGTCGGAAAAGACCGGGCTGCGCGGCGGCATCCACAATTCGGTGACCCGCGCCACGCTCAAACCAACCCACATGATCGGCGGCTACGCCCAGCAGTCTTACGGTTTCAACTACTACGGAACCGTCGGCAGCAACCGGGACGAGTTCGTGATCCTGCGCAAGATGAACAAGGTGGACTGGCTCGACCAGCCCGCGAAGACGGAGGCCTGAGACATGAAGATCCGCGCTCAAATCGGGATGGTGCTGAACCTCGACAAGTGCATCGGCTGCCATACCTGCAGCGTCACCTGCAAGAACGTCTGGACCACCCGCGACGGCGTCGAATACGCCTGGTTCAACAACGTCGAAACCAAGCCCGGCATCGGCTACCCCAAGGACTGGGAAAACCAGAAACGCTGGAACGGCGGCTGGGTGCGCAAGAAGAACGGCAGGATCCAGCCCAAACAGGGGGCGAAATGGCGCATCCTGGCCAACATCTTCGCCAACCCCAGCCTGCCCGAAATCGACGACTATTACGAACCCTTCGATTTCGACCACGACCACCTGAAGTCGGCCCCGGAAATGGAGGCCTTTCCCACCGCGCGCCCCTATTCGAAGATCACCGGCGAGCGGATCGAAAAGATCGAATGGGGCCCGAACTGGGAAGAAATCCTGGGCGGCGAGTTTTCCAGGCGCTCGCAGGACTACAATTTCGAAGGGGTGCAGAAGGATATCTACGGCGAGTTCGAGAACACCTTCATGATGTATCTGCCGCGCCTGTGCGAACACTGCCTGAACCCGGCCTGCGCCGCCTCCTGCCCCTCGGGTGCGATCTACAAGCGCGCGGAAGACGGCGTGGTGCTGATCGACCAGGAAAAATGCCGCGGCTGGCGGATGTGCGTGTCGGGCTGCCCCTACAAGAAGGTCTACTACAACTGGGACACCGGCAAATCGGAAAAATGCACGCTGTGCTACCCGCGCCTGGAAAGCGGCCAGCCCACCGTTTGTTCGGAAACCTGCGTCGGGCGCATCCGCTACCTGGGCGTGGTGCTCTATGACGCCGACAGGATCGACGCGGCCGCCTCGGCCGATGAAAAGGACCTGTATCGGGCGCAGCTCGACATGTTCCTCGACCCGAACGACCCCGAGGTGCAGCGCCAGGCGCTGGCCGACGGGGTGCCGCAGGACTGGATCGACAGCGCAAGGCACAGCCCGGTCTGGAAGATGGCGATGGACTGGAAGATCGCCTTCCCGCTGCACCCGGAATACCGCACCCTGCCGATGGTCTGGTATGTGCCGCCGCTGAGCCCGATCCAGAACGCGGCCGAAGGCGGGCTGATCGGCCACGACGGCGAGATGCCCGACGTGCGCAGCTTGCGCATCCCGGTGCGCTACCTCGCCAACATGCTGACCGCGGGCGACGAGGCGCCCATCGTTTCGGCGCTGGAACGGATGCTGGCGATGCGCGCCTACATGCGCGCGAAAACCGTGGACGGCGTGATCGACGAAGGTATCGCCGAACGCGTCGGGCTGACCCCGGCGCTGATCGAGGACATGTTCCACATCATGTCGATTGCCAATTACGAAGACCGTTTCGTCATCCCCACCGCACATCGCGAACTGGCGGACGAGGCGATTGACGTGAAAACCGGCTGCGGTTTCACCGACACCAACGGCTGCTCGACCGGCCTGTCGCAGGCCAGGCTGTTCGGCGGCGCGAAGAAAAAGCGCTTTACCCTTCCCTCGGAGGTGGAATGATCATGCATATCACCCTGAAAGCCATCTCGGCCCTGCTGAGCTACCCGAGCGAAGAACTGCAGCAGGCCGTCGGCGAAATCGCCGGGGCCCTGGCCGACGACGCCCGCCTGCCTGCGGCCTCTATCGAGGCCCTCGGCCCACTGTTGGAAGAGCTTTCCAAGTTGGACATATACGACCTGCAGGAACGCTATGTCGGGCTTTTCGACCGCTCGCGCTCGCTCTCGCTCAACCTTTTCGAACATGTCCACGGCGAAAGCCGGGAGCGGGGCGGGGCCATGGTGGAACTGCTGGAAACCTACCGGGCGGCCGGCTTCGAGCCGGCCACATCGGAACTGCCCGACCACCTGCCGGTGCTGCTGGAGTTCCTCGCGATGCGTCCATTGAGCGAGGCGCAGGAGGTGCTCGAGGATGCCGCCCATATTCTGGAAGCCCTTCGGGTGCGGCTGGAAAGGCGCGCAAGCCCCTATGGCGCGGTCTTCGCGGCGCTGCTGGACTTCGCCGGGGCCGGGGCCGATGACGCCGCGGTTGCCGAACTTCTGGCCCGCGAGGAAGACGACCCGGACGACCTCGACGCGCTGGACGCGGTCTGGGAGGAAAGCGAAGTCACCTTCGGCCCCGATCCCAACGCCGGCTGCCCGCAGCTGCGCGACATGCTCGCCGCCATGGATACCCCGATCAACCCCGCCCCGGACACCGCACCGGGCACCGCCGCCCCGGCCGCGGCCGAGTGACAGGAGGCTCAGATGAACGAATTCTTCTTTGGAACCTACCCCTATATCGCGCTCGCGGTGCTGGCCGTCGGCTCGATCGCGCGCTACGAACGCGACCCCTTCACCTGGAAATCCTCGTCGTCGCAACTTCTGCGCCGCAGGCAGCTGATCGTCGGATCGGTGCTGTTCCATCTCGGGGTGCTGGTGATCTTCTTCGGCCACCTGTTCGGCCTGCTGATCCCGCTCCGGATCTACGAGGCCATCGGAATCACCCCCGAGGTCAAGACGGTCATGGCCGCCAGCGCGGGCGGCGTCGCGGGCATCATCGCCATCGTCGGCGCGCTGATGCTGGCGCACCGCCGCCTGGTCGATCCGCGGGTGCGCGCCACCTCGTCCTTCTGGGACACGGCGATCCTGCTGCTGCTGATCGCCCAGCTCGCACTCGGGCTGATCTCGGTGCCGGTGTCGCTGGCCTCGATCGACGAAGGCGAAGTGGTCAAGTTCATGGCCTGGGCCTTCGGCATCTTCACCCTCGACCCGAAGGCCGCCAGCTACCTGGAACACGTGCCGCTGATCTTCAAGCTGCACATCTTCCTCGGGCTCACGATCTTCCTGATCTTCCCGTTCACCCGTCTTGTGCACATGCTCTCGGCGCCGGTGCGTTTCCTCTGGCGCCCCGGCTGGCAGATCGTGCGCACGCGGCGCAAGAAAGGGGCCAGGCAGACGTCATGAACAGGCCGCTGTTCCCCGAGATCTCCGTCAACGGCCGGGTGATTCCGGCCGCCGAGATCGCCGCCGAGGCGCAGAACCACGCCGCCCCCGCCGGCAAGCCCGGCATCGCCTGGCGCAAGGCGGCGCGCGCGCTGGTGATCCGCGCGCTGCTGCTGCAGGAAGCCGCACGGCTGGGCCTGAAACCCGAGCCGCAGCAAACCGCCCCGGGGCGGCGCGAAACCGACGACGAGGCGCTGATCCGCGCCGTGACGGAGGCGAGGATCACCCCTGCCCCCGTCAGCGAACAGGATGCGCGCGCCCATTACCTGGCGCACCGCGACCGCTTTCGCTCGCCCACGCTCTGCGAGGTGGCGCATATCCTGTTCGCCGCCCCTCCCGACGATGCGCAGGCCCGCGCGCAGGCCCGGGCGCGGGCAGAAAACGCGCTTGCCCGGCTGGTCGAACGCCCCGAGGGTTTCACCGCCCTCGCCCGCGACCTCAGCGACTGCCCGTCGCGCGAGTCCGACGGCCGGCTGGGCCAGGTCGGCGCGGGCGATACCGTGCCGGAATTCGAGGCGGCGCTTGAAACGCTGGAGCCGGGAGAGATCACTTCAACGCCGGTGGAAACCCGCTTCGGCTTCCACATTATCCGCGTTCTGGCCCGCGCCGAGGGCGCCCCGCTCCCCTTCGAAGCCGCCGCCCCGGCGATCCGGGCCGCCCTGGAACGGGCAGCCTGGCTGCGCGCGGCGCGGGAGCATCTCACAGCCCTGGTCGAAAGCGCGGACATCACCGGGATCGACATGCGCGCGCCCCTGCCCTGAACCGCCCGCAAGCCACCCGCAGGCCGTCCGCCCCGGGCGGGCGGAAGCCGCGCCGCTGGAAGGGGCGGAATCGTTCCGCCCGCCGCCCTGTCGTCGGGGTGCGGTTCGACAGCCTCGCCGGAAAATGCGCGCGCCTGGGGACAAACACCGCCGCGGAGCACGGAATCGCCCCGGGAATCCCGCCGGAGCGCCGCTCAGGCCTCGGGGCCAGGCGCGCCGGAACGCCCCTGTCGGGGCGGACGCATCCTGCCGGGGGGCGCAGCCGTTTCCAGAAGCTCCCGGGTCACCATCGTGGCCCGGGCCCGTCCCCGGCCCTTCGACTCGTAGAGCGCCAGATCTACATCGGACAGCATCCGGTCCAGATCCGGCCTGTCATAGAAACAGGATGTGGTAAACCCGATACTGCCCGAGATCCGACAGAGCTGGCCCGCGTAATCTATCGGTTCTCCCAGCCGCGCCACGATGCGCTCGGCGATCGCCGACAGCTTTTCCGGATCGACCAGATCCTCGAAGATCAGCACGAATTCGTCGCCGCCGACCCGGGCCACCGTATCGCCCTTGCGGGTTTCGGACCGCAGGATCCCGGCCGTCACCTGCAGCACGTGATCGCCGGCCGCATGTCCCAGCGTGTCATTCACCGCCTTGAAATGGTCCAGATCCAGATGCATCAGCCCGAACCTTTTTCCGCGCGCCACCAGATCGGCAAGCACCGCGTCCATGGCGCGCCGGTTGTGCAGCCCGGTCAGGGGGTCGCGCAGCGCCTGCTCCTCGGCTCGGCTGCGGGCCTGCTGAAGGCGGGCGCTGAGGCCGCGGAACTCCTCCATCACGGCGGTGTTCGCCTCGACCAGATACAGCATCTCTATCACCAGATCGGTGGGAGCGAAATCATCGTTTGACAGGCCGAACCGCCGCACCGCCTTGATGATCGACAGCCCGAAGGACAGGTTGATCAGCGTGCACTCGGCCCCGTCGAGCGCCACCATGACCCCCTTCAGGCGCAGATCCGGGAAGGCCCGCAGGCGCAGCTGCAGGCGTGCCTCCCGCAGGGCGCGCAGATCGGAAAAGGTGCATATCCCGTGATGCTGGCGCCCCATTTCGAACACTTCCAGAAAGCGCCTGCCGACAAGCTCCTCTTCCGGAAAGAGCCTGCTCAGGGTCGGCCCGGCATGCGTGATATGGCCGGAGGGGCGCACCAGCAGATTCATGGGCATGAGCCGGTCCAGCACGCGGCGCTCCAACGCCACGGCATCGCCATCCTTGCGCGCGGCCATGTCAGAGCCGATCCGGCGTCAGCGAGAAACTGCGCCCGCGGGCGAAATCGGCATCGAGCAGCAGTGCCGAAACGACCTCTTCTCCGTTGCCCGCCCCCTTGTGTTCGAGCAGCGCCAGCGTGCCGTAGTCATCGGCCATCGCCTGCAGGATGCCGACCAGAACATGGCCGAACCCCGGGCAGGCCCCGAAGCAGCGCAGCGTCAGCGCGCCGGGGGAGTGCTCGCGCACCTCGATCTGGGGCAGCCGGAGGTCGGGCACCGCCAGGCGCACCCGATCGGGCAGCTCGTCGAGCGAATGGAGGAATTCATGGAAGCTGTCGCCTCCGAAACGCAGGATCCGGCGCACCGGCTCCAGGTTCTCATGCGACACGAGATAGGTGCCCAGATCTTCCAGCAGGACATCGCGCGGCTTGTTCAGCAGGGTGCAGGCCGAATCCAGCGCGCGGAACGTCAGCTCGTCCGGGTAGCATATCATCGCCTCGAAGTCGCGCAGGCCGAGCCCGGCATGGCTGGCCACTTCTTCCCAGACGGCTTCACCATAAGTGTCACGCATGAAGCATTGCAGCGCGCGATTGATCAGACCGTGCATCGACCATCCCCTTGCAAGTGCCCCCCGGAGCATAAGGGAGAGGGTTTAACAAAGCGCCAAGAATACCGGTGCAATTCAAGCGGACGGCACGGGGCCACGCGCCGCCCGCGCCTGCCGTCGCGTCCCGCCACCCGGCGCGGCGCCGGGCCCGTGAGCGTGTTTCAGTACCAGCTCGCCTCGTCCGGGCCGCGGGGGCGCAGCAACTCCTCGACATTGGCCTCCAGCAGCCTGTAGCCGACATTTCCGTAGAGGATCTGCCGACCGTCGTTCATGTAGAAGGTCGGGCTTCCGCTGATCCCGGCCTTCTGCGCCGCCACGATGTCGCGGTCCAGAGCCGCCGCCGCGGCACCGGAGCGCAGCTGCTCCTGCAGGGCCCCGGCATCGAATCCGACCGCTCCGGCAACGTCGAACAGAACGTCCCAGCAGGAGATGTCGCGCCCCTGCTCGAAAAAGGCCCGGCGCAGTGCCCAGGAAAACCGCCGGGCGCTTCCCGCGGCCGGTGCGCCGCCGGCGCGTTCTTCCAGCTCGGCCGCCTTGATCATGATGTGCGGCGCGCTCGAGCTGACCGGCCGGGTAACGCTCCAGACATCGGGGCTGACGGTGACGTGATCGAACTGCCCGACCACCTTTTGCACATGAGCGCCATAGGCGGCGAAACCGCCGCGCTCTTCCCAGGCGGCGCCGATCTTGCCGACGGCATCCGGAAAGACGGAACAGCAGCGCAGCTCGAAATCGACCCGCCCCCGGTAGCGCTCGATCAGCCTTTCCAGCCGGATATTGGCCACATAGGCCCAGACACACAGTACATCCGAATAATGCTGCACCACCGGCCTGCCTTCGGGGGTATCGCTCATGCGGGGCCTCCTTTCATCTTTTCGTCTCCTCGCGTTCTCGCTGCCGCTCCTGCCGATGCCCGCCTGCCGCGGCATTCTCGCCGACCTCACGCACCGGCCGCGCCGCCACCGCCTATCCGGGCGCACCGCCGCCCGCCGGAGCCGCCGCGCCGGGCAGTCCGGCCTGCCCGGACAACCAGTCGGGCAGGCTGCCGATATCCGGCAGCACCGCATCGGCATGCGGCGCCAGCACCTCCGCTCCGGCCGGTCCGCTGAGCACCGCCACCGTCCGCATCCCGGCTGCCCGCCCGGCGCGCATGTCATGCGGGCTGTCGCCCACCATCGCGATGCTTTCCGGCGTCAGCCCGAGCCGCGCGGCAAAGGCCAGGCACATGCCGGGGCCGGGCTTGCTGCCGAATCCGCTGTCATGGCCGGCGATGAAGTCGAAACGCCCCGCGACCCCGGCCCGCGCCAGCTGCGCGCGCGCCACCTTCTCGCTGTCGTTCGTCGCGACTCCGCAGCGCACCCCGCTCCGCGCGAGCCGGTCGAGAAGCCCGGCCAGCGGCAGCTGCTCCACCGCAGCGACCCCGGCTGCGGTCTCCTCCAGCAGTGCGATCAGCGCCGCCTTGCGCATCGGGGCCAGCAGCGGCAGCGCCGCCGCCGCCACCTGCGGCACATCGCCGGCGACGATGATGCTGCCGGCCCTGATGCGCTTCCGGGCCCGGTCGAACCCCCAGGCCTCGGCCAGAGCCCCGGCCAGCGCGGCATCGCCGGCCGAAAGCCGGTCGATCATCCCCGCCACCCAGGGCGCCCAGCTGCGCTGGAAGTCGAACAGCGTGCCATCCTTGTCGAACAGTATCGCCCGTATCAGCATGCCGCCTCGCCCGCCCTGCCGTTTCCGCCTGCCGTTCTCGCACAATCCGACGGCGTTGACATCCCCTTCCCGCCGTGCCCTGCTGGTTTCATGGCGCGCCTGTTATCCCACGCCAGAAGACCGTTTCATCTGGGCCCGTTTCCGCTTGAGCGGTTGAAGCGGCGCGCGCAGATGCCCGATCTTGCAGCGCTGGCGCCGGTGCCGGCGCTGTCGTTCCGCCGCCCCGAGGATCCGTGCTCGATCGTCAACGCCATGCGCGACTACCAGGCGATGCTGGACGCCACCCGCGAGGGGCGCGTCAAGCCCGAGCGCGCCATCATCCCCGACGACCCCGGGGAACGCGCGCGCCACCTGAAATCCTTCGGTTACTACTGCGACGCCAGCATGGTCGGCATCTGCGCCATCCCCGCGCAGGCCTGGCGCGACCGGCCGCTGGACAACCCCGACGTGGCGCGGCTGGCCGACAAGATCAACAGCATGCAACCGAAAACCCTGGCCGCCGGGATCGACGTGATCATGGCCGGGCTGCGCGAGGCGCTGGCCGATGCGCCGGCCGACTGCCGCCACCACAGCCACGCGCTGGTGTTCCTGTATGACCACCCGCGCGCGCCGCGCCCCGAAGAGCCGGGCACCGACTGGATCCGGGACGCGCTGGCCCATCGTGCCTGCCTGCGCGGGGCCGAAACCGCGGTGGTGCTGGCCAGCTACATCCGTTCGCTGGGACATGAGGCGCGCGCCCACACGGCCGCCGCCAGCGACGTGCACCTGGAGCGGCTGGCGGTGGCGGCGGGTCTGGCGACCATTCGCGACGGCGCCGCGCACAACCCTTTCGTGGGGACCGCCTTCGGCCTGGCGGTGGTGACCACCACGCTGGAAATGGCCGCCGACCGCCCGCTGGCCGACCATGCCCGCCCGCCGGCAAGCTGGCGCACCGGGCTGGGCCGGCACGCGAAGACCGCGCGCAACCGCGACCCCTTCGCGCGGCGCGACTTCGCCCTCGGCCCGCATCCGTTCGAAAAGCTCAGGCGCGTGGACGCGCCGACCACCTACATCGACGCGGCCAACGTGGCCCGCGTGCCCAAGCGCGCCAACATGTTCGCCCGCGCCCTGTTCGGAGACCTCGGGCCCAGGGTGCAGGAGGCCTCGAAGAACGGCAATTACGTGCGCAAGTCCGCCGCCGCCTTTGCCTTTCGCCCGACGCTGGGCGCCTTCGTCCTGCTGCAGGACGGCGATGCCGCCCCCGCGCCGCATCCCTCGACGCTTGATCCGGCGCGCAACGCCGCCAACATCAAGGCCGCCGCCTATTTCCTGGGCTGCGACGCGGTGGGGCTGAGCGCCTGCCCCGACTGGGCCTATTACAGCCATGACGCCGCCGGCCAACCCATTGACCCCTATCACGAAAACGCCATCTCCATCATCATCGACCAGGGCCACGAGACGATGGAGGGCGCCTCTGGCGACGACTGGATCGCCTGTGCGCAGTCGATGCGCGCCTACCTGCGGTTCTCGCTGCTGGGGGGCGTGCTGGGCGAGCATATCCGGCGGCTCGGCCATTCGGCGCGGGTGCAT
Organism: Paracoccaceae bacterium; assembly: GCA_026989055.1. Lineage (GTDB taxonomy): Bacteria > Pseudomonadota > Alphaproteobacteria > Rhodobacterales > Rhodobacteraceae > JAJRUE01. The sequence continues at coordinate 94,435 of JALSKC010000052.1, forward strand.
TCGGTGATGGATGACGAGGTGCTCAACCCGCCGCTCCTGCTGCTGTCGGGGCTCGGCGAGGTCAGCCGCATCGGCGAGGTGATCCTGAACCCGTTCCTGGGCCCGCGGCTGAAAAGCGGGGTGATCACCACCGACATGCCGATGACCCACGACCGGCCGATCGACTTCGGCCTGCAGCGGTTCTGCGAATCCTGCAACAAATGCGCCCGCGAATGCCCCTCGGGTGCGATCACCGCCGGGCCGAAGCGGATGTTCAACGGCTACGAGATCTGGAAATCCGACAGCCAGAAATGCACCGCCTACCGGGTCTCCCAGCAGGGCGGCGCCATGTGCGGGCGCTGCATGAAGACCTGCCCCTGGAACCTCGAGGGGCTGTTCGCCGAGGCGCCGTTCCGCTGGGCCGCCTCGAACCTGCCCTTCGCCGCCCGGGCCCTGGCAAGGCTGGACGACCTGGCCGGGCGCGGCGAAATCAACCCGCGCAAGAAATGGTGGTGGGATATCGAGATGGTCGATGACGGCCCCTATGCCCCGGCCCGCGCCCCGGTCAACGCGCGCGCGCTGCAAAAGCGGCTGAAGCTGCGCCACGAGGACCAGACGCTGGCGGTCTACCCGGCGCCGCTGGCCCCGCCGCCCTGGCCCTGGCCGTTTCCCATGGACCGCGAGGCCGGGATCGAGGCCTACAAGGCGATGATCAGCGCCGGGGAACACCGCGCCCGGCGCGCCCGCGGCCTGCCGCCCGAGCATCGCTATACCGCCGACAAGGCCGCCGCGCCGGTGCTGGCGGTGGTGGTGACAAAGGCCGAAGCGATGACCGACCGGGTGACGAAATACGAATTTTCCCGGCCCGACGGCGCGCCGCTGCCCCCCTTCGAGCCCGGCGCCCATATCGACGTGGTGGTGGCGCCGGAATTCTTCCGCCAGTATTCGCTGTCGGGCGACCCGGCGGACCGGTCGAAATACCAGATCGCGGTGCTGCGCGAAGATGACGGGCGCGGCGGCTCGAAACTGATGCACCGCATCTTCACGCCCGGGCGCCGGGTGTTCGTCTCCTGCCCGATCAACCACTTCCCGCTGGTCGAGGACGCGGCATTCAGCTACCTGATGGGCGGCGGCATCGGCGTCACCCCGATGATCGCCATGGCCCACCGGCTGCACGCGCTGGGGCGCGATTTCGCGCTGCATTACTCGGCCTCGAAACAGGCCGAGGCCGCGTTTCTGGACGATCTCTCCGGTTTCGGATGGGCGGACCGGGTGCAGCTGCATTTCTCCGACCGGGGCAGCCGGGCGGACCTGCCCGCGCTGCTGGAATACCGCCCCGGCGCCCATGTCTATACCTGCGGACCCGACCGCTACATGCAGGCGGTGATTGCGGCGGCCGAGGCCAACGGCTTTCCCCAAGAGGCGCGGCACCTGGAATATTTCTCGGTCCCCGAGACGCCGGAATACGAAAACCACCCCTTCACGCTGCGGCTCGCGCGCTCGGGGCGCGACATCGCGGTGCCCGCCGATCGGGCCGCCACCGAGGCGCTGCTGGCCGCCGGCGTGCATGTGGACGTGAAATGTTCCGACGGGCTGTGCGGGGTGTGCAGATGCGCGGTGCTGTCGGGCGCGGTCGAGCACCGCGATTTCGTGCTGTCCAGGGCCGAGCGCAGCGGCCACATGATCCTGTGCCGCTCGCGCGCGGCAGAGCCGCAAGGCGTGATCGAGATCGACCTCTGAACCGCTTCGGCCCCGCCCCTCCGCCCGGCCCGGGCCGTAGCGGCGCATCTGCCTTGCCGGCTCAGGTCCAGTTGACCTGCTCTCCGCCCGGCAGCCGCCCGCGGGCCTGCATCGGGGCCTCGCAAGCCAGCCCCCTGGCGGCACAGAAGCGGCGCACCCGGGCCTCCTCCATCAGCAGGAAATCGAGGACCGCGGCCAGGAACTCGGGCTCCTGCGCCCGGGCGGGGACATCCTGCAGCGCGGCCCCGCTCGCCCCCAGAAAGGCCCCCAGAAGCTCTTCCTCCGCCAGCCAGCCCAGCGCCTGCAGGGCGATCGTTTCGGCCGTTTCCTGCCGCATCCCTCCCGCACCGATCATCCTGAAACCAAATATTAACCTCTCTCAACGAATAGTCACCGAAACAGGCGCAATGCAATTCAAAACCGAGAGGACAGATGGCGGGGCGCATTCTGACAGCAAGCGATCTGGCGACCAGCCGAATCCTGCTCAGGGCCAAGCTGTCGGCCGCCTCCTACAGCGTCAGCCAGGCCGAGACCGGGGCCGAGCTCCTGCAACGCGCAGCCCGCGAGCTGCCCGACCTGGCGATCATCGATTCCGCCTTCGACGGAGACCGGGCCATCGACCTGTGCCTGGAACTGAAGGCAGCCCCGCAAACCGCAATGATTCCGGTGCTGATCATCGCCCGGAACTACCGCCCCGCCGACCGGATCGCGGCGCTGAACGCCGGCGCCCACGAGGTGCTTCCCGCCCCCCTCTCGCAGGACTGGCTGCTGGCCAGCGTGCGCAACATACTGCGCAGCAGCGCGGTCGAACGAGAACTGACGGAACGCCGCAAGACGGTGAGCGAACTGGGCTTCCGCGAGCCTGCCGAACCCTTCCGGGCCGCCGCCCGGATCCTGCTGGTCGCCGGCAACGATTCGGAACCGCCGGCGCGCTGGGCCGAGCTGCTGCGCAAGCACAGGCTGGGGCAGATCGGCAGGATCGACAGTCGCGGCGTGCTCGAACAGGCGATGGCCGGAGACGCCGCGCCCGATCTCATCATCCTGCCTCCGGCCGGCAGCGGCACCCCCGGCGGCCATGCGCTGCTGGCGGAACTGCGCAGCCGCCCGGGCACCCGGCACACGGCGATCGGCGTCACCTGCACCGGAACCGACTGCGCAAGCGCCATCGCCGCGCTCGACATGGGCGCAAACGAGATCCTGCCCGCCGACATGCCTTCGGCCGAACTGCTCTTCCGCCTGAAACGCCTGCTGCAGCGCAAGCGGGAAGGCGACCGGCTGCGCAGCATGCTGGAAGACGGTCTCCGCCTGGCGGTCACAGATCCGCTGACCGGACTGTTCAACCGCCGCTACGCGCTGCCCCATCTCGAACGGGTGGCCCGCAACGCCGCCCGCACCGGCAGCCCCTTCGCCGTGATGGTGCTGGACCTGGACCGCTTCAAGGCGATCAACGACACCCACGGTCACGCCACCGGCGACCTCGTGCTGCGCGAAGTCGCCGCGCGGCTGCGCTCGAACCTGCGCAGCGTCGATCTGGTGGCCCGTATCGGCGGCGAGGAATTTCTCGTGGTGCTGCCGGATACCGATCTGGCCACGGCCCGGATCGCCGCCGAACGGCTGCGCCGGGTGATCTGCGAACGCCCGATCGCGATCGGGCCGGAGCGGGCCCCGATCACGGTGACGGCAAGTATCGGGGTCAGCATCGGAGGGCAGCGCCGGCTCGACGCCGCCACCGTGCAATCCATGGTGGAGCGGGCCGACCGGGCCCTGCTCGGCGCCAAGGCCACCGGGCGCAATCAGGTGATCTTCGGCAAGTCCGCAGCCTGAGGCCGCCCCTCTCCGCGCCCCTCTCCGAGATTGCCCGCGCGCCGCGGCCTGTCCCCCACGCCAGCTGCGGCCCGGGGCGCGCCGGCACGCCGGGCGGGGCGGATCACCCTTTCGGCCCGATCCGCCCTTCAGCCCCCACCGGGCCTTCCGCCCGGCGTGGCACCACCGGAACGGCCGCGCAGCAGCTGCTCCAGCCTCCGGGCATAGGCGGCCCGTGCCTGCGGGTCCATCGTTTCGACATGCTCCAGCAGAAGGCGGCGGGCGGTGCGATGACGTTCGCTCACGAGCGCATCCACCCCGGCCAGGGCCTCGCGCAGGCGCCCCATGTCGAAGGGCTCGTCCCGCAGAGCGGCCAGCACTTCCCGAAGCTGCCCGCGCAACGCCCGGCGGTTGGCCGCCAGCTCCTGCCTCCGCTGTTCGGCCGCCCGTGCCAGCCGGCGCTGGTCGGGCGGCGGCAGGGCGCGCGCGAAAAGGCCGTAGCCGAACTCGCGCAGCGGCATCTCCCGCACCGCTTCGGCCGCCCTTCCCGGAGCCGCTTCTCCGGCCGCGCCCCCGGAAGAAAGCTGGCGCAGGAAGATGCCGGCCACGATCCCCGCCACCAGGAGATTCGCCGCCAGCGAAACCGCCAGCAGGGCCCGGATCCTCCCTCCTCCGTGCCCCGGGGACGGCCCTGCGCCCGGGGGCGGGCCTGCGGAAGATTCCCTCTGCGTCATGGCTACCCCTCTTCGCGCCCTTCCTCCAGAATGCCCTCGAAGACGCCCTCGAATGACAGCATGAATTCTCCCGGATCGAAACCGCCTTCGTTCCCGGGCCGGGCGCCGGCCAGCCGCTCCACGGCCTGCGGCGGCGCGTAGCCGAGCCACAAGCCGACCAGAGCCGCCGCCGACAGCCCGGCCAGCGCCGGCCAGCCGCCAAGCGCGGTCAGCCAGCCGGCGCAGGCGGCCAGCCTCCGGGGCCGTGCCGCAGGAGCCGGAGCGGGCGCAGGCCGGCCACCGGCCGCGGCATCGGCAAGAGCTCCGGCATCGGCCAGGACCCGCTCCAGAAGCCCCTCCGGCAGGGGCGGGGGATGGCGCGCCGCCTCCGCCAGCAGCTTTTCGAGTTCCTCGTCGTTCAGACGCCTGCTGTCAGCCATCACCATACCCCAGTTCTTCCCGCCGGCCGGCGAGAGCCTTCGCCAGCGCCCGCTTCCCCCGCGCGTTGAGGCTTTCCACCGCCTCCACGCTGACTTCCATCACCGCCGCGATCTCGGGGTTGGAAAGCCCCTCCACATGTCGCAGCACGACCGCCTGGCGCTGGCGCGCGGGCAGGCGCATCAGCGCCTCCTGCAACGCCGCCACCCGCTGGGCCCGCACCAGGCCATCCTCGGCGCTGGCCGCATCATCGGCCGGTTCCGCGATACTGTCGAGCCCGACCCCGCGCCGGCGGCGCAGCCGGTCGGTGCACAAGTTGGCAACCACCCGATACAGCCAGGTGCTCACCTTCGCCTCGCCCTGCCGCCACGCGGGTGCGATCTTCCAGAGCCGCAGCATCGCCTCCTGCGCCACGTCCTCCGCCTCGGCCCGGTCGTTCAGCATCCGCATGGCATGGCCGTAAAGACGCGGCAGGAAGCGCTCCGCCAGGATGCGCGCCGCCACCCGCTCACCGCGTCCATAGGCCGCAAGCAACGCATCGTCGGGCTGATCCGCAAGGGAATCGAGAGGCATCGGCATGACCCGACGGGCTATCGGAAAACCGCAACGCGGGCAAATTCCCCCACCCTCGCCAGGCCCGGGAGCGGCGCCTTTCCGTCATCGCCCGCCCGGCGGGAATCGGCACCCCGGCTTCCGGCACTCACCCCTCCCCTCCCTCCGGCTTCACCCGTGGCGCGTCGGCACCGGGCCGGCGGGACCGCCGCACGGCGCCCCCGCCCCCGTCGAACGCGCTCCGGGCCCGCCAGGCCCGGCGGAACTCCTCGCGGGACAGGCTGCCGTTTCCGTCGGAATCGATTCGCGCGAACAGGCTGTCGGCGCGGCGCCCGGCGGCGACGGCGCGCGCCAGCTCCTCCCGCGACAGCATTCCATCGCCATCGGCATCATGCCGGCGCAGCAGGCGGCGATAACCCGCCCGGGCTCTCCCGGCCGCCAGACATGCCTCTGCCCGCACCATCTCGTCGATGCTGATCCTGCCGTCACCGTCACCGTCCAGCATCGAAAGACGGCGGGCGGCACCGCCGGCGCCAGCAGAGGGACGGGCGGAAGGCGCCGCACCGGCCTCCCCGCAGGCGGCCTGCCACGGTCCCGGCTGCCCTTCCGGCAACTGATCCTGCGCCGCCACCCCGCCCGGCGCGGCACCGGCAAAGGCACCGGCGATCGCGAGCGCCGGGGCAATCCGCCCCCGGACACCGGCGCGCAGCGTTCCGGCATGGCCCTTGCCCCGGTCCCCCTGGCCTCGGCCCTCCGTTCCGGCCCCGGCCCCCTCCCCCGGCCGTACGCAGGAAACCCTTTTCCACATGGTCCGTCCCTTTTTCCACATGCTTCGTCCCTCCGCATGGTTGCCCCAATGAGCGCCCGCCGACTGCGGGCAGATCCGCCGCCTGCGGTATCTGCGCCCTCTTCAACGGGCGGGCGGAAAGATTCCGTCGCCACCGGAAAAGGCTTTGCGACACGCCGCCGCAACGACAAGCGCGCAGCTTTCGCGCAGGATGGGGCCATGCCGACCGCCTGTGCTTCCTCCACCGCGCCGAATCATCCGATGCCGGAAAACACGCCACCAGACGCCGACCGCCCCCTGCGCACGGCTCTCCTGCGCGGCTGGCGCCGGCGCTGTCCGAACTGCGGCTCCGGCCCGCTTCTGAAGGGCTACCTCCAGGTGCGCGACCAGTGTCCGGTCTGCGGTGAAGAGCTGTTCCACCACCGTGCCGATGACGGCCCCGCCTATCTGACCATCCTGATCGTCGGGCATGTCGTGGCCCCGGCGCTGATGTTCGCTTTCGTGAAGTTCCGGCCGGACCCGCTGATTCTGGCAACGCTTTTCGCCATTGGCTGTGTCGTGCTGTCGCTTTATCTGTTGCCCCGCATGAAGGGCATGATCGTGGGGATCCAGTGGGCCAAACGGATGCATGGTTTCGGCAGGGACGCCGCCTGAGGCAGGCGCGGCGGCGCGGCGGTTGAGCGCCCCGCCGATCCGCGACGCGGCAACGCTGATCCTGCTGCGCGATGTCGCCACCCGGCCGCGGGTGCTGATGGGGCAGCGCGGGACGGCGGCCGCCTTCATGCCCGACAAGTTCGTCTTTCCCGGGGGCGCGCTGGATGCACAGGACGCGCAGGTTTCGCTGGCCGTCGGCATGGGCGCACCATGCGCCCGGCGGCTGCGGCAGGCGCCGCGCCCCGAAAGCCCGGCACCGGAGCCGGATGCGCTGGCCGCCGCAGCAATCCGCGAGCTGTGGGAGGAAGCCGGCCTGATCCTCGGCATGCCCGGCCGCTGGTCCGGCCCCGTCCCGCCCGGCTGGCGCAGTTTCGCTGCAACCGGGCACCGCCCCTCGGCCGCCGGAATGCGCTTCGTGTTCCGGGCGATCACGCCCCCGGGGCGGTCGCGTCGATTCGACGCCCGCTTCTTCCTGGCCGACGCCTCGATGCTGGCCGGAGACCCGGATGATTTCTCGCGCGCCACCGACGAGCTTTCGCATCTGCAATGGATCCCGCTCGCGGATGCCCGCAACTTCGACCTGCCCTTCATCACCGAGGTCGTGCTGGCCGAGGTGGCCGCCCGCCTGCCGGATCTCTCGCCCCCCGAGACGGTGCCCTTCTTCAACAATTCCGACGAGCGGAGCCTGTTCGAGCGCCTCGGCGGCAGAAGCCCGCTGGGGTGAGCACCCCAGGGCGGCAGACGGGCAGCTTCCGCCTGCGGCCACCGCGCCTCTCAGAAGGGCATCGGATGCGCCCTGTGGACGGCAGCGATGTCATCGAGAAGCTCGCGATCCAGCTTCAGCTCGGCCGCTGCCAGGGCCGTTTCCACATGCGCCACCCGGGTCGCCCCGAAGATGACCGAGCCCATGAAGGGCCGCGCCATTGCCCAGGCCAGCGCCATCTGCGGCAGTTCCAGCCCGTGTCGGAGGGCCAGCGCGCGATAAGCGTCGATCGCGCCCCAGACCCGCGGGGTGATCCGCCCGTTGAGGTTGCCCGAAATGCTCCGGCGGCTGCCCGCAGGTGTCACGTCGGGGGCATATTTGCCGCTCAGGAGGCCGGCAGCCAGCGGCGTGTAGGCCAGCAGGGAAACCTGCTCGTTATGTGCCAGCTCGGCCAGATCGGTATCGAACAGCCGGCACAGCAGCGAATATTCGTTCTGGATCGTCTGCACCCGCGGCAGGCCGTGACGGCGGGCCAGTTCCAGCCATTTCGCCGTGCCCCAGGCGCTTTCGTTGGACAGCCCGAACCAGCGCACCCGGCCGGCCTCGATCTGGCGCTGCATCTCCTGCAGCACATCGAGCATGTGCGCCTCGGTCTGCGCCCGGTCCTGCCCGGAAGGGTCATAGGCCCAGTTCTGGCGGAAATGGTAGGAGCCGCGGTTGGGCCAGTGCAGCTGGTAGAGGTCGATCACCTCGCAGCGCAGCCGCTTCAGCGAGCCCTCGACGGCGGTTCTTATGGTTTCGGCGCTGACCGGCGCGCCCTCGCGCACCGCCTTCTGCCCGGCCCCGGTCACCTTGGTGGCGATCACCACGTCGCCGCGCCGCCCGCTGCGGGCAAGCCAGTTGCCGATGATCTCCTCGGTGCGGCCCACGGTTTCGGCCCGCACCGGATATGTGGGGTAGAGTTCGGCCGTGTCGATGAAATTGATCCCCCCGGCAAGGGCGGCATCGATCTGGGCATGCGCCTCGGCCTCGTCGTTCTGCGCACCCCAGGTCATCGACCCGAGGCACAGTGCCGAAACTTCCAGATCGCTCTGCCCGAGCCTGCGATATTCCATGCCGATTCACTCCCTGCGCCTGTTTCCCTGCGCCCCTCGCGACCCTCGCGGCCCCGCCTCCCGGGCATCCGGACGGCGGCACTCATCTGTCGGGGAATCCCCTCAGGGACGGATATAGGCCCAGCCCTGTTCCTGCAACTCGACCAGGCGGACCACGCCGGAAGGCACGATTGTGGCTTCGTCCAGCAACACCACCTCCTTGCCGGTCTTCTTCTTCATGTTGTTCATGGTGTTGGCACAGGCGGCGAAGGTAACGTTATCCATCTCCAGCCCCATGACGGCGATCCTCTCGGCCACCGGGCTCTTGCCCTCGATCAGCATGTTGAGGCCCGGGCCGTAGGTGACCACCTCGATATACACCGGGATGCCCTGCGCCTCGTAATAGGCGGTGACGTTCCTGACGTTGTTGAGGGTCAGGTTCATCAGCTTGGGGTCGTTTTCATCCACATGAAATGCCACATGCTTTCCTTCCCCGTCGGCAAGGGCCGCCAGCGGAAACAGGGCCAGCAGGGCTGCAAGGACAAGTGCGCGTTTCTTCATCCGTTCCTCCCGTTGGACATACGCGTTTTCGCGTTCTTGTGAAATCACCATAATCGGATACGTGCATTTTCAAAACTTTTTCTTCCCGCGGGTGCTGGCGCATCCTCCTGAACGGCAGCATGAATTCATCCGCCTCCCGAGGCACACCGCTGGCCCTTGCCCCCGCCATGGGCTAAAGAGCGGCGGAAACAGGACCGGACGGAACAGATGGCGCGGATTCTCATCACCTCGGCGATTCCCTACATCAACGGCATCAAGCACCTGGGCAACCTGGTGGGCAGCCAGTTGCCGGCCGATCTCTACGCCCGCTACATGCGCGCGCGCGGCCATGAGGTGATGTTCATCTGCGCCACCGACGAACACGGCACCCCGGCCGAACTGGCCGCCGCCAAGGCCGGCATGCCGGTGGCTGAATACTGCGCGAAAATGTGGGCGGTGCAAAAGGAACTGGCCGACGGGTTCGGCCTGTCCTTCGATCACTTCGGCCGCTCGTCGAGCGAACAGAACCGCATCCTGACCCAGCATTTCGCGCGCAGGCTGGGCGAAAACGGGCTGATCGAGGTGGTCACCGAGAAGCAGATCTATTCGGTGGCCGACGGCCGCTTCCTGCCCGATCGCTATATCGAGGGCACCTGCCCCAACTGCGGCTATGAAAAGGCGCGCGGCGATCAGTGCGAGAACTGCACCAAGCAGCTGGAGCCCACCGACCTGATCGAGCCGCGCAGCGCCATTTCCGGCTCGACCGAGCTGGAGGTGCGCGAAACCAGGCATCTGTATCTGCGCCAGTCCAGGCTCAGGGACAGGCTGGAAACCTGGATTGACTCGAAAACCGACTGGCCGGTGCTGACCACCTCGATCGCCAGGAAGTGGCTGCACGACGGCGACGGGCTGCAGGACCGCGGCATCACCCGCGATCTCGACTGGGGCGTGCCGGCCCAGTTCGAAGGCGCCCCCTGGGAGGGGATGGAAGGCAAGGTCTTCTATGTCTGGTTCGACGCGCCGATCGAATACATCGCCGCCACATGGGAATGGGCGGATGCGCAGGGATTGTCGGATAATGACTGGAAACGCTGGTGGCGCAGCGACAAGGGCGCCGAAGATGTTCGATATGTGCAATTCATGGGCAAGGACAACGTGCCGTTCCACACCCTTTCCTTCCCCGCCACGATCATGGGATCGGGCGAGCCGTGGAAGCTGGTGGATTACATCAAGAGCTTCAACTACCTCAACTACGATGGCGGCCAGTTCTCCACCAGCCAGGGCCGCGGGGTGTTCATGGACCAGGCGCTGTCCATCCTGCCCGCCGACTACTGGCGCTGGTGGCTGCTCAGCCACGCGCCGGAAAACTCCGACAGCGAATTCACCTGGGAAAACTTCCAGGTCTCGGTCAACAAGGACCTGGCCGACGTGCTGGGCAATTTCGTCTCCCGCGTCACCAAGTTCTGCCGGTCGAAATTCGGCGAAGCGGTGCCCGCGGGCGGCGCGTGGGGCGAACAGGAAAAGGCGCTGATACGCGATCTCGGGCAACGCATCCGGACCTATGAACAGCACATGGATGCGATGGAAATCCGCAAGGCTTCGGGCGCGCTGCGCGCGATCTGGGGTGCCGGCAACGAATACCTGCAATCGGCCGCGCCCTGGGCTGCCTTCAAGACGGACCCCGAGCGCGCCGCCGCGATCATCCGTCTGTCGCTCAACCTGATCCGCCTTTACGCGGTGGTGTCGGCCCCCTTCATCCCCGATGCCTCGGCGAAGATGCTCGAAGCCATGCACAGCGATGACGACAGCTGGCCGGAAGATCCGGGCAGTGCGCTGACTACCCTGCCGGCGGGCCATGGCTTCACCGTGCCGGAGATGCTGTTTCGCAAGATCACCGACGAAGAACGCGCGGAATGGCAGCAGCGGTTTGCCGGCCGCCGCGACTGAGGCGGTTGCCCCGCGGCGCATCATCGTTCAGGCTGCGCCGATCAACCCCGGAGGCGGAACATGGCCGACACGATCGAAACCCTGCTCGAACGGATCAGGGAACTCCAGAAAGAGATCGAGGAGCGGATCGAGGCGCGCCGGCAGCGCTTCCGCTACCGGCTGGAACACGGCCGGGTGGTGTTCGACAGGGAAATCCGCCACCGCCACCGGGCGCTCAAGATCAGCCTCTGGCCCTATGTCAGCCGCGCCCGGCTGCTGACCGTTCTCACCGCTCCGGTCATCTATTCGCTGATCGTCCCGCTGGTGCTGCTGGATGTTTTCGTGGCCATCTACCAGGCCGTCTGCTTTCCCGCCTACGGCATCCCGAAGGTGCCGAGGCGCGATTACATCGCCATCGACCGCCACCGCCTGCAGTATCTCAACGCGCTGGAAAAGCTCAACTGCGTCTATTGCGGCTATGCCAACGGGCTGCTGGCGCTGGTGAGCGAGATCGCTTCGCGCACCGAGGCCTACTGGTGCCCGATCAAGCACGCCCGCAAGTTGCGCGGAACCCACGCCCGCTACCCGTCCTTTGCCGATTACGGCGACGGCGAAAGCTACCGCACCCGGCTGGCGCAGCTGCGCGCGGAACTGGAGCGGATGGAGCGGGAAGCCGGGTCGGCCGGCTGAAGCCGAGGGCTTCCGCACCCACCTGCCCCTTGCCCCCGGGCGCCATCGGGCGCACAATCGGGTCGGATCGGCGCGGCCCGTCCGAGCCGGCCGTGCCGCTGCAAAGGCGCATCGATCACAACACAGGAGTCACCCATGGCTGCCATTCCCCCGGTCTGCGATTTCGGCTGGAAAGCCCCGGACTTCACCCTGCCGGCCACAGACGGCAAGAGCTACAGCCTCGCCGACATCCGCGGCCCCCGGGGCACGCTGATCATGTTCATCTGCAACCACTGCCCCTATGTTCTGGCGGTGATGGACCGGATCGTGCGCGATGCCCGCGACCTGCAGGAACTGGGAATAGGCGTTGCCGCGATCAGCGCCAACGATGCCGAAGCCTACCCCGAGGACAGCTTCGACAGGATGAAGGAAATGGCGCAGCAGCGCGGCTTTTCCTTCCCCTATCTCTATGACGAATCCCAGCAGGTGGCCCGCGCCTACGATGCCGTCTGCACCCCGGACTTCTTCGGCTTCAACGCCGCCGACGAGCTGCAGTATCGCGGCCGGCTGGACGAAAGCCGCAAGGAGGCAGCCCCGCCCGATGTGCGGCGCGACCTGTTCGAGGCGATGAAGCAGGTCGCAGAAACCGGCCGGGGACCGCGCGAACAGACCCCCTCCATGGGCTGCTCGATCAAGTGGAAGGCCGCCTGAGCCACCCGCCGCACCGGCAGGCGGCCGGAGCGGGGGCGGAGGCGGCTGCCCCGGCGCGCGGGAGAAGCCGGGCTCTTTCCTTCTTGCGGTCACCTTCCGGTCATCTTGTTCGCCTAGCCTTCGGCCAGGCGAACGGCAGAACGGCAGACGGCATGGATTTCCCCACCGGATCCGCAAGAAGGGCCGTGCTGATCGCACTGGCGCTGGGGCTGGCGGGTTGCCAGCAGAATTCGCAGGGGGGCTTCACCCCCCCGCTGCTGTCGCCGGATGTGTTCTCTGCCGCCTATGTGACCGACTGGTCGGTTCACGAAAGCGCCGCCGCCTGGCTGCGGGGGCTGCCCGAATACGCGGTGCAGAACTTCTCCACCAGCCTGGCGCCGGTGCCGCATTTCTCGATCGTCAACGCGCGGGCGGAATACGCCCATGCCGCCGGGCTGAGCGGAGCCGGGCAGATCATCTCCATCGTCGACGACGGCTTCCTGGCAAGTCACGTGGAATTCAGCGGCAAATCCATCCGGACTCCGGGCAACGCTCCCCTGCCGGTGGAGGATCACGGCACCATGGTCGCCTCGATCGCCGCCGGCGCCGCCGGAAGCGGCCGGATGATCGGCATCGCCCCCGGGGCCGACCTGCAGCTGGGCGACTTCTCCAGCTTCACCACCGCGGCCTCCGCCACCCGGCAGGCCGAAAGCCTGGGCGCCGTGGTGCAGAACAATTCCTGGGGCTTTCCGTGGGAAGTCTCCCGGGCCAACTATGACAGCCTTTTCGGAGCCGGCAGCGGCGCGGATTATCTGGGCGCTCTCAGGTCCTTCGGACGGAACGCGGTGATCGTCTTTGCCGCCTCCAACGACACGACCTTGGCGAAAGCGGACATCATGGCGGCGCTGCCGCTGCTGGAGCCCGCGCTGGAAGATTCCTGGATCACCGTCGTCAACGCCACCCCGACCCGTTCCGAGCCCGACTATTCGAGCAACACCATCGTCTCGGCGACACTGCTTTCCTCGCGCTGCCTGGAGGCCGCCCGCTGGTGCATGGTGGCCGACGGCACCATCTACGCGGCAACCGCCGCCGGCCCCGACGCATATGACTACGGAACCGGAACCTCCTTCGCCGCGCCCCAGGTGGCCGGCGCCATCGCGCTGCTGGCCCAGGCCTTCCCGGAGCTGGGCCCGAAGGAGCTGCGTGCCCGCCTGCTGGCCTCGGCCGACAACGGATTCTATCCTCACACCGGCTATGTCGAGTTCGCCCCCGGAATCCGCCACGGTTACGACACGACCTTCGGCCACGGCTTCCTGAATCTCAAGGCGGCGCTGGCGCCGATCGGCGGCAGCTACCTGGCGCGCAGCAACGGACAGCGCCTGCCCTTCCAGGCGCCGATACTGCTCAGCGGCGGTCCGAGCGGCGATTCCCTGAGCCGCGCCCTGAGCGGGCGGGCGCTGATCCTGTCGGACGGGCTGGGGGCGGCGTTCCGCCAGCCCGCAACCATCCTCGGCGCCCGGGCGATGCCACGCCCCGACCCGCAGCAGGGCCTGCAGTCCCTGCGCGCGGTCACGCTGGACAGCCCCGGATCCGGCCCCTTCCGCGCCCGGCGGGCCTTTCCTGTCTTCAGCCCCGGGCAGGAGCTGGACTTCGAGGCCGGCGCCACCCGGGTTTCCGTGCTGGCCCCGGCCGGCGGCAGCGGCAACTGGGGGCTGGCGCTGTCGCGCGGCTTCGGGTTCGGCACGGGGCGGCTGCGGCTCGGGATCGCGGCACTGCACGAGGCCGACGGCTTTGCCGGTCTGCGCAGCCTGCTCCCGGAAGAACCGCTGGGGGGGCGCCACGCCATCGCCAGCCTGCAATGGTCGGTGCCGCTGGGAAGGGCGCAGAGCTTCGGCCTTTCGGGCCGAATCGGACGGGCCTTTCCCGAGGGGCGCCCGAACGGCATCGAGCTGGAAACCGTCATCCATGACGCGCTGGCGCTCGACTACGACCGGCGCGACCTGTTTCGCCGCGGCGACAGGCTGGCGCTCGGCATCAGCCTGCCGCAGGCGGTGCGTTCGGGCACGGCGCGGCTCGCGCTTCCGGTCGCGCTCCGCAGCGACGGCACTCCCGCATTCGCCGCAGTCGACATCCCGCTCGCTCCGCGGCAGCGCCAGGTCGATCTGTCGCTCGCCTACGGGATGCCGCTGGCGCGGGGCGGCGATTTCCTGTTCAGCCTCACCCGGCAGCTGAACGGGGGCAACATCGCCGGCAATGATTCCACCGAAACCGCCTTCATGTTCCGTTTCCGCTTCTGACGAGACGCAGGAAGCCCGCGCGTTCCGGCGCGGGCAGGGGCGGCGGAGGAGGCAGCGGAGCGCCCGCCCCGCGCGGCGCGGCGCGGGGAAACTTCCCTGTTTCCTTTCCCCCGTTCTGCCCTAGACTGGCACGGGAACGCGACCGGGAGGCAGGAGCATGGAAGGTTTCGACATCGGCAGCCTGATCTGGATCTTCTTCATCCTGTCGGCACTGCAGCCGATGTTCCAGCGCCGGATGCTGGAATCGATGCGCATGCGCCAGATCAGGCGGCTGGAAAGATCCCGCGGCAGCCGGGTCATCCTTCTGGTGCACCGGCAGGAGACCATGAGCTTCCTCGGCTTCCCGCTGATGCGCTACATCGACATCAACGACAGCGAGGCGGTGCTGCGCGCGGTGCACACCACCGACAACACCCGCCCGCTCGACATCATCCTGCACACGCCCGGCGGCATGGTGATCGCCGCCACCCAGATCGCACGCGCGGTCAAGGCGCACCCCGGGAAGGTCACGGTGTTCGTGCCGCATTTCGCCATGTCCGGCGGCACGCTGATCGCGCTGGCGGCCGACGAAATCGTGATGAGCCCGCATGCCACGCTGGGCCCGATCGACCCGCAGCTGGGCAACCAGCCGGCGGCTTCGCTGGTGAAGGTCCTGGAACAGAAGCCGGTGCAGAAAATCGAGGATCAGACCCTGATCAATGCCGACATGGGAGCCAAGGCCATCGATCAGGTGCAGAAGACCGCCCGCCGCCTGCTCGAAGGCACACTGCCGGCAGAACGCGCCGAGGAAGTGGCCCGCATCCTGAGCGAAGGCCGCTGGACGCATGACTATCCGATCTTCTGCGACGAAGCCCGGGAACTCGGCCTGCCGGTGAGCACTGCCATGCCGACCGAGATCCTGGACATGATGATGCTCTATCCGCAGGCGATCCAGCGCAGCCCCAGTGTCGAATACAACCCGGAATCGGGGCGCCGCCGCCCGATGCTGCCCGGATCCTGAGCCACCGGCCCCGCGGGGGCGAACCGGCCGCCACCGGCCCCGTGGTGGTGCACGGCCTCGCCCCTTGTGCCGACGGCGCATCGCGGCAGGAGCCGGCACCTCCGCTCCGCGAAGGCCCCGCCCGCGCCGGGCGAAGAACCCGTTCGCCGCCGTCCTGTCTCGCCACCGCCCGGCCCGGGAACCCGGAGCAGGACTTAGACCACGGCCTCGATTTCCGCCACAAGCTCGCCGACCACCTCGGCCAGCAGCGTCTCGTCCTCGGATTCGGCCATTACCCGGACCAGCGGCTCGGTGCCCGACTTGCGGATCAGCAGCCGACCGTTGCCCTGCAACCGCTGCTCGGCGGCGGCGATGGCCCTGCGCACCGCAGCCGCTTCCAGCGGCTGCTGCCCGTCCCGGTAGCGAACGTTCTTCAGCAGCTGGGGCACGGTCTCGAAGCATCTGGTCAGCTCCGAAGCCCTGCGCCCGCTGTCCACCATCGCCGACAGGAACTGCAGCCCCGCCAGCAGCCCGTCGCCGGTGGTGGCATAGTCGGTCATCACGATATGGCCCGACTGCTCGCCGCCGAGGTTGAATCCGCCCGCGCGCATCCGCTCGACAACGTAGCGGTCGCCCACCCGGGTGCGCTCCAGCCGCAGGCCCAGCCCCTCCAGGTGGCGCTCCAGCCCGAGGTTGCTCATCACGGTGGCCACCAGCGCCCCGCCTTTCAGCCGCCCCTGACGGGCCATGCGCGCGGCGAACAGCGCCATGATCTGATCGCCGTCGGCCACGTGGCCGCTCTCGTCGATGATCATCACCCGGTCGGCATCGCCATCGAGGCAGATCCCCACATCGGCGCCGTGCGCGACCACGGTCTCGGCGGCGAGTGTCGTGTCGGTCGATCCGCATTTCTGGTTGATGTTGAACCCGTCGGGCGACACACCCACCGGGATCACCTCGGCCCCAAGCTCCCACAGGACTTCGGGCGCGGTGCGATGCGCAGCCCCGTTGGCGCAATCGATCACGACCTTCAGCCCGGCCAGCGTCTGCCCCGCCGGCAGGGTCGCCTTCAGCCGCTCGCCATAGCGGAAGCGCCCGTCATCGATCCGCCTGGCGCGGCCGATGTTCTCCGCCCGCACCGGCTCCACCCCCTCGCGCACCAGGCGCCCGATCTCGGCCTCCGCCTCATCCGACAGCTTGAAGCCGTCGGGGCCGAAGAACTTGATCCCGTTGTCGTGATGCGGGTTGTGGCTGGCCGAGATCATCACCCCCACATCAGCCCGCATCGAGATGGTCAGCATCCCCACCGCCGGCGTCGGCACCGGCCCCAGCAGCAGCACGTTCATGCCGGTCGAGGCGAAACCCGCCGTCAGCGCGTTCTCGAACATGTAACCCGACAGCCGGGTATCCTTGCCGATCACCACCCGGTGCCCGCTGGCGCCGTCGCGGCGAAAGAACCGCCCCGCTGCCGCCCCCAGCCGCAGCGCCATTTCCGCCGTCATCGGGTGCTTGTTGGCGGTGCCGCGCACCCCGTCGGTGCCGAAAAGCCCTTCTTCCGCTGCTGCCATGAATGCCACCCCGCTGCCCCTCGCCTCGTTACCGCCCCTCGTTACCGCCCCGCGGCCGCTGCCCGCCGGCGGCGCTGCCGGCTGCCGGCGCTCCGCCCGTCACCGCCTGCCAGAGAGTCACCGCCGCCCGGGTTTCCGCCACATCGTGAACGCGGACAATCTGCACCCCTTTGGCGATCGCCGCAAGCGCCACGGCCAGCGAGCCGGGAAGGCGACGCGCAGGCAGGGGTTCACCGCTCAGACTGCCGATGAAACGCTTGCGCGAGGCACCGAGCAGGATCGGACAGCCCAGCGTGTGAAACAGCGCAATCCCGCGCAGCAGCGCCAGGTTGTGCTCCAGCGTCTTGCCGAAGCCGATCCCGGGGTCCACGATCAGCCGCGCCCGTTCGATTCCGGCCGCCTCGGCCGCGGCGATGCGTGCGGCCAGCGCGTCATGGACATCAAGCAGGACATCCTCGTAGCGCGGATCCTCCTGCATGGTTTCCGGCCTGCCCCGGGCATGCATCAGGCAGACGGGCACCCCGCTGCGCGCCACGACCCCGGGCAGCTGCCGGTCGAAACCCAGGGCGGAAACATCGTTCACCATTCCCGCTCCTGCCGCCAGCGCCGCCCGCGCCACCGCCGCCTTGCGGGTATCGATCGAGATCGGCACCGGGCAGCACGCCGCCAGCGCCCGGACAACCGGCTCGATGCGCGAGATCTCCTCCCCGGGGGGCACCGCGCGCGCCCCGGGGCGGGTGGATTCGCCGCCGATGTCGATGATGTCGGCCCCGGCCGCAACCATCGCCTTCCCGTGAGCAAGCGCCGCCTCGATTCCGGCATGGCGCCCGCCATCGGAAAAGCTGTCGGGGGTGACGTTCAGGATCCCCATGACCCGCGGCCTGTCCAGCGTCAGCCCGGCCAGCGCCGGGCGCGGAGCGCAGAGCGCCTCCAGCACGGACGCGGGCAGCTCCCGCGCCGGCATGACCTCTGCGGGACGGCCGCGTTCCAGCCGCTCGACCTGCGCGAACCAGCCCCAGCCCCCGGCCAGCAGATGCGCATCGCGCGGGCGGGAGGGATCCGTCTGGACCAGCGGGCGGAAATACAGGCTCATGCGCAGGCTATCGGCCAATTCCGCCCGGCAGGCAAGAGCCGGCTCACCGCCCGAACAGGGCCGGCGCATCCGCCGCCAGCCCGCGGGCCGGAATCGACAGCCCCGGTGGCGGCGCGATGCCGAGGGAAACCAGCGCGCTGGCGCCGATCAGCGCCGCGAACCACGGCACGAGCGCCGCCGGGTCCACCGCCGGCCGGTCGCGTGCATCGAGCACCAGCCGGGCCGGCGCCCAGACGGAAATCTGGCCATGGCGCAGGCCCCAGTCCAGCTCGGTGCGGCTGTCCACCACCACGCAGCGCCGATCGCGCCCGGCCAGCACCCAGGCATTCTGTTCGATCGCCAGCAGGTCGATGCGCCGCTGCGCCGCCCGCGACCGGCTGCGCGGGCGCGGCAGATCCCCCGGCCCGACCATCAGGATGGCCGGCTGCGCACGCTCCTGGAGCTGATCGAGCCAGCCCGGCAGCCGCTCCGAGGCGATCGCCGGGTTGGACAGGAACAGAAGCAGCGGGCGTGGCGGCTGCGCCGCGGCGGGCGGCGGCGCCAGCTCCGGGCGCGGCACGCTGCGGACGATCTCGACCCCGAGCGCGCCGGGGCCGCGGTCGAGCTTCTGGATGCGAACATAGACACGCTCGGCCCGGGGCTGCTGCAGGATGCCCGCCGCAACCCGCTCGGCCAGGGTTTCCAGCAGGTTGGGCCGCTCGGCGGCGAGCGCGGCCGCAATCGCATCGGCGATGCTGTCATAGGACAGGATCCGGTCCACATCGTCATGCAGCGGGGCACGGGGCGGGGCGACCTCGACAACCACGTCGAAGCGCACCCGCTGGGCGATGCCGCGCTCCTGCTGGAAGGCTCCGATCTCCACCTCGACCACATGATCGCGCAGCGAGATCCGGTCGCGCGGCTCAGCGCCGGCTTCGGCGCGCGCGCGGGCCTGGAGGCTGTCGAAGGCAAGGGATATGTCGGAACTCATGTCTGCCCCTCCGGATGCGCCGGGCCGGATTGCACGGAATCGCCTGCCCCGGATAGCCGATCACGCCGCGCACCGCCAGCACGCCGACGACCGCCCGGCCGGCGGATGCGTCTTCATCTTCATGCGGACTGCCTCGTGCGGGCTTCAGTGACGCGCCGCCGTCCGCAGCGCCGGCCGGTAGAAGTAATGCGCCCCGATCGCCGCGGTGCGGGTGAACTTGCGCGACCAGCGGGGGCGCACGGCGCGGGTATGGTAATAGGTCGCCCCGCCGGTCAGCCCCCGCGGGTGGCCATCGAGCATGAGCCGGGCCACCTTGCCCACTTCGATCCAGGCGGCCCGGTCGTCGATGAACTCGCGCCGCCCGTCGCAGGTATAGGTGAACTGGCAGCGGAACAGCCGGCCCGTTCCCTGGTTGACCACGGCGCAGACCGTATCCGGGAAATCGGGGCTGTCCACCCGGTTGAGGATCACCTCGGCCACGGCGAACTGCCCGCGCACGCTTTCGCCGCGGGCCTCGAAATACAGCGCCTCGCTGAGGCATTCCCACTGCGCGTCGCCGTCGGCGGGGGGCAGCCCGGCAAGAAACTCCCGGCTGTAGGAGAGCTCCGCTTTCCGGCTGGCGGAAAACGGCCAGCGCAGCCTTTTCCCCAGCCGGACGAGCCGCTTGCCGTCAAGCCTTCCGAGCGCCGCGTTCTCGCTGGCCAGAAGCGAGGATATCTGCGCATCCAGCACGCTTGCCGGCGCGTTGGATTCGCTCAGGGTCACATCGGCGCCAGCCCTTCCGGCAAGGGCCAGAAACGCGACGAGACACAGCACAGATGCCAGCCAGGGCCGGGACATCCCCCCACTCCAGTTCGCGGGCCGCCCATTCAGAGACCCGCTCCGCTTCGAAGCCGCCCCGCACCACGGCGCAGCGACGGAGGCGCAGCGACGGACGGCAGCCGGCACGCGACAGCGCGCACCGGAACCGTTGAGATAGGTCAAAATGCGCCTTTCGTCCAGAGCGCTGCCGCCAGCGCGCACCGCGAACCCGGCCCGCCAGTCGCCGATTCTGCCCCGCATTTTCGCCTTGAATCGCATCCAGGTCATGGAAAGGGAAGCAATATCAGGGCAGTGTCTGTTTTCGCTCAGGAAACGCGCTGTTTCAGGGCAAGCTGCGCCGCAGCCAGCCTCGCGACCGGCACGCGATAGGGGGAACAGGACACATAGTCAAGCCCGGCAGCCCGGCAGAAGGCGATCGATTCCGGATTGCCGCCGTGCTCCCCGCACATCGCCAGGGTGATCTCCGGGCGCGCCTCGCGGCCGCGGCGGGCCCCGATGCGCAGCAGCTCGCCCACCCCCTCGGCGTCGAGTATGTGGAAAGGATCCTCGGCAAAGACTCCCTGGGCGACATAATCGTTCATGAAGCGCCCGGCATCGTCGCGCGACAGGCCATAGGTCATCTGCGTCAGGTCGTTGGTGCCGAAGGACAGGAACGCCGCATGCTGGGCGATGTCATGGGCCCGCAGCGCCGCACGCGGCGTTTCCACCATCACGCCCAGGCGGAAGTCGAAGCCGACGCCGCGCTCGTTGCGCACGGCCGCGGCCACGGCATCGATCCGCGACTTGACCAGCGCCACCTCCTTCTGCGCCGAAACCAGCGGAATCATGATTTCCGGCACCACCGGCGCGCCGGCCCCGCTGGCCTCGATCGTCGCCTCGAAGATCGCGCGGGCCTGCATGTCGTAGATTTCCGGCACCGTGATGCCCAGCCGCACCCCCCGCAAC
Source organism: Paracoccaceae bacterium (assembly GCA_026989055.1). Lineage (GTDB taxonomy): Bacteria > Pseudomonadota > Alphaproteobacteria > Rhodobacterales > Rhodobacteraceae > JAJRUE01. The sequence goes on from JALSKC010000052.1 coordinate 115,397, forward strand.
CCCAGCATCGGGTTGACTTCGGCCAGTGTCTCGACCCGGCGGACGACATCGGACAGCGGCAGCCCCATCGCCTCGGCCAGGGCGCGCAGCCCGCTGCGCCCGGAAGGAAGGAATTCGTGCAACGGCAGGTCGAACAGGCGGATGCAGACGGGCTGGCCCTGCATGATCGAGAACAGCTCGACGAAATCGGCCCGCTGCATCGGCAGCAGCCGTTCCAGCGCGGCGGCACGGTCGGCGGGGTCATCGGTGAAGACGATCTCGCGCATCACCGTCAGCCGCTCCGGCTCGAAGAACATGTGCTCGGTCCGGCACAGCCCGATCCCCTGCGCCCGGAACCTCCGCGCCACCCTGGCCTCGGCCGGCGTGTCGGCATTGGCCCGGATGCCGATGTCGCAAAGCCCGTCGGCCCATTCCATCAGGCTGTCGAAAGCCGCACCCGGCCCCGGCTCCTGCATCGGCGCCGCCCCGGCCAGCGCCTGCCCGGCGGTGCCGTCGATGGTGATCGTGTCGCCCTCGCGAAAGATCCGCCCGTCGGGCACCCGCAGCGTTCCGGCCTTCGCGTCGAGCACCATGTCGCCGGCACCGACGACACAGGGCACCCCCATGCCGCGCGCGATCACCGCGGCGTGGCTGGTGACCCCGCCGCGCTCGGTCAGCACCCCGGCGGCAGCCTGCATGCCGCGGATGTCTTCGGGCGTGGTCTCGCGCCGCACAAGGATGCAGGGCTGCTCGCGTGCCTGGCAGGCCTGAGCCGCCGCGGCGGTGAACACGATACACCCGACCGCCGCACCGGGGCTGGCTCCGATGCCGCGCAGCACCACATCGCGTTCGCCCGCGGGGTCCAGCTGCGGGTGCAGAAGCTCCGACAGGGCCCGCGGTTCGATCCGGGCCACCGCCTCCTCGCGCGAGATCACCCCGTCGCGGGCCAGCGCCACGGCAATCTCGACCGCAGCGCGGGCGCTGCGCGGCACCCGCACCGCATCCAGCACATGCAGGGTGCCGTTTTCCACCGTGAACTCGATCTGCATCTCCTCGCGCAGCCGCTGCCGACACAGCGCGCCGTATTCCTTCAGCTGCGTGAACAGGGCGGGCTGCTGCACCTCGAGCGACCCGCCGCGCCCGTCGCGGGCAAGATACTGCGCCCCGGTGCTGGCACGCAGCGCATCGCGCCCCTGGCTCTGGCCCAGATAGCGCCCGGTGATCTGCGGCCTGCCGGTTTCGGAGCTGACGAACTGGATCACCCCGGCCCCGCTCTCTCCCGGGCCCACGCCGAGCACCATCTGCTGCACCACGAGCCCCAACCCGGCATCGGCCGGTGCGCCGCGGGCCTGGCGCAGGAGCCGTGCCGAGGTCCCCTCCCATGCCCGCGCCATCGAGCGCAGCACCTCGGCCAGCTGCACCGCCGGGTCCTGGGGGAAGTATTCGTCGGTCTCGGCCTGGTAGGCATCCAGCGCTGCCTGCAGCGCGTCGCGGCCCAGGCCATTGCCGGTTTCGAACATGTCCGGGTCGAGCCGGGCGATGTTCACGGCAAAGGATTGCACGAATCGAAGATAAAGCGCATTCGCCGCTTCCTCGCCGTGGCTTTCGGCTAGCGTCGCGTGCATGGCGTCGTTCATCCCGATGTTGAGCAGGGCGCCGGGCCCGCCCCAGTCGGCAAGCTGGGCGCTCGGGCGGACGCTCACCAGCGGGCGGGCGCCGAACACGGCAAGCAGTGCCTCCATGTCGGGCAGCTCGCCGGCGGCGATCCGGTGCACCGCCTCGAAGGACAGTGCAACCGTTTCCGGAACCGGCAGGCCGAGCCGGATCAGCCGCTGCAGGCATTTCGCCCGCCCGCCGTGGGTGTCGGCCGAAATCGGAGCCACCCGGCGGATCAGGGTAAAGCCCGTCCTGTCGGTCTGTTTCTGCACTGCGGCACCTCTCGATCGCGTTCGCAGCATAACGCGCATGCGCCATCGCGCAAGCATTGCCCGCGGGCGCCGCGCCGTTCTGCATGCGCACCCGGCGGCGGCGGCCGGCGCGCCGGTTCAGCCCTCGATCCGGCGCAGGTCGGCCACCGACAGGCACAGGCTCCGGATGTCCGACAGCAGGTTCAGCCGGTTGCGGCGCAGGATCGGGCTGTCGGCATTGACCTGCACCGCCTCGAAGAAAGCGTCGATCGGCGTGCGCAGGGCCGCCAGCGCAACCATCGCCGTGGCGAATTCCTCGTCCGCAACCGCCTGACGAATCCGCTCTCCGGCCTCCGAGAGCGCCTGGAACAGCGCCCTTTCCTCCTCCGCTTCGGCAAATCCGATGTCGCCGCCGAAGGAATATTCCACCCCATCCTTCCGCTCGGCCTGTTCGAGGATGTTGTTGGCGCGCCGAAACCCTCGGAGCAGGTTCTCGCCGTCTTCCGTCCCCAGGAAATCCTGCAGCGCCTCGGCCCGGCGCACCAGCAGCGGCAGGTCGTCATTGCCCGGCATCGCGATGCAGGCATCGATCACGTCGTGGCGGATACCGCCTGCCCGCAGATGCACCTTGAGCCGGTCGTGAAAGAAGCCGAGCAGGTCGGCCGCGGTTTCGGGCAGCCGTTCGGAAACCTCTTCCAGATGCTGCGGCAGGCTGCCCCGGCAACGCTCCTTCAGCGCCTTCCAGGCTATGCCGAAAACCCCGTGCCGGGCGATTTCGCCGAGCAGGTCCTCGAGCAGCGCGCGCTCTTCGCCTTCCCCCCTGCCGGCAATCTCGTGGCGCAGGATCTGGCGTTCGACGAGCGGGGCGAGCTTCATCCTGATCCGGTTTTCCAGCAGCAGCCGGATCACCCCGAGCGCGGCCCGGCGCAGCGCGAAGGGATCCTTCGAGCCGGTGGGCTTTTCGCCGATCGTCCAGAAACCGGCGAGGGTATCGAGCTTGTCGGCCAGCGCCACCGCCACCGAAACCGGCGCTTCGGGCACCGAATCCGACGGGCCGAGCGGCGCGTAATGCTCTTCGGCCGCCCGCGCGATCTCGGGCGGGAGCCCCGCCTCGGCCAGATAGTAGCGCCCCATGACCCCCTGAAGTTCCGGGAATTCGTAGACCATCTCGCTGGCCAGATCGGCCTTTGCGAAACGCGCCGCCTGCCCCGCCGCTTCCGGCGCGGCGCCCACGGGGCCGGCCAACTCGCGCGCCAGGGCCTCGATCCGGGCGATACGCGCCCCCTGGCTGCCCAGCCGGCGGTGGAAGGTCACCCTGTCGAGGCTGTCGAGCCAGCTGCCAAGCCCGGCGCGCGCCACCCGCAGGTCGTTTTCCCAGAAGAAGCGGGCATCGGCCAGCCGCGCGGCCAGCACCCTGGCGTTTCCGGCCAGGATCGCGGCGCCACCATCGCCGGTTTCGCGGTCGGCCACGGTGGCGAAGCCCTCGATCTGCCCGGTTTGCGGATTGCGCAGGGAAAAGAACTTCTGGTGTTCGCGCATCGAGGTCCGAAGCACCTCGCCCGGAAGCTCCAGGAATTCGGCGCCGATCTCGCCCGTCAGCACCACCGGCCATTCCACGAGCCCGGCCACTTCTGCCAGCAGCCCCCTGTCTTCAACGATTTCCAGGCCCCGGGCAAAGGCGGAGGCGGTGGCCTCGTGCCAGATGTGGTCGGCGCGTTCGGCGCTGTCCAGCAGCACATGCGCGCGTTTCAGCCGGGCGCGATAGTCATCGAAGGAGGTCACCGAAAACGAATCCGGCGCCATGAAACGATGGCCGCGGGTCGTGTCGCCGGCGCAGATGCCGTCGATTTCCAGCGGCACCACCTGCGCATCTTCCCCATCCGACAGGATGCACAGGATCGACTGCAGCGGGCGCACCCATTTCAGCCGGCCCGCCCCCCAGCGCATGGATTTCGGCCAGGGAAAGCCGCGGATCGCCGCTTCCAGCACCGCGGCGACGATTTCCGCGACCGGGCGGGCGGGGTGCTCGATCACCGCAAACAGCACCGGCCCCCTGGCCGTCTCGCGGGTTTCCAGCTGATCTCTCGTCAACCCGGTTGCGCGCAGGAACCCCTGAATTGCCCTGTCGGGGGCATCGGCACGCGGGCCCTTGCGTTCTTCGCGCGTTGCCGGGCTTTCGGCCGGCAGCCCCTCGACCGAGAGGACCAGCCGGCGCGGGCTCGCGAAGGCGGCGGCGGCGGCATGGCTCAGCCCGGCCCCGGCCAGCCCCTCGACCACCAGGCGTTTCAGATCATCGGCGGCGCGCGTCTGCATCCGCGCCGGAATCTCCTCGGACAGGAGTTCGATCAGCAGATCGGGCATCAGCGTTCCCCTTCCGGCGGCGGCGGGCAGCCCTCGGGAGCCGGCTCGCCGTTGAAGACCCTTTCGCCGCAGCTGTTGATCTGGTGCCAGGCATAGGCCCGCCCCGCCTCGTCGACGGCGATCACCCGGTCGATCCCGTATCTGATGTTCGCCTCGCCCAGGAAGGCCTGCGCGCGGCCCTCTTCCAGGGCGGCGCCGATGGCCCGGGCATCGAAGCAGTCGAACCAGCCCGGCGCGACGAGCGGCACCGGATCCTCGTAGGGCAGGTAGGTTTCACGCAGCTCCTCCGGCGGCAGCAGGATCTCGAAACAGGCGCGAAAGCGCAGCGGCGAGCTTGCCGCGTCGATCCCCCGGAAGCTGCCCACAGGAACCGGCTCGGCCCGGCCGCCCTTGCGCGGGCTCATCAGGATCCGGGTTTCGCCCGGCCCCGAGGGCTCCTGCGCAAGCGTCACCGGCTCGTAGAAGGCATAGACCTGCAGGTAATAGACCGCGCCGCCGACGACAACGGCCGCAGCCAGGGTGAACAGCGCCAGGAACTTCCCCATCAGAGCGCCCCCCCGCCGGCCTCGGTTTCAAGAAACGCATCGGCGCAGGCCTTCGCCAGCGCCCGCACCCGGCCGATATAGGCCTGCCGTTCGGTCACCGAGATCACGCCGCGGGCGTCGAGCAGGTTGAAGATGTGGCTGGCCCTGATGCACTGATCATAGGCCGGGTGCGCCATGACGATGCGCCTGCCGGTCTTCGGGTCCTGCGCCGGCTGTTCGAGGATGCGCCGGCATTCGGCCTCGGCATCCTCGAAATGGCGCAGCAACATGGCGGTATCGGCCACATCGAAGTTCCAGCGCGAATATTCCTCCTCCGTCTGGCGGAAGATGTCGCCGTATTTCAGCGGGGTCGGCGCGTCCGGGTCGTTGAACGGCATGTCCATCACGTGGTCGATTCCCAGCACGTACATCGCCAGCCGCTCCAGCCCGTAGGTCAGCTCTCCCGAAACCGGGTGGCAGTCATGCCCACCCACCTGCTGGAAATAGGTGAACTGGGAAATTTCCATGCCGTCGCACCACACCTCCCAGCCCAGCCCCCAGGCACCCAGCGTCGGGCTTTCCCAGTCGTCCTCGACGAATCGGATGTCATGCAGGGACATGTCGATGCCGATCGCCTCCAGGCTGCCGAGATACTGCTCCTGGAAGTCCGGCGGGCTGGGCTTGAGCAGCACCTGGAACTGGTAGTAGTGCTGCAGGCGGTTCGGGTTTTCGCCGTAGCGCCCGTCGGTGGGCCGGCGGCAGGGCTGCACATAGGCCACCGCCCAGGGCCGCGGGCCGAGCGCGCGCAGGGTCGTGGCCGGGTGGAAAGTGCCGGCGCCCACCTCCATGTCGTAGGGTTGCAGCACGGCGCAGCCCCGCATGCTCCAGTAGCTCTGCAGGCGCTGGATGATTTCCTGGAAAGAGCGCGGCGGCGCCGGGGTCTTCGGCATGTCTCGGGCCTTTGTTCGGATCGCGCATTCAATAGGCAGCGAGGCGGGCAGGGTCAATCGGACTTTGCCGACAACCAGTCGCGGCCCCGCGCGCCTTGCCGCCGGCATGCCCCCGCGCTTGCGCCGGCGGCAGGGGCAGGCCGCGGCGCACGGGCCGGACGGGGTGCAATCGGACCTGCCAGCGGTTAACTTCCCGGCGGGGAATCAGGGCCGGCGAAGCGGGCGGAAGGGGAAAGGGAGGCGCGGCAATGCACAGGGGAGAGACGGGCGGGATCCTCATCGCCGGCGTTCTTGCCTTCGCCGCGCTCTTCGCGCTGCTTGCGGCCGCGCCGCTGCGGGCGCAGCAGGCGGTCTGGGTGCAGATCGCGGCCAGGAACGATCTGGCCGAAGCGCAGGCGTTCGTCCGCCAGCATCTGGGCAGGCTGCGCCCGCTCAACGGCTTTGCCCTGCCGAACGGATGGTATGCGGTCGCGCTGGGCCCCTTCGGGCCCGCCGAAGCGCGCGAGGTGCTGCAGCAGCTGCGCGCCACCCGGCAGATCCCTTCCGACAGCTACATCACCGACGGGCGGCGCTTCAAGGCCCGCTTCTGGCCACCGGCAGAAGCCCTCGCCCCCGCCGGAGCAGGCACGGCGGAGGGGGCACCCCCCCGGCAGAGCCGCCCGCAGGCAGAGGCAGCCGCAAGCGCCGGCGCCGCGGGAGCCGCCGCGGGCCCCTCCCCCGCCGCATCGGCTCGACCCCTTGCCGACGAGCCCCCGCCCCTTGCAGCCGACGAGACCCTGCAGGAGGCCCGCGCCTCCGAGCGCTCCCTGGACCGCCGGCAGCGCGAGCTGCTCCAGCGGGCGCTGCAATGGGAAGGCCATTATGACGCCGCCATAGACGGCGCCTTCGGCCCCGCGACCCGGCACGCCATGGCTGCCTGGCAGCGCGCCGAGGGCGTCGAGGCGACCGGCGTTCTCACAACGGCCCAGCGCCGGAAGCTCGTTTCCCGATACGAGGCGGCGCTGGCCAGCCTGGGGCTGGAACGGCTGCGCGACGACAGGGCCGGCATCGAGATCGAGCTGCCGCTGGCACTGGTCGCCTTCGACCGGCACGAGCCGCCCCTGGCCCTCTGGCAGGAGCGCAACGGAAGTGGCGTGCGGGTGATGCTGATCTCGCAGGCCGGCGATGCGCTCGCGCTGCGCGGACTTTACGACATCCTGCAGGGGCTCGAGATCATGCCTCCGGAAGGCGCCCGCAGCCTGTCGCCCCGCAGCTTCACGCTGAGCGGGCAGGACGAGCGGCTTGCGAGCCACGCCTTTGCCCGCCTCGCCGGTGGCGAGATCAAGGGCTTCGTGCTGGTCTGGCCCTCCGGAGACGAAAACCGCCGCCGCCTGGCGCTGGAAGCGATGCGCAGGAGCTTCACCCCGCTGCCCGGGACTGTCCTGCCCGCCCCGGAGGCGCTGGCCGACCCGCAGGAATTCGCCCATCTGAGCGGGCTGGCCATCCGCCGGCCGGCCCTTGTGCGCAGCGGGGTGCGCGTCAGCCGCGAGGGCGCGGTGCTGACCGCGGCCGCCGGGATCGAGAACTGCGCCCGGATCACCCTGGACGATACGACAGCGGCGGTTCTGGAAGCCACCGACCCGCAGAGCGGGCTGGCCCTGCTGCGCCCCGAGCGGCCGCAGGCGGCGCCCGGCGTGGCGCAGCTGTCCGGCACGCCGCCCCGTCCCGGCGCCGAAATCGCCGTTGCCGGCTTTTCCTTCGGCGGGATCCTCGGCGCCCCGACGCTCACCTTCGGCCGGCTCCGCGACCCGCGCGGCCCCGACGGCGAGCCGTTTCTGGACCTTCTGTCGCTGAAGGCCGCCGGGCCGGACATCGGCGGGCCGGTGCTCGATGCGACCGGCAGCCTTGTCGGGCTGCTTCTCCCCCCGCCCGCGGACAGCCGCAGGCTGCTGCCCCCCGCGGTGCATCCCGCCGCCGATTCGGAAGCGATCCTGCGCTTTCTGGACTCCCGGAAGATCGGAGCGGTTCGCGCCGATCCGGGCCCGGAAATGGCCCCCGAGGACCTTGCCGCCGCGGCCGCGGACATGACCGCCCTGATCGGCTGCTGGCGGTAGCTGCGCAACGGCCGCCGGAACCGGCGCGGCGCTTCTCACCCCTTCCAGAAACTGCGGGTGAAGAGCACATAGACCGCCAGCAGCTCCAGCCGCCCGATCAGCATCGCCGCGATCAGGATCCACTTGGCCGTATCGCCGAGCGGGGCGAAATTGCCGGCCGGGCCGATGATCGGGCCGAGCCCGGGGCCGATGTTGGCAATCGTCGCAGCCGCCCCGGAAACGGCGGTCACCATGTCCAGCCCCGTCAGCGCCAGAAGCACCGAGATCACCCCGAGCGACACGACGAACAGCACGAAGAAGGCCATTACCGAGGACAGCACGCCCTCATCCACCCGTCGCCCGCCGAAACGGGCGGTGAACACCCCGTGCGGCGCGTGGATGCGGGCGATCTGCACCCTGATTGCCGAGATCAGAAGCTGGTATCGGAAGATCTTGACCGAACAGGCGGTGGAACCGGCGCAGCCTCCGATCAGGCCGAGAAAGAAGAACACCGCCACCGGAAAGGCCCCCCAGAGCGAATAGTCGGCGCTCGAATAGCCGGTGCCGGTCAGAATCGAGGTCACGTTGAACAGCACTTCGCGGAAATTCGCCTCGAACCGGCCGGGCGCGAAGGCCGCCTGCCAGGCGGAAAGCACCACCACGACACCGCCCAGAACCAGCAGGAAGCCCCGCACCTGCGGATCGGCGAACAACGGGCGGGCGCTGCCGGCCAGAAGCTGGACGAAACGCACGAAAGGCAGCGCCGCCAGGATCATGAACACCACCGCCGCGTAGTGCAGTGCCGGCGAGAACGCGTTGAACGATGCGTCGTAATTGGCGAAACCGCCGGTGGAAACCGTGGTCATCGCGTGGCTGACCGCATCATAGGGCGACATGCCCAGCGCCAAGAAGACAAACGCGCAAAGCAGCGTCAGCCCGCAGTAGACAACCGAGATCCGGGCCGCGATCTCGGCCGCGCGGGGCAGGATCTTGCCCATGGTGTCGAAGGCCTCGGAGCGGAATATCTGCATCCCGCCGACTCGCAGCTCGGGCAGGAATACCATCGCCACGATGATGATCCCGATACCGCCGAACCACTGCAGCATGGCGCGCCAGAACAGCAGCCCCCGGGGCATCTCGTCAAGCCCGGTCAGGACCGTGGCGCCGGTGGTGGTCAGCCCCGACATCGCCTCGAACACCGCGTCGGTCACCGAGGCATGGGCTCCGCCGATGATGAAGGGCAGCGCCCCGAACAGCGGCAGCGCCACCCACACGCCGGTGGTCAGCAGGAAGGTCTGCTGGATCGACAGCCGCTCGCGCGCGCTGTTGGCGCAGGCCAGCGCGATCAGCACCCCGGCCACGACGGTGAGAAGCCCCGCTTCCAGGAATTCCGGCCACAGGCTGCTGCCCGAGGCGTAGTCGATCAGGAGCGGAAAGAGCATCGTCACCCCGAGCGCGGCGACGAGCAGTCCGATCACATATCCCACCGGGCGCAGGTCAAGCATGGGGGCAAGGCTTGGCCGCCGCAGCCGCCGCTGTCAAGCGCACCCCGCCCCGCCGGTGGCGCGCCCGGAGCCGCACCGGAAACGCACGGGCGGGAGCGCGCGCTTCAGCCGACGTGGTAAAGCGTGTCGAACAGTCTCGGGTCGAAGCTTTCGGCCTCGAAGGTTTCCCCCTCGATCAGGATCGACACCGCATCGTGGCTGTGCAGGCTTTCCTGGTGGCTGGCGATGATGCGGAAATCGCCGATGCGTTCGTCGTTCTGCAGTTGCTGCGAGAACAGCCGCGCGGCGTCTTCCACGAAGATCGGATTGGCGGCGTTCAGCTCGGCGAAGGCCTGCTCGTCCTCGCGTTTCACCATCACCTGGGTTTCGGTGGGAACCGCGGCGCGGCAATGGTCGATCAGATCCTCGAACCACAGGCAGGGCCCGTCGCAGTTCATCACCACCGAGATGCGCGCCACCGAGCGCTGCGAATGCGGCGTGGCAAGCTGGCCGCGCTGCTGGCGGGCGTGCTCGCTGAGCTCCAGCGAGCACGGGCAGGTCGAGGAATAGACGTAATCGAGATGGATGATCTTCTTGCGCACGCCCAGGGTCTCCACCAGTTCCAGCGCGATGTCGTAATACTGGAACCCCGACAGGCCCGAACGCAGGCTGCTGACCTTCATCGGAAAGGAAAGGCGCATCTGGATGCGGGCATCGAAACTGTCAAGGTCGCTCTTGTAGGCGTCAAGGGCGGTCTCGATCACGTCGAAAGAAAAGGTCCGCTCCGCATAGCGGTAGAAGCTGCGCATGATCCGCGACATGTTGATGCCCTTCTTGCCGGCATCGAGGCTGACCGTGCCGGTAACCGAGGTTTCCAGCGTCAGGTCGCCGCCGTCGCGGGTATGAAAGCTGATCGGCAGGCGGAAATTGGAAATGCCCACATGCTCGATATGGCGCTTCGCCCCCTTGATCAGGCTTTCCGGGCCGTTCTGCAGATCGGGGAGCGAGGCGCGATAGGCCTCGTCCACCTCGAATTCCTCGGGGTAGGCGCGGATCAGCGCCGGGTAGTTGCCCAGATCGTGGCCCGGCAGCAGGCGGGCGACCGACGGGTGCAGATCGGCGATTTCGGCGGGGGTCGCGCGCGCCGCCCAGCTTCGCAGCGTTTCGAGCGCGGCTTCGGCGTCGCGCCGCCCGGGCGCCCCGGCTCCCTTTCCGGCCTGGATGTTCATCAGGTCTCCCCTCTCTGTTCGCAGCCCCAGCTTAAGGGGTGCAGGCGACGATTCCAAACCCCGGTTGCGGAAAGGCGCCGGAGCCGCCGCTCCGCACGTTCAGCACGTTCAGCCCGCTCCGCCCGTTCATGCGCGCCGGACGCACTCAGAGCTCCTCCAGCGCGGCCAGGAGATCGCCGGTCAGATCCTCCGGGTCTTCCAGCCCGAAGGACAGCCGCACCAGCCCGGGCGTGATCCCGAGCAGCTTCCTGCGCGCTTCCGGCAGGCGCTGGTGGGTCGTGGTCGCCGGGTGGGTGACGATGCTTTTCGCATCGGCGAAATTGTTCGAGATGACAAACAGGCGCAGCGCATTCATGAAGCGGAAGGCTGCCGCCTTCCCGCCCGCAAGCTCGAGCGTCACCACCGTGCCGCCCGCTTCCATCTGCCGGCGCGCCAGATCGTATTGCGGATGGCCGGGCAGATGCGGATACAGGACACGGGCCAGCCTGGCGTGGCCATCCAGCGCGCGCGCCGCCGTCGCCGCCGCCTCGGTCTGCGCCCGCACCCGCAGATCCAGCGTTTCCAGCGATTTCAGCATCACCCAGGCGTTGAACGGGCTCATCGCGCCGCCGGTATGCTTGGCGAAGGGTTCGACCGTGCCGCGAATCAGTTCGCGGCTTCCCAGCACCACGCCGCCCAGGCAGCGGCCCTGCCCGTCCACGTGCTTGGTGGTGGAATAGACCACCAGATCGGCCCCGCATTCCACCACCCGCGACCAGACCGGGCTGGCCAGGGCATTGTCCACGATCGCCAGCGCGCCGACTCCGTGAGCCAGGTCGCAGACCGCCCGCAGGTCGATGATTTCCAGCGTCGGGTTCGAGACCGCTTCGAGGAACACCGCCCGGGTATCGGGGCGTATCGCGGCGCGCCACGCCTCCAGGTCAGGCCCGTCCACGAAAGTGACCTCGACCCCGAAACGCGCCAGCACATCCTCCAGGATGTAGAGACAGGAGCCGAACAGCGCCCGCGACGAGACCACATGATCGCCCGCCTTCAGAACCGACATCAGCGCCGCGTTCACCGCCGCCATGCCGCTGGCGGTGGCAAAGGCATCCTCGGTGCCCTCCAGCGCCGCGATCCGCTCTTCGAACATCCGCACGGTCGGGTTGCCGTAGCGGGCGTAGATGAATTCGTCCTCTCCGGCCCGGACGAAGCGCGCCTCGGCCGCCTCGGCGCTGTCGTAAACGAAGCCCTGGGTCAGAAAGAGCGCCTCGCTGACCTCACCATACCGGCTGCGCCGGATCCCCGCATGCACCAGCCGGGTGCGCTTCTTGCCGCTCCCGCCGTTCCGCTCGCCCATCGCCATGCCCCCTTCGCGCATCAAAAACCCCGGACAGGCCAGAGCCCGGGGGTCGGTCGATGATCCCTGGCCTCTTTAGTGGCTTGTTTCGCGTGGCCCACAATCCGGCAACAAATCGCCACGGTATCCCGCCGATAGCGCCAATCCGCCTTCCGGTCAACGGCGCCCCCGGGCAGGGGAGCGGCGCCCGCGCCGCGCCGGAGCGCCACTGCCGGCGGTCTCTCCCCGTCGTCGTTCCCCCGTTCCTCCCCTCATCGCTTCTCCTCATCGCTCCACCGCCACGGCTCCCCGTCATTTTCCCTTGCGGCAGAGGCGGAATCGGCCATCATCGGGGCAGGTAACGGAGCAGGCAGGATGACCACCAGACCGATAGAACTGTTCTACTGGCCTACCCCGAACGGCAAGAAGATCTCGATCGCGCTGGAAGAGCTCGAACTTCCCTACAGGGTCAGATTCGTGGACATCGGCGCCGGCGAGCAGTTCCGGCCCGAATTCCTGCGGATCTCGCCGAACAACCGGATCCCGGCGATCATCGACCCGGACGGGCCGGGCGGCGCGCCGCTCCCGGTCTTCGAGAGCGGCGCGATACTGCAATATCTGGCACGCAAGACCGGCCGGCTTTACGGAAGTGGCGAACGCGCGCGGGCGGCCGTGGAGCAATGGCTGATGTGGCAGATGGGCGGACTGGGGCCGATGTGCGGCCAGGCGCATCACTTCCTGCGCTACGCCCCTGCCCTGGATCCGCCGCAGGACATCCCCTACGCCAGGGAGCGCTACCGGAACGAGGTGGCCCGCCTCTACGGGGTGCTCGACAGGCAGCTGGCCGACAACGAATATGTGGCCGGGGATTTCCTGTCCATCGCCGATATCGCGATCTGGCCCTGGGCCGCCGGCTGGAAGGGCCAGGAACAGAATCTGGACGACAAGCCGCATCTGAAACGCTGGCTGGAGGCGATGGGCGCGCGCCCGGCCGTGCGGAAGGGGGCCGCGCTCGGGGCCGCGCGCCGACGCAGCCCGGAAACCGACAGGAAGGCGCAGGAAATCCTGTTCGGCAGGCGCCCCTGAGCCATCCGGGCTGGCGCGTCACTTCCGCTCCGGCGCGGGCGGCGGACGCCGGGCCCCTTGCGGGCAGTCTTCGCCGGGGGATCCGTCAGCCTTCGGGCCGGCCGCCGCTTCCGCCCTGCTCTCCCTCGCCCGCGCCCTCGCGGCCTGAATCCGCCCCGTAGCGCGACAGCAGCCTGCCCTGGGCCATGAAGAACAGGAACATGGCCGCCGTGAGCCCGAAGGTCTTGAAGTTCACCCAGGCATCGGTGGAAAGATTCCGCCACACGACCTCGTTCAGCGCCGCCAGGGCGAAGAAGAAGATGGTGATGCGGCGGGTCAGGATCATCCAGCCTTCGGAGCGCAGGGGCAGCGCCTCGCCCATCATGAACTCCAGATAGGAGCGCCCGCGCAGAAGCCCGATACCCAGCGCCCCGCCGAACAGCAGGTAGATCATCGTCGGCTTCATCTTGAAGAAGCGCTCGTCGTTGAACCAGATCGTCAGCCCGCCGAAGAGCACCACCAGAACGAGGGTGGCAATCTGCATGCGCGCCACCTTGCCGGTCAGCCGCCAAAGCGCGAATGTCGAAAGCGCGATCAGCGGGATGAAGATCGCGGTGACCACGATGAAGCCGGAATAATCGGTGCCCAGGATGGTGAACGTCTTGTCGCGCAGCCGGATATACAGGATGAAAAATACCAGTACCGGGCCCAGTTCCAGCGACAGCTTGGCGATCGGGTTGATGTTCTTTTCCGACATTCCGGCCCTTTCCGTCATCCGCCAATCTCTACTATCACGGCGCCGGCTGCAATCAACGCCACGAGCGCAAAGCGCCCCGGTCCCACGTTTTCCTTCAGCAGCAGCCAGCCGATCAGCGCCGCGAACACCACGCTGGTCTCGCGCAATACCGCAGCCTCGCCCACCTTGTCGAGCCGGGTCGCCAGCATGATGCCGCCAAAACCCAGCAGGGCGACCAGGCCGCCAGAGACTCCGCGCAGCGCCAGCGGCGCCACCGCCGGGGCGTCCGCCATCCGCCGCCAGCGCCAAAAGGCAATGGCCGGCATCACCAGAAGCCCGTCGAGAAAGAACAGCCAGGCGAGAAAGGTGAAGGGATCGGCGCTGGCGCGGATGCCATAGGCGTCCCAGGTGGTATAGGCGGCCACCAGGCCGCCGGTCGGAACCGCAAGCGCCAGTGCCGGCAGCAGGGTTGCGCCCTCAAGCCGCATGGTCCGGATGTTGCAGGCCGCCAGCCCGAGGATCCCGCCTGCCAGCAGCGCAACCCCCAGCCACTGCATCGGCGTGAACCGTTCGGAAAACAGCAGCCAGGCGCCGATCACCGTGAACACCGGGCCGGTGCCGCGAACGATCGGGTAAACGACGGTGAAGGCGCCGCGCGCATAGGCGGCCGCCTGCACCAGCTTGTAGCCGGTGTGAATGGCGAAGGAGAGCGCGAGGATCGGCCAGAGCGACGCGCCCGGCCAGGGCACCGCGAACAGCGCGAAGGGCGCCGCCATCAGCCCGTAGGCGAGGTCCATCGCCCCGCGGCTGAGCCAGGGGTCGTGCCGCCCCTTCTGCAGCGCCCCGAACACCGCGTGCAGAAGCGCCGAGGACAGCGCCAGCAGCATGGCCAGATCGCGCCCGGCGGCGGTGCCCTCCAGCGAGACCAGCCAGGCGCTCATCCGCCGCGCTGTCCGGAGCCGATCGACCGGGGACCGAGCGCCCCCGCCCCCCGGCAGGGCATTTCGGCACGCGAGACCGGCAAAAGGCAGCGGCGCACGGGCTCAGCCCCCGGCCCCGGTGAGCGCGCGGGCGAACTCTTCCGGGTCGAAGGGCGCCAGGTCGTCGATCTGCTCGCCCACCCCGATGGCGTGGATCGGCAGGCCGAAGCGGTCGGCCAGCGCCACAAGAACCCCGCCCCTGGCGGTGCCGTCGAGCTTGGTCATCACCAGCCCGGTCACATCCGAAATCTTCCGGAACACCTCGACCTGGCCGAGCGCGTTCTGCCCGGTGGTGGCGTCGAGCACCAGCAGCGTGTTGTGCGGCGCGGTTTCGTCCTTCTTGCGGATGACGCGCACGATCTTGGCCAGTTCCTCCATCAGGTCGGCGCGGTTCTGCAGCCGCCCGGCGGTGTCGATCATCAGAAGATCGGCGCCGTCGTGCTGCGCGCGCGTCATCGCGTCAAAGGCCAGCGACGCCGGGTCCGAGCCTTCGGGCGCGGTCAGCACCGGCACCCCGGCACGCTCGCCCCAGACCTGGAGCTGCTCCACCGCGGCGGCGCGAAACGTGTCGCCGGCCGCGATCACCACCTTCTTGCCGGCGGCCTTGAACTGGCTGGCCAGCTTGCCGATGGTGGTGGTCTTGCCCGAGCCGTTCACCCCCACCACCAGCACCACCTGCGGCTTTTGCGGATAGAGCGGCATCGGTCGGGCGACGGGCTCCATGATCCGGGCGATCTCATCGGCCAGAAGCTGCTTGATCTCGTCCACCGACAGTTTCCTGCCGAACCGCCCCTCGGCCAGGTTGGCGGTCACCCGCATGGCCGTCTCCACCCCCATGTCGGAACTGATCAGCAGTTCCTCGAGGCTTTCGAGCATCTCGTCGTCAAGCGCGCGCCGCACAACCCTTTTCCGCGCGCCGCGTCCGAGCACCCGGCCGAACAGGCCGGGCCTTTTCGCCTCGGCCCCGCTTTCGGCGGCCTTCTCCGGCGCGCCCAGGGCGAAGGGGGAGGCCGAAGGCGGCGCGCCGGGCCCGCCTTCCGGCTCGGCGGGGGGGGCTTCCTGCTCCGGCTCCGGCGCGGGCTCCGGCTCCGGCGGGGGCGGCGCAGCAGGAGCGGGCGCAGCAGGAGCGGGCGCGACAGGAGCGGGCGCGGCAGAAATCGAGGCTGCGCCTTCGGGCGTCTGTTCGGGCGCGTTCTCAGTGGCCTCCTCTTCGACACCGCCCTCGCTGACGATCGCGTCAAGACCCTCCTCGATCCTTTTCGAGGACTTGAAGAGGCGGGTCTTGAGCTTCTTGAAGAAGGACATGGGTTGCTCCGGTTGCCGATGCTCACTTAATCCTTCTGCGCGGCCATTGGAAGGGCGTCAGCCACCGGCAACGCCCCACAGGATCAGGGCCTGCCCGCCAACATACAGCCCCCAGACCAGCCCGCCGGCCCATCGGCCGGGATCGCGCAGGCGAAACCGGGCGAGCGCCAGCACCATGTCGGACAGGACAAAGGCACCGGCGCCGAGCGTGGCCGGCCGGAACGGCCCCGGCAGGTCCAGCGCCGCCAGCATCATCACGCCGATCAGAACCACATAGGCGCGCACCGGCCAGCGCAGCGCCCCGGCAAACGGGGCCAGCCAGATTTCGGTGGAAAGTGCCAGCAGCAGCACCGCCAGCGCCGGCACCGGCGCCACGGCGAAGGCATCCCAGAGCGCGGTGCCGGACAGGCCGAGAAACAGAAGGGTATACAGCACATGCGCCAGCGCAAAGGCGGCGAGCCCGTAAAGGAACGCGGGTCGGCCCGGGCGCGCGAGGGCAAAATCGCCAAGCGCGGAAAGCAGCAGAGCCGCGCCAAGAAGGGCCGGGGCATCGGCGGCGATGGCGGCGATGGCGAAACAGGCGACCGGCACCGTCTTGAACAGCGCACGGTGCCAGCTCTCGCGCCGGCCCGTCAGCGGGAAATAGAACAGCGCGGCCGCAATTCCGGCTGCGAAGATGACCATGCCGGTCGCACCCATGCCGGGCCTTTCCTGCAGGTGACTGTCCGGCCCATATGGCATTTTCCCGACGAAACGGTAAAGACTGCACCATGATCCGCCCTGCCGCCACGTTCAGCCCCCGCGTTGCGCTGTTCGCGCTGGTCACCCTTGCGCCGGTGCCGCTGCTGGCCGCGGGCGCGCTGTGGGGCGGGTTCTGGCTGCTCGCGGCGCTGATCTACATGAGCGTCTTTGCGTTCTGCCTGGATCAGCTGGCGGCGCTGTCTCTGGGGGAAGACGACGCGGGGCGCGAATTTCCGGCGGCGACGTGGCTGTCGGCGCTGCTGGGGCTGGTGCATTTCCCGCTGTTTGCACTGGCCGTGCTGGCGGTGGCCGGCCGGAGCGGGCTGGCACCGGCCGAACGCGTGGCGGCGTTCTTCGCCTTCGGGCTGTATTTCGGGCAGGTCTCGAATTCGAATGCGCACGAGCTGATCCACCGCGGGCAGCGCATCCTGTTCGCGCTCGGCAAATGGGCGTTCATCACCCATCTGTTCGGACATCACGCCTCGGCACACAGGCTGGTACATCACGTGCATGTCGCCACGCCCCGAGACCCGAACACCGCCCGGCGCGGCGAAAACTTCTACCGTTTCGCGCCGCGGGCGTGGATCGGTTCGTTCCTCGAAGGGTTGCGGGCGGAAAACGCGCGCCGGCAGCGCTCCGGCGCGGACGGGGTGCACCCCTATGCCACCTGTCTGGCAGGCGCGGCGCTGGCTCTTGGCGCCTCGGCCCTGCTGGCCGGCCCGGCCGGGGTGGCCGCGCATCTGGCGCTGGCCGCCTACGCAACCATGCAGCTGCTTCTGTCCGACTATGTGCAGCACTACGGGCTGCGGCGCACCATCGGGCCGGACGGCAGGCCGGAACCGGTCAGCCCGGCTCACTCCTGGGACAGCCCCCGCTGGTTCAGCGGCCTGCTGATGCTGAACGCCCCGCGCCATGCCGATCACCACATGCACCCAACCCGCCCCTTCCCCGCCTTGCAACAGCCCGATGACGCTCCGAAGCTGCCCTACGGTCTGCCCGTCATGGGCGCGATCGCGCTCTGGCCGGCGCGCTGGCGCAGGCTGATGGACCGGCGCCTGCCCCCGCCGGACCTGCCCCCGCCGGAACGGTGACCGGAGGGGGCGGATGCCCACTCCGACGCATGCCGCCCGGGACCGATCTGCCCCGCCCGCGCCCCTTCCGCCGCTGCCGGCAGGCGGGCCGGGATCGGTGCCGGAATCAGAACAGCCTCCCCTGCGCCCCCTCGTCCGGCCCGGCTCCGCGCTCGCCTTTCCGACGGGAAGGCGCACCCCCCGTACCGCCGCCCCCGGCCCGACCCGCCGGCAGCCGGCCGTCGGCGAACTCGATCTCCAGCTCGCGGGCACTGCGCGCCGCCTCGACGCCGGTAACGATCCGCCCGTCACCGCGCACCACCGCGTAGCCGCGCCGCAGGGTTTCGGTGTAGCCCAGGCCCTGAAGCATCCGCGCCAGCGCCTCCATTTTCTGGCGGCGCTGCTCCAGCCCGAGGCGGGCGGCGGCGGAAAGGCGCGCCTCCTGGCGCTCCAGCTCGCGCCCCCGGCGCGCCATGTCGCGGCTGAGCAGCGCCGGCTGCAGCCGTGCGGCGCGCTCCTCCAGCCGCGCGCGCGCCTCGGCCAGCCGGCGGTGCATCGCCCGGGAGCGGAGGACGGCGGAAAGCTCGCCGAGGCGCAGGCGTTTGCGCTGGGCCGTGGCTCGCAGCGCCGCGCCCAGGCGCTCGGCCGCGCGATCGAGCCGCTGGGCCGCCCCCTCCAGCAGCGTGGCCGGCCGCGGCAGCGCGCGCGACAGATCCCCCAGCCGCTGTCGGCGCTGCCCGATCTCCCGGCTCATGGCCCGCGACAGCCGCGCCCCCTGCTCCTCGACCCGGGCCAGGAGCTCCGTGCGCACCGGCACCGCCAGCTCGGCGGCCGCCGTAGGCGTGGGGGCGCGCATGTCGGCGGCCAGGTCGATCAGCGTGGTGTCGGTCTCGTGGCCCACCGCCGAGATCAGCGGAACCGCACTTTCGGCTGCCGCGCGCACCACCTCTTCCTCGTTGAAGCCCCAGAGGTCCTCCACCGAACCGCCGCCGCGGGCGACGATGATGAGATCGGGCCGCGGGATCGCACCGCCCGGGGCCAGCGCGTTGAAGCCGCGGATGGCGCGCGCCACCTCGGGCGCGCAGGCCTTGCCCTGAACCGCCACCGGCCAGATCAGCACCCGGCGCGGGAAGCGGTCGCGCAGGCGGTGCAGGATGTCGCGGATCACCGCCCCGGAAGGCGAGGTGACCACCCCGATCACCTCGGGCAGCCAGGGCAGTTTCTTCTTGCGCTCGGGCGCAAACAGCCCTTCGGCGGCCAGCGCCTTCCTGCGCCTTTCCAGCAGCGCCATCAGCGCGCCCTCGCCCGCCAGTTCCAGCGCCTCCACCACCAGTTGATATTTCGACTGGCCGGCAAAGGCGGTCATCCGGCCGGTGGCGATCACCTCCATCCCCTCCTCGGGGCGGATCGCCAGCCGCGCCGCCTGGCCCTTCCAGCTGACCGCCGAGAGCACCGCCCGGTCGTCCTTGAGGTCGAAGTAGAGATGCCCCGAACGGGCCAGCACCACCCGGCCCACCTCTGCGCGCACGCGCACATGGCCGAATTCCCCCTCGATCAGGCGCCTGATCTTGCCCGACAGTTCCGAGACGGTGAATTCATGGGCATTGGCGCCGGGGCCTGCCGGTTCGAGTAGGTCGCTCATGGGATGCCTTGTGCTGTTGCCTGCCCGAGCTTAGAACGCCGGGGCAACAAGGCCAAGCGGGGGATTGCGCGGTGAACATCCTGATTCTGGGCAGCGGCGGGCGTGAACACGGCCTCGCCTGGGCGATCAAGCAGAACCCCAAATGCGACCGGCTGCTGGTGGCGCCGGGCAATGCCGGGATCGCCGAAATCGCCGAATGCGCCAGCTTCGACATCACCGATGGTGGCCAGGTCGTGAATTTCGCCGAGGAAAACGCCATCGACTTCGTGATCGTCGGCCCCGAGGCCCCGCTGGCGGCAGGCGTGGCCGACCGGCTGCGCGCCGCCGGCGTCCTGACCTTCGGGCCGAGTGCGGCGGCGGCGCGGCTGGAAAGCTCCAAGAGCTTCACCAAGGAGATCTGCGATGCCTGCGGCGCCCCCACCGCTGCCTGGGCGCGGTTTTCCGAGGCTGGCGCGGCGAGGGACTACATCCGCGCGCAGGGGGCGCCGATCGTGGTCAAGGCCGACGGGCTGGCCGCCGGAAAGGGCGTGATCGTGGCGATGGACGAGGCCGAGGCCCTGGCGGCCGTTGACGGGATGTTCTCCGGCGCCTTTGGCGCGGCCGGCGCCGAGGTGGTGATCGAGGAATTCATGGAGGGGGAGGAGGCCAGCTTCTTCGTGCTGTGCGACGGCGAGGATGTGCTGCCGATCGGCACCGCGCAGGACCACAAGCGCGTGGGCGAGGGCGATACCGGCCCCAACACCGGCGGCATGGGCGCCTATTCGCCGGCCCCGGTGATGACCCCCGAGGTGCAGGCGCGCGCGCTGGAAGGGATCATCCGTCCCACCCTGGCCGAAATGGCCCGCCGCGGCACGCCCTTTCAGGGGGTGCTCTACGCCGGGCTGATGATCCGCGACGGCGCGCCGCGGCTGGTGGAATACAACGTCCGCTTCGGCGATCCGGAGGCCCAGGTGCTGATGATGCGCCTCGGCGCCCAGGCGCTGGACCTGATGCAGGCGGCAGCCGAAGGCCGGCTGGCCGGGGTCAGCGTCAACTGGGCCGACGATCATGCGATCACGGTGGTGATGGCGGCAAAGGGCTACCCGGGGGCTTACGAAAAGGGCTCCGAGATCCGCGGGCTGAACGCCCTGCCCGAGGACAGCCGGAACATGGTGTTTCACGCCGGCACCGCGCGCGACGGGGGGCGGCTGGTGGCCGCAGGCGGGCGGGTGCTCAACGTGACTGCGCGCGGCGACAGCCTGGCCGAGGCGCGCGACCGGGCCTATGCGATGGTGGATGCGATCGACTGGCCCGAGGGCTTCTGCCGGCGCGATATCGGCTGGCGGGTGCTGGGCTGACTTCCGAACGGCAACCGGGGGCTGTCCGCCCCCGGACCCCCGAGAGTATTTCGGCAAGATGAAGATCAGGGGTCCTTGCAGGAAAGTGCAGGGGTGAAGGAGGCGATGCCCGTGAAGGGGCCGAGCTTGCGCGGCGCAAGCGTGGTGCCGGCAAGAGTGACAGCGTAGATGCCCTTCCAGCCGGCATCGGCCAGGATCAGCTCCGGCCCGGTTCCGCAATCGCGAATCCCGCCGGAGATGTAATCCTCGCCGATACGGTGATTGGTGAAACCCGCAAGTTCGGCCACCGGCACGAGGCCGCGCCCCCGCTCGAAACGCCAGACGCGGACAATCCTCGCCAGGTGCGGACGATCCACCCAGGCGATTTCCACCTGACCGTCGCCGTCCAGATCCGCGGCCCCCAGCGGGGCCAGCCAGCGGTTGGCGCGGCCGATGAAGGGGGTGGCGGCGATCAGGCCGGCCGCGCCGTAGATGGCCAGCCGCGCGCCCAGCTTCAGGTCGGTCTCCACCACCATAACTTCGGCCGCCCCGTCGCCGTCGATATCGACCAGCCGCGGGGCGGTATCCTCGAACACCCGGCTTTCGGGGAGGCGGATCGTCACCGTGGAAAGGCTTCCGTCGGGTCCGGGCACGCGCAGCCGCAGCGCTCCCCACTCGACGGCATCGCCGAGCACGGCGTGATCGTAGCGGGTGGTCGGCGCGGCATATTCGGCCTGCGTGATCGCGGGCAGGATGGTGGCCGGGGCGGGCGTTGCCAGGGCAGCAAGGGCAACAAGGGCGGCAGAGACCGCCGGAAGCCGCCGCCCCGGGCGCATCAGATCTGCTTTTCGGGCATCTGCACCACCAGCCCGTCGAGCTCGTCGGTCACCCTGATCTGGCAGGTGAGGCGCGAGCGCTCCGGGTCGGGCTCATGGGCGAAATCGAGCATGTCTTCCTCCATCGCCTCCTTGGGCGGCAGCTTGCCCACCCAGTCGGGGTGCACATAGACATGGCAGGTGGAACAGGCGCAGGCGCCGCCGCAATCGGCCTCGATGCCGGGAATGCCGTTGTCGCGGGCGCCCTCCATGACGGTAAGCCCGTTGGGCACCTCCACCACATGTTCGGTGCCGTTGTGCTCGATATAGGTGATCCTGGCCATATGGCATCTCTCCTTTGCCGATCCGACAGGGAAATAGGACAAGAGACGAGGCTTTTCCAGCCCCCGCTTTCCGCGCCCGGAACGAGGCGCGGGAGGTGAAGCGGAAGGCCGCGGAACGGGGGCGCGCCGAAGGCACGCCCCTCTTGCCGTCAGGAGTCGGAGGAACCCTCCGCCGGCGCGGCGGCTACTCCTCGATGTTCAGCGCCACGAAGCGCGGCTCACCGTCACGGCGCACCAGCAGCAGAAGCGACCTGCGCCCGGCCTCGCGGGCCGCGTCGATCTGCTCCCGCAGATCGGCCACGGTGGCGACCCTTTCCTGCCCGGCCTCGGTGATCAGGTCGCCCGCGCGCAGGCCCTTTTCATAGGCCTCGCTGTCCTCGTCGATGTCGAGCACCACGATCCCACGCGCCGTGCCGTCCAGCCCGAGCTGCCCGCGCAGCTCGTCGGTCAGCGGCCCGAGCGTCATCCCGAACAGCCGTTCCGGGCGTGCCTGCCCGGGCCCGGAATCCGTCAGCGCCGCCTCGGCTTCCTCGCGCCGCCCGAGCGTGACCAGGACCGTCTGCGTGCCGCCGTCGCGGAACACCACGACCCGCACCGTCCTGCCGACCTCGGCGTTGCCGACGATGCGCACCAGCTCGCGCGTGTCGTCCACCTCTTCGCCGTCGAAGGACAGGATCACGTCGCCAGGCCTGATTCCGGCCTGCTTCGCCGGCCCGTCGGGCACGTCGGTGACCATCGCACCGGCAACCCGGTCCAGCCCGAGCGCCTCGGCCATGTCCGCAGTCACGTCCTGGATCCGGACTCCGAGCCAGCCGCGCCGGGTCTCGCCGAATTCCCGCAGCTGCGCGACGACCCGGCCGACCACGTTGGACGCCATCGAGAAACCGATCCCGATCGAACCGCCGGTGGGCGAGAGAATCGCGGTGTTCACGCCGATCACCTCGCCATCCATGTTGAACAGCGGCCCGCCCGAATTGCCGCGGTTGATCGCGGCATCGGTCTGGATAAAGTCGTCATAAGCGCCGGAAAGCTCGCGGTTGCGGGCCGAAACGATGCCCGCCGACACGGAAAAGCCCTGCCCCAGCGGGTTGCCCACCGCCAGCACCCAGTCGCCGACCCGCATCAGGTCGCTGTCGCCGAAGGAAACGAAGGGCAGCGGTTCGTCGCTTTCGACCTTGAGCAGCGCGATGTCCGTTTTCCTGTCGGTGCCCACGACCTCGGCCGGCAGCTTCTCGCCATCGAAGAACTCGATCACGATCTCGTCCGAACCGTCGATCACGTGATTGTTGGTGACGATGAAGCCGTCCTCGGAAATCACGAAGCCCGACCCCAGCGCCTGGCTGCGCCGGGGCGGGCGCGGGGCACCGTTCTCGCGGTCGCGGAAATTCTTGAACAGATCTTCGAAAGGCGAGCCCTCGGGGACCATCGGCATGTCGTCGGCCGGGGCCGCCACCCGGGTGCTGGTGGTGATGTTGACCACCGCCGGACTGACCTGCGCGACCAGATCGGCGAAGCTTTCCGGGGCGCTGCGGGCCTGGGCGGAAAATGCCGCCGCCAGCAGCATCGCCCCCCCCAGGACCAGGGCGTGCAGAACCCCGGCCGGTGTCACCGGCCAGACGGCCCGCATGCGTGTCGGATATCTCATGTCTGCTCCTCTGTCATGGCCCGCCGGGGGCGGCGGACGCAACCAAACGGATTGCCAGGCTGGCGTCAAGGATATAGAGCCTGGCCGGACGGCTGCAATCCCCGGGCGACGGCGCTCAAGCGGATGTGAGGCCCGGTCGGATGCGAGGCCCGGTCGGCGCCGGCCTCACCCCGCACGGAGAGCTCACGTGGATGTGGATTGCATGTGAAGGCCGCATCCCGCAAGCCGGTGTGGCGGATTCCGCATGAACCGAAACCGAACCGGGGGACAGATCATGTTCACTTCTTCCAAGCTTGCTTCCAAGCTTGCCGCCGCTGTCGTGGCCCTTCTGACGCTGGGGGCCTGCGCGCCCGAAATGGCCGACAAGATGGGCGAGACCATGGGAATGGAAATGGATGACTCCATGATGAAAAGCGACGACTCCATGAAAAGCGGCGGCTGATCCCGCCGGCGGGCCCGCAGGAGCGCTCCTGCGGGCCGTCACGCCAGCCGGCGGGTGATGCCGGCAGAACCCGATTGACAGCCCCCCGGCCGGATGCTCACTTCGATGCCGGAGGTGGCGATGAAACTTCTTCCGGGAACTTCTTCCGGGAATTTCTTCCGGATCGTATCGGGGCGCCTCGCCCTGGAGCGGCGCGCCCGCACCGGGCGCCGGGCCTCGGGCGTCCTTTCCGCCCGCCTGCCCGCCCGCCTGCCGCGCGGCGGCACCGGCCCGAGCGGGAACGGGACCCGAGCGGATGGACCGTGACGCGATGGACCATGACGCATTGAACCGCTGGAGCAAACGCGCCGCCGACTGGCTGCGCGACTATCACGCACACCTGCGCGAGCGGCCGGTGCGCGCCCGCACCGCGCCCGGCGAGCTGGCCGCCCGCCTGCCCGCCACCCCGCCGGAAACCGCCGAGCCGATGGAGCGCATTTTCGCCGATTTCGAGGCCCTCGTGCCCGGCGCCATGACCCACTGGCAGCACCCGCGGTTCTTTGCCTATTTCCCGGCCAATGCCGCCCCGGCCTCGATGCTGGCCGAGCAGCTGGCCAACGGCATGGCCGCCCAGGCGATGCTGTGGGAAACCGCGCCGGCGGCGACCGAGCTCGAACAGGCCATGATAGGCTGGCTGCGCCGGGCGCTGGGGCTGGCAGGGCATTTCACCGGCACCATCCAGGACAGCGCCACTACCGCCACGCTCTGTGCGGTGCTGACCATGCGCGAACGCGCGCTGGGCTGGCAGGGCAATGCGGCCGGGCTGTCCGCGCAGCCCGTGCTGCGCCTCTATGCCTCCGATCAGACCCATTCCTCGGTGGACAAGGCGGCGCGGCTTTCCGGCATCGGCCAGAACAACCTGGTCAGGGTGGCCACAGACGCCGGCATGTCGATGGACCCGGACGCGCTGGAGGCGGCCATTGTCCAGGACCGTGCAGACGGCCTTCGGCCGGCCGGTGTGGTGCTCTGCACGGGCGGCACCTCGGTCGGGGCCATGGACCGGATTGCCGATTGCGTCAGGGTGGCTCGCGCCCACGACCTGTATGTTCATGTCGATGCTGCCTGGGCCGGGTCGGCGATGATCTGCCCCGAGTTCCGCCACCTTTGGGCCGGGGTGGACGGCGCCGACAGCATCGTGTTCAACCCGCACAAATGGCTGGGAGCGCAGTTCGACTGCGCGGTGCAGTTCCTGGCCGATCCGCAGCCGCAGATCCGCACGACGGGCCTGCGCCCGGACTACCTGCAGACCCTGGGCCGGGAGGAGATCACCAATTTCAACGAATGGACGGTGCCGCTCGGGCGGCGCTTCCGGGCGCTGAAGATCTGGTTCCTGCTGCGCGCCTACGGACTCGAGGGTCTGCGCGAACGGATCCGCAACCACGTGGCCTGGGCGCGGAAGCTGGCCGAGGAAATCGCCGTCCTGCCCGGTTTCGAGATCGTCACCCCGCCGGTGCTTTCGCTGTTCACCTTCCGCTTTCGCGACGATGCCGCCACCGAGGCGCTTTTGCGCCGGATCAACGACGACGGCCGCATCTACCTGACCCAGACCCGCCACCGGGGAACCTTCGTCATCCGCGTTCAGGTGGGGCAGTTCGACTGCACCCACGACGACGTGATGTGCGTGCTCGAGGTGCTGCGCGATCTGGCCGGAGCGGCTGCCGACGCCCCCGGCCGCAGCGCCTCCTGAGCGCCCCCTGAGCGCCCCCTGAGCGCCCCGGCCGCCGGCGCGCCCCCTGGCCGGCCGGTTCCGCCCCGTTCCGTGCCCGGCTTTCCGCGCTCAGCCCCCTTCGGCCCGCTCTTCCAGCGCCAGCCACTCGGCTTCCGCCGCCTCCAGCGCCGCCTGGCGCTCGGCAAGCGCGTCGCTTATCCGTTTGAATTTCTCCGGCTCGCGCGCGAACAGCCCGGCATCCGAAAGCGCCTCGCCCAGCTTCGCCACCTCCTGCTCGAGGCGCTCGATGATCCCCGGAAGGGCTTCGAGCCGGTGACGTTCGGTAAAGGTCAGGCCGGTTGTCTTCGGCTTGGGTTTGTCCCTTTTCGCCCGTTCCCTGCCGGTCTTTCCCGAAATATCTTTTCGCACCGGCTCCGCAGACCCTGCCCGCAGCGCCTGCCAGTCGCTCCAGCCGCCGGGAAAGACCTGCACCCGCCCCGCGCCCTCCATCGCCACGGTCAGGGTCGCCACCCGGTCCAGGAAATCGCGGTCGTGGCTGACGATCAGCGCCGTGCCGTCGTAATCGGCCAGAAGTTCCTGCAACAGGTCCAGGGTCTCGATGTCCAGATCGTTGGTCGGCTCGTCCAGCACCAGCAGGTTGCTCTCGCGCGCCATCAGCCGGGCCAGCAGCAGGCGCGATTTCTCGCCGCCCGACAGCGCCCGCACCGGGCTGCGCAGCTGTTCGTCGGTGAACAGGAAGTCCCTCAGATAGCCGGCCACATGGCGCGCGCGCCCGCGCACCATGATCCGGTCGGAGGCCCCCGCAACCCGCATGCCCGGATCGCCGGTCAGGTTTTCCCACAGACTCGCGTTTTCGTCGAGCCCGCTGCGGTTCTGGTCGAAGACCGCCATCTGCAGCTTCGTGCCCAGCCGCACCGTGCCGCTGTCGGGCACCATCTGCCCGGTCAGGATCTTCAAAAGCGTGGTCTTGCCCACGCCGTTGGGGCCGACCAGCGCCACCCGGTCGCCGCGCAGGATGCGAACCGAGAAATCGCGCAGGAGCTCGCGCCCCTCGAAGGATTTGCAGATGCCCCGCGCCTCGATCACCATGCGGCCCGACTTCGGCCCCGCTTCCAGCGCCATGCCGGCGCGCCCCTGACGCGCAAGCATCGCGCGCCGCTCCTCGCGCAGCTTCGCAAGCGCCCGCAGCCGGCCCTGGTTGCGCCTGCGCCGGGCCGAGATGCCCTCGACCGCCCAGCGGGCCTCGGCCCTGATCCTGCGCTCCAGCTTGTGCGCGGCGATGTCCTCCTGTTCCCGGATCCTGTCGCGCCAGGCTTCGAAACCGTCGAATCCCTTGTCGCGCCGGCGCAGGCGGCCGCGGTCCAGCCAGAGCGTCGCCCGTGAAAGCGCGCGCAGGAAGGCGCGGTCGTGGCTGATGATCACGAAGGCGCCGCGGATGGCGGCAAGGCGCCTTTCGAGCCAGGTGATCGCCTCGATATCCAGGTGGTTGGTCGGCTCGTCCAGCAGCATCAGCTCGGGCGCGCGGGCCAGCAGCCCCGCCAGCGCCGCGCGCCGCCGCTCGCCGCCCGAAGCCGTGACCACCCGCCTGTCGGGGTCGAAGCCGAGCCCCTCGGCGGCCATCTCGACGCGATACTCCTGGCCCGGCTCCAGCCCGCGCGCGGCGAACTCCCCCAGCGTTTCGAACCCGGACATGTCCGGATGCTGTTCCATGTAGCCGATGGCCACGCCGGGCCCGACGACCCGTTCGCCCCGGTCCGGTTCCACCAGACCGGCCATGATCTTGAGCAGGGTGGACTTGCCCGAACCGTTGCGCCCCACCAGCGCCAGCCGGTCGCCGGGCTGCACGATCACGCCCAGATCCTCGAACAGCGGCCGCCCGCCGAATGTGAGCGAAATGCCGGAAAGCTGAAGCAGGGGAGCGCGGGCCATGCGCATCGGCTAGCGCCGGCAGGCGGCCGGGTCAATGGCAGACACCCCCCGGGCCGGTTCAGGCGGGCGGCGCCTCCGGAGACCGGCTCAGGAAGGCGGCACGGCGCGGGGCCACGGCGGATATCTCGAGCGCAGTGAACAGGTGGAGCGTGCCGAGATCCCGGTCCACCACCGCATGATCGCTCACCCAGGCCCCCAGCGCCAGATAGCTGCGCAGCGGCGCCGGCATGGCCCGCAGCCCGGCCCGCAGGTCGGCACCCTCGGGGGGCGGCAGGGGCAGCGCCTGCGCAGCGACGGGCTCGGGGCGCCAGCGCGCCGGCGGGCCGTGCCGGCTGGCAAGCAGGGCAAGGGTATCGTGCCAGCGTCCGGGCTCGACGCCGGGCAGAGAGGAACAGCCGAACAGCCAGCCGATGTGGTGGCGCAGGACAATTCCGGCAACCGCCCCCACGATCAGCCGCGCCACCTCCGGCCCCGGCCCGGCGGGGTCGATGCACAACCGCCCCAGCTCGGCCATCGGCCCCGGGTGACGGGCCAGCCGCGCCAACCCGTAATGGCGTGCGGCATAGCCGCCCAGGATCTCTCTGCCGCAGGAATGGAGCAGCAACCGGCAGCAGCCGAGCAACCGCCCCGAGACCGTCTCCTCCACCAGCAGATGCAGGCTGCGGGAATCGAAGCTGTCGCGGTCGTCGCCCCCGCTCCCCGGCCGGCCGGGCGCCGCGTTCCGGAACATCCGCCCCCGCAGCCGCAGCGCCGCCCGCAGGTCTGCCTGCGTCCTTGCCTGGCGCACCCGCAGCTGCGCGCCTTCACGCGCTGTTGAAGGCAGGCGCAGCGGCAGGGTTCTTGGCGACAGCTCCATCCTGCCTTACCTTACGCCCTTCCCCGGCCGGGAAACAAGCCGGCCCGGCGCGAGGAAGGACACCCGGCACGAGACGCCGGCACGAGAGAGGATAACCGGAGGGGAAAACCGGGGGAGAACCTGCGCATGGGGGAGAAGATGGAAAAGATCACCAGAACCGATGCCGAATGGCGGGCACAGCTGTCCGATCTCGCCTATCGGGTCACGCGCAGGCACGCCACCGAACGCGCCTTCAGCCATGACGACTTCCCCGCCGGACCCGGGGTGTTCCGCTGCGTCTGCTGCGGCGCCGAGCTGTTTTCCAGCGATGCCAAGTTCGACAGCGGCACCGGCTGGCCCTCCTTCTTCCGCCCGCTGCGCCCGGAAGCCGTCGGCGAAAGCGAGGACCGCCGCTTCTTCATGCGCCGCACCGAGGTGCACTGCGCCCGCTGCGATGCCCATCTCGGCCATGTCTTCCCCGACGGCCCCGCCCCCACCGGGCTGCGCTACTGCATCAACGGCGTGGCGCTGGAATTCTCCCCCGCCGCGCAGGGAGGCGCCGACCCGCAGGAATGACGCGCGGGCTGACGCGCGCTCCGGGGTTCGACGGGAGCGGCGGGGCGGGGCAACACCGGAGGGCAGCACCGAGGAAAGGGCAGCACCGAGGAACGGAAACGGGGGGCGGGAACAGCTCCGGGCCCGCGGCACGGCTGCCTTCCCCGGCCGGCGCGGGCGCGCAGCGCATGACCCAGCCGGAACGCACCACCCGGAAACGGGCCGGAAACGGGCCGGAAACCCGGAAACGGGCCGCTCCCCGCTCCCGTCGGCCGCCCCCGCCGCAGGTCTCCCGGCCCGCAGGCAGCAGGATCAGCGACCGAACAGCCCCCGCAGGATCCGGTTCAGATAAGGCGTCCTGTCTCCGGGCAGATCGCTTACCCGGCGCGACAGGGTGATGATGCGCCCGTCCTCCAGCCCGTATCTGGCGATGTCGGCCACCCGGCCCGCGGCATCGAAGCGGATCTCGACCACCTCGCGGGCCACCTCCC
This sequence comes from Paracoccaceae bacterium, assembly GCA_026989055.1. Lineage (GTDB taxonomy): Bacteria > Pseudomonadota > Alphaproteobacteria > Rhodobacterales > Rhodobacteraceae > JAJRUE01. The sequence continues at coordinate 144,840 of JALSKC010000052.1, forward strand.
GCGGCGGCAGCCCCCCCACATGGCGGAAACGGCTTTCGACATAATACCAGCTGTCATCGCCGCGCAGCCCCTTCAGGAACGGCGGGCCGAACGACCCGGCGACGCTCTCGCGCCCGTCGCGCCCGACGACGATCTGCGCCAGCTCCGCCTCGGAGGGCGCATTTCCGTGGGTGCGCAGCTGCGGCGCGCAACCGGCCAGAACGGCCAGAACCAGCCCTCCGACAACCCCCCGCAGGCGCCCGCACCGCCCACGGAAGGGACTCACCCAGGGCCACCCGGCCCGCGGTTTCCCGCTGACCCGCAGTTTCCCGCTGGAATGCCTCATCCGGCCCCTCCTTGCCCTTCCCCTTCGCCGCAGCACCATTCGCCCGCCGCCGTGCGCTCCCGCACCCCTCCCGCACCCCTCTGGCGCCCGGCGCCCGGCACCTGCGCCCACCGCACCACACAGACCACACGGCACCCCGCGCGCCGGCATGCCGCCAGCCGCGGCCGCCACGGGCGGAACCGCTCCGATACGGCCGCCCCGCGCATTTGCCCCTTGCCATGATGCCGCCTGGCTCCTATCCGGCTTACAGAAGGAACGGAGCGGGTTCAAGAAGGGGCCATGACGGGAAATCCGGACAGCACGTCATCGGCAGGGCCGGATTCGCCGGCACCCTGGGCGGCCCCGATACGGCTGCGCGCGCTGTCGGCGTCCCGGCCGACCGCCTTCGACCTGCGCCCGCCTCCCGAGACGACCCGGGCCCTGGCCCGTGCGCTCGGGCTGACGGGGCTGCGCAGGCTGTCCTTCCGCGGCACGATCTCGGCGCTTGAAGGCGGCGGCTGGCATCTGCGCGCGCGGCTCGGGGCCACTGTCGAGCAGCCCTGCCGGGTTTCCCTGGTTCCGGTGCGCACCCGGATCGACGAACCGGTAGAGCGACGCTTCCTGCCGGATGCCGACCGCGAGGAACATGCGGCAGGCAGCGAGACCGAGATTCCGCAGGATGTGGATATCGAACCCCTGGGCAACGAGATCGACCCGGGGCTGATCATGGCCGAAGCACTGGCCCTGGCGCTGCCACCCTTTCCGCGTGCCGAGGGCGCGGTGCTGGCGATGCCGGCGTCTTCGCCGGAGGATGCCGGGGCACGGGAGCGCCACCCCTTTGCCGGGCTGGACATGCTGCGCGCCCGCCTCGAAGCGGCGCCGGGGCCGGAGGAGGCACCGTTGCCGGAAGCCGCGCGGGAGCAGACGGCGCAGGAACGGGGGGACACCGCCGCCGGCCCGGGCACCCCTCCGGAAAGGCAACGGCATTCGCGGAACAACGGCCACGGCGGCAACGCCCGGGAGCGGCGGAAAGGCCCCGGAAGCGGGCCCTCCCCCGCCGCGGGCGCAGGGCCGCGCAAGCGGCGATAAAAACGCTTGCAAGTCATCGCGGAGGCAGTATGTTCCCGGCCTCGTTCTCAAGATGGGTTGGACACGGGCGGCACAAGCGCGTAAGACCCGTGGAAGGCTGCAACGCAATCGGGGCCGGGCCCCGGACAATCCGAGGTTTGTGACATGGCTGTCCCTCAGAACAAGATCACCCGCTCGAAGCGGAACATGCGCCGCGCCCATGACGCGCTGGTGGCCGCGAACCCGGCGGAATGCCCCGAATGCGGCGAGCTGAAGCGGCCGCATCACATATGCCCGGCCTGCGGGCATTATGCCGAACGCGAAGTTGTCGCAATCGCCGACGAGACCGATTACGACGACGAAGACGCGGCCTGACCCCGCCTTCGCGGCACGCGGGCATGACGGCACAGGACGATACCCGGCTTTCCTCCGCCAGCGGCGCCGATCAGCGGATCGTGCTTTCGGTTGACGCCATGGGCGGCGATCGCGGCCCGGAGGCCGTCGTGGCCGGAATGGCAAGCTGCGCGGCGCAATGCCCCGATGTGGAGTTCCTGCTGCACGGGCCGCGGGAGCGCCTGGAGCCGCTGCTGACCGGCCGGCCGATCCTGTCCGGGCGTTGCCGGCTGCACGATGCCGACGGCGTGGTTTCGATGCAGGACAAGCCCAGCCACGTGATGCGCAACGGCAAGGGCACCTCGATGTGGTCCTGCATCGACTCGGTCCGCGAGGGCGCGGCCGCGGTCGCGGTTTCCTGCGGCAACACCGGCGCGCTGATGGCGCTTTCCATGCTGCGCCTGCGCCGGCTGCCCGGAATCTCCCGCCCGGCCATTGCCTGCCTCTGGCCGGCACGCGCGCCGCATGGCTTCAACATCATGCTCGATGTGGGTGCCGATGTGCGCGCCGACGAGCACGACCTGCTGCAATATGCGCTGATGGGAGCTTCCTATGCCCGCAACGGGCTGGGGCTGGAGCGCCCGCGCGTCGGGCTCCTGAACGTGGGAACCGAAGAGCACAAGGGCCGGCCCGAGCTGAAGGCGGCCCATGAGCTGATCGGCAGGCGCAGCGCGCAGGGCGGGCTGGAATTCGTCGGCTTCGTCGAGGGCGGCGACATCCCTTCCGGGCGGGTGGACGTGATCGTCACCGACGGCTTCACCGGCAATGTGGCCCTGAAGACGGCCGAGGGCACCGCCGGGCTGATCGCCGACCTGCTGCGCGATGCCTTCCGGGCCACGCCGCTGTCTCGCATCGCCGCGCTGCTGGCGACCGGCGCGCTCAGGCGGCTCAATCGGCGGATCGACCCGCGCCGGGTCAACGGCGGGGTCTTCCTGGGCCTCAACGGCACCGTCATCAAGTCGCACGGCAGCGCCGATTCCACCGGGGTGGCGGCGGCGCTCGGCCTCGGGGTGCGCCTGGCGCGGGCCCGCTTCAGCGACCGCCTCGCCGCCCGGGTGGCCCGTGTTCTGCCCGCGCGCGACGACGAGACGCACTCCCCCCCGGAAGCGGCCGACGCCGGAAGCGGCGGCAACAGCAACGACGGTGAGCGATCATGACCATTCGCGCGGCAGTCTGCGGCCTGGGACACTACCTGCCCGAACGCGTTGTCGAGAACGAGGAGTTCGCCAGAACCCTGGATACCTCCGATGCCTGGATCCGCAGCCGCACCGGGATCGAGCGACGCCACTTCGCCGCCGAGGGCGAGACCAGCGCCCGGATGGCCGCCCGCGCCGCCCGTGCCGCACTCGATGATGCCGGGCTTGCCCCCGCCGACATCGACGCGATCGTTCTGGCCACCTCGACCCCGGATCTGACCTTCCCCTCGACCGCCACCATGGTCCAGGCAGCGCTGGGCATGAAGGGGGGGTTCGCCTTCGACGTTCAGGCGGTCTGTGCCGGCTTCATCTTCGCCCTGGCCAACGCCGATGCGATGATCCGGGCCGGGCTGGTCCGGCGGGTGCTGGTGATCGGCGCGGAAACCTTCTCGCGCATCCTCGACTTCTCCGACCGCAGCACCTGCGTGCTGTTCGGCGACGGCGCCGGCGCGCTGGTACTGGAAGCCGTCGAGGGGGCCGGCACCCCGCAGGACCGGGGCATCCTGGCGGTGGACCTGAACTCGGACGGCAGCCAGCGGGAACTGCTCTATGTGGATGGCGGCGTCAGCAGCACCGGCACCGTCGGCGTGCTCAGGATGCAGGGGCCGGAGCTGTTCAAGCAGGCGGTCAACAAGCTGGCCGAAACCGCGCTGGCGGCACTCGAGAAGGCCGGGCTGGAGCCGGGCGATCTCGACTGGATCGTGCCCCACCAGGCCAATATCCGCATCATTGCCGGCACCGCGAAGAAGCTGGGGCTGGAGATGGACCACGTGGTGGTGACGTTGCAGGATCACGGCAACACTTCGGCCGCCTCGATTCCGCTGGCGCTGTCGGTGGCGGCGGCGCGGGGCAGCTTCCGCCCGGGCGAACTGCTGCTGCTGGAGGCGATCGGCGGCGGGCTGGCCTGGGGGGCGGTGGCGCTGCGCTGGTGAGGGCGGCCGCCGGCGGCCCGAATCTGCCAGCCTCCGCCCCCGCATCTCCCCGATATTGACCGTCTCCCCCCCCGCCCCTATGGTTTCCGCAGGATCGGACGACGGAAAGGCACAGGGGGAAGGAATGGGCAACAGGACATTGACCAGAATGGATCTTGCCGAGGCGGTGTTCCGCACCGTCGGCCTGTCGCGCAATGAATCCGCACAGCTTGTCGAATCGGTCCTGACCCATGTCTCCGATGCGCTGGTGCGCGGCGAGAGCGTCAAGATCTCCTCCTTCGGCACCTTCAACGTCCGCAACAAGGCTGCCCGGATCGGGCGCAATCCGAAGACCGGCGAAGAAGTGCCGATCTCGCCGCGCCGGGTGCTCACCTTCCGCCCCTCCCAGCTGATGAAGGAGCGCGTCGCCGAGGGCAACCGGCGCAGGGGGTAGGTGCATGGAAAAGTCGCCGGAGGCCTTTCGCACCATCTCCGAGGTGGCTGACTGGCTGGGCGTCCCCACCCATGTGCTGCGGTTCTGGGAAAGCCGCTTTTCCCAGATCAGGCCGGTCAAGCGTGCCGGCGGGCGCCGTTACTACCGGCCGCGCGACATGCTCCTGCTCGGCGGCATCAGGAAGCTGCTGCACGACGACGGAATGACCATCCGCGGGGTGCAGAAGATGCTGCGCGAGGAAGGCGTGCGCCGGGTCTGCGCGCTTTCGCCTCCGATCACCGGCGACACCGGAGAGCCCCCCGCGGAAGAGGCCGAAGTCGCGGGGAGCGCCGAAATCATCGACGTTACCGCACAGCTGCCGCCGGAAAGCCCGACCGTGCGCGCCGCGCAGGCGGCACGCCGGAACGGGGAGAGCGGAGACGAAGCTGCCGGAGAGGCGGCCGGAGCGGGGCCGCCGGATCCCGCAGCCGGAGCCGCCGAGCCCCCCGCATCCGCTCCGCTCCCCGCAGCCGGCTCCGGACAGGAGGCCGACAGCGCAGTGCCCGCGGCGCCGATGGCGCTGGACGTGGCCGAGGAGCGCCCCGACAACATTCACCGGCTGAAGGACGCTGCCGGGGCGGATGCGCAAGCCGCCGCTCCCCCCGACGCCTCCCCCGACGCCTCCCCCGCGGCGGAAGCGGAGGCGGAGGCGGCAGAACAGCCGGGGCAGGCCGCACCCCGCCCCGTCTCTCCCCCGCAGGCCGCTCCACCGCAGGCCGGCGGCGATGCGCAACGGCCCGGATCCGACCCCGGCGCCGGAACGGGAGACGCTGACCTGCTCCCGCCGGAAGACGGGCAGCGCCCGCCGCGCCCGCTGCCGGAGGGCGCCGACGCGGAGCGTCCGGTAACCGGCTACCAGGCGGCGCTGGCACTCGGGCGCGGAGAGGCCCCGGAAAACCCGCCCCCCGACGCCCGGCCCGACGCCCGGCCCGACGCTCCGGCCCCGGAGCCGGAACCCGGCAGCGCCGCCTCCCCGACGGCCGCTGATGCCCCCGCCCCCCCTTCCGGCGAGCTGCCCGCCTCCGCAACCGGCACCGAAGGAGAGGTGCAGCGCTCCGCGGCCGCTCCCGATTCCGCGCCCCCGCTCCCCTTGCCCGGAATCGACGAGAACCCGCCGGACGCGGATGACGCCGCCGCCCCCGCGCAACCGGCGGGCGCGGAGCCGGATGCCGCCGCCATCCTGCGCACCCTGCGCACCACCCGCGCCGGGAATCTCGCCATGCTTTCGCAAACCGAGCGGCAGAGCCTGCGCCTGCTTCATGCCCGCCTTCTCAGACTGCGCGAGACCATGGGCGCGCCACCGCCCGCTCCCCCGCCCGGCTGAAACCGGACACGATGCGCGATCAGGCTTGCCCTTGGCCGCAAAACCGCTATTTAGGGCCGCAGGTCGGGCTATGGCGCAGCCTGGTAGCGCGTCCGTCTGGGGGACGGAAGGTCGCAGGTTCGAGTCCTGCTAGCCCGACCAGAACAGTTGCAGCCCCTGCCCCGCCGGCGGCGGGCGCGCAAAAGCGGGGGGCAGCCCGATGCGCCAGAACGGCCTGATGCGCCAGAGCGGTGTTCTTCCCGACCACGCGGTATCCGGGCTGATCGACAGCGGCGGAATCCGCGCAGATGCTCCCTTCGGCAAGGATCAGATCCAGCCGGCCTCGCTCGATCTGCGGCTGGGAGACGAGGCCTGGCGGGTGCGGGCCTCCTTCCTGCCCGGCAGGGACAGGAGAATCGCCGAAAGGCTCGAAGAACTCGCCATGCACCGGATCGACCTGGGCCCGGGGGCGGTGCTGGAAAAGGGCTGCGTCTACGTGGTGCCGCTGCAGGAAAGCCTCGCCCTGCCCGAGGACATCCATGCGGTGGCCAATGCCAAGAGCTCGACCGGGCGGCTCGACCTGCTGACCCGGATGATCACCGATGGCGGAACCGAGTTCGATCGCGTTGCCCCGGGCTATCGCGGCCCGCTCTATGCCGAGATCTGCCCGCGCTCCTTTTCGGTTCTGGTGCGCCCGGGGATGCGGCTGAACCAGATCAGGTTCCGCCGGGGGCAGGCGGTGCTGGACGACGCCGCGCTGCGCCGGCGGCATGCGGCGATGCCGCTGGTCGATGGCGCGGCGCTGATCTCCGGCGGGCTCGGCTTTTCGGTTGACCTGCGCCCGGCAGACGGCGGGCTGGCCGGATACCGCGCCAAGCCCCATGCCGGGGTGATTGACCTCGCACGGATCAACCACTACGACCCCGCCGAGTTCTGGGAGGAAATCCGCGCCGACCGGGGCCGGATCATCCTCGACCCCGGCGCCTTCTATATCCTGGTCAGCCGCGAATCCGTGCATGTGCCGCCCGACTGCGCCGCCGAGATGGCCCCCTACCTGGCGATGGTCGGCGAATTCAGGGTCCATTACGCCGGCTTCTTCGATCCGGGCTTCGGCCATGCGGCCGCCGGCGGAGCCGGCGCGCGCGGGGTGCTGGAGGTGCGCTGCCACGAAGCGCCCTTCGTGCTCGAACACGGCCAGGTGGTGGGTCGGCTGGTCTACGAGCGGATGGCCGCCCCGCCCGAGCGGCTCTATGGCGAAGCGCTGAAGTCCAGCTATCAGGGCCAGGGGCTGAAACTGTCCAAGCATTTCCGCAGCTGACATTTCCGCAGCCGAACCGGAACCACCGTGCACTGCCGGGGGCGCAGCCCGAGCCGGCTGCTCCGGGGATCGTGCCGGGCGGCTCCAAAACCGCCGGCGCACCGCAAGGCGGCGCGCGGCACGCGCGCGCCCGCAGCACCCGGTCAGCCCCGCGCCTCAGCGCGCGGCGATGAAATCTCCGAACAGGTAGCCGGTGCCGAAACTGCTCACGGCACTGCCGGCCACGGGCCCCGTCACCCCGCCGTGGGAGGGGCCGAGAAAATCGCCGTTGAGATCGGCGCTGATCGCGAAGCTGTCGCCGCCACCGCTCAGAGTGCCCCCCATGTTGGCGGAAAAGCTGTAGCTAACCGACGGATCGGCGGTACGGTCGATCACGCCGTTGCTGATGGAAAGGCTGCCGGAATAGGACGTGCCGCCCTGCCCGACAAAGCCCTGTGCCACCCCCGTCAGGCTGCTGCTCGCAAAGGCGACATCCAGGGTGAGCGCGCCGTGCACCGGCAGATCGCCCCCCGCGCTTTCCAGCCGCAGCGACATGACGCCGGAATAGCGGGCGCTTCCGGCATGGGGAAGATCGGAAGGCAGCGTGGCGGCAACCCCGCCCCAGCGCGCCGCGAGGGCGGCTTTCTGCACCTGGTAGGCGGCGAAGGAGCCCGGCGGGGCCTCGCCAGACGACCCGTCGGGCGCAGCGGAACAGCCGGCCAGAACGACCAGGGCGGACAGCACCGCCGACCGCGGTGCCGCCATCACGGCGCGGCGCCAGCGCACCGGCCCGGATGGAACCGTCGCCCCCATCCGCCAAGCCAAGCACGAAGCCCTGAAGATCGGATTAAGCCGACCGGCCCGGCCCGCAGCGCCTGCGCAAGCCGCAGGCGACAAGGCCGATTGTGCCGGGCTTTCCTCTGCCCTATACCCCGACCATGCTCCAGCGAAACGACAACATCCCTGACCTGCCCGCCGAAATCGCCCGCCGGCGCACCTTCGCGATCATCAGCCACCCGGATGCGGGCAAGACCACGCTGACCGAAAAATTCCTGCTTTACGGCGGCGCCATCCAGATGGCCGGGCAGGTGCGCGCCAAGGGCGAGGCGCGGCGCACGCGCTCGGACTACATGAAGATGGAGCAGGAACGCGGCATCTCGGTTTCCGCCTCGGCCATGAGCTTCGATTTCGACGGGCACCGCTTCAACCTGGTGGACACGCCCGGCCACAGCGACTTTTCCGAAGACACCTATCGCACGCTGACCGCGGTGGACGCGGCGGTGATGGTGATCGACGGCGCCAAGGGGGTCGAAAGCCAGACCCGCAAGCTGTTCGAGGTGTGTCGTCTGCGCGACCTGCCGATCCTGACGTTTTGCAACAAGATGGACCGCGAATCCCGCGACACCTTCGAGATCATCGACGAGATCCAGGAAAATCTCGCCATCGACGTGACCCCGGCAAGCTGGCCGATCGGCATGGGGCGCGAGTTCATCGGCTGTTACGATCTGCTCAACGACCGGCTGGAGCTGATGGACCGCTCCGAGCGCAACGTCGTGGCCGAAAGCATCGAGATCAACGGCCTCGACGACCCGCGCCTTGCCGAGCACGTGCCCGCGCATCTGCTGGAGACGTTCCTCGAGGAGGTGGAGATGGCGCGCGAACTGCTGCCCGCCTTCGACCGGCAGGCCTTCCTTGAGGGCACCCTCACCCCGATCTGGTTCGGCTCGGCGATCAACTCCTTCGGGGTGCGGGAGCTGATGCGCGGCATCGCCAATTTCGGCCCGCCGCCGCAGCCGCAAAGCGCCACCCCGCGCCAGATTTCTCCTGACGAGACGAAGGTTTCCGGCTTCGTCTTCAAGGTGCAGGCGAACATGGACCCGAAGCACCGCGACCGGGTCGCCTTCCTGCGGCTGGCCTCGGGCCATTTCAAGCGCGGCATGAAGCTGACCCATGTGCGCAGCAAGAAACAGATGGCGGTGACCAACCCGGTGCTGTTCCTGGCCGCCGACCGCGAGCTGGCCGAAGAGGCCTGGGCCGGCGACATCATCGGCATCCCCAACCACGGGCAGCTGCGCATCGGCGACACGCTGACCGAGGGCGAGGCGATCCGCGTCACCGGCATCCCCTCCTTTGCGCCGGAGCTCTTGCAGACCGTGCGCGCGGGCGACCCGATGAAGGCCAAGCACCTGGAAAAGGCGCTGATGCAGTTCGCCGAGGAAGGCGCGGCCAAGGTGTTCAAGCCGATGATCGGCGCGGGCTTCATCGTGGGCGTGGTGGGGGCGCTGCAGTTCGAGGTGCTGGCCAGCCGGATCGAACAGGAATACGGGTTGCCGGTGCGCTTCGGGCCCAGCCAGTTCACCTCGGCGCGCTGGATCAGCGGCCCGCAGGGGGTCGTGGATGCCTTCGTTGCGGCCAACAAGGGGCACATCGCCCATGACAATGACGGCGATCTGGTCTATCTGACCCGCCTGCAATGGGACATCGACCGCATCGAGCGCGACCACCCGGAACTGACGCTGGCAGCGGTCAAGGAAATGCAGCTCTGATGCACGAACAGCCGCCGCCGTGCACCGCCTGCCGCTATCACGGGGACCGGCCGTGCCGGCCCGATGGGTCGTTCGATGCGGATCTCGTTGCCGCGGCGCTGCTGGAGTGGCTGCATGCCGGCTGCCGGCAACCGCCGGACAGGGGCGTGCTCCGACGCAACCGATGGGCGCGAGACTGTCTGGACGAACTCGCCTTTCACGCCCCGGAAGAGGCCTTCCGGGTGGTGCTGCTGGCGATGATCGGGCTGCGAACCCCTGCCGAGGCGGCCGCTCTGGCCGGCGGCCCCCTGGAAGGGCTGATCGCAGGCCACGGGGCGCGTTTCATCGAGCGGATCGAACGTCTGGCCGCCGATTCGCCACGGTTCCGCTTCCTGCTGCTCGGGGTCTGGCCACAGGGCAGGAAGGGCAGCCCCCTGTGGAAGCGGATAGAAGCCGCCCGCGCCGGCGCCGTCCCGGTGCCGCCCGAAGGGCCGCTGCCGGAAGTCGGCCTGCTCGGCGCCCTGCCCGGCTGAACCGCGGCGGAGCGACAGCCGGCAGCGGGGCGCGCTGCGCCGAGGTCGGGAGCGTTGCAGGCGTTCCTGCCGTTGCAGGCGTTCCTGCCGGCCTCCCCTTCGCCCTCGGGCCGGCGCTCGGGGCCGATGCCGGCTGCGGCTCAACCCGTCAGCGCCTCCTCCAGGAGCGCGCGCACCGTTTCCGGCGCCACATCTCCGGCCACGAAGGCCTCCCCTATGCGGCGGGCCAGGACGTAGCGCATCCTGCCATCAAGCACCTTCTTGTCCTGCGCCATCAGCGCCAGAAGACCGTCGGCGTCGGGCAGCGGGCCGGGGATGTCGGAAATGTCGCTCTTCATCCCCATCGCGCGCAGATGCGCCCGCACCCGGCCCGGTTCCTCCTGCGGGCACAGCCCGAGGCGGGCCGACAGCGCGAAGGCGAGCGCACAGCCGATCGCCACCGCCTCTCCGTGCAGCAGGCGGCCGGAATATCCGGTGGCCGCCTCCAGCGCATGGCCGAAGGTATGGCCGAGGTTCAGCAGCGCCCGCTCGCCCTGCTCGGTCTCGTCGCGGGCCACGATCGCCGCCTTCATCGCCACGGAGCGCCGCACCGCTTCCCGGCGCAAGGCGCGCTCTCCGGCGGCCAGCGCCGGGCCGTTGGCCTCCAGCCAGCCGAAGAACGCCGCATCGCCGAGCAACCCGTATTTCACCACCTCGCCATAGCCCGACAGGAAGTCGCGCCGCTCCAGCGTGTCCAGCACGTCGATGTCGGCCAGCACCAGCGCGGGCTGGTGGAAGGCCCCGATCAGGTTCTTGCCCGCGGGCGAATTTATTCCGGTCTTGCCGCCGACCGAGCTGTCCACCTGCGCCAGCAGGCTGGTGGGGATCTGCACGAAACGCACCCCGCGGCGCAGGATGGCGGCGGCAAAACCGGCCAGATCGCCGATCACCCCGCCGCCGAAGGCGATGATCATGTCGTTGCGCTCGACCTTCTGCTCCAGCAACCATTCCACGGACTGCTGCAGACGGGCCCAGCTCTTGGTGCTCTCTCCTGCGGGCAGCACCAGCGCCTGCATCGCCACCCCCGCCGCCTCCAGCCCCGCGCGCAGCGTTTCCAGATGCAGCCCGGCAACTGTTTCCTCGGTGAGCACCGCGACCCGCGGCCGCGACAGGAGCGGCGCCGTTTCCGCGCCCGCGCGGGCCAGCAGCCCGCTGCCGATGCGCACCTCGTAGCTGCGGCTGCCCAGTTCCACGGCGACGGTTTCGGTCATTTCGTCCTCTCCAGAACATCCGGGCGCTTCAGGAGCGCCTCGATCACCCGCCCGGCCATGTCTTCGACGCAATGGCTGGCAAGCGCCTGCACGGTGATGTCGGCCATTGCATAGGCCGGTTCGCGCTCGGCGCACAGCGCACGCAGCGTCGCATGGGGATCGGCGGTGCGCAGCAGCGGCCGCGTATCCTTGTGGCGCACCCGCGACCAGAGCAGGTCCAGCTCGGCCTTCAGCCAGACCGACACCGCACTTTCGGCGATGATGCGCCGGTTGTCTTCGCGCAGGAACGCCCCGCCGCCGGTTGCCAGCACCATCGGCGGGCTGGCCAGGAGCCGCTTCAGGATCTCGCTCTCGCGGGCACGGAAGAAGGCTTCGCCATCGCGTGCGAAGATGTCGGCGATCGGCATGTTGGCGGCGCGCACGATCTCGGCATCGCTGTCGCAGAACGGCGCGCCCAGCCGACGGGCGAGCGCCATGCCCACCGTCGTCTTGCCGGCCCCCATCATCCCCACCAGGACAACCGTCTTCTTCAGGCTGAAGGTCACGGGCAGCGCTCCGCCAGACAATTCCCTTCCTCAATGGCGTGAAGTTTCGGAAAATGCCATATATAATCGGCGCAAGGTTGTCGGCAGAGCGACCGGAAGCGCAAGTGGGGCCGGAAGGGCAAGGAAATGAAGAAAGCCGTGTTCAGACTGGTGCTGTTCCTGGTTGTCGCCGGGGCGAGCGGCCTGATCGGATTCGCCTATCTCGGCGATCTGGAGCCCGAACAGAGGATCACGCGCCAGCCGGTGATGCTGGATGTGGACTGACCTCCGAGCCGCCCCGCCGCCCCGCCGCCGCCCGGCGGCCAGAAGGCCGCTCCTGCTGCTGGCCGGGCTGCTTGCCGGGGGGGCTCTCTTTCCGGACGACAGCGCGGGGCAGGCCCGCGTCCCCCTTTCGGCGATCGACTGGCTCTCCGACAGCCTGAGCACACCGATCGCCCCTCCCCGCGCCCCCTCCTCCGCCCCCCTGTCGCCGCAGAGCCGCCACGGCGGCGATGTCACGGTCAGCCCGCTGTCGGGAACCAGCGCCGATGCCGTCGGAATCCTGCCCGCCGCCGGGCTGCCCGCCGGGCTGTGGGGCAAGAGCCGCACCGAAGACCTGATCTTCTGGCTTTCCGCCGAACGGCCCGAGCTGCTGCCGGCGATGCGGGATCTGCTCTACACGCTGCTTCTGGCCGAACTCGAACCGCCATCGGATGCCGGCCCCGACGCGCGGCTGCTGCTGGCCCGGATCGACCGGCTGCTGGCGCTCGGCGCCCTGCCCCAGGCGGGGGAGCTTCTGGAAAGTGCCGGCCAGGACAGCCCCTCGCTGTTTCGCCGCGCCTTCGACATCGCGCTGCTGCTGCGCCGCGAAGATGCCGCCTGCGCCCGGCTGCGCGCCCGCCCGGCGCTTTCGCCCACCTTTCCGGCGCGCATCTTCTGCCTGGCACGTGGCGGTGACTGGAACGCCGCGGCGCTGTCGCTCGAGGTCGGCAGCGCGCTGGGGCACATCCCTGTCGCCGAGCGGGAACTGCTGGCACGCTTTCTCGACCCGCTGCTGTTCGAGAACGCCCCGCGGCTGCCTCCTCCCGAGCGGATGAGTCCGCTCAAGTTCAGGCTGCTGGAAGCGATCGGGGAACCGCTGCCCACTGCCGGGCTGCCGGTGGCCTTCGCCTGGGCCGATCTGGACCATACCAGCGGCTGGAAGAACCAGATCGAGGCGGCCGAACGGCTGGTCCGCAACGGGGCGCTGGACCCGAACCGTCTGCTCGGGCTCTATACCGAGCGCCGCCCGGCCGCATCCGGCGGCATCTGGGAACGGGTATCCCGCATCCAGGCGCTCGAAGGCGCGCTGGCCCGCTCCGATGCCCGCAGCGTTGGCGAAGCGCTCGCCCCGGCCTGGGAGGCGATGCGCGCGGCCGAGTTGGAGATCGCCTTCGCACAGCTGTTCGCCCACCGGCTGGCCCGGCTGGAACTGCCCGGTGCGGCGGCACGGCTGGCCTTCGAGATCGGTCTGCTGTCGGACCGCTACAAGGCGGTCGCCGCCGCACGCTCGCCCGAGGGAGAGCGCGCGGCGCTGTTGCGGGCGCTGGCCCTGGGCCGGCCCGGGCCGGTGCAGGCCGCCGAGCCCCTGGCCGCCGCACTCCAGGACGGCTTTCGCGCCGAAGGCATCCCGCTCCGGCTGCGCGCGCTCGCCGAGGGGGGGCGGCTTGGCGAGGCTATCCTGCGCGCGATCGAGCTGATGAACAGCGGCGCCCAGGGCGAGCTCGACGAGCTGAGCGACGCCATCGCCTTCTTCCGTGCCGTCGGGCTGGAAGACACCGCCCGACGGGCGGCGCTGCAGATCCTGATCCTGGAGCGGCGCGGATGACGGAGATGGAACGCCAGATCTCGGCCTTTCTCGAAGCCGCCGCCGCCGAGACCGGCGCGGCGCGCAACACGCTTCTGGCCTATGGCCGCGATCTGCGGGATCTTGCCGCCTGGCTTGCCGCGCGCGACAGCGACTTCCGGCGCTGCAACCGGGAAGAGATCGAAGCCTATCTGCGCGAACAGGAACGGCGCGGCCTGTCGCGGGCGACCCGGGCGCGCCGGCTGTCGTCGATCCGCCAGCTGCTGCGCTTCGCCGTCGAGGAAGGCTGGCGCGACACCAACCCGGCCCTGCCGATCGCCGGCCCGCGCCGCGAACGCCGCCTGCCCGGCACGCTGTCGGAGCAGGAGGTGCGCGCGCTGCTGGAAGCCGCCCGGAACTTCGGTTCCAGCCGGCGCGCGCGGCTGCGCGACAGCTGCCTGCTGGAGCTGCTCTATGCCACCGGGCTGCGGGTGTCCGAGCTGGTCGGGCTGCCGGCGGCGGCCGCGCGCGGCGATCCGCGGCTGCTGCTGGTGCGTGGCAAGGGCGGGCGCGAGCGCCTGGTGCCGCTGAGCCAGCCGGCGCGCGCGGCGCTGGCCGCTTGGCTGGAACAGCGCGACGCCGACGAAAAGGCCTCCGCAAAAGGCGCGACGCAGGGCGGTTCCCCCTTCCTGTTCCCCTCGCGCGGGCGCAGCGGCCACATCACCCGGGGCTGGTTCCACGACCGGCTGCGCCGACTGGCCGCCCATGCCGGGCTTGCCGGGCGGAAGGTCACGCCGCATGTGCTGCGCCATGCCTTCGCCACCCATCTTCTGGCCAACGGCGCCGACCTGCGGGCGATCCAGAGCATGCTGGGACATGCCGACATCTCGACCACCGAGATCTATACCCATGTTCTGGAAGAGCGGCTGCGCCGGCTGGTGCTCGAACATCACCCGCTGGCGCGCGAGGGCTGAGCACGCCGCATCTGCGGCGGCAGGATCTCCTCGCTCGGCCACCAGCCGCTCACGAGCGCCCGCTCGTAGCCCTGCACCAGCCCGGCCCGCTCCATGTCGGCTCTGGCCGCGGCGGCGTCGTAGCGCAGGCGCTCGAACACCGCCCCCGCCCCGGTCAGCCGCAGGTAGCGGGTTTCGGGGCGCCCGTCGTTGGGCGGCAGACCGATACTGCCTGCGTTGAGCCATTCCACCGCCCCGATCCGCCGCCTGAAGGCGATCCCGCAATGGCCGGCGATCACCCGCTCCAGCGGCCCGACCAGATCGACCAGGAGCGCGATTTCCTCGGCGAAGGCGGCCTCCGGCGAAACCGGCCAGAGAAAGCGGGCGATATCGCTCAGGCCGCCATGAATCACCGCATGGCGCCGCCCGAAGGCGGAAAACAGGATAACGTCGGGCAGGGAGGCCATGAAGGCGCGCTGCGCGGCCGAAACCGTCCCGAGGGCATGGCGGTACCAGCCCTGCGAAAGTCTGTCGCAGCGGCTTCCGGGGGCGAAGCCGCAGCCGCAACCGGCGGCCCCGGCCGCCAGCTGGCGCTCGCAGTTGCCGGCGACGATCCGTGCCTCGCGCTGCCACAGCTGCAGGGTTTCGCCCGGCGCGGCGCAATAGGCGATGACATCGCCGGTGCAGATGCGCCGCTCGGGCGGGATGGCGCGCGCGCGGGCCTCGGCCAGCAATGCCCGGCTGGCCTGCAGATTGGAACAGGGCCCCCCGAACAGCAGCACCTCTCCTTCCAGCACGCCCAGGTCACGGATCCGGCGCCTTGCTTCCACCTGTGCCGCTGCTCCCTTGATTGCCGTGCCCTCTGCCCCCATAACAGCGGCACATTCCCGGAAAGACAAGCTCATGGATGCTGCCTCGCCCACTCTTGACCACGCCTTCTGGATCACCCTGGCCGCAATCGGCGGGCTGCTGCTGCTGTCGGCGATGTTTTCCGGCTCGGAAACCGCGCTGACGGCCGCCTCGCGCGCCAAGCTGCGCGCCCTGGCCGACCGCGGCTCGAAAGCGGCCGAACGCGCGCTGCGCCTGACCGAGGACAGCGAACGGCTGATCGGCTCGGTGCTGCTGGGCAACAATCTGGTGAACATCCTGGCCACCTCGCTGGCCACGGCGCTGTTCACCCGGCTGTGGGGCGACAGCGGGGTGGCGCTGGCAACCCTGGCGATGACGGCGCTGGTGCTGATCTTCGCCGAGGTCCTGCCCAAGACCTATGCCATCACCAACCCGGAAACCGCAGCGATGCGCGCCTCGCCGCTGATGGCACCGGTCATACGGGCCTTCTCGCCGGTGGTGGCCGTGGTGCAGGCGCTGGTGCGGGCGATGCTGCGCCTGTTCGGCGTGCGCGCCGACCCGGAATGCAAGATCCTGGCGGTGCGCGAGGAAATCGCCGGCGCGATCGCCCTGGGCCACCACGAGGGCGCGGTGGAAAAGGAAGACCGGGACCGGCTGCTCGGCGCCCTCGATCTGGGCGAACGCACGGTCGAGGAGATCATGCGCCACCGCTCGGAAATCGAGATGATCGACGCCACCCTGCCCCCCTCCCAGGTGCTGGAGCAGGCGTTGCAGTCGGCCCATACCCGGCTGCCTCTCTACCGCGACGAACCGGAAAACATCGTCGGCGTCCTCCATGCCCGCGACCTGCTGCGCGCGCTTTACGAGCGCATCCGCACGGTCCGCCCGGGCGAAGACCCCTTCGCCGCCTTTTCGGTGCTGGAAGTGGCGATGGAACCCTATTTCGTTCCGGAAACCACCCCGCTGGACGACCAGCTGCGCCAGTTCCTGCACCGCCAGGTGCATTTCGCGCTGGTGGTGGACGAATACGGCGTGCTCCAGGGGCTGATAACGCTCGAGGACATCATCGAGGAAATCGTCGGCGAGATCACCGACGAATTCGACATCGACGACACCCCGGAACTGGAGCGCACCCCCGAAGGCGACTGGCTGGTTGACGGGGCGATGACGATCCGCGATTTCAACCGCACGACCGACTGCAGCCTGCCCGATGAGGAGGCCAATACACTGGCCGGGCTGGTGATCCACGAATCCCAGACGATCCCGGAACCCGGGCAGGTGTTTTCCTTCCACGGCTTTCGTTTCGAGATCGCCGAGCGGCAGGCGAACCGGATCACCCGGCTGAAGGTGCGCCCGCTGGAGCCCTAGGGCGTAGAGCTGTGAATCGGAATGCGTTTCCAGGCATGAGACAGGGAGGGTTTCATGCCCGGATTGTTTTTGGTTGCCGGAAGAACGATCCAACAGGATCAAGCCGTCACTGGCGACAGGCCACCCGGGG
>JALSKC010000053.1 GCA_026989055.1 Paracoccaceae bacterium
GGGTAAGTTCGATTGGTGCGCCGAAGCGGAGCCCGGGCGACTTCCTGGTTCCTTCCTGGCCGGATACGTATGCTGGCGGGCTTGGCGCGCAATATCGCCAGCGTCAGGGCCGGATTTTTGGGAAGCCACCCGGAATCCAGATCCACCTCCGGCGCAATAAAATCCTTGTAACTTCAAAGACATGACCGGCCACGCGGGGTGGATGCCCCGTGGACGCCGGAGTCCAGCGCTGAAGCCGGTGGACTCCGCCGCGCCGGAATCCACCACCACTCACGGAACACCGCCCATGACGCTGAGCTTCGCCCCCGAGCGGATCGAGACCTGGCCGCTTGAGCGCCTCCAGCCCTACGCCAGGAACGCGAAGGCGCACGGGGCCGACCAAGTCGCGAAGATCGCGGCCAGCATGGCCGAGTTCGGTTGGACCGTGCCGTGCCTCGTCGGTGACGACGGCGAGCTGATCGCGGGCCACGGCCGGGTGCTGGCCGCGACGCAACTGGGGCTGACCGAGGCGCCGGTGATCGTGCTCGGGCATCTGACCGAGGCGCAGCGACGGGCCTACCGGATTGCCGACAACAAGCTCACCGAAATGGGCGAGTGGGACGAGGCGGTCCTGTCCGAGGAACTGAAGGGCCTGCTGGCCGAAGACTATGACCTGTCGCTGGTCGGCTTTTCCGACGGCGAGCTCGACAAGCTGCTGGCCCTCGATCCGGACGGGGACGGCGAGGACGGTGGCGCCGGGGGCTCCGTGCCTCCGGTGACCATCCCCGAGCCGCCGCGCAACCCGGTGTCGCGGACGGGCGACCTGTGGCTCCTCGGCGATCATCGGCTGCTCTGCGGGGATAGCACCAGCAAGACGGACGTCCGCCGCCTGATGAACGGCGAGCGCGCGGTGCTGTTCGCGACCGACCCGCCGTATCTCGTGGACTACGACGGCTCGAACCACCCGACGCGCAACAAGGACTGGTCTGCCTCCTATGGCACGACCTGGGACGACAGCTCGCAAGGCGCCGAGCTCTACGACGACTTCATCGCCGCCGCCGTGGCCGAGGCGATCACCGAGGACGCCGCGTGGTATTGCTGGCACGCCTCCCGGCGCCAGGCGATGCTCGAGGCCTGCTGGGAGAAGGCGGGCGCCTTCGTCCACCAGCAGATCATCTGGGTAAAGGATCGCGGGGTTCTGACCCGCTCGCACTACCTCTGGAAGCACGAGCCCTGCTTCATGGGCTGGCGGCGCCCGAACCGCCCGCCGAAGGTCGCCGAGGAAACGCTGCCCTCGACCTGGGAGATGCCCAGCTTCGCCAAGGACGAGCGCCCCGACCATCCGACGCCGAAACCGCTTGATGCCTTCGGGATCCCGATGCGCCAGCACGTCACTCGCGGCGGCCTCTGCTACGAGCCGTTCTCGGGCTCAGGCTCTCAGATCATGGCGGGCGAAGCCTACGGGCGGCGCGTCTACGCCATGGAGATCAGCCCCGCTTACGTGGATGTCGCCGTGGAGCGCTGGCAGGCGGAGACCGGGCGCGACGCGGTTCTCGATGGCGACGGGCGGACGTTTGCCGAGGTGAAGGACGAACGGCTGGGCGACAAGGCCGATGCCGCAGCATGATGCCCGTCTACTACAACGATGCCGACCCCGCGGCCTGCGCATGGCTGAGGGAACTGATCGCAGCCGGGCTGTTGCCTGCCGGCGAGGTGGACGAACGGTCCATCCTCGAGGTGGCGCCCGCCGACCTTCGCGGCTTCGCGCAGTGCCATTTCTTCGCCGGGATCGGCGGCTGGCCCCATGCGCTGCGCCTGACTGGCGTGGCCGGGGATCTGTCCGTCTGGACCGGCTCGCCGCCCTGCCAGCCCTTCAGCCAGGCCGGACAGCGCAAGGGACAGGACGATGACCGCCATCTCGCCCCGGCATTCCTGCGGCTCGTCGCAGCCTGCCGCCCGGGGCTTGTCTTCGGTGAGCAGGTCGCGAGCGCAGCGGTGCTCGGAAAGGTTGGCAATGCTGCTCGAGCGGCGACTGAAGGCAAGGCTGGCTGGGCGTGGTTCGACGCTCTGGCGGCTGACCTGGAAGCGGCATCTTACGCCGTCGCGGCGGCCGATCTGCCGGCTGCGGGTATCGGTGCGCCGCATATCCGCCAGCGGCTGTTCTTCGGCGCCGTCGCCTTGGAGCCAGGCGGGATGGGCGACGGCCTCGGCACGGGATTACAAGGACGGATCGGAATGTCCGGCCGTCCCGATCAACGCGCTGCTCGGCCGGCAGGTCTGGCTCGCGGGCTGGCCGACGGCGATGGCGGGCT
>JALSKC010000054.1 GCA_026989055.1 Paracoccaceae bacterium
GCGGGCGGCTGTCACCGGGGCCCTGTCACCGGGGCCCTGTCACTGGGCACGGTGCGGGAGCACGCGGGGGGGGGGCACGGTGCGGGGCGCCGTCGTGACCGGGACGGTCCGCCACGGGAGCACGGGAAACGGGAGCACGGGAAACGGGAGCACGGGAGAGGCAATGGCTCCGGAGGCGGGGGCTTCACGCCCGCGCGCCCGCTCCCGCGCCTGCCTCCGCGCTCAGCTCCCCTTGGCGGCGCTCTCCCGGGAACCGGCCGGCGGGGCGAGCGCGCCCTTGCTGCCGGAATTCAGCGGATCGTCCTGGCGCTGCACCGAACCCTCGAAATGGGCGCCGCTCTCGATCGCGATGGTCTTGTGGATGATGTCGCCCTCGACCCGGGCGGTGGAGGTCAGGCGGACCTTGAGCCCGCGCACCCGGCCGATCACCCGGCCGTTCACCACCACGTCGTCGGCGATGCACTCGCCCTTGACGGTGGCACCTTCGCCGACGGTCAGCAGATGGGCGCGGATGTCGCCTTCCACTGCGCCTTCGATCTGGATGTCGCCGGTGGTCTTGAGGTTTCCGGTGATGACCAGATCCGAAGACAGGAGCGAGGCCGGCGGCTTGCTCTTGGCGGCGGCGGGGGCGAAATCGGCAGGCGGGCGGGCCGCGGCCGGCTCGGCACCTGCCGGAACGTCTGCGCTGGCGGTCTTCTTCGGACCGGGCTCGTTTATCTTGCTCTTAGAAAACATCTCTTGCTGCCTTGATGAAGGTCATCGGATTGACCGGCTTGCCGTTGCGGCGCACTTCGTAGTGGACATGCGAACCCGTGGACCGGCCGGAACTTCCCATATCACCGATTCGGTCGCCGCGCGAGACCCTTTGCCCCTTTTTCACCCGGATTCTGGACTGATGCGCATAGCGGGTCTCGAAGCCGAAATCATGCTTGATGATCACCACCCAGCCATAGCCGGACTGCCGGCCGGCGAAGGAGACCACCCCGTCGGCGGTGGCATAAAGCGGGGTGCCCATCGGCCCGGCCATGTCGGTTCCGGCATGCAGCCGGCCGTTGCGCGGCCCGAAGCGGCTGGTCAGCCGGAAGGACGATCTGAGCGGCAGCGCGAAGGGGATCTTCTCGGCGGCGATCCGATACAGGTTGATCCGGTCCAGCCGGGCCAGGATCTCGTTGGCGCGCAGGCTGTCGGGATCCGGCGGCGCGCCGCGGGTCGAGAAGCTGATCGGCGTGAGCGGGCCGCCCTGGCCGGAATAGCCCCGGCGCACGGCGTTCAGGATCCTTTCGGTCGAAAGCCCGGCGGCCTCGAACATCTTGTCCAGCGGCGCCAGCGACAGGCTGACCGCGTCTTCCAGCTGGGAAAAGATGCGCTCGTTCCGTTCCTGCAGCAACTCGCGTTCCAGCTCCAGGTCGGCGGCCAGAGCCTCGGCCCGGGCGGCGAGCCGCATCTGCCGATCGCGTTCGCGCGCGGTTTCCTCCAGCGCGGCGGCCAGGAAATCGACGGTGCTTCCGATCTCGGCGCGCGGGTCGGCGTTCCCCTCGCCAAGGCCGTTCTCCTCCAGCAGCGCGGCGAGGCGGGCGGCTTCTTCCAGCGCCTGGTCGCGTTCCTTCAGGGTGCGGCGCAGCGTGGCCTGGATGACCTCGATGCCCCTTTCCGTTTCCCGTCGCCGGTTCTCGCTTTCCAGCAGCAGGGCCTGCAGACGCGAGATCTGCCCGAGCGCGGTGTCGAAACGCTCCCGGGTCATCAGGACTTCGGCGGCGTGCAGGTCGCGTTCGCCGGCCAGCTCGTTCAGGCGCTGTTCGTAGAGCGCCTGCTCGCGGCGGGCCTGCTCGCGCACCGAGCCGGCACCGATGCCGTGCATCAGCACCAGGGCGCTGGCGAGTCCCGTCCAGCCGACGAACAGGACCGCCCCGCCCCAGGCCAGAAGCTGGCCGGCCGGGCTCAGCCGGATGAAGCGGGTTTCGGTCTCGGAGCGCAGGAACAGGCGTTTTTCCGGGAAACGCCGTGCCAGCGCGGCCGAGATCCTGTTCCCGAGTAGCGTCATCTGAATCCAGCTCCCCACAAGCCGTTGCACCTGAGCGTTGCCGCACGCGAACACCATCGCCACCACCACCATGCGGGGACGGCAGCGCATGCGAGGACGCCGCAGACGGCACCGCAGCACGAGGCCCGCACGTTACGCAGGCCGCATCCCGGTGCGCCGACTCGCCCCGGCATCCCGCACCGGCAGCCCCGCATTGTCCGCGCGGCTTGCCTCCTGCGCGGCCTGTCCGCGGGCTTCGACACGTCGGCCGGCGCGCGCAGCTCCGTGCTTACAAAGGGATTCTGGCGGGGGCAAGAATTTTGGCCGCGTCGGGCCGGGCGAGGGCGAAATCCGCCGAGACCGGCAAGAACCTGCCGATGGCGACGGCGCGGCCGGAGGCATCCCGACGGGCGCCCGGCAGCGGCGGGCCGGCGGGGCGGGATCGGCGGGCGAGGGGCGCCAGCCTGCACGCAAGCGCGCGCCCGGCGCCTTGTGGATGCCGGGGCGCAGAGGTGCCGGGCCGCAGAGATGCCGGGCCGCAGAGATGCCGGGCCGCAGAGATGCCGGGCCGCAGAGGTGCCGGGGCGACGGATCAGCCCTGGCCGGACAGTTCGCGCAGCGCTGTCAGGACTTCGTCGGCATGCCCCTTCGCGCGGACGTTGCGCCAGATCCGCCGCAGCACGCCCTTGCCGTCGATCAGGAAGGTGGACCTTTCTATGCCCATGTACCTGCGCCCGTAATTGGTTTTCTCGACCCAGACGCCATAGGCCCGGCAGACCGTTCCGTCCTCGTCCGAGAGCAGGGGGATGGCCAGGGCATGCTTCTCGCGGAAGCGCTCGTGGCTGGCCAGGCTGTCGCGCGAGACACCCAGAACCTGCGCCCCGAGGGCGTCGAAATCGGCGTGGCGGGCGGTGAAATCCGTCGCCTGGGTGGTGCAGCCCGGGGTGTCGTCCTTCGGGTAGAAATACAGCACGACGCTCCGCGGGCGCAGCGCGGACAGGCGCAGCGTGCCGCCGCCGGTGGTCGGAAGGGTGAAGTCGGGGGCGGGCTGGCCGGTTTCAGGCCGGCCGCCTGCGGCGCTGTCTGCGGGCATCTGGCCTCTCCCTGTCACATCTGCTTGAATTGCTTGAATCCGGCTTCATTCTAGTTCCTATCGGGAAATCATGAAACAGGATTTTCCTGCCGCCGTCGGGGCGCGGACAGAACGGGGCTTTCCGGATGGGTGAAACCGAAAGCAGCAGATCCGGGCGCTCCCCTCGTCGCGCTCCCCCCCGTCGCGTGCCCCCCCGTCGCGTGCCACCCCGTCGCGCCGGCCTGCTGTGGCGGGGGCTGCACGGGCTGTGGCGGGGGTTTGCAGGGGTGCTGGTGGCGGGGCTGTTCGTCCTGGCCGGGCTGGCGCTGGGCGGTGGCGGTCTCGGAGCGCCTCAGTGGCTGATCGAGCGGGCCGAGCGGGCGGTGAACGAGCGGCTCGCCGGCGGCCGGCTGCAGCTCGGGCGGCTGCAGCTGCAGGTGGGGCGCGATTTCGTGCCGCTGATCGTGCTGGGCAATGTCGCCGTGTTCGACGGCGGCGGGGCCGAGGTGGCGCGTCTGAACCGGCTGGAGGCCCGGCTTTCGCCGGCGGCGCTGCTGGGCGGAGAGCTCCTGCCCGGGGCGGTGCATCTGTCGGGCGCGCAGCTGACGCTGCGCCGGAGGGCCGACGGGCGCTTCGACCTCTCCTTCGGTCGCGGCGCGGTTGCCAGCGGCACCCTGCCGGGGGTGCTCGACAGGCTGGACGAAGCCTTCGAGGCGCCGGCGCTGAAGGGGTTGGGCCGGTTGCGCGCCGACGATCTGACGCTGACCCTGGAAGATGCCCGCTCGGGGCGGCTGTGGCAGATAACCGACGGGCGCCTGCAGCTGCAGCGCGATCCGTCCGGGCTGGACATCAGCATCGATTTCGACGTGTTCGACGGCACCGAGGAGCTGGCCGAGGTCACCATCGGCCTGCGCACCGACCGGGCCGGGTCGGGGGCGGCGATCGGCACCACCTTTCGCAATGCCGCCGCGACCGACATCGCGCTGCAGGCGCCTGCGCTCAGCTTTCTGGGCGTGCTGGATGCCCGGATTTCGGGGGCGCTCAGGGCCGAGTTCACGGCGCGGGGGGAGCTGGCCTCTCTGGCCGGCACGCTTCAGCTCGGCGCCGGCGCCCTGCAGCCGACCCCGGATGTCGAGGCGGTGCGCTTTTCCGATGCCAAGGCCTATTTCGAATTCGACCCGCAGGCGCAGCGGCTGGAGTTTTCCGAAATCCGGCTGAACGCGGAAGCCGGGGCGCTGACCGGGCGCGGCCATGCGCTGCTGCGCGACTTTCGCGACGGCTGGCCTTCGGTGCTGCTCGGCCAGTTCGCGCTCTCCGACATCCGGATCCGGCCGCGGCGCTTCTATGATGCGCCGCTGCACTTTGGCGAAGGAGCGGCCGACATCCGGATCCGGCTGGATCCGTTTTCGGTGGATGTCGGGCAGTTCATGCTGCGGCAAGGCGCTGAACGCCTGCTTGCCCGCGGGCGCGTCGCCGCCGGCCCGACGGGCTGGGAGCTGGCCGCCGATCTGGAGCTGAACCGGATCGATCATGCCCGCCTGTTGCAGCTGTGGCCGGTCTCGATCGTGCCGAAGACGCGCGACTGGCTGCTGCGCAACATCCGCACCGCCCTGCTGAGCGATGTGCGTGGCGCCATTCGCCTCGCGCCGGGCAGCGCGCCGCGCATGGCGGCAAGCTGGAAGTTTTCCGGAACCTCGCTGCGCTACATCCGCAGCCAGCCGGAGATCGAGGATGCCTCGGGCTTTGCCTCGATCAGCGGGCGCAGCTTCACCCTGACCGTCGAGCGGGGCCATGTGACCGCCCCCATGGGCGGGAGGATCGACATGTCGGGCACCGTCTTCCGGATACCGGACGTGACGCGCAAGCCGGCCGATGCCCTGCTGCTGCTGCGCGGGGCGGCCGGCACCACGGCGGTGCTTTCGCTGCTGGATGCGCCGCCTTTCCGGATCCTGCGCAACAGCGGCCTTCGGCCCGACATCGCCCGCGGCCGGGCCGTGTTCTCGGCCGAGGTCGCCTTTGCGCTGAAGCCGCGCCTGCAGCTCGGGGACGTGCGCTTTTCGGCCGAGGGGCGGCTGTTGGACCTGCGCTCGGAACGGCTGGTGCCGGGGCATGTCCTGCGCTCCGGGGAACTGGCGCTGCGGGCGGACAACGCCGCAGTCGAGATCGCCGGCCCGGTGCTGCTGGGAGAGGTGGCCGCCGACATTCTCTGGCGCCAGCCGCTGGGGCCGGGAAGCGCCGGCGCGTCAAGCGTTTCCGGGCAGGTGGTGCTGGACAGGGCCTTCCTGCGCGAATTCAGCCTGGGGTTGCCGGAAGATTCCGTCTCGGGGCGCGGCAGCGGGCGGTTCCGGATCGATCTGGCGCGGGGCCGGGCGCCGGTCTTCACGCTGCATTCCGATCTGAACCGGCTGGCGCTGTCTATCCCGCAGCTGGGCTGGGCGAAGCCGCGCAATGTCATCGGGCGGCTGGACGTGCGCGGCCGGCTGGGGCGGGTGGCCGAGATCACCCTCCTGGAGCTGGAGACCGCCGGGCTGTCGGCCACCGGCGGGCAGGTGTCGCTCGACGGCGACGGCCGGCTGGCGCGGGCGGAGTTCGCGCGGGTCCGGGTCGGGGAATGGCTGGATGCGCCGGTGATCCTGCGCGGGCGCGAGGCGGGGCAGGTGCCGCTGATCGAGACCGCCGGCGGCACCCTGGACATCCGCAGGACCGCCTTCATGAGGGGGGGCGGAAGCAGCGGGCGGGATGCCGGCGGCGGGCCGATGACGCTGTTCTTCGACCGGGTGATCATCTCCGAGGGCATGTCGCTGACCGGCTTCAGCGGCCGGATGAACGCTGCCGGCGGGCTGTCGGGGAACTTCACGGCGCGGATGAATGGCGCCGCGCCGCTGGCCGGAAGCCTGCAGCCGGAGGGCGGCGGCAGCCGGATCAGCATCACCAGCGACGATGCCGGGGGGGTGCTGCGCGCGGCGGGGATCGTCGATTACGCCAGCGGCGGCGCGATGACGCTGCTGCTGCGCCCGCGGGGCGGGGCGGGGCTGTATGCGGGCGATCTGCGCATCCGCGATACCAGGGTGCGCAATGCCCCGGGGCTGACCGAGCTTCTGGCGGCGCTTTCGGTGGTCGGCCTGCTGGAACAGCTGGGCGGCGAGGGGATCACCTTCGACGAGGTGGAGGCGCGGCTTCTGCTGTCGCCCGAAGAGGTGGTGCTGCAGGAGGGCAGGGCCGTCGGCCCGGCGCTGGGGATCACGCTGGAAGGGGTCTATGACCTGCGCCGCGGCGTGATGGACATGCGCGGCGTGATCTCGCCGGTGTTCTTCCTCAACAGGGTGGGCGAGCTCGTGTCGCGCCGGGGCGAGGGGCTGTTCGGCTTTTCCTTCACCCTGGCCGGCAGCAGGGATGCGCTCCGGGTCGGGGTCAACCCGCTGTCGATCCTGACCCCGGGAGGGGTGCGCGACATCTTCCGCGGCCCGCCTCCCGGCGCCGGTGCCGGAGACGGCGGTTGAACCCGGCCGGCGCGGTGCGGGGAGCGCGGGAAGCGGGCCGCCGCCGTGCGCCGGTGGGGCGGGGAAGGCAGGCGGCGCGGCGCGCGCTCTGGCCAAGGGGGGCGGATTGCCCTATTGCCGGCGCGGACAGGGCACGGGGACAGGCCAGGGAGTGCGGAGCGCCGGATGAAACTTTCCGATTTCGATTTCGATCTGCCGGAAAGGCTGATCGCCACCCGGCCGGCCCGGCCGCGTTCGGCGGCGCGGCTGCTGGTGGCTTCGGCGGAAACGCTCACCGATTCGGTGGTGCGCGAGCTGCCGCGCTTCCTGCGCCCGGGCGACCGGCTGGTGCTCAACGACACCAGAGTGCTCCCGGCGCGGCTGACGGGCACGCGCCGCCGCCTCGGCGCGCAGGGCGAGAGCCGGGCCCGGATCGAGGTCACGCTGCTGGAGCCGGCTCCCGACGGGCACTGGCGCGCCCTGGTCAGGCCGCTGAAGAAGCTGCGCGAGGGCGAGGAACTGCGCTTCTCGGGCGCGCTCTCGGCGCGACTGCTGCGCAGGGAAGACGGCGTGGCGGTGCTGGCCTTCAACCTCTCGGGAGAGGATTTCGAGGCCGCGCTGGCCAGCGCGGGTGCCATGCCGCTGCCGCCCTACATCGCCGCCCGCCGCCCCGCCGACGAGCGCGACCGGGAAGACTACCAGACGGTCTGGGCCCGCCGCCCCGGGGCGGTGGCCGCCCCCACCGCCTCGCTGCATTTCGATGAACCGCTGCTGGAGGCGCTGCGCGCCATGGGGGTGGGGATGACCCATGTCACCCTGCACGTGGGCGCGGGCACCTTCCTGCCGGTCAAGGTGGAGGACATCAGCCGCCACCGGATGCATGGCGAACGCGGCGAGATCGGTGCCCGGGCGGCGGCCGAGATCAACGCCACCCGGGCGGCCGGCGGGCGGATCATTCCGGTAGGCACCACCGCGCTGCGTCTGCTGGAGACGGCCGCCGACCGGGCCGGGCGGGTGCGCCCCTGGAAGGGAACGACGGATATCTTCATCACGCCCGGCTACCGCTTCCGGGTCGCCGATGCCCTGATGACCAATTTCCACCTGCCGAAATCGACACTGATGATGCTGGTCTCGGCGCTGATGGGGCACCGGCGGATCATGGAGATCTACGCGCATGCGGTGGGCGAAGGCTATCGGTTCTTTTCCTACGGGGATGCCTCGCTGCTGCTGCCCGATGGCTGAAACCCGACCGCAGGGGTCGTTTTCAAGCGTGCTAGGGGGCGGTGCCGGGCTAGGCTGGGCGCGCCCCCGGCGGGCCGGTCCGCCGGGCCGGCGCGGGAAGCCGCTGCCGGGCGGCGGATACGGGCGGGGCCGTGCCCGTCCTGCGGCGGGCAATGCGGCGGGCAATGCGGAGCGGATGCGATGCTGGAGGTGCTGAAATCTTCCTGGGCGCTGCTGCTCGGAATCCTGCTGCTGATGGTCGGCAACGGGCTTCAGAGCACGCTGCTGGGGGTGCGGGCCGGGATCGAGGGCTTTTCCACCCCGGAAATTTCGCTGGTGATGTCGGCCTATTTCCTGGGGTTTTTCGGCGGCTCGCGGATCACGCCGGGGCTGATTCGCCGGGTCGGGCATGTACGGGTGTTCGCCGCGCTCGGATCGTTGATCTCGGCGGTGCTGATCCTCTATCCGACGGTCGTCGATCCCCGGGCCTGGGTGGTGCTGCGGGTCATCATCGGGTTCTGCTTCTCCGGTGTCTACGTGACCGCCGAAAGCTGGCTGAACAATGCCGTCGGCAACGAGACCCGCGGCCAGGCGCTTTCGCTCTACATGCTGGTGCAGATGCTGGGGCTGGTCTCGGCCCAGGGGCTGCTGGTGCTGGGCGACCCTTCGGGTTTCGTCCTGTTCGTCATCCCTTCGGTGCTGGTATCGATCGCCTTCGCGCCGATCCTGCTGTCGGTAAATCCGACTCCCGCCTTCGAAACCGCCAAGCCGCTGCGCCTGCGGGAGCTGTTCGCGATCTCGCCGCTGGGCTGCGTGGGAATCTTCCTGCTGGGAGGCGTGTTCTCGGCCCAGTTCGGCATGGCGGCCGTCTATGGCGGGCGGGTCGGGTTGAGCGTGGGGCAGATTTCGCTGTTCATGGCCGCCTTTCACGCCGGCGCGCTGCTGCTGCAGATGCCGGTGGGCTGGCTTTCGGACCGGGTCGACCGGCGGGCGCTGATCCTGTCGGTGGCGCTGCTGGCCGGGCTGGCGGCGCTGGGAGGGGGGCTGCTGCAGGAGCGCTTCATGCCGCTGCTGATCGTGGCCTTTCTGGTGGGCGGGCTGTCCGGGCCGCTGTATTCGCTGCTGATCGCCTATGCCAACGATTTCCTGGAAGCCGACGACATGGCCGCCGCCGCGGGGGGGCTGATCTTCATCAACGGCATGGGGGCGATCGCCGGGCCGCTGATCACCGGCGGCATGATGGAACTTTTCGGCCCCGGCGGGTTCTGGCTGTTCGTCGCCGGGCTGATGCTGGCGATGGCCGGCTATGCGGGCTGGCGGATGACCCGCCGCGCGGCGGTGCCGCCGGAAGAGGCCAGCGCCTATGTCGGGGTGTCGCCCACGGCTTCGGCGGTGGTGGTGGAAGCGGCCAGGGAATGGGCGAGCGAGGTGGCCGGGAACGCCCCGGATGACGCGTCCGCGCGCGCCCCCGGTCCCGGTTCCGGGGGGGCGGGAGGGGAAACAACCGCGACCTGAGTGCCGCAATCGGCGACAACCGGGCAACAGGCTGTCGTTTCGCCTTGCGCAAGGCGCAAAGAGAGGTAACGCTTGAGTCGTTCGAGGCGCTGGCACCGCAGGGAGGGTGGTCATGGCGAACCCGGAGGAGATCCTTGCCTTCTGGCTTGACGAGGTCGGGCCGGAGGGGTGGTACCGGGGCGACCCGGCGCTTGATCAGACCATCCGCGACCGCTTCGAACAGGCCTGGTGCAGCGCCCAGGACGGTGCCTGCGGGCTGTGGCTGACCCATGCCTCGGGCGCGCTCGCCTATCTGATCCTGGCGGATCAGTTTTCCCGCAACATGTTCCGCGGCACCGGGCAGGCCTTCGCTTCGGACCGGGCGGCACGGGCGGTGGCCAAGGCGGCGATCGACAAGGGCTGGGACCTGAAGATAGACGAGCCGGCCCGGCAGTTCTTCTACCTGCCGCTGATGCACTCGGAAAACCTGTGCGACCAGGAGCGCTGCGTGCGGCTGATCAAGGAGCGGATGCCGGAAACCGGGGCCGGGAACCTGCTGCATGCCCGCGCCCATCGGGAGGTGATCCGCCGGTTCGGGCGCTTCCCCTTCCGCAATGCGGCGCTGCGGCGCGAAAGCACTCCGGAAGAGACGCGTTTCCTCGAAAACGGCGGCTACGGGCAGGTTCTGCGCGAACTTCGGGAGGGGGTGGCCGCCTGAGCGGCCCGGCTCCGCCGCCGAAGGCCTGCCCGGTCGTTCCCGGCACGCGCCCCCTGGTCGTGATCCCGCCGCACGGTGGTGGGGAGCGCCTTGCGCGCGCCCTGTGCGAGGGTCTTGCGTTGAAGCTTCCTCGAAGATGGTTTAACGCCAAACAAACCTGAAGGAGGAGGCCGCCATGAGCGCGAAAGACTTCGACATGATCGTGATCGGGGCCGGGCCCGGGGGCTATGTGGCGGCGATCCGCGGCGCGCAGCTGGGGCTGAAGGTGGCCGTGATCGAGCGCGAGCACCTGGGCGGCATCTGCCTCAACTGGGGCTGCATCCCCACCAAGGCGCTGCTGCGCTCGGCCGAGGTGTTCCACCTGATGGAGCGGGCCGGGGAATTCGGCCTCTCCGCCGGGAAGGTCGGCTACGACATCGATGCGGTGGTGAAGCGTTCGCGCGCCGTGGCCGGGCAGCTTTCCGCAGGTGTCGGGCACCTGCTGAAGAAGAACAAGGTGACGGTGATCATGGGCGAGGCCAGCCTTCCGGGGCGCGGCAGGGTCGCGGTGACGACCGACAAGGGCGTGCAGGAGCTTTCTTCCCGGGCCATCGTGCTGGCCACCGGCGCGCGGGCGCGCGAACTGCCCGGGCTGGAGGCCGACGGCAGGCTGGTGTGGAACTACAGGCACGCCCTGAAGCCGCCGCACATGCCGAAGAAGCTCCTGGTGATAGGCTCGGGCGCCATCGGGATCGAGTTCGCGAGTTTCTACAACACCCTGGGGGCCGAGACGACGGTGGTCGAGGTGCTGGAGCGGATTCTCCCTGCCGAGGACGAGGAAATCGCGAAATTCGCGAAAAAGCAGTTCGTCAAGCAGGGCATGAAGATCATGGAAAAATCCGTGGTCAGGCAGCTGGAGCGGGGCAAGGGCAAGGTGACGGCCCATATCGAGACCGGCGGCAGGCTGCAGAAGCTCCGGTTCGATACCGTGATCTCGGCGGTGGGGATCGTCGGCAATGTCGAAAACCTCGGGCTGGAGGCCCGGGGCGTGAAGATCGAGCGCACCCACGTGGTGGTGGACGAATACTGCCGCACCGGGGTCGAGGGGCTCTATGCCATCGGCGATATCGCCGGCCCGCCCTGGCTGGCGCACAAGGCCAGCCACGAAGGGGTGATGGTGGCCGAGCTGGTGGCAGGCCGCAATCCCCATCCCGTGCGCCCCGAATCGATTGCCGGCTGCACCTACTGCCATCCGCAAGTGGCCTCGGTGGGCCATACCGAGGCCAGGGCGAAGGAGCTGGGCCATGAGGTCAGGGTCGGCCGCTTCCCCTTCATCGGCAACGGCAAGGCGATCGCGCTGGGCGAGCCGGAGGGCATGGTGAAAACCGTCTTCGACGCGCGCACCGGGGAACTGCTGGGCGCGCACATGGTGGGCGCGGAGGTGACCGAGCTGATCCAGGGCTACATCATCGGCCGCCAGCTGGAGACCACCGAGGAAGAGCTGATGCATACCGTCTTCCCCCATCCCACGCTGTCGGAGATGATGCACGAATCGGTGCTGGATGCCTGGGGACGTGCCCTCCATTTCTGAGCTTCCGTCCGGGACGGCGAGCGCGTGGGGGCGGCGGCTGCCGGGAGGGCATTGCCTGCGGGGCCGGGCCTGGACGGCGCCGGCGCGGGGTCAGCGGGCGCTGGCCGGGCGCTCGCCGGGTTCTGGCCGGGGGCTGAGGAAAACCGCGGAGCGAGGAGGAGGCGAGGGAGATGAGCGGCGAGAAGAGCGGGCGGCAGCCCGGAGCGGGGAGCGCGCAGCAGGACGGGCCGGAGGCCGGGCCCGGAGACGGCGCGCCGGTGCAACGGGGCGATCAGGCGTTTCGCCGGCGCGGCCTGCTGGGGCGCTGGCCGGAGATGACCTATGGTGGCGCGCTCAGCTTCCTGAGGCGCAACTACAGTCGCGATGCCGCCGGCGCCGACGTGGTGGTGTCCGGCGTGCCCTTCGACAATGCGGTGACCTTCCGCCCCGGCTGCCGGCTGGGGCCGCAGGCGATCCGGGCAGCTTCGGTGCAGCTGGCCGAGCTGAAGGCCTTCCCCTTCGGTTTCGACCCCTTCGAAACGCTCTCGGTGATCGACTGGGGCGATGTGCATCTGGATCCGCACCGCCCGGAAACCGTGCTGCCGGCGATCGAGGCGCATGCGGCGGAAATCCTCGCCGCCGGCGCCAGGATGCTGACCTTCGGAGGCGACCATTCGATCAGCTACCCGCTGCTGCGGGCCCATGCGGCGGTGCACGGGCCGGTGGCGCTGCTTCAGGTGGATGCCCATTGCGATACCTGGCCGGATGACGGGGCGCGGATGGATCACGGAACCATGTTCGCCCGTGCCGCGGCCGAGGGGATCATCGACGTGGAGCGTTCGGTGCAGCTGGGCCTGCGCAGCTTCAACGACAGAGATCACGGCTTCGAGATCCTGACCGCACCCTGGATTCACCGCAACGGCATCGCCGCGGCTCTGGAGGTGGTGCGCGCGCGGGTGGGCGCGGCGCCGCTCTACCTCTCCTTCGACGTCGACGGGCTCGACCCGGCCTTCGCCCCGGGCACCGGCACGCCGGTGGCCGGCGGGCTGGCCAGCTGGCAGGCGCTGGAGCTGGTGCGCGGGCTGGCGGGGCTGAAGCTGATCGGCATGGATGTGGTCGAGGTTTCCCCGCCCTGGGATCACGCCGAGATTACCGCGCTTGCCGCCGCCACCGTGGCCCATGACTGGCTGTGCCTGCTGGCCGAGGAAAGGGGCGCGCGCCGGGTCGGGGTGGGGCGGCTGTGATCGGGGGTTCCCGCCGCCTGCCCGCTCTGGCATGTAGGGAACAACACGGGGAGAGATCCATGAACTGCGTTTTCGTCCAGATCCGCTGCAAGCCGGGCACCGCCTATCGCGTGGCCGACGAGATCGCGCTGCGCGAGATCCATTCCGAACTCTATTCGACCAGCGGCGATTTCGACCTGCTGCTCAAGCTCTACATCCCGGAAGGGCAGGATGTGGGCAAGTTCATCAATGACAACCTGCTCGACATCGACGGCATCAGGCGCACCCTGACAACGCTGACCTTCAAGGCCTTCTGAAAGCCGCGCGGCGCAAGAGCGCCAGGGGATGACAGCAGGGGATGACAGCAGGGGATGACAGGCGTCGGGCGATGACATGCAGGCGGGGTTCGCTGGCTGCGGGGCGGCGGCAAACGGGCTTGGCAGCCGCGCGGCAGCGGGTTAGGTTGCGCCCATGACCTGCCGGATCATCATCCGCTGCCGCATTGCCCGCTGACATATCCGCGGGCCGGTCACCCTTCCTCTCACAGATCAGGATGCCGGGGCCCGCGCAAGCCACCAGCGTGAAGGACGCCCGATGACGACGATCAAGCTGCACAACACCCTCACCCGCCGCAAGGAGGTCTTCGAACCGCTGGAGCGGGACAGGGTGCGCATGTATGTCTGCGGGCCTACCGTCTATGACCGGGCGCATCTGGGCAACGCGCGCCCGGTGGTGGTGTTCGACATGCTCTACCGGCTGCTGCGCCATGTCTATGGCGCAGCTCATGTGACCTATGTGCGCAACTTCACCGATGTGGACGACAAGATCATCGCCCGGGCCGAGGAGACCGGCCGCCCCATCGAGCGGATCACCGAAGAAACGGCGCGGTGGTTTCTCGAGGACATGGCCGCGCTGGGGGCGCTGGAGCCCGACCGCATGCCGCGCGCCACGCAATACATCCCCCAGATGACGGGGATGATCGAGGCGCTCGTTGCCTCCGGCCATGCCTATGTTGCCGAGGGGCACGTGCTTTTCGGGGTGGAGAGCTACCCCGCCTACGGCCGGCTGTCGGGGCGCTCGGTGGAGGACATGATCGCCGGCAGCCGCGTCGAGGTGGCGCCCTACAAGCGCAATCCGATGGATTTCGTGCTGTGGAAACCCTCGACGCCGGAGCAGCCGGGCTGGGAGAGCCCCTGGGGGCGGGGGCGGCCGGGCTGGCATATCGAGTGCTCGGCCATGTCCTGCGAACTGCTCGGCCCGCGTTTCGATATCCACGGCGGCGGGAATGACCTGATGTTCCCCCACCATGAGAACGAGATCGCGCAAAGCTGCTGTGCTCACCCGGTGCGCGAAGGTGAGGAATGCTTTGCAAGATACTGGGTTCACAATGAAATGCTCCAGGTGGAGGGGAAGAAGATGTCGAAGAGCCTCGGCAACTTCTTTACCGTGCGCGACCTGCTGGATCAGGGCGTTCCGGGTGAGGTGATCCGCTTCGTCTTCCTTTCCGCCCATTACCGCAAGCCGATGGACTGGACCGGGAAGAAGGCGCGCGAGGCGGAGGCGGTGCTGAGAAAGTGGTATGGGCAGGTCGGCCGGGGCTGCGGCCGTGATGCGCGCCGTGATGCGCCCGGTGCCGGGGTGAGCGCCGGGGTGGTCGCCGCCCTGGCCGATGATCTGAACACGCCGGGGGCTATCGCCGAATGTCACCGGCTGTTTCAGGCCGGCGATGCCGTGGCCCTGCGGCATGCGCTGCGGTTCCTCGGCCTGATGGGAGAGGAGGTGCCCGCTTGGGCGGCCGCGCCGACCGTCGATCTGGCACCTTATGCCGCGCTGCTCGAAAGGGCCAGGGAAGCGGCGCGGGCAAGCAGGGATTTCTCGGAGGCGGACCGGATCAGGGCACTGCTGCAGGAGGCCGGCGTCGAGGTGCGGATGAAGAAGGAAGGCGTCGATCTGGTGCCGGGGCCCGGATTCGATGCCGGCAAGCTGGAGGCGCTGAAATGATGCCTTGCCTCAGCCGAAGGCCAGTGCCCGGCCGCCGGTGGGCGGGGGGCGCCTGCCCGGGGGGGCGGCCGGGTGCGGCCCGGGCCGCAGGCGCCACGGGCCGGGCCCGTGACGGTCGGCCCGCCGGAGCGGCTGCACCCGCGCCCTCTGGAACGGGAGCCACGCCATGACGGAACGCCT
Organism: Paracoccaceae bacterium; assembly: GCA_026989055.1. Taxonomy (GTDB): domain Bacteria; phylum Pseudomonadota; class Alphaproteobacteria; order Rhodobacterales; family Rhodobacteraceae; genus JAJRUE01. The sequence continues at coordinate 14,958 of JALSKC010000054.1, forward strand.
CTACATCTACGACACCACGCTGCGCGACGGGCAGCAGACCCAGGGCGTTCAGTTCTCCACCGCCGAGAAGCAGCGCATCGCCGCCGCTCTCGATGAGCTGGGGGTGGATTACATCGAAGGCGGCTGGCCCGGCGCCAATCCTACCGACAGCGCCTTCTTCGAGGCGGCGCCGCGGACGCGGGCGCCTCT
>JALSKC010000055.1 GCA_026989055.1 Paracoccaceae bacterium
GGGGCAACCGGCCGGCGCATCCTGCGCGGGATTCTCGGCAACCTGTTCCGGGCGCGCTGAAGCGCCTTTCCATCGTCTTCTCTCCGGCGCGCGGGCGGCCGCCGCCATCGGCCCTGCCTGCCTCCCGTCCCCGCCATTCCGAAGCGCGGATCCGGCCCGTTGCCTGCCCGTTGCCTGCCGGAGCGCCCCCCTGTCGGCGGCGCTGCCCGGTCGTCCGGGTGCTCAGCCGGCGGCGGCGAGCCGTTCGAACAGCCTGGCGATGGCCTCGGCGCCCGGGTCGTTGTGGCCGGCGAGCATGTCGGGCGAGATGTAGCTGGCGCGCCCGGCCCGCGCCCGGGTGATCCCGGCGGTCCGGTCGGCGCCGGCGCGCGCCACCGCCGCTGCCGCGGGCAACCCGTCGGGCAGGGCGGCGAGCGCCGGCTCCAGCGCGTCGATCATGGTGCGGTCGCCGGGGCGCGCCCCGCCCACTTCCTGCACCCGCTCGAGCCCGGCGCGCAGCGCGTCGATCGGCGTCCTTCCCGAGGCCGAAGCATCACCGGCGGCGCTGAAGAAGATCGCCAAGAGCACCCCCGACGAGCCGCCCATTGTCTGGCTGAGCTCCTCGCCGATGGCACGGAAGAGCTGAGTCAGATCGGCCAGCGGCAGCCGGTCCACCGCGCCCTTGAGCGCGCGCGCGGCGGTGGCCAGGGTGGTGCCGGTATCGCCGTCGCCGGATTTCGCATCGAGCGCGTTCAGGTCCGCTTCCATCGTCAGGAAGATGTCGCAGCAGGTCTCGATCAGCTGCTTGCGCGCCGGATGGGCCGAAGCCATCGGCTTGATCGGAGCCAGCCCGTCGGGCAGCGGCAGGACCGGCGCATGGGCGCGCGCCGCCAGCCCCGGCCAGGCCCAGGGGCCGACCGGCCTGGCGAGCAATGCGATGTCGGCTTCGTCCGCCGGCATCAGCGACACCGAGAAGCCGCGCATGTCCAGCGAGGTCATCATCGGCGCCGGGCCGATCGTCGCCGCGATCTGCCCGCCGATCCCGGAATTCAGCAGGTCGTTGGCCAGGATCGACATTTCCAGCGGCGGGGTGCCGCCGAGGTTGTTTATCAGCGCCACATGCGGCCCCGGACCCATCGCCGCCTGAAGCCGTTCGGCGACCATCGCGATGGCGCTGCGGGCATCGGAAAACTCCACCTGCTCGATTCCCGGCTCGCCGTGAATGCCGAGCCCCAGTTCGGCCTTGCCCGCCGGAATCCGGTTTTCCTTGGGCGCGCCGGGCACGGTGCAGGTGTCCAGCGACATGCCCAGCGAAACGGTGCCGGCGATCACGCGCCTTGCGGCTTCGGTCACGGTGTCCAGGTCGGCGCCGTCCTCGGCCAGCGCCCCGGCGATCTTGTGCACGAAAAGCGTGCCTGCCACGCCGCGCGGCTGCGGCAGGTCGGGCAGGGCGATGTCGTCGTCCACCACCACCATCGACACCTTCAGCCCGAAGGCGCGGGCGCGTTCGGCCGCAAGGCCGAAGTTCAGCCGGTCGCCGGTATAGTTCTTGACGATCAGCAGACAGCCCGCCTTGCCGGTCACCGACAGGATCCCGGCCAGCACCGCATCCACCGAGGGCGAGGCGAACACGTCGCCGCAGACCGCGGCGGTCAGCATTCCCTGGCCCACGAAGCCCGCATGCGCCGGCTCGTGGCCCGAACCGCCCCCCGAGACCAGCGCCACCTTCGAGCGGTCCCAGTCGGCCCGCTGCACGACCTTGATATGCGGGTAGCCGTCCAGGCGCTGCAACCGCCCCTGCGAAACCGCCAGCAACCCGTCTATGGCATCGGTGACGATGGTATCCTTTGAATTGACGAACAGGGACATGGAACCTCCTCAAGTGACGCGGTTGCCGTCGGCATCGAAATAGAGCGGATCGTCGGGGCGGATGCGCACCATCTCCCCGGCCCGAAGCGGCGTGTGTGCATCGGCCAGGGTCACGATGTCGTGGCCGTTGAAGCGCAGGTGCAGCCGGGTCTGGTCGCCCAGGTGCTCGACCCGGATCACGGATGCCTCCTGCCCCTCGCCGATGAACAGATGTTCCGGGCGCAGGCCGATGGTCGCCGCCCCGGCCGGCGCGGCGCCGAACAGATCGGCGGGCAGGATGTTGATGCGCGGCTGGCCGAGCCGCGAGGCGACATATTCGCTGGCCGGGTTTTCGTAGATCTCGCGCGGGCTGCCGAACTGCACCAGGACGCCGGCATTCAGAACCCCCACATGGGTGGCCATGGTCATCGCCTCGATCTGGTCGTGGGTGACATAAAGCAGCGTCGCGCCCAGGTCCTGCTGGATGCGCTTCAGCTCGATGCGCAGATCGGCCCGCAGCTTGGCATCGAGCGAACTGAGCGGTTCGTCCATCAGGAACAGCGCCGGCTCGCGCACCAGCGCGCGCCCGATGGACACCCGCTGCATCTCGCCCCCCGAAAGTTCGGTGGCCCTGTTGTCGAGCTTGTGCGCAATCCCCAGCACCTCGGCCACCTCGCCGACCCTGCGCGCGATCTCGTCCTCGGGCGTGCGCAGCGCCGGCGAGCGCAGCGGGAACTCCAGGTTCGCGCGCACGCTCAGATGCGGGTAAAGCGAATACTGCTGGAACACCATCGCCACGTTGCGCTGCGCCGGCATGTCACGCAGGACGGAGCGCCCGCCGATCGAAATATCGCCGCTGTCGGGCCGCTCCAGCCCGGCGATCAGGCGCAGCGTCGTGGTCTTGCCGGCGCCGGTGGGGCCCAGCAGCACCACGAAGGAACCGTCCGGCACCGTCAGGTTCATGTCGCGCACGGCCAGCGTGTCGCCAAACCGCTTGGTCACGTTGCTGAGCACCGTTTCAGCCATCGCGCGCGCCCCCCTGGTTCAGGGTCGAGCGCAGAGCCCGCCCGCTGGCATCATCAAACAGCGTGATCGTCGCCGGGTTGAAGGTCAGCCCCAGCGTTTCGCCCACCCGCAGCCGCACCGAAGCGGCGCAGCGTGCCTTGATTTCACCGTCAGGTGTGCGCAGGGTCACGATCTGGGTGGTGCCCAGGTATTCCAGCGCCAGCACCTCGCCGCGACAGGGGCTGTCGTCGGAAAACCCCACGTGTTCGGGGCGCACGCCGAAGGACACCGGCCCCCGGCTGCCCTCGTTCTGGCGGGGCACCGCAAAGGTGCCGTCGCCCACCGCCACGGTTTCGGCCCCCGCCTCGACCGCGCCGCGCACCGGCAGGAAATTCATCGCCGGCGAACCGATGAAACTGGCCACGAACCGGGTCGCCGGCTTGTCGTAGATTTCCTGCGGGGGGCCGCATTGCTCGATCACGCCGTGGTTCATCACCACGATCCTGTCGCCCATCTGCATCGCCTCCAGCTGGTCATGGGTGACATAGACGGTGGTGGCCTTCATCCGGTCGTGCAGCGCGCGCAGTTCCTCGGCCATGCGTTCGCGGAACTCGGCATCGAGCGCGCCCAGCGGTTCGTCCATCATGAAGGCCCTGGGCTCGCGCACGATGGCACGCCCGAGCGCGACGCGCTGCCGGTCGCCCCCCGAAAGCCCGCCCACCGGCCGATCGAGGATGTCCTCGATGCCGAGGATTTTCGCCACCTCGGCCACCCTGGCGCGCACCTGCGCGCGCGGCATCCCCTGGCTGACCAGCGGGTAGCTGATGTTCTTGCGCACGTTCATGTGCGGGTAAAGCGCGAACATCTGGAACACGAAGGCGATGTCGCGCTCGGCCGCGGGTTTGTCGCTGACCTCCTCGCCGTCGATCCAGATTTCCCCCGAGGTCGGCCGCTCGAGCCCGGCGATCATCCGCAAGGTGGTGGTCTTGCCGCAGCCCGACGGGCCGAGAAGCATGAAGAACTCGCCGTCGCGGATCTCGAAGGACGAGGACTGCACGGCGGTGAAATCGCCGAACTCCTTGCGCAGGTTCCTGATCACGATATCGGCCATGGCCGCGCTACTCCGGGAAATGGCTGACGATGATGAACATCACCGTGCCCACCAGCGTGACGAGGAAGGACCAGGTGAAGGCCCACAAGGCGAAGGGCTGCATCAGCATCACCACCCCGAGCGCGATCAGGACGCTTGCGACCATTTCCCAGGGGCCGCGGCGCAACCGGGCCAGACCGACAAGAAACCGCTTCATTTGCGCACCGCTCCGAAGGTGATCCCGCGCAAGAGGTGCTTGCGCAGAACGATGGTGAAGATCATCACCGGCAGCAGGAACAGCGTCGCGCCGGCGGCCACCGCCGGCCAGTCCAGCCCGCCGACCCCGATGATCGTCGGGATGAAGGGCGGCGCCGTCTGGGCGTTGCCGCTGGTCAGCAGCACGGCGAAGGCGTATTCGTTCCAGGCGAAGATCAGGCAGAAGATCGCGGTCGAGGCGATGCCGGTGGCCGCCTGCGGCAGCACCACCTTGTAGAAGGCCTGGAACCGCGTGTAGCCGTCGATCAGCGCCGCTTCCTCGTATTCGCGCGGGATCTCGTCGATGAACCCCTTGAGCAGCCAGACCGCGAGGCTGAGGTTCACCGCCGTATAGAGCAGGATCATCCCCAGCCGCGTGTCGCTCAGCCCCAGGGTGCGGAACATCAGGAAGATCGGGATCGCCGCGGCGATCGGCGGCATCATCCGGGTCGAGAGGATGAAGAACAGCAGATCGTCCTTGAGCGGGACCTTGAAACGCGAGAACGCATAGGCCGCGAGCGTGCCCAGGAACACCGAAAGGAAGGTCGAGCCGAAGCCGATGACGACCGAGTTCAGGAACCGCTGGCCGAAGCGCGAGGGGCCGACGATGGTCTTTTCGCGTTCGCGCACCAGCCGGTCATACCAGGTTTCCGGCGGCGGCAGGGTTTCGATCTGCTCCGGGGTCAGCCGGGTCTGGGTGGTGAACAGGTTCACATAGCCTTCGAGGCTGGGCGAAAACACCACCTTGGGCGGATAGGCGATGGAATCGGGGCCGGTCTTGAAGCCGGTCATCACGATCCAGACCAGCGGCATCACCGTGATCAGCGCATAAAGCGCCACCAGGATGCCGGCGATCCACTTCTGCCGGCGCGTGGGCTCGGTGATCGAAAAGGCGCTCATCTCTCCTTCACCCTGTTCAGGGCCTTCACGTAGATCGAGGCCAGCCCGAAGACGGTGACGAACAGGATCACCGCATAGGCCGAGGCATAGCCGGTGCGCCATTTCTCGAAGGCCTCGCGCTTGAGGTTGATCGAGGTCAGCTCGGTGGTCGAGCCGGGTCCGCCGCCGGTCAGCTGCACCACCAGGTCGAACATCTTGAAGTTCTCGATGCCGCGAAACAGCACCGCCAGCATCAGGAACGGCAGGATCATCGGCACGGTGATGGTCCAGAACTGGCGCCACTTGCTGGCCCGGTCCACCGCTGCGGCCTCATAGAGATAGTCCGGGATCGACCGCAGCCCGGCAAGGCAGATCAGCATCACGAAGGGGGTCCACATCCAGGTGTCCACGATCACGATCGCCCAGGGCGCCAGCGACACATCCCCGATCATCGAGAAACTGGCCGGATCGGCGCCGGTGAAGAAGCCGACCACATAGTTGAACAGCCCGATCTGCGGCTGGTAGAGGAAGCGCCAGAAATTGCCGACCACCGCCGGCGACAGCATCATCGGCAGCACGATCAGCGTCGTCCACAGGTCGTTGCCCCTGAACTTCCGGTTGATCAGCCAGGCCAGGGCAAACCCGATCAGCACCTGGAAGAACAGCGTCCAGAACAGGAAATGCGCCGTGGCCTGCATCGTCTGCCAGATGTCGGGGTCCGACAGGATGCGCTCGTAGTTGCGCAGCCCCACGAACTTCACATCGGCATTGATCCGGTTGACCCGGAAATTGGTGAAGCTCAGCCGGATCGTCCAGATCAGCGGAAAGATGTTGATCGCCAGCAGCAGAAAGATCGTCGGGGTGACGAAGATCCAGGCGATGGTGCGGTCGGAAAAGCCCCTTACCCTGCGGGCAAAGCTTGCGGGCGTGGCCTTTGCAACGCGTTCTATGACCGGTTTGGGCATGGGCTGTTCTCGCGCTGTGTGCCGGATCCGGGGCGCGGAGCCGGAAAACCCGGCCCCGCGCGAGTGGTGGTGGCGGCCGCTCCCCCAACCGGAGCGGCCGCTTCGACGTCCGGGCTCAGAGCTTGCCTTCGTCCTCGAAGATCTCGGTCCAGTCCTTCACCAGACCGTCAAGCGCCTCCTGGGCGGTGCCTTCGCCGGCAACCACATATCTGTGGATCCGGTCCTGCATCGCCAGAAGCAGATCGGCATAGGCCGGCTCGGCCCAGAAATCCTTGACGATCGACATGGATTTCAGGAAGGCCCGGTTGTAGGGCTTCCTGTCCGGATAGGCCGGATCCTCGAGCACGAACTTCATCGCCGAAGCGCCGCCCATGTCGGTCCAGCGCTGCTGGATCTCGGGCTGTGCGAACCACTTGATGTAGGCCAGCGCGCCCTCCATGTTGTCGGTGTTCGCCACCACCGAGATCCCCTGGCCGCCGAGCTGGGCATACTGGCCGGCGGGGCCGGGGGGGTTGGCAAAATAGCCGGACTTGTCGCCGCCCACGTTCGGGTCGGCATCGACGCCGGGCCAGATGAAGGCGAAGTTCATCTGCAGCGCCACCTGGCCCGACTTGTAGGCGTCGATGGTTTCCGACATGTACCAGTCAGAGGCCCCCGGCGGCGTGGCGGTGTCGTAAAGCTCCTTGTAGTATTCGAGCCCCGCGACCGCGCCGGGCGAATTCACCCAGCCGTCGAGTTCCGCATAGGGGTTTTCCGGGTTGCCGTAATCGAACCCGTAGTTGTAGAGCGCGTTGGTCACCCCCATGGTGATCCCTTCCGAACCGCGCTCGGTGTAGATCGCGGCGCCATAGACCGTCTTGCCGTCGATCTCGCGGCCCTGGAAGAACTGGGCGATGTCCTTGAGCTGCGCCAGGTCCTCGGGCACGCCCAGATCGTAGCCGTATTTCGCCTTGAACTCGGCCTGCAGTTCGGGCCGCGAGAACCAGTCCTTGCGGTAGGTCCAGCCCACCACGTCGGCATAGGCCGGCAGCGCCCAGTAGTTCGGCGTGCCCTTGGGCCATTCGGCATAGCCCGTCACCGTCGCCGGCAGGAAATCATCCATCGAGATGCCGTTGGCTTCGAAGAAGTCGTTGAGCTTGATATATTGCCCGTTCTCGGCCGCCCCGCCGATCCACTGGCTGTCGCCGATCAGAAGATCGCACAGCGTGCCGCCGGAGTTGAGCTCGTTCAGCATCCGGTCGGCGAAATTCGGCCAGGGCACGAATTCGAAGTTCATCTTGATGCCGGACTGGGCCTCGAAATCCTTGCTCAGCTCCACCAGCGCGTTGGCCGGGTCCCACGCCGCCCAGCAGAGCGTCAGCTCGCCCTGCTGCGCCTGCGCGGCACCGGCGGACAGACTCGCGCCGAGCGTCAGCGCCGAGACCGTCAACAGTTTCAGTCGTTCCATGAATAGTCCTCCCAGAAAGCACGGCCCGAACCGGGTTCCCCTCGACTCGGACCGCCCGCCGGGAAACCGTACGCAAGGTTGGCGCGCCCTGTCCAGAATTTTTTGAGGTACGCACCTCATTTTTTGCCTTCCCGTATCCGGGCCCTCCGCGGAAGGCGCGGCTCCTGCCCGGAACCCCGGGCGGGCCACCTCCCGCCTCCGCCGGGGGGGATGAACACACCCCTTCCGGGGTTCAGGTCAGATTCTCCTTCAGGATGATGTCGATGCGGATTCGCTCCTGCGCGGCATCGATCTCGGTCCTGTCCACCTTGGCGCGCAGGACCCGCAGGGTGGAGCGCACCACATGCCCGATGTCCTGGGTGATCACCACGTCGATGCTGCCCCCGATCAGCGCCGCCCGAGTGTGTTCGGTCAGCTCGTGGGCGATATAGACCAGCTCGTGCTCCTCCCGGTAGGGGGCCAGAACGCGGGAAAACAGCCGGTTCCCGGAGCCGGTGACATAGACCCCGATGATGTTGTCATAGCTGGCGAAGGCGGCCCGGACATTGCGCTCCAGAAGCTCCGGGTCATCGCGCCACTCGATCGAGGGCAGCACCTCGATCCGGGGGTAGCACTCTATCAGGGCGGCATCGAAGCCCAGCCGGCGCTCGACGCTCTCGCGCAAGATCATCGTGTTGCCGAGGACCAGTATCTTGCCGCTGCTGCCGCCAAGGAACCTTCGCATCAGCACACCGGCCGTCCGCCCCGCCGCGATATTGTCGATCCCGACGAAATGATCCTGCTCCGTGTTCGGAAGGTCGGACACCAGTGAAACCACCGCGACCCCGTGCTCCTTCAGGTGGCGGATCGCGTCGCGCACATGCGGGGTCTCGGGGGCCATGATCGCCACCCCTTCGACATCGCCCCCCTCCAGCCCGTGCAGCACCCGGGCGAGGTGGTGCGGATCGCCCGGCGGCACCAGAACGGTGTTCACCGCCATGCGCTCGCGCACCGCGTGTCGCGCGACCTCCTCGACCGTCTCCCTGAGCGCGCGCTGGAACTGGCTGTCGCCTTCCGGGAGCACGAAGACGAATCGGTAGGTGCGCCGGCGCGCGAGGTTGGCCGCCGACAGGTCACGCACGTAGCCGAGCTCCTCGATCGCCCTGTTGACGCGCTCGATCGTCACCTTGCGCACGCCCGGGCGCGCGTTCAGAACGCGGTCAACCGTTGCCAGGCTGACCCCGGCGGCGCGGGCGATGTCGTTCACGGTCGGGCGCAAGATTCCGCTCTCCTGATCCTGGCCGACAGGCTAGCGGGGCACATCGAGGTGCGTCAATCGGAACGACGGCGAGGCCGGCTCATGCCCGCGCACCATGTGCCGCCCGCGCGCCATGTGCGGGAATGCTCCGGCGCATCCGTGACCGCACCCCGAACCGCCCGCCAAACGCGCCCGCTGCAAGTCAAGGGCGCCCGGGCGACGACGCCCGCCGCATCCGGCAGGCTGCTCCCTTCCGGCGGGCCTTCTGCCGGCCCCGCGGCGGCGCGCCGCTAGCGGGCCGCCCCGGCCTCTCCGGCCCGGAGCTGGGGCAGCGCGCTCTTGAGGTAGTCGAAGAACTCGCTGTCGGGCGAGATCACCAGGGTCGAGTTCTCGCCCTTCAGCGCCTCCTCATAGGCGGTCAGGGAGCGGTAGAAGGCGAAGAACTCGGGGTCCTTCCCGTAGGCCCGGGCGAAGATGGCGTTGCGCAGGGCATCGGCCTCGCCGCGGATGATGTCGGCTTCCTTCTGCGCCTTGGAAACGGTCTCGACCACGGTGCGGTCGGCCTGGGCACGCACCCGTTGCGCCGCCTCGTTGCCGCGGGCGATCTCGTCGGCGGCCTCGCGTTCGCGCTCGGCGCGCATCCGGGCAAATGTGGCCTCCAGGTTCTGCTCGGGCAGGTCGGCACGCTTGATGCGCACATCCACCACCTGCACCCCCAGCGCCTGCGCCTGAACCCGGGCCTGATCGCGGATGCGGTTCATCAGCGCCACCCGGTCGGCCGAGAGGATCGCGCCGCTGTCCACGCTGCCCAGCACCTCGCGCAGCTCGGCGTTCAGGATCCGCTCCAGCCGCGGGCGGGCCCGCGCGATGCCGCCATCGCCGACGGCACGGCGGAACTGCACCGGATCGGATATCCGCCAGCGGGCGAAGGCATCGACCACGAGCCGGCGGTCGTCGGCCGGGGTCACCTCCAGCGCCTGGGTATCCAGCGGCAGGATCCGGTCGTCGTATTTCACCACCTCCTGGATCAGCGGAATCTTGAAGGCCAGGCCCGGCTCGGTCTTGACCGCCTTGACCTCGCCGAACTGCAGCACCAGCGCCTTCTCGCGCTCGTCCACCACGAAGAGCGAAGAGGCCACGGCGGCGATCAGCACCGCCACGACCGGCAGAATGTAGGCTGTCTTGCGCATCTCAGTTCCCCTGCCCGGCGGTTGCAGCCGCGTTGCGTCTCAGCTCGTTGAGCGGCAGGTAGGGCACCACCCCCTGCCCCTCCTGGGCGGCCTGGTCGATGATGATCTTGTCCACGCTGCCCAGCACCCGTTCGAGGGTTTCCAGATACAGGCGCTTGCGCGTCACCTCCGGCGCCTTGGCGTATTCCTCGTAGATCGACAGGAAACGCGCCGCCTCGCCCTCGGCCTGGTTCACCACCTGGGCCCGGTAGCCCTCGGCCTGCTCGAGCAGCTGGGCCGCCTGGCCGCGAGCCTCGGCCACCACCTTGTTGGCATAGGCATCGGCGCGCTTTTCCAGCGTGTCGCGGGTCTGCTCGGCCGCCTGCACCTGGCGGAAGGCGTCGATCACCTCGGGCGGCGGGTCGGCCTTGTCGAAGTTCACCCGCACGATGTTCACGCCGCTTTCGTAACCGTCGAGGATTTCCTGGATCAGCGTCTGCACCTCCTGGGCGATGATCCCCCGGTCCCGGTTCAGAATCGGGGCCAGGCGCGAGCGCGCGATCACCTCGCGCATGGCCGATTCCGAAACCGCGCGGATCGTTTCACGCGGTTCGGCCAGGTTGAACAGGAACAGCCGCGGGTCGGAAATGTTCCATACCACCTGGAAGTCGATATCGACGATGTTCTCGTCGCCGGTCAGCATCAGCCCCTGATCGACGCTGCCCCCGCGCCCGACGCCGATATCCTCCTTGTTCTCGACGGTGACCGGCAGGATTTCCCGGGTGACGACCGGCCAGGGGGCGAAATTCAGGCCCTCCGTTCCGGTCTCGTAATACTTGCCGAACAGCAGCTCGACCGACTGCTCCGAAGTATCCACCCGGTAGAAAGAGGCGAACAGCCACAGCACCAGGAGCGCCAGCAGCCCCAGCCCGATCGTGCCCCGGCTGAAGCGCGGTCCGCCTCCGGCCCCGGCGCCGCCGCCCGGCCCGCCGCCGCCCATCAGGACGCGCAGCCGTTCCTGCCCCTTCTGCATGATCCGGTCGAGGTCGGGGATCTGCGGCTCCGGCGGCCGGCGCCCGCCGCGGTTGCCGTCATTGCCTCCCCCGCCGCGGTTTCCACCGCCGCCCCAGGGGCCGCCGTTGTCACTGGGCATCTTGGCTCGGTCCTTTCGCTTTCATGGCACTCATCTTACCTGTGCATCCCCGCCGTGAAGTCAAGCTCTGCGCACCGGCGTCTTCATCAGCACGATCTCTTCGGCCATCGTCGGATGCACCGCGACCGTGCGGTCGAAATCCTCCTTGGTGGCACCCATCCGGATCGCCACCGCCACCATCTGAATCATCTCGGCCGCTCCGGGGGCGATGATGTGGCAGCCGAGCACCTTCCGCGTTTCGGCGCAGACGATCAGCTTGAACAGCACCCGCCCGGGCCGCCCGACGAAGGCGCCCTGCATCGGGCGGAAGGCGGCGGAATAGATCTCCACCGGGCGTTCGTCTCGCGCCTCTTCCTCGGTCATTCCGACCGAGGCGTATTCCGGCTGGGTGAACACCGCCGAGGGCACGAGATCATGCTCGGGCTTCGTCGGATTGCCGCGGAACACGGTCTCCACGAAGGCCGCACCCTCGCGGATCGCCACCGGCGTCAGGGTGATCCGGTCGGTCACGTCGCCCACCGCGTAGATCGAGGGAACCGAACTGCGCGAATAGGCGTCCACCTCCACCTGCCCCCAGCGGCCCAGCTTCACCCCGGCGGCTTCCAGCCCCAGCCCGGCGGTGTTCGGCTTGCGGCCGGTGGCGTAGATCACCGCGTCGAACGTGGCCTCACGCCCGTCGGTCGCCTTGACCCGGATGCCGCCGTCGCGCCGCTCCAGACGTTCGACATCGGTGCCCACATGCAGGTCGATTCCCTGATCCCGGAGCAGTTCGGCCAGGTGACCGCGCGCCTCGTCGTCGAAGCCGCGCAGCACCTGCGCGCCGCGATAATACTGCGCCGTCTCCACCCCGAGCCCGTGGAGAATGCAGGCGAATTCGCAGGCGATGTAGCCGCCGCCGACCACCAGCACGCGCCGGGGAAGCGCATCCATGAGAAAGACATCGTTCGAGGTCCAGGCCAGTTCGCGCCCCGGAACCTCGGGCACGAAGGGGGTGCCGCCGGTGGCCACCAGAATGTATTCGGCGCTGAAGCGGCGCCCGTCGGCCAGCACCACCTCATGCGGGCCGGCCACCACCGCGCGCTGATCGAAGATCTCGACCCCGGCCCGGCCCAGGTTGGCGCGGTAGACTCCCTCCAGCCGGTCAAGCTCGGCATCGAGACGCCGGCGGAAGCGCTGCCAGTCGAAGCGCCCCTCCCCGATCTGCCAGCCGTATTCCCGCGCCTCGCGCAACGCCCCGGAATGGCCGGAAGCGAAGACCATCAGCTTCTTGGGCACGCAACCGCGGATCACGCAGGTGCCGCCCATGCGGTATTCCTCGGCCAGGGCGACCCGCGCCCCGCCTTCGGCCGCCAGCCGCCCGGCCCGCACCCCGCCCGAGCCGCCGCCGATGACGAACAGGTCGTAATCGTATTTCATGCCGGCTCCCCGCCCGGCCCGGGAGGCTCGCGGAATATGTTTCCCGCGCCACCTTGCGCACCGTCTTCCGCGCCATCGCTGCGCTCCTCGCCCCCGCGCGCGCTCCCGGCGGCACCGGCCGGCGCCTCGACGATCTCCACGCTGCCGTCCTCGTGGCCGATCACCACGCTGTCGCAGATGTCGATGAACAGCCCGTTCTCCACAACCCCGGGGATCTGGTTGAGCGCCATCGACAGCTCGCGCGGCGCGCGGATCCGGCCCAGATGCAGGTCGAGGATGCGGTTTCCCTCGTCGGTAACGAAGGGGCGCTCGGCATTCATTCGCAGGCTGACCCGGGCGCCCCCGTGGCCGAGACCGTCCAGCAGCTCCTCGATCAGCACCCGCGTCGTCTGCCAGCCGAAGGGGATCACCTCGACCGGGAGCGGAAAGGCCCCCAGCCGCGCCACCCGCTTGGAGGCATCGGCAATCACCACCATCCGGTCGGAGGCCGTGGCGACGATCTTCTCCTGCAGATGCGCCCCGCCCCCGCCCTTGATGAGCGCCAGATCCGGGTCGAACTCGTCGGCGCCGTCGATGGTCAGATCCAGCCAGCGGGCCTGCTGCAGCGTGACCACCTCGATGCCGTGCTCGCCGGCCAGCGCCGCGGTGCGGCTCGAGGTCGGCACGGCGGTGATCCGCAACCCCTCCTCGCGCAGCCGCTCGCCCAGGCACCTGACCAGCCAGGCGGCGGTGGAGCCGGTGCCCAGCCCCACCTTCATGCCGTCCTCGACCATCGCCGCGGCCCGGCGGGCGGCGGCGCGCTTGGCGTTCTCGACCGCTGAAAGCTCCTCGGGCATGATCGCCACCTCTCCCCTCCTGTTCCCCTGCCGGCGACGCTTCCGCTCCCGGCGCGCCCCCGGTTCCGTTTCCCGGCGTTATAGGGGCTGTGCGCAAAATGTGCGAGAGGCGAATCCGCGCCGCCTCGCCGCAACCCGCACCCTCCTCCAGCCCCCGCCTCCTGCCGCCGAACGGCCCGCAGGGGTCGCAAAAGGCGTTGCGCGCCCCGACGCGGCATGCGCATCTGCGCAGAGACGACAGCACGACCGTCGGAAGCGCGCGATGTTCCTTTCCGTGTTCGACATGTTCAAGATCGGCATCGGCCCCTCCTCGTCGCACACGATGGGGCCGATGCTGGCCGCGGCCCGTTTCCTCGATCTGCTGCGGGCCTCTCCCTTCGCCGTGCACGGGCTGCGCGCCTCGCTGCACGGTTCGCTGGCCTTTACCGGGGTCGGCCATGCCACCGACCGGGCGGTGATCCTGGGGCTGGCGGGCTTCGTTCCCGAAACCTGCGACCGCGAACGGGCCGAAGCCGCGCTGGCTGCCATCCGCGAAAGCCGCAGCGTTGAACCCGAGGGGCTGGGGCGGCTGCGGTTCGATCCGCGCAAGGACATCATTTTCGACCGCGGCCAGGCGCTGCCGGGGCACGCGAACGGCATGGTGCTGATGGCCACCGATGCCCAGGGCGACGTGGTGGCGCAGGAGACCTATTACTCGATCGGCGGCGGCTTTGTCCTGACCGCGGCCGAACTGGCCGCCGGAGAGGACAGGCAGGACGGCCCGCCGGTGCCGTATCCGTTCCACTCTGCCGCGGAAATGCTGCGCATGGCCGCCGAGGCGGGCACATCCGTCGCCGGTCTGAAACGGGCCAACGAACTGACGCGGATGTCCGCACGCGATCTTGATGCCGGGCTGGCGCGCATCCGGGAGGTGATGATGCGCTGCATCGACACCGGCCTGGCCAGCGAGGGCATCCTGCCCGGCGGGCTGAAGGTCCGCCGCCGGGCGCGCGCGATACATGAGTCGCTGCTGGCCGAACGCGGCAGGAACCTGAACGCGCCGCACACGATCAACGACTGGATCGGCGTCTATGCCATGGCGGTGAACGAGGAAAACGCCGCCGGCGGCCAGGTGGTCACGGCCCCCACCAACGGGGCCGCCGGCGTGATCCCGGCGACGATCCGCTACTGGCTGGATCACGTGCCCGGCGCCACCGCCTCGAAGGTGGGGGAATTCCTGCTCACGGCAGCCGCCATCGGCGGGCTGATCAAGCACAATGCCTCGATCTCGGGCGCCGAAGCGGGCTGCCAGGCCGAAGTCGGCTCGGCCTCGGCCATGGCGGCGGCCGGGCTGGCGGCGGTGCTCGGCGGCACCCCGGACCAGGTGGAAAACGCGGCCGAAATCGCGCTGGAACACCACCTCGGCATGACCTGCGATCCGATAAAGGGGCTGGTTCAGGTGCCCTGTATCGAGCGCAACGCGCTGGGCGCGATCAAGGCCGTTTCCGCGGCTTCGCTTGCCATGCGCGGCGACGGCCGGCACCTGGTGCCGCTGGATGCGGCCATCGAAACCATGCGCCAGACCGGCCGCGACATGCACGGCCACTACAAGGAAACCTCGCTCGGCGGGCTGGCGGTCAACGTGCCCAACTGCTGAGCCGCCCCGCCCGCCCGGCAGCGGAAAGCGCCGCCGCGGCCACGGCCGCCGGCGGACGGAGCGGCCGCGCGCCTTTCCGGCTGCTCAGCCCGCCGCCGCTCTTCCGGACTCTCCGGCCAGCGCCCGCACCACGGCGCCGAGCGCCTTCCGCGGGAGGATGATCAGCATCCCCGGCCCGTCGAACCCCAGCCGCACCGGGGCGGAAACGACCCGGTTCGAGGTGCCGATCCGCCCGTCGGGGGCAAAATCGATCCCCGCGATCGGCCATTGCAGACCCTGCGACTCCCCGCGCAGCCTCGCCATCGGGAACAGCGACAGCCGCATCCCCGGTGCCAGGTCGAGCGCCAGCGGCACGCGCCCGTGCACCACCACATCCCGCGCCCCCAGAAGCACGCAGGGCGCCCCGCGGTGGCGCACCAGCGCGTTGAACACCGCCAGCTGATGATCCAGCCGCCGCCCCAGAAACCCGACCCCGATGATCAGCGGCGCCCGGATCCGGGCCAGACATTTCTCGAAATCGGTGCTCTCCTGCTCGGCAACGTGCAGCCGGTCGGAAACTGGAATTTTCTCCAGAGTCGCCCTATCTGTGGAATCGAGATCGCCGATGATCTTTTCGGGCCGCTTGCCACAATTTAGCAACATTTTGGCCCCACCATCCGCCGCGACGGCACGGGGCGCCAGCTTCAGCGCCAGCCGCAGTTCGGCCTTGCCTGCCTGCCCCGCGCCGACCAGGGTAACGAATTCGGGTGAGTGAACGATGTCGTCAGCCATGCCTTATTTTCCGCCCGCTCCGGAAACATTCCACATTGTGACCGCAAAATTATCATGCGCTTTTCGCAGCTCCGTTCCTATTTGCGAACCATTGCATGGTAAACAGATCCCTGCTGGATCGGGGGAGAAAGCGAAAGACAGATGATGGGGCCGAGTAAGATTCTCACCGTCTCCTACGGGACGTTCTCCTGCACGCTGGAAGGGTTCGACGACCCGTTTTCCACCATGCGCAGCATTGCCGAGTATTTTCGCGATCTCGCCGCCGAAGACCGCTACTTCGGGGCCGAACCGCCGCAGCCGGATGCGGAAATGCTGCACCGGATCGCCGAACGCGAGATCCGGCGCCGGGTGGAGGCCCGGGTCGGCGACAACGGCGTCGTGCTGCGCCAGCTTGACGGCACCCCCCCCGAGGACGGCGACACGACCGCCCCGCCCCGCCGCGCCCCGGGCGATCCGGCTCTTCCCGCCGCCGGCGCCGCCGTGCAGGCCGGCCTGCCCGATACCGGCTCTGCGCCGCGCAGCGAAAGCCGCTCCGCGGAAAGCCACCCCGCGGCGGGCGGCGCCGCTCCCGAGGAGGGCATTCCCGCGGAGGGCGAGGCTCCTGCAGGCAGCCCCCGCGCCGCAGCAACCGCCCCGGCCCCGGCGGGAACCGATGCCGCCGAAACGGAAGAACCGGAAGAGGAGGCGCCGCACGAGGCGGCGACGCTGCACAGCGTGGCCGCGAAGCTTGCGCGCCTGCGCGCCGCCGCAAACGGCGGTTCCGATGTGTCAGAGCCGGAAACCGTCGCCCCGATCGGGCAGGATGCCTTCTCCACCCGTCCGATCTCGACCGTTTTCGAGGATGTTCTTCCCGAAGATGTTCTGCCCGAATCCGAAGCGCCCGCGGCTCCGCCCGCGATGCCGGAAGAGGCCGCGCCGGAAGCGGAAGAACCGGCCGCAGAAGAACCCGCCGCGCCGGCCGAGGAGGCCTCGCAAGAGCCGGCGGCGGCTCCGTTCGCCGAAGCCGAAGCCGAAGCCGAAGCCGAAGCCGAAGCCGAAGCCGAAGCCGAAGCCGAAGCCGAAGCCGAAGCCGAAGCCGAAGCCGAAGCCGAAGCCGAAGAATTCTCGGCCGATTCGCCGCCGGCGCAAGCCCCTGTCGCAACTCCGGCTCCGGAAATCTCCGGCCCCGCCGAGGAACCGCACCCGATTCCGGCGGAATACCGCCAGGATACGGCTGACATGCCGCCGGCCGCTGTTGCCGCCGCCGATGGCGCCGATGACGCCTCGGAAGATGATGCCGAAGAGGGGGACAGCTGGGACGATGCGGCGATCTCCGCCCCCGATGCCCCGGCCGTGGCCCGCGTGATCAAGATGCGCCGAGAGGATTTCGAGAGCATGATCGACTCCGGCGCCCTGCGGGAAATCGCCTCCGACGAAGACGCCCCCGAAGCAGGCGGGAGCGGCACGGCACCGGAAACCGCCGGCGCGGATGGGAACGATGAAAACGATGAAAGCGCACAGAGCGAACCGGAAAGCACGCTTTCCCCGGAAGACGAAGCCGAGCTGATGGCCACGCTGGCCGCCGTCCGCCGCAAGGCCGAAGCCGAAGCGCGGGCGGAAAAGGAAGGCCGCGCCCTTCTGGAAAACGACAATATCGAGGAAAACACCGAAACGGTCTCGCGCATTCTCGACCTGACCAATTCCGAAATGGCCGAAAGCGAAGGTTCGCGCCGCCGCTCGGCGATCGCCCATCTGAAGGCCGCCGTGGCCGCGACCCGCGCCGACCGGCAGCTGTCGCGCAGGAACAAGGCCCGGGAAGACGAGGAGATCAGCCAGTATCGCAAGGATCTGGCGAAAGTCGTGCGCCCGCGCCGTCCGGCCGAAGGCGAGGCGCGGGAGAAGCGGCGGATCGCGCCGCTGGTGCTGGCCTCCGAACAGCGGGTCGATGCCGGTGCCGCGAAGCAGCTCCCCCCGCGGCAGGGCACCGCCGTCCGCCCGCGCCGGATCGACCGCCAGGCGCTGGCGGAAGATCCCGGCGCGCCGGCCGAAAACATCTTCGTCGAGCCGGACTCCTTTGCCAGGTTCGCCGCCGACATGGGGGCCCATGACCTGCCGGATCTGCTGGAGGCCGCCGCCGCCTATCTGGCCTTCGTCGAGGGGCAGGCGCATTTCTCGCGTCCGCAGATCATGCAGGCCGTGGCCGCGATCCGCACGGGAGAGGAATTCAGCCGGGAAGACGGGCTGCGCTCCTTCGGCATGCTGCTGCGCCGCGGCAGGATCCGCAAGATCCGCCGCGGCCAGTTCACCATCGCCGAGACCACCCGCTTCAAGCCGCAGCAGCACGCCGTGGGCGAATGAGCCGCTCGCGGCGGGTCGGCGCGAGCCGCCTTCCGGGGGATAGATTCCGAGGGGTCAGTGCCCCCCGTTCCGCCCTTCCCCCTCTTCCGGTCCGCCGTCGCGCTCCTCTGCCGCGCCGGCATCCGGGTCCGCCTGCCCGATTCCCAGGAAGACCGGCCTGAGGGGCAGCACCCAGGCAATGCCCAGCCCGACATAGACCGCCAGCTCCAGCAGGAACGGCGGGCGCCCGAAGAGCCGGGCGGCAAGGTTCACCAGCGTCACCGCGATGACGACATACGCCGGCAGGCCGATCAGCAGGATGATCAGCGCAAGGCGGCGGCGGGTCTTGTAGGACAGGGCCATCAGTCGGCGAACGGATCGGTGACGAGGATCGTGTCCTCGCGCTCGGGCGAGGTGGAGACGAGCGCCGCCGGGCAGCCGATCAGCTCTTCGATCCGGCGGACATACTTGACCGCGGCGGCAGGCAGGTCGGCCCAGCTGCGCGCGCCCTCGGTGCTCTCCCGCCAGCCGGGCACGGTTTCATAGACCGGGCGGCAGCGCGCCTGCAGCCCGGCGGCGGCGGGCAGGTGGTCGAGGCGGACCCCGTCCAGCTCGTAGGCCACGCAGATCTTCAGCTCGTCGAAGCCGTCGAGCACGTCCAGCTTGGTCAGCGCGATGCCGTCGATGCCGTTGATCGCGCAGCTCTGGCGCACCAGAACGGCATCGAACCAGCCGCAGCGGCGCCGGCGCCCGGTGGTGGTGCCGAACTCGTGCCCGCGCTCGCCCAGCCTCCGGCCGTCGGCATCGTGCAGCTCGGTCGGGAACGGACCTTCGCCGACCCGCGTGGTATAGGCCTTGACGATCCCCAGCACGAAATCGACCGCCCCGGGCCCCAGCCCGGCCCCGGTGGCCGCCTGCCCGGCGATCACGTTCGAGGAGGTGACGAAGGGGTAGGTGCCGAAATCGATGTCGAGCAGCGCGCCCTGGGCGCCCTCGAACAGGATCCGCCTGCCGGCGCGGCGCCTCTCGTCGAGCAGCTTCCAGACCGGCCCGGCAAAGGGCAGGATCTGCGGCGCAACCTCCTTCAGCGCGGCCAGCAGCGCCGCCCGGTCCACCGGTTCCAGCCCCAGCCCGGCCCGCAGCGCGTCATGGTGGACCAGCGCCCGCTCGAGCCGGCGCTCCAGCGTGGCCGCATCGCCCAGATCGGCCACCCGGATCGCGCGGCGGCCGACCTTGTCCTCGTAGGCCGGCCCGATGCCCCGCCCGGTGGTGCCGATGCGCGCCGCCGCGTTCTGCTCCTCGCGCGCCCGGTCCAGCTCACCGTGGAAGGGCAGGATCAGCGGCGCGTTTTCGGCGATCACGAGGGTCTCGGGGGTGATCTCGACCCCCTGGGCGCGCAGGCCCTCGATCTCCTTCACCAGATGCCACGGGTCGAGCACCACGCCATTGCCGATCACGCTCAGCTTGCCGCCGCGCACCAGCCCCGAGGGCAGCGCGTGCAGCTTGAACACCCTGTCGCCGATCACCAGCGTATGGCCGGCATTGTGCCCGCCCTGAAAGCGCACCACCACATCGGCGCGCGCGCTCAGCCAGTCGACCAGCTTGCCCTTTCCCTCGTCGCCCCACTGGGCGCCCACGACAACGACATTGGCCATGCGATCCTCGCATCCGGAAACCCGCAAGGCGTATAGCGGCAGATCGGGCATGGTGGAACCTACAATTCGCGCAATTCGCGCAATTCGCGGCCGGCGCCGGTCCGCGCACCCTTTGGGGTTGCGGCAGGCCCGGCAAGGCTCTAGATACGGCGCGTCAACCAGCCGGGCCAGCATCATGGAAAACGTCGTCCTCATCATCCACCTGATCCTCGCGCTCTGCCTGATCGGCATCGTGCTTCTGCAGCGCTCCGAAGGCGGCGGGCTGGGGATCGGCGGCGGCGGCGCGGTCACCGGCCGCGCGGCGGCAACGGCGCTGGGCAAGCTGACCTGGATCTTCGCGGTCGCCTTCATCATCACCTCGATCGTGCTGACGGTTCTCGCAGCCCGCGAATCGACCTCCGGCTCGGTGATCGATCAACTGGGCGGGGAAGCGCCCGCGGCCGGCATCCCGCCCCTGCCGGGCGCCGTGCCCGATGCCGAGGAGCTCCTGCCGCCCGGGGCCGGCGTGCCTCCGCTGGAGCAACCGCGCGCGGACTGATCCGCCCGTATCCGTTCCCGCCCTGTCCTTCATGATCCCTCGGGCATGCCCCGGCGCGGCCTGCCATCCGCTCGCGCCGGCCTGCGTCACGGCGCGCGAGATCGCGCGCGGGGGAGGATTCTTCCACCACAGCTTGTCGGAGCAGCTTTTTTTACCGCATGATGTTGCGGTCCTGTTGCGGGCTGCACACGAATCTGTTACTTCTCGGCTCCCGTGATGAAGCGGTTGCGAGCATCGTTTTTCACATCTTCCGGTGACCTTACTCACGGGGGTGCCCAGCCAGATGGCGCGTTTCATCTTCATCACCGGCGGTGTCGTTTCCTCGCTCGGCAAGGGGCTGACCTCGGCGGCGCTGGGGGCGCTCTTGCAGGGGCGCGGCTACAGCGTGCGGCTGCGCAAGCTGGACCCTTACCTGAACGTCGATCCCGGCACCATGAGCCCGTTCGAGCACGGCGAGGTCTTCGTCACCGACGATGGTGCCGAAACCGACCTGGATCTCGGCCATTACGAGCGCTTTACCGGGGTGGCGGCCCGGGCCACCGATTCGGTCAGTTCCGGGCGGATCTATTCCAACGTGCTGGAAAAGGAGCGCCGCGGCGACTACCTGGGCAAGACGATCCAGGTGATCCCGCATGTCACCAACGAAATCAAGGACTTCATCCACATCGGCGAGGACGAGGTCGATTTCATGCTGTGCGAGATCGGCGGCACGGTGGGCGATATCGAGGGGCTGCCGTTCTTCGAGGCGATCCGCCAGTTCGCCCAGGAACAGCCGCGCGGGCAATGCGTTTTCGTGCATCTGACGCTGCTGCCCTGGCTGGCCGCCTCGGGCGAGCTCAAGACCAAGCCGACCCAGCACTCGGTGAAGGAACTGCGCTCGATCGGGCTGACGCCGGACGTGCTGGTGTGCCGCTCGGAACACCCGATTCCCGACAAGGAACGCGACAAGATCGCGCTGTTCTGCAACGTGCGGCCCGAGGCGGTGATCCCGGCCTACGACCTGAAGTCGATCTACGAGGCGCCGCTGGCCTATCACAACGTCGGACTGGACCGGGCGGTGCTGGACGCGCTGGGAATCGCCGATGCGCCCGAGCCCGACATGCAGCGCTGGATAGATGTCGAGGACCGCATCCACAACCCCGAAGGCGAGGTCCGCGTCGCCATCGTCGGCAAATACACCCGGCTGGAAGACGCCTACAAGTCGATCGCCGAAGCGCTCACCCACGGCGGCATGGCCAACCGGGTGAAGGTGAAGGTCGACTGGGTGGACGCCGAGATCTTCGAGCGCGACGACCCGGCCCCGCATCTGGAACGCTTCCACGCGATTCTCGTGCCCGGCGGCTTTGGCGAACGGGGCACCGAGGGCAAGATCCGCGCCGCCCGCTTCGCCCGCGAAAAGGGCATCCCCTATCTGGGCATCTGCCTGGGCATGCAGATGGCGGTGATCGAGGCGGCGCGCAACCTGGCCGGCCTGCCCGATGCCGGCAGCGAGGAATTCGACCACGAAGCCGGCAGGAAACGCTTTACCCCGGTGGTCTATCACCTCAAGGAATGGGTAAAGGGCAACGCCACCGTCAGCCGCAGGCCCGATGACGACAAGGGCGGAACCATGCGGCTGGGCGCCTATACGGCGGTGCTGAAACCCGGCTCGAAGGCGGCCGGCATCTACGGCACGACGGAAATCGAGGAGCGCCACCGGCACCGCTACGAGGTGGACACGAAATACCGCGCCGCTCTGGAAGAACAGGGGCTGATCTTTTCCGGCATGTCGCCGGATGGCCGGCTGCCGGAGATCGTCGAATGGAAGGACCACCCCTGGTTCATCGGCGTGCAGTTCCACCCCGAGCTGAAATCCAAGCCCTTCGACCCGCACCCGCTGTTTGCCGATTTCATCCGCGCCGCCAAGGAGATGTCACGCCTGGTCTGACCCGGCAGCGGCTGCCGGCCGGGGCGCGCGGGTTCCCTCCTGCGGCAGGTTCCCCCTTTCCCATCGCCCCGCTTCGGCCTATATGGGCGCCATGCTGAGAGACATTCTCGCCCGTCTGTTCGCCCCGCAACCGCAGCCCCTGGCCGCAGCCGACGCCCGGCTGGCGCTCGCCGCCCTCCTGGTGCGCATCGCCCGCGCCGATGGCGACTACGCCGCCGAGGAGGTCGCGCGAATCACCCGGATCCTCTCGGCCCGCTACGGCCTGGACCCCGATACCGCCGACGCGCTGCGCCGCGAGGCCGAGGCGCTGGAAGCCGCCGCCCCCGATACGGTGCGTTTCACCCGCGCGATCAAGGATGCCGTGCCCCATGACGAACGCGCCGCCGTGGTGGAGGCGCTGTGGGAAGTCGTGCTCGCCGACGGGGTGCGCGAGCCGGAGGAAAACGCGCTGTTGCGGCTGACGGCGGATCTGCTGGGCATCAACGACCGCGACAGCAACATCCTGCGCAAGCGGGCAGAGGCCCGCCTGGGCTGAGCGCGCCGCCCCCCTGGCCGCCCCCTCCCGCCGCCATTTCCCGCCGCCACTCCCCGCTGTCATTTCCCGCTGTCACCACGGATCCGGATTTCGCCGCGCAGCTCTCGCCGCATGCATTCGGTCATTGCAATTGGCCGGAAATTCGGCACTACTTCGCCCGACAGGAAAGAATCCCGTGCCAGTGACCGATACGACCGAAACACGCTCCCCGGTTCCCGTCATCGAGATCCGGGGCCTCCACAAGGCCTATGGCGATCTGGAGGTGCTCAAGGGTGTCGATCTTCTGGCCCCGCGCGGGCATGTGATCTCCCTGATCGGCTCTTCCGGTTCGGGGAAATCGACGCTGCTGCGCTGCGCCAACCTGCTGGAAGACAGCCAGCAGGGCGAGATCATCTTCGAGGGCGAACCGATCCTCTGGCGCGGCAGCGGGGCCGGCCGTCGCCCGGCGGACCCGCAGCAGGTGACCCGCATCCGCACCAACCTGTCGATGGTATTCCAGCAGTTCAACCTGTGGTCCCACATGACGATCCTGCAAAACGTCATGGAAGCGCCGGTCACGGTGCTGGGGCGCGACAGGGCGGAGGTGGAGCAGGCCGCGCGCGGCTATCTGGAAAAGGTCGGCATCGCCGACAAGGCCGATGCCTGGCCGGCGCAGCTTTCCGGCGGCCAGCAGCAGCGCGCCGCCATCGCCCGCGCCCTGTGCATGGAGCCCCGGGCGCTGCTGTTCGACGAGCCTACCAGCGCGCTGGACCCGGAGCTGGAACAGGAGGTGGTGAAGGTGATCCGCGATCTGGCCGCCGAGGGGCGCACCATGATCCTCGTCACCCACGACATGCGCCTGGCCGCAGACGTGTCGGACCATGTGGTGTTCCTGCACCTGGGGAAGATCGAGGAAGAAGGCCCGCCGGAAGAACTGCTGCGCCGGCCGCAGAGCACGCGGCTGAAGCAGTTCCTGCGCGCGGGAATCACGGCATGAACCGGCGCGGGTTCATTTTCCGGAAGAGTGTTCAGCAGAAGAGTGTTCAGCAGAAGAGTGTTCAACAAGGGAGAACGACCATGAAGAAGATGATCGCGATGAGCGCGGCGCTGGCCGTGTCGGCCGGCATGGCCCTGGCCGGGAGCCACGGCATGACCGTGCGCATGGGCACCGAGGGCGCCTACCCGCCCTACAACTTCATCAATGACAACGGCGAGGTCGACGGCTTCGAGCGCGAGCTGGGCGACGAGCTTTGCAAGCGCGCCGGGCTGACCTGCGAATGGGTCACCAACGAGTGGGATTCGATCATCCCGAACCTGGTGAGCGGCAACTACGACACCATCATCGCCGGCATGTCGATCACCGCCGAACGCGATGAAGTGATCGACTTCACCCAGGAATACATCCCGCCCTCGCCATCGCTCTATGTGGCGCTGTCGGATGACGCGGACCTGAAGAACGGCGTGATCGCGGCCCAGACCAACACCATCCAGGCGGCCTTCGTGGCCGAAAGCGGCGCCACGCTGGTGGAGTTCGCCACCCCCGACGAGACCATCGCCGCGGTCAGGAACGGCGAGGCCGACGCGGTGCTGGCCGACAGCGACTTCCTCAAGCCGATCGTCGCCGAGTCGGGGGGCGAACTGGTGATCGTCGATCAGGTCTCGATCGGCGGCGGCGTCGGCATGGGTCTGCGCGAAAGCGATACCGAGCTGAAGGAAAAGTTCAACGCGGCGATTTCCTCGATGAAGGAAGACGGCACGCTGAACGCCCTGATCAGGAAATGGTTCGGCGAGGACGCCGCCACGTTCTGAGCCGGCAGCTTCCGGCGGGGCGGCCGCGGCGGCCCCGCCGATGAACGCATGTTTTCCTTCTGCTCCGACCCCGCCAGCCTTGAAGGCACGAAATGGCTTGCCTGCTACCTGACCACGGGCAAGCACATGGCCTTCTATGCCTCCTTCGGCACGGTCATGGTTCTGCTTCTGATCACGGCGCCCGTGGCGCTCTTGTTCGGTTTTGGCGGGGCGGTTGCGGCGCGATCGCCGTTCCTGCCGCTGCGCTGGTTCGGAAAGTCCTACACCGCGGTGGTGCGCGGGGTTCCAGACATCGCCTTTTTCCTGTTCTTCGTGATCGCCCTGGACCAGGCCTTCGAATACATCCGCCACAAGCTGAAATGCCCGGACTGGGAACTGCCGGTGCGTCAGGGAAACGATTTCGTGGTCTGCCCCGAGGCCAAGCTGCCGCTGTCGTCCTCGCCGCAGTGGGTGCATGAAACCTACGGTTTCTTCATCGCGGTGCTGACCTTCGCCATCGTCTTCGGGGCCTTTGCCGCCAACGTGCTCCACGGGGCCATGCGCGCGGTGCCCAGGGCCCAGATCGAGACCGCCGAAGCCTACGGCATGACCCGCCGCCAGAGCTTCTGGCGGATTCTGGTGCCGCAGATGTGGCTCTATGCCCTGCCGGGGCTGTCGAATCTCTGGATGATCCTGATCAAGGCCACGCCGCTTTTGTTCCTGCTGGGGGTCGAGGACATCGTCTATTGGGCGCGCGAGCTGGGCGGCGCCAAGACCAGCGCCTATGCCTATCCGCATCCCGACTGGCGGCTGTGGTATTTTCTGGCGCTGCTGGTGTTCTACCTCGGGCTGACGCGGATTTCGGAAATCCTTCTGGGGCGGCTGAGCGCGCGCCTGTCGCACGGGCGGGCCACGCTGGGCAGCGAGCGGCAGGGGCGCACCGCATGAGCTGCATCGAGACCATACAGGCCTACGCCCTGCGCTCGATCGGCATCGGAGAACGGCTGCTGCCACGCAGCGATTTTACCCTGTGCGAACAGTTCACGCTGATCGGCTCGGGGCTGATCTGGAACATTTATTTCGGTGCCGTCGCCCTGTTCTTCGGGTTTTTCCTGGCGACCGGCGTGGCGGTGGCCAGGAACGCCCGGAGCCGGTGGATCCGCAAGCCGGCCGAATGGTTCGTCTTCCTGTTTCGCGGCTCGCCGCTGTTCATCCAGTTCTTCCTCTTCTACGAAGCCTTCGTGCTGCTGCCCAAGGTGGGCATCGACATCAACCTCGGCTTCGTCGAGATCACCGCCGAAACCCGCTGGCTGACCCGCGCCTGGCTGGGGGCGGTGATCGTGCTGTTTCTCAATACCTCGGCCTATGCGGGCGAGATCTTCCACGGCGCCTTGCGGGCGGTGCCCCGGGGCGAAGTGGAGGCGGCCGATGCCTACGGGCTCACCGGCTGGCGGAAGTTCCGGCGCATCATCTGGCCGACCATGCTGCGCCTGGCCTGGCCGGCCTATACCAACGAGGCGATCTTCCTGTTCCATGCCACCACGCTGGTGTTCTTTTCCGGCTTCCCGGCCTGGCAGCAGAAGGGCGATGCGCTCTATTATGCCGGCTATTTCGCCGACAAGACCTTCAACCCCTTCATCCCCTATCCGATACTCGCCGGCTACTTCATCCTGCTGACCCTTGCGATCATCGCCGTCTTCGGGCTGATCAACCGCCGGCTCAACCGGCACCTGCCGCAGGAGCAGCGCCGCCGGATCCGCCTGCGGTTGCAGGTGATCCGCTGAAATCCGCACAGAACGCCCCGGCCGACGAAAAGGGCTCGCCATCCGCGCTCGCCTGGTTTACGGTTTTTCCGAACATGAAATTCGGAAAAGGTGAAGAAATGGCCGAGCTCCCCCCCCAAACCCGCAGCGCCGCGCCGAATGTCCACGATGCCGAGCCGATCCCTCCCGCCGCACGGAGCGAGATCGAGAGCCTCCTGCAGAGCGGCGATCTGTTCCGCTACACATCGGAGGATGCCCCGGTAACGCTGCTGGAACGCGAATTCGCCGCGCTCCTGGGGGCGAAATACGCGCTGGCCGTATCCTCCTGCTCGGCGGCGCTGTTCCTCGCGCTCAAGGCACTGGGGCTGCCGCGCGGAACCCGGGTGCTGGTGCCGGCCTTCACCTTCGCCGCTGTGCCCTCGGCCATCGTGCACGCCGACTGCCTGCCGGTCCTGGTGGAGGTGGGCAAGAACTACCGCATCGACCTGGACGACTTCGAAGCCAAGCTGGATGCCACGATCGGCGCCGTGATGATCAGCCACATGCGCGGCCACACCTCCGACATGGACGCGATCATGGCGCTGGCCGATGCCCGCGGCGTGCCGGTGATCGAGGATGCCGCCCACAGCCTGGGCACCACCTGGCACGGGCGCAACATCGGCACGCTGGGGCGCGTGGGCTGCTTTTCCTTCCAGTCCTACAAGCTGGTGAATTCCGGCGAAGGCGGCATCCTGATCACCGACGATGCCGATCTGGTAGCGCGCGCCGTGATCATGTCCGGGGCCTATGAACACAACTGGAAGAAGCACCCGGTGCTGCAGGAGGCATTCGCCAGATGGCAGAACCGGCTGCCGCTCTACAATACCCGGATGCACAACCTGACCGCAGCGCTGATCCGCCCGCAGCTGGCGGAAATTCCGCGCCGGGTGCGCGACGGGCGGCGCAACCACGATCACGTGGCCGAACGGCTGAACGATTCGCCCTGGTTCGAGGTACCGCCGCCTCTGGAGCCCGAGCAGCGGGCTCCCGATTCGATCCAGTTCAACCTGATCGGCATGGATGACGGCCAGGCCACCGCCTTCGCCCGGGAAGCCGCCGCGCGCGGGGTGAGCGCGCAGATCTTCGGGATGAGCGCCGACAACGCCCGCGCCTTCTGGAACTGGGGCTTCCTCGGCCCGCTGCCCGATCTGCCGAAGACCCGCGCCATGCTGATGCGTGCCTGCGACGTGCGGCTGCCGGCACGCCTGAGACGCTCCGAGCTGGATTTCATCGCCGATGCGCTCCTGGAAGCCGCCGCCGTGGCGACGCGCCCGACACCGGCATACGGCACCTGACGCCCTCGCCTGACGCGCTCATGCCGACGCGCTCACGATAGCGCCTTGCGCAGCATGTTCAGCGCCACCGCGGCAAGGAACAGCGCGAAGACGCGCTTCAGCGGCGTCGGGTCCATCGCATGGGCCAGCCGCACGCCCAGCGGGGCGCTCAGCAGTGTCATCGCGACCACCACCGCAAAGGCCGGCAGGTTGACCGCCCCCAGGGTCAGCGGCGGGCGCGCGGCAGCGGGGATCTCCACCAGCAGGAAGCCGAGCACCGAAGGCACGGCGATGATCACTCCGAAACCGGCCGCCGTGGCCACCGCGCGGTGGATCGGCATGCCGTAAAGGCTCATCAGCGGCACGCCGAAGCTGCCGCCGCCAATCCCCATCAGCACCGAAAGAAACCCGATCAGCGGCGACAGCAGCGCCCGCCGCGCCCCCCCGGGCATCGCCTCTCCCAGCCGCCAGCGCGCCCGCCCGAAGCCCATGTACAGCGCCACCGCGAACGCCAGGACGGCGAAGATCGCCTGCAGCAGCTGCGAGCGCAGCGCGGTGACGGCCAGCATCCCGGTCAGCGCGCCCAGCGCGATCCCCGGCGCCCAGCCCCTCAGCACCGCCCAGTCCACCGCGCCGCGCCGGTTGTGCGCCAGGACCGAGCGCACCGAGGTCACGACGATCGTCGCCAGCGAGGTCGCCAGGCAGATCTGCATCAGCCAGGGGCTCTCATGGCCCAGCCCGGCAAAGGCATAGTAGAAGGCCGGCACCAGGACGATCCCCCCCCCGACGCCCAGAAGCCCGGCCAGCACTCCGGCCAGCGCGCCGATCGCCAGCAGCAGCCCCAGCATCGGCAGAAGCTGTATCGGTTCAGCCATCGCTCCCTTCCCGTTCTGCGCACCACCGCCGGCGGCACTTCCCCCAGTCTCGCCATCGCACCGCCGCCGTCAACCGAGCGCCTCCAGCGCCCGTTCCAGCAACTCCGGGCCCGCCCCTTTCCGGCAGGCCTCCTCCGACAGCATCCGCCGCCAGATCCGCGCCCCGGGACGGCCGGAAAACAGCCCCAGCATGTGGCGGGTGATCTCGTGCAGCCGGCCACCGGCGGCCAGATGCGCCTCGGCATAGGGCAGCATGGCGCGCACCACCTCTTCGGGGCTGCGCTGCCCGGAGCGTCCGAAGAATGCCGCGTCAACTCCGGCGAGAATCTCCGCCGGGCGCCGGTAGGCGGCCCGGCCGACCATTACCCCGTCCATGCCGGCATCCAGATGCTCCCGCGCCTCGGCCAGAGTTTCCACCCCCCCGTTCAGCGAGAGATGCAGATGCGGGAATTCGCGTTTCATCCGGTAAACGAGGGCATATCGCAGCGGTGGCACCTCGCGGTTCTGCTTCGGCGACAGCCCCTGCAACCAGGCCTTGCGGGCGTGAATCGCAAACCGCCGCACCCCGGCCTGCGAAACGGTCTCCAGAAAGGCCGGCAGCACCTCTTCCGGGTCCTGCCCGTCCACCCCGATCCGGCATTTCACCGTCACCTCCACCGGGCAGGCAGCCTGCATGGCGGCAACGCATTCGGCCACCAGGGCGGGGCTTTTCATCAGCACCGCGCCGAAACTGCCGGACTGCACCCTGTCCGAGGGGCAGCCGACGTTCAGGTTCACCTCGTCATACCCCTCCCCGGCACAGATCCGTGCCGCGACCGCAAGCTCGGCCGGCTCCGCTCCGCCAAGCTGCACCGCCACCGGATGCTCCACCGGGTCGAAGGCGAGCAGGTGGCGCGCCCCGCCGCGCACCAGCGCCGCGGCCGCCACCATTTCCGTGTAAAGCAGCGCGCAGCCGCTCAGCTGCCGATGCAGGAACCGGCAGTGGCGATCTGTCCACTCCATCATCGGCGCAACGGAAAAGGTGGCGGCTTCGGTCGGGCTGATGGTCATGGGTCCGGGCTCATGGTAGCATGCGGCAGGCCTGCGCTGCGGGTTCCAATAGCCCCCTCCGGGCGGGGCCGGCAAGGGCGGGAAGGGAGCGATGCTCCGCTCTCCGGGGGAACAATGCGCCACCCCGCCCCAGCCAGGCGAAGACGGTCACACATGGCTTTTAAACTGCACAACTATTTCAGGAGCTCCACCTCGACCAGGCTGCGCATCGCGCTCAACCTGAAGGGGCTGGAGTATGAATACATCGGCTATGCCCTGCTCAGGCACGAACACAAGAGCGCGGATTTTCTCGCCCGCAACCCGGCCGGGCTGGTGCCGGTGCTGGAACTCGACGGCGGCACCCACCTGGCCCAGTCGCTGGCGATCATCGAATACCTGGACGAAACCCGACCCGAGCCGCCGCTGCTGCCCGCCGACCCGCCGGGCCGGGCACGGGTGCGCGCGCTCGGCCACATGATCGCCTGCGATCTCCACCCGCTCAACAACCTGCGGGTCCTGCGCCATCTCGAAATCAGCTTCGGCGCCGATGAAAGAGCCAGGGAGGGCTGGTTCCGCCACTGGGTCGCCGAAGCTTTCGACCCGCTTGAAAAGATCCTCGCAACCGATGGAAAGACGGGGATCTTCTGCCACGGAGACACGCCCGGCCTGGCCGACATCTGCCTTTATGCGCAGGTCTGGAACAACCGCCGTTTCGACATCGCGCCGGACCGCTGGCCGACGATTGCGCGGATCTTCGACGCCCTTGAGCGGATCGACGCCTTTTCCGCCGCCGCACCGCCCAACCAGCCCGACGCTGGCTAAAGGAGGCTGGCCGGAGCCCGTCGCCGGACCGGCCGGCACATGACGGAGGCAACCGGCAGCCCGGCAGGCGCGAATGCACCCGGCCGTGCGGCAGATGGCGCGGCCCGCCGCTTGCGCACCCCGGGCGAAGCAGAGGCGATCCGGCGCGAAATGCTCGGCCGCCCTGTTCCCGCTGTTCCGAATTCCCGTCTGTTCCGAAAGCTCAAGGCCGCTTCCCGCCCTTGGGCGGCGTGTTTCAGCGCGGCGCCATGCGGATCGCCCCGTCCAGGCGGATCACCTCGCCATTCAGCATCGGATTTTCGACGACATGGCAGACAAGCGCGGCGAATTCCGCCGGATCGCCCAGCCGCGAAGGAAAGGGCACCTGGGCGCCCAGGCTTTCCTGCACCTCCTCGGGCAGGCTGGCCAGAAGCGGGGTGCGGAACAACCCCGGCGCGATTGTCATCACGCGAATGCCCTTGTCGGCCAGATCGCGCGCCATCGGCAGGGTCATCCCGACGACCCCTCCCTTGGAGGCGGAATAGGCCACCTGCCCCACCTGCCCGTCAAAGGCGGCAACGGATGCGGTGTTGACGATCACGCCGCGTTCGCCGTCGCCCGGCAACGGCTCCTGGGCGGCCATGATCGCCGCCCCCTGCGTAGCCACGTTGAACGTGCCGATCAGATTGACGCCGATGGTGCGCGAAAACAGGGCCGGATCATGCGGCGCGCCGCGCGAAACCGTCTTGGCTCCCGCGGCGATGCCGGCGCAATTCACCACGATGCGCAGCGGCGCTGTATCGAGCGCGGCGAGCCCGGCCGCGACACTGCCCGCATCGCTGACATCGACCTTGCGGAACTCTCCGCCGATTTCATCCGCCTTGGCCTGCCCCGCCGCCTCGTTCATGTCGAAAACCGTCACCCGCGCGCCGGCCGCGGCCAGCGCCTCGGCCACCGCCGCGCCGAGCCCCGAGGCACCGCCGGTCACCACCGCGCCCGTCTGTCGGGAAATCTCCATCCGAACCTCCAGAAATTCGCAACAAATCTGGCGCGGCGATACGCGGGATGCAAGTGGAAATGAACATCCGTTCAGTTCGATTCCATCTTCTTCCTTCTTCTGTCCGGAAATACTCCAGAGCTCCGGGGGTTCCCGCTTCAGACCGCGAAATCGAAAGTCTTCGACAGCGGAAGTTCACGCGCGCGCCTGCCGGTCAGGTCGAACAGGGCATTGGCCAGGGCCGGGGCCGCGGGTGGCGTCCCGGGCTCGCCCACCCCGCCGATGTGGTGATTGTTTTCAAGCACTTCGACCTGTATCTGCGGGGCCGTGTTCATGCGCAGCGGATCGTAATCCGGGAAGTTGAACTGCTCGACTTCACCGCCCTCGAAGCTGATCTCTCCAGAAACCGCCGCCGACAGGCCGAAGATCAGCCCGCCTTGCATCTGCGCGCGGATGTTGCCGGGGTCGAGCGCCGTTCCCACGTCACAGGCCACCCAGGCACGCGTGATGCGAATGCCGTCGGGAGATTCGGCGACCTCGACGACCTCGGCCACCGGCGTGGAAAACGACCATGTCATGGCCACCCCGCGCCCGGTGCCCGCGGGCTTGTTCGCCCAGTCGCTCATCCGGGCCACCGTTTCCAGCAGTTTCGCGCTGGGCGCATGCGCCGCGCGCGCCAGCTCCAGCCGGAACTCCAGCGGATCGCGCCCCGCCGCATGGGCCATCTCGTCGAGGAAGCACTCGTGGAAGAAACCGTTGAAGGAACTGGCCACCGAGCGCCAGAACCCGACCGGCACCGCCACATCGGCCAGATGCCCGGCTATGCGATAGTTGGGAATGGCCCAGGGCTGGTCGATGGCCCCGGCAACATGCTCCCGGTCCGGCCCCGGCGGGGCGAAACCGGCAATCCGCTGCATCGACTGGCGGCTGACCGAGGGCGCCGCGATCTTCGCATCCAGGGCCAGCGCCCTGCCGCCGGCCACCGCCCCGCGCATCCGCGCAATCGCCGCCGGGCGGTAGAAATCGTGGCGCATGTCCTCTTCGCGGCTCCACATCACCTTGACCGGGACGCCCGGCAGCTGCACCGCGACCCGCGCCGCCAGAAGCGCCGCGTCGGGCTCGGCCCGGCGCCCGAAGCCGCCGCCCAGGAACGGCACATGCACATGCACCCGGTCCTTTTTCAACCCGGCGATCTTCGCCGCCTTGTCGCGCGCCAGCAGCGGCGCCTGGGTGCCGCACCAGATGTCCAGCCGCTCGCCCGGCACGAACAGCGCCGTGCCGTTCATCGGCTCCATCGTCGCATGGGCCAGGTAGGGCACCCGGTATTCGGCCTCGATCACCGTGGCATTCCCGCTTTCGGCCGCCCCGGAAAGCGCGCCCTCCACGTCGCCGACATCCTGCAGCACCGAGTTCGGCCTGTCGTCCAGCGCCCGGGCGATCTCCGCCATGATCCGCCCGGTGGCGGGCGGATAGGGCGCTTCCCCCCAGTCGATCCGCACCGCCTCGGCGGCCTGAAAGGCCAGCCAGGTATTGCGCGCCACCACGGCGATGCCGTCCCCGAGGTCGAGCACCGCCTCGACGCCCGGCATGGCTTCGGCGGCGCCGGCGTCGAAGGAGACCATCCCGCCCCCCAGCTTCGGGTTCATGCGCACGGTTGCAAACAGCATCCCCGGCAGCCGGATGTCGGCACCGAATTCCGCCGTTCCGGTGCATTTGGCCACCATGTCGGTGCGCGGCAGGCTCCGGCCCAGAAGCTTCCATTGCGCCCGTGGCTTGAGAGCCACACCGCGCACCGGCTCGATGCGGGCCGCCTCCTCGGCCAGTTCGCCATAGCCGAGAACCGTGCCGTCGGGCGCGCGGATCGCACCCCCGGCCGCCGCCAGAGCCGCCACCGGCAGGCCAAGCCGCCGGGCCGCCGCGACCTTCAGCGTTTCGCGCGCGCTGGCCCCGGCCAGGCGCATCTTGTCGAAGGCGTCGATCACCGCGGTGGAACCGCCGGTGACCTGCATGCCCAGCATCTTCGGCAGGATTTCGCCGGCCGCCTCGGCAAGGCCCTGCATGACGCCGGCATCCCCGTCGCGGAAGGTCCTGTGCCCGGCGATCAGCGCTCCGTTGTAATAGGCCTGCGCCGGCGGGCCGTGCAGAACGCGCACCGCGTCCCACGGCACTTCCAGCTCCTCGGCCACGAGCGCGGCCAGGGTGGACTGGTTGCCCTGCCCCATCTCGGCGCGCGGCGCGATGACGGTGATGCCCTCGGCATCGATGATCAGATAGGGGTTGAGCACCGCCTGCCCCGGTGCCGGGCGCAGCGGGTTGGGCAGTTCGCGCCGGTATTGCCAGTAGCCGAAGGCCACCCCGCCGGCAACGGCCGCCGAACCGAGCAGGACGGCACGGCGGGTATAGCGCGCAAGCCGCCCCATCTTCAGCCCTCCCGCATCATGCGGGCCGCCGCGTGGATCGCCGCGCGGATGCGCTCGTAGGTGCCGCAGCGGCACAGGTTGCCCCGCATGGCGGCGTCGATCTCGGCATCGCTGGGAGCGGGGTTTTCCCCCAGCAGCGCCGCCGCCTGCATGATCTGCCCCGGCTGGCAATAGCCGCACTGTGCCACCTGGTGTTCGACCCAGGCGCGCTGGATGGCCGCCGGCGTGCCGGGGGTGCCGAGCCCCTCGATGGTGGTGACCGGCCCGGCGACCTCCTCCAGCGGCATCTGGCAGGAGCGCACCGCTTCGCCCCCCACATGCACCGTGCAGGCCCCGCAGGCGCCCACCCCGCAGCCGTATTTCGTGCCCACCAGCCCGAGCTCGTCGCGCAGCACCCACAGCAGCGGCACCCCGCCGGGAAGATCCACCTCGTGGCTCCGGCCGTTCACGGAAATGACAAAGCCCATTCCGGATCTCCTCACCGCCCTCCCCTCCGGCCCGGTGCCGGCCCGGTGCAGGCACCCGATTGTAGCCGCAAAGCGGGCGCCTGGCCACAAGCGCCTGGCTACAAGCGCCTGGCCGCGAGCGCCTCCGCCGACCTCCGCCGACCTCCGACATGCGCGGAATCAGACCCAGAGCGCGACAGCTCCCCAGAGCGCCAGCGCCGTGGCACCGTAGCCTGCCGCCAGCACCAGCCCGTCATGCAGCAGCAGGCCGAGCGCCAGCAGCAGCACCACCGCGGAGATCAGTGTCGGAATGCCCGGGATCAGGCCGCCGAGCACGGCAAGAAGGCTGAGCAGGAACATCACCAGCCCCGCAAGCCGGGCCGCAAGCCTCCCTTCCGCAAGCAGGGCCAGCCGCCGCCCGGTATGCGCATCCAGCCAGCGCGCCAGGGGCAGGAGACGCGCAAGCCCCCGGCGCAGCAGCCGACCCGACATGGGCAGCCGACGCAGCCGGCGCGGCAGCCACAGCCGGCGCAGCCCGAGCGCCACATGCCCGGCCACGAAGCCCATCGCCACCCCGAGCAGCGCATTGGAGCCCGGAAACAGCCCGAAGGGCATCAGCATCAGGAGCGTCGGAACCAGCAGCGCCGCCGCCAGGCCGCGCCGGCCCGTCCGCTCCAGCATCCCGCCAAGGGTCAGCTCTTCGCGCTCGGCCTCGGCCAGCAGCCCGCGCAACAGCTCCTGCAGCTCCCGGCCGCCTGTCGCCTCCCCTCCGCCTTCGCCGCCGGCCACCGGCGCTCAGCCCCCGGCCCGGCGCATGCCGCCTTCCCCGCTCCCGCGCTTTTCGGCATCTGCAGCCGGCAATGCCGCCAGCGCCTGCCAGGCGTCATATTGCGACAGGAAGATCCGTCCGCTCAGCTGCTGGGGAAAGTCCGTCCTTTCGAGCCTGTCCATCACCGGCCCCTTCACCTCGGACAGATGCAGCCGGATGCCCATTTCCGCCAGGCGCCGGTTGATCGCCTCCAGGCTTTCCAGCCCCGAGGCATCGATCAGGTTCACCGCCGACATCATCAGCACCACGTTCTTCACCCCGCACGCTCCGCTCACGCGCTCCTGCAGATAGTCTTCCAGAAAACGGGCATTGGCGAAATACAGATTCTCGTCCACCCGCAGGTTGACCAGCGTCGGGTCGGTCAGCACCCTGTGGCGCCGGATGTTGCGGAAATGCTGGGAGCCTGGCACGAGCCCCACCTCGGCCACATGCGGGCGCGAGGAACGGTGCAGATAGAGCAGGAGCGAAATCGCGATCCCGACCGAAACCCCGAACTCCACCCCCAGCAGGAGCGTCAGCAGGATGGTGGCCGAAACCGCGGCGAAATCGGCGCGCGAGAACGCCCAGGTCCGCTTCAGCACCGAAAAGTCCACCAGCGAGAGCACCGCCACGATGATGGTGGCCGCCAGGGTCGCCTTGGGCAGGTAGTAGAGCAGCGGCGTCAGAAGCAGCGCGGCCAGGGCGATACCGAACGCGGTGAAGATCCCGGCGGCGGGGGTTTCGGCCCCGGCATCGTGGTTGACCACCGAGCGGGCGAAGCCGCCGGTCACCGGGTAGCCGCCGGAAACAGCCGCGGCGACATTCGCCGCCCCGAGCCCGATCAGCTCCTGATCCGGGTCGATGCGCTGGCGCTTCTTCGCCGCCAGCGTCTGCGCAACCGAGATGCTTTCGACGAAACCGATGATCGAGATCAGCACCGCCGAGCCGAGCAGGCTCATCCAGATGTCCCGGTCGAACCGGGGCAGCGTCGGCGCCGGCAGCCCGCGCGGAATCTCGCCGACGATGGCAACGCCCTTGCCGGACAGGCCGAGGCCCCAGCTGATCAGGGTCGTCACCACGATCGCCGCCACCGGCCCGGCGCGTGACAGCAGACCGGCCGCGCCCGGGGGCAGGCCGGCCTTCAGCAGCAACGGCTTCAGCCCCTTGCGCACCCAGAACAGGAAGGCCAGAGTCGCAGCGCCGATGAGCAGGGTGTAGATGTTTGTCTCGGCCAGGCGCGTCCACAACGCGTGCACGATCTCGACCAGCGTGTGCCCGGAGGCCTCCACCCCCAGCACATGCTTCAGCTGGCTGATGGCGATCAGGATCCCGGATGCGGTGATGAAGCCGGCGATCACCGGGTGGCTCAGGAAGTCGGCCAGGAAGCCGAGCCGGAACAGCCCCATCGCAAGCAGCACGAGCCCCGACAGCAGCGCCAGCACGATCGCCGCGGCAATGTATTCGGCCGTGCCCGGCAGCGCCAGCTTGCCGACCGCCGCCGCAGTCATCAGCGACACCACCGCCACCGGCCCCACCGCCAGCACCCGCGAACTGCCGAAGATCGCATAGGCCACGAGCGGCAGGATCGAGGCATAAAGCCCCATCTCGGGCGGCAGCCCCGCCAGCAGCGCATAGGCCAGCGATTGCGGGATCAGCATGATGGTGACGATCAGCGCCGCCACCAGGTCGCTGATCAGCAGGTTCCTGTTGTAGCGGCGCCCCCAGTCGAGCACCGGCAGATGGCGGCGCAGCGCCGCAAGGCGGGGGGAATCGCGTCGTTCGATCATGGAAAATCCGCCTTTCGATTGCCGCGGAGCCGCTCCGCGGTTCCCGCTGTCCGGAAAGAGGCGCGCCCGCCGGGAAGGCGCGCGCGAAACGGCAGGCCCCGGGCGCCCCGGAGCCTGCACCCGGCGCTCAGCCGACCTTTTCGGTCACCGCCGCATACATCGCCTCGGAGCGTTTCCCGGTGCGGCAATAGGCCAGGATCGGCCTGGGCAGGTTTTTCAAGGCGGCTTCCATGCCCTGGAATTCCTTCAGCCCGGCCGCACCATGCACGATCGGCACATACTCCGCCTTCAGCCCGGCCTGCTCGGCCGCTTGCCGGATCACGGCGAAATCGGGCTGGCCCGCGCCCTCGTTGTCGGGGCGGTTGCACAGAATCGCCTTGTAACCATGCTGGGCAATCTCGCGCATCTGCTCGGGATGCAGCTGGCCGGTTACATGAAATTCGTCGCTTATCTTTCGGATATCCATTGTCGTTCAGAACTCTTGCGTGGAGGTTGACAGTGTTTACAGCTTGTTCAGCGGAACCTTCAGCATCCGGGTGCCGCTGTCGTCGGGTTCGGGCAGCTTGCCGGCCTTCATGTTCACCTGGATCGAGGGGATGATCAGGCGCGGCATGGCCAGCTGGGCATCGCGCTCGGTGCGAAACCTGATGAATTCCTCGCGGGTCTTGCCCTTGCCGACGTGGATGTTGTGTTCCTTTTCCTCGGCCACCGTGGTTTCCCACTGGATGTCGCGGCCGTTGGGACCATAATCGTGGCACATGAACAGGCGGGTGTCGTCGGGCAGCGCCAGGATGCGCTGGATGCTGTCGTAAAGCTGTCCTGCGTCGCCACCCGGGAAGTCGGCGCGTGCCGAACCGCCGTCGGGCATGAACAGCGTGTCACCGACAAAGGCCGCATCGCCCACCACATGGGTCATGCAGGCCGGCGTGTGGCCCGGGGTGTGCAGCGTGGTCACTTCCATCGAGCCGATCCTGTAGGTGTCGCCATCCTTGAACAGCGCATCGAATTCGCTTCCGTCGCGCTTCCACTCGGTGCCTTCGTTGAAGATCTTGCCGAAGACCTCCTGCACGATCTTGATGTTCTCGCCGATGCCGATCTTGCCGCCCAGCTCCTGCTGGATGTAGGGCGCGGCCGACAGGTGGTCGGCATGGGCGTGGGTCTCGATGATCCACTCCAGCTTGAGATCGTTGCTGCGGATATAGTCGATCATCCGGTTGGCGTGATCATAGGTGATCCGCCCGGCGGCATAGTCGATGTCGAGCACCGAATCGATCACCGCGCAGGCGTTGGATTCCGGATCCTTGACCACATAGCTGATCGTGTTCGTGTCTTCGTCGAAGAAGGCTTCGACTTCGGGCTTCACCCTGCTTTCGGTCGCATGGTCACGCATTTCCTGTTCCCTTCACTTTCTGGCGAGCGGTGGAAAGCCGCGCGCCCCGCCGGTGCCGCGCGGGGCCCGGGCAGTGCGCACGGATTTCCGAAAGACGTTCGCGCGTCCGCTCTCGGTCGGTCGAGTATCAGATAGGAAGCCGGAAAGGGCACGTCAGTGAGAATGTCACAAAACGCACGATCTTTTCATTCCCTTCCGCCCGGCCTTTCCTTCCCGCGGCTTTCGCCCGCCTCCGGATTCCGCCCCCGCGCCGCCCGCAATGCCCGCCGGCACGGATGCACACGGCAGGGGGCACCCGGGCGCACCTCAGACGGTAACCACCAGATCGCGCAGCGCGTCCTCGTCCAGTATCTTCACCGCCCCGCGTGCCAGCTTCACCCAGCCGCGGCGCTGGAATTCCTGCAGCTGGCGCGAGATCACCTCGCGCGCGGTGCCAAGCTCGGCCGCCAGTTGCTGATGGGTGGCCTTCAGACAGCCCTCCGCATCCATCAGGTCGAGCAGCCTCTGCGCCAGCCGGATGTCTACCCGGCGAAAGGCGAGTTCGTCGATCACGAAGAACAGATCGCGGATCCGGCGCGAGTAGCTCTTGAACACGAATTCCCGGAACTCCCGGGAGGTGGCCACGAGATCGTCGAACACCATGCGCGGGATCGCGGCGGCGCGCAGATCGGTTTCGGCGACCCCCTCGGCGGCGTGAGCGTCATAGGCCAGAAGCGTCGCCGTGCTCAGCACGCAGCTTTCGCCGGCCTGCACCCGGTAGAGCACGATCTCGCGCCCCCCTTCGGAATGCTGCTGCACCCGCACCGTGCCCTCGAGCAGCAGCAGCAGCCTGTCGGCCTGCGCGCCGGGGCCGAAGACCCGCGCCCCCTTCTTCAGGGTGACGATCCGGCTCTGTGCCGTCAGCTTCCGCTTCAACCTTTCGTCAAGCCCGTCAAGGCCCTCGAAACGCGAGATCCAGTCCTGCATGCACTCTCCCCGCCATGACCGGCCGACCCGGCCGGCATGTTCCGCCGGCATGTTCTATTGCCCCGCCGGCGCGTGCGCAATGTCGCCGGCACCCCGCGGCCACGCCGCTTGCGGCCACATGCGCGCCCGGCTGCGTGTTCCGGCTGCATATCACGGCAAGGCAGGGCGGCAAAACGGGCGGAACGGAAACGCCCCGCCGTTTCCGGCAGGGCGCGGCAGGCGGGCGGATGCTCCGCCGGTCCGGTCGCGTCGGGCTCAGCCGAACATGTCGGCTGCGATGCCGGCATACCAGCCGACGCTTTCCTCGTAGGTCTGCTTGCGCAGCGCCGCGTCTTCGCCGGTTTTCGAGATGAAGCCGTCGGTCTTGGCGATCTTCTCGTCGGTGGCCTCGTAGTTGGCCCCGACCTTCACGCCGTCATCGGTTGCCAGCAGCGACCAGCAGGTGTTGGAGAACCTGGCCGGGAACAGCTTGGAGTCGGTCAGCGCCGCGCGCACCGCCATGGCGCAGACCTTGGCCTGGCTGTTGGCGGAAAAGCCCGATTTCGGCATGTCGCCCTGGGCCGAGCTGTCGCCGAGCACATGGATGTTCTCGTCAACCCGGCTGGCCATGGTATGCGGCACCACCGGCGCCCAGTTGCCGTCGTTGATGCCGGCAAGCTCCACGATGCGGCCTGCCTTCATCGCCGGGATGACGTTGCAGACATCGACCCTGGTCACCTCGCCGTCGATCACCAGTTCCATGGCGTCGGGGCGCACCTCCACCTTGTCGCCGCCGAAGTCGGGGCCGATCCATTCGATCATCCCGTCGTAGTGGTTCGCCCAGCCCTCCTGGAACAGCGCCATCTTGGAAAACTTCGGCTTGGGGTCGGCGATGATGATCTTGGCGGTCGGGTTGTGCTGCTTGAGCAGATGGGCCACCATCGACACCCGCTCATAGGGCCCCGGCGGGCAGCGGTAGGGGTTGGGCGGGGCCACCATCGCATAGGTGCCGCCCTGGGGCATCGCCATGATCTGCGCTTTCAGCAGTTCGGTCTGCGAGCCGGCCTTGTAGGCATGCGGCATCCTGTTCTGACTGGTCACGTCCCAGCCGGGCACCGAGCCGTCAATGAAGTCGATGCCGGGGCTGATCACCAGCCGGTCGTAGGGCAGCCGGGCCCCTCCGGCCAGCGCCACCTCCTTCTTGTCCCGGTCCACGCCCACGGCCCAGTCGTGCACCACGTTGATGCCGTATTCGGCGGCCAGCTTGCCATAGGTATGGCCGATCGAGGCCAGATCGCGGAACCCGCCGATATAGAGGTTCGAGAAGAAGCAGGTGTAATACTTGCGGGTCGGCTCGACCAGGGTCACGTCGATCGCCCCCTTGCTGTCCTTGGCGATGTAGCGCGCCGCCGTGGCCCCGCCGGCGCCGCCGCCGATCACCACCACCCGCGGCTTGCCATGCGCCATGCCCATCACCATCGGCGCATTCAGCGTCGCCGCAGCGGCGGCGGTGCTCCCCATGAAGGTCCGTCTGTCGAGTCTCATGCGTTTTCCTCCCTGAAAGGCCCCTCCATCCGGGTCCGTGCCCTATTCGAGGCCGTTGAAATACGCGGCCAGGGCCGCGATCTCTTCGTCGCTGAGCCGGCTTGTGATCATCTGCATCACCGGGTGCGGGCGCAGCTTCCGCTTGTAGGCGTGCAGCGCGATCACGAAATCCTCTTCCGGCCAGCCGGTGATCGAGGGAATGCCCTCGTCCGAGCCGCCGGCCTGGTGGCAGGTCACGCATTCGCCGGCAAGATATTCGCCATAGGCCGGGTCGCCCCGCAGCGCCAGAACCTCGGGCGGAAGGTCCACCTCGTGCACCGCTGTCGGCTCGGCCTCGGGGATGTTCTGCGGATCGTCGGAGAACTGGCGCAGATAGGCCAGCACGTCCTCCCGGTCGTCATGTTCCTTCAGGCCGCGGAAATTCATCCGCGTCTTCGACACCAGCGCCTTGGGGTTCTCGATGTAGGCATCGAGCGTCTCGCCGTTCCAGATCAGCCCGTCATCGCCCATCCGCCTGAGCGCCTTCGAGTAGCGGAACCCGTCGATGCTTCCGGCCCGGCGCCCGAAGACGCCGTTCAGATGCGGACCGACCTTGTTCTTCGCGCCCTCACCCACCGCGTGGCAGGAGGCACATTTCCGGAAGATCTCCGCCCCGCGCTCGGGGTCGCCCACATACGCTGCCAAGGCCGCGCCCGCTCCGGAAAGCGCGCCGAAGGCCAAGCCCAACATTGCCGTGACAGGAACCTTCATGCGGGCATCCTTGCAGGGGCGGCCCGAAAAAACAAGCCAAAAGGATAAGAAAATTCGAATATTTTCTTGCATTGCCCTCCTGCTTGCAACGATCCGTCCAGCAACGCGGAAAGCCGAAGGAATCCGGATTTTCCGCGCTCCCGCCGGGGCAACCCGCCGCCGGAGAAATCGCACTGTCAGTTTTCCGGCGTCACCTCCGAAATCCCTCGTGAAACCACGCCGACCTCCTCCCGGCAGTCCGCCATGCAGGGCGGTGCGGAAAAGGCGGGAAGCTCGCTCCGGGCACGGTCGTCGGGGAAAAATCCGGCCTCGTTGGGCAGGCGAATCGCGGTGAAATTTTCCCGCGACAGGGTAAAGTCCTCGTCCACGAGGTCGTTGAGATAGAGCAGGTAGGCCACCAGCGCATAGACCTCGTCATCGCTGTAGCTCTGGGCGTCGCCAAAGGGCTTGGCCCGGCGCACGAAGTCGAAGATGGTCGAGAGATACGGCACAAACGAGCCGATCGACTTGACCGGGCGGCCGATCTCGGTGGTCAGCGTCCCCTCGCCCCCCGCGAGCGCCGGGTAAAGCCCCAGGCCTTCGCCGAAATCGCCGTGGCAGGCGGCGCAGACCTCGTTGAACAGCGCTTCGCCCTCGGCGACGCTGCCGGCGCCGGGCGGCAGGCCCTGCCCGTCCGGGCGCACGTCGATATCCCAGGCGGCGATCTCGGCCGGGGTGGCGGGGCGGCCAAGGCCCAGGGGTTCGGACGCCGCCGGCGTGGCCGACAGGATGGCGAGGGCGGTGAGGGCGGCGGCCGCGATCGCCGCAACGCGCGCGGCGGACGCGGCGGACGCGGCGGACGCGACGCGCAGGCAGCCGTGCACCTGCCGCAGCACCCGGCCCGGGACCGCGCGCCGCCGGCCCCACGCCCGGCGCACCGAGCGGCCCCACGCCCGGCCCCACGCCCGGCCCCACGCACCGGGGCGGCCGCGCGGCGCCCTTTCAGCCGACCTCGACATTGGTCACCTCCCCGGCCTCGTTCACCTC
Organism: Paracoccaceae bacterium; assembly: GCA_026989055.1. GTDB lineage: Bacteria > Pseudomonadota > Alphaproteobacteria > Rhodobacterales > Rhodobacteraceae > JAJRUE01. The sequence continues at coordinate 42,320 of JALSKC010000055.1, forward strand.
CCAGGTCTGTATCCCGTTGTTGTGATAGACCGAATTCAGCCCCCGCAGCGCGCGCAGCGCATCCTTGGTGGGCTGGACGTAGCCGGTGCTGTCGATGCAGCGGCTCTGCAGCAAGAGCGGCTTGCCGTTCCAGCGAAAGTCGAAGTGGAACCGGTGCAGCGCCTTGTCGAGGCTCGGCCCCGACAGCCGCGCCGGGTGCCAGTTGACGCCGCCGTCCAGCGACACGTCCACCCGCGCGATGCGCCCGCGCCCGGACCAGGCCAGCCCGGTGATCACCATCGGGCCGGGGCCATGGGTGATCGGCGCTTCGGGCGCGGGCGAGGTGATCACCGATTTCGCGTCCATCTCGAAGGTGAAGCGGCGCGCGCGGCCGTCGCCCAGCAGGTCGGTGTAGCGGCTGGCCTCTTCGCGCAGGTGCCAGGGCCTGTCGCCCAGCTCCAGCCGGCGCAGCCATTTCACCCACATCGAGCCTTCGAACCCCGGCACCACGAGCCGCAGCGGGTAGCCCTGTTCCTCGCGCAGCCGTTCGCCGTTCATGGCAAAGGCCACGAGGCAGTCGTCCAGCGCCTTTTCCAGCGGGATCGAGCGCGCCATCTTCACCGCATCCGCGCCCTCGGCCAGCACCCATTTCGCGCCCGGCCGCACCCCGGCTTCCTCCAGCAGCAGCCGCAGCGGCACGCCGGTATACATCACGTTGTGGATCATGCCGTGGGTGAACTGCACCGCGTTCATCTGCGCACCCTTCCATTCCATCCCCGAATTGGCGGCGCATTCCAGGAAATGGATCCGGTCGCGGCGCGGGAAGCGCAGGATGTCGGCCATGGTGAAGACCAGCGGGCGCTCGACCAGCCCGTGGATCATCAGCCGGTGGGCGGCGGGATCGATCTCGGCAATGCCGGCGTGGTGGCGTTCGAAGCACAGCCCGTTGGGGGTGATGGTGCCGTTGAGCGCGGCCAGCGGGGTGAAATTGACCGAGGAAATCGCATCCGCGGTCAGCCATTCGATGTTGCGCTTGATCACATGGGATTCATGGGGCGAGGGCAGACCGTAGGGGCGCGCGTCCACCCCCTCGCCGCGGGCGATCATCCAGGGCTGCAGCGCGGTGATCGCCGGATCGTCGGCCCGCACCGGCCTGCCGGCCAGCGTGGCGCTTCCGGCAACCGCGGCCCCCTTGAGGAAGGCGCGGCGCGAGGGGGGACGGCTGTCATCCCGATCCGTCATGGCCTGCCGATCCTGTCCCGAGGGCCGCGCCCGACCGCGGGAGGATGCGAAGCGCCCGCCCGTGGGGGCGGTCGGGCGCTGCCCGGCGGTGCCGCCGGGCGATGCCATCCTGCCTGTCGTCGCTGTCGGTCATCGCTGTCCTTTCCCAAAGCTCCGGGTCCGGGCGCGCAAGCGTTTTTCGAAAACGCTTGCCAAGGCTTTTGCAAAAGCCTTGGCCCCGGCCCCGCCGTCAGGCCCCGACCACCTTGACCGAGGTGTTCGGCTCGACGCTGACGGTGCCCTTGCGGCGGATGTAGCTTTCCACCACGTCCCAGATCGCCGGCCCTTCGGTGCCCTGGTTTACCGAGGCCCAGCCGGCCACCACATAGGTTTTCGCCGGATCGATCCGTTCGCCGGTCCTGAGCAGGGTCATGTCGGAAATCCGTTCGCCCTGCGGCTTGTTGATGTCGATGGTATAGCCCATGCCCCCGACCCGCACCATGTCGCCGCCCTGCTGGTAATAGGGATCCGGGTTGAACAGGTTGTCGGCCACGTCTTCCAGGATCAGCGTCAGCATCTCGCCGGTCATCTCGGTGCGGTAGGCGGCCGGGTAGCTCATCGCGGTGGCGTTGAAGATGTCCTCGCGGGTGATCTCGCTGTCGGGCAGCACCGAGGCCCCCCAGCGGAAGCCGGGCGAGAGCGCGATGTCGGCCTCGCGCTCTTCCAGCAGCGCGTTGCAGATCAGGTCGTCCCAGGTGCCGTTGAAGTTGCCGCGCCGATACAGCAGAGACGAGGTCCGGCCGATCACCTCGCCCATCTCGGCCGCAAACGGGGCGCGTTCCTTCCTCACCAGCGCCGCCATTTCGGGATCCGGCGCGATCACGTCGGCAAACAGCGGGATCAGCTTGTGGCGGATGCCCTTCATCTCGCCGTCGCGGATGTCCAGATCGATGCGGGAAATGAACTTGCCGTGGCTGCCCGAGGCGATCAGGAAGGTGTTGTTCACCTGCACCGGCTCGGGCAGCGCGTCGTGGGTGTGGCCGGTCAGGATCACGTCGATGCCGTCCACCCGGGCGGCCAGCTTGCGGTCCACGTCGAAACCGTTATGCGACAGCAGCACCACGCAGTCGGCGCCGGCCGCGCGCACTTCGGCCACCACCTCGGCCATGCGTTCCTGGCGGATGCCGAAGCTCAGCCCCGGGAACATCCAGCCCGGGTTGGCCACCGGCATGTAGGGAAAGGCCTGGCCGATCACCGCCACCCTGGCCCCGCCGCGTTCGAACATCCGGTAGGGCTCGTAGGCCGGCTCGTCCCATTCCTTGTCGAAGATGTTGGCGCCCAGGAAGGGGAAGTCCAGTTCGTTGTCGACGATCTCGGTGACCCGGTCGATGCCGAGCGTGAACTCCCAGTGCGCGGTCATCGCATCGACCCCGAGCGCGTTCATCACCCGCACCATGTCGGCGCCCCCGGTTTTCAGCGCGCTGTAGCTGCCCTGCCAGGTGTCGCCGCCATCGAGCACGATCGCCCCGGGCCGCTCGGCGCGGATCGCCTTGATCGCGGTGGCGGCCCGGTCCACCCCGCCGATGCGCCCGTAGGCGCGCGCCAGCGCGGTGAAATCGTCCCAGGTCAGCGCGTAATGCAGCGGCGAGCCGTCCTCGATCCCGTACATCCGGCGATACTCGGCCCCGGTGACATGCGGCACCAGCCCCTTCTGCGCGCCGACACCGAGGTTGATTTCCGGTTCGCGGAAATAGACCGGCTTCAGCTGCGCGTGCATGTCGGTGACATGGAGCAGCGTGACATTGCCGAATGTGTCGAATTCCAGCAGCTGTTCCTGGGTCAGCGCCTGGCGCGCCGCCAGCCGCGCCCAGTTGCCGAACCCGGACGCCCCGGCAATGGCCGAGGCCGCCATCGCCGCCTGCAGGAAGTCACGCCGAGAAACCATCGCACATACCCCGCTCGCAGATGCTCCGCCTCGCGGCCCGAAGGCCGCCCTTCCGAAGGATGCGCTGCCCGATGCCGCTACCGGCGGCGGACCACCGCGGCAGCGACTTGGCCGGAGGCGACCCGCGGACGCCTTCGCCGCCGGTCGTCAGTTGCGCACCGAGGGCGTTTCCACCGACAGCCCGTTGCCACGCGAGGCGACGTAGAGCTCCAGCGCCTTGAACTCTTCCGAGCCGGGCTTGTAGGGCGTTGCGCGAATGTTCTTCATGCAGCCCTTGAACCGACCGTGGACGCTGTTCAGCTTGGCATTCTTCAGCCGGTAGACCGGAAAGCCGTTGATCTGCCCCTGCGACAGGCGGTCGGCCCGGATCATGTTGCCGTAATTGTCCTCGTGGCAATTGGCACAGGCCATGTCGAGCTGGCCGACGCGGGTGTAATAGAGCTCCCTGCCCTGCTCCCAGAAGGGCGCGGCATCGCCATCCACCGCCACGTTCATCGGCATCCCGCGCGACTGCAGGCCGATCAGCGCCACCATCCGGTTCATCGCCGCGGAATCATATTTCAGCGGCTCCGCCCCCATGCGGTTCACCCGCTCGGCGTTGATGATGTCCTCCATCGTCTGCAGGCCGCCATCGACCACCCGCGGCAGAACCGTCTTCAGCCCGGCGAAGCCGGAAAGATCCTCGTGGCAGGAGGCGCAGGACTTGCCTTCGGAGCCCTCTACCCTGCTCCAGTCATCCATCGCCTGATCGAGGAACACGAACGCCGGGTTGTCGAAATCGTCGAGCTGAAGCGCCTGGGTTTCCTCCGAGCGGAACAGCCAGCCCGACATCACCTCGTCCATGTTCTCCAGATAGGCCGGAGCCGGCGCCCGCAGGGTCAGCACGACCCCGTCGATCTCGATCCTGTCGTGATCATCGGCAACCGCCGCGCCCGCCCCCAGAAGCAGCGCCGATGCGGCCAGAAGCGTCGTTACGGTCCTCATTCCGCTTTCCTCCCTGTTCTCCGTTTCCGCCCGGGCCGGCCGCGCCCCGCGCGCTGCCCCGGCCCTGGCGGCTGCGTTTCCCGCATTCCGTTCCCGCCCGCTCCAACGCGCCCCGCCTTGCACTCCGCGATTCCGCATGCCTGCGCCCGGGGGCGCCCTCAGGCGTCCTTCCCGCCCCCGCGCCGGCCCCGCCGCCCCGAGGACACCCTGCGCGCCACGCTCAGCTCACCGTGATCGCCCTGGTGGCCTCGTAGATGCTGCCGTTGTCGTCATACCAGGTGAACTTGAACTCGCCCGACTCCGGCACCTTCGCCTGGAACTCGAAGAAGGGGTTGGTGGAAATGGCCGGCTGCATCTCCACGTCGATCACGTTCTGGCCGTTGAAGTCGCAGGTGAAACGGTTGATGATCGAGCGCGGGATCCTGTTGCCGTTCGAATCCTTGCGATTGCCCGATTCCATCTTGTGGCTGATCAGGGTCTTGATCGTGATCACCTCGCCGGCCGCGGCCGTCTTCGGCACCTTCACCCGGGGCTTTACGTCCTTCGCCATTCCTTCGCCTCCTCCCGATTCGCCTCAGCCGCCGCAGCCGCCGATCGTCACCTTCACGACCCGCGACGCCCTGGCAAAGCCGCCGTCGGCCATCTTCGCGATCGCGATCACCTCCTGGGTACCGGCCAGACGAATCCTGGTCGCGGCAGATTGCGCCCCGGCCAGCGGCCCGAAGTTGAAGGTGGCCACGCCGGGCTGCGGGTTGCCAGTGGCGATCAGGATGATCGCCGTCGCGCCGGGCGCCTCGACCGAAACCGGAACGGTGTTGCCGTTCTCGGCGATCTCGGGCGCATTCAGCGTCACCCCGCCCTCGGCCGGCTCGACCCCGCCGGTAAAGGCGGCGATTGCCTCCTCCGCCGAAGCCACCGCCCGCAACGGCAGGAAGGAGGCGGCGGTCGCCCCCAGCCCGAGCGCCAGGGCATCGCGTCGTGTCAGTCTCATGCTGTCTGTCTCCCTAGGTCAGAACGTGCCGTCACTCCCCGAGCGTCAGCAGATAGGCCACGACATCCTCCACCTCCTGGGCGGTGAGGATCGTCTTGCCCTTGAACTTCTCCAGCGGCCGGTTGAAGCCCTCGTCGCGATAGAAGGCCGGCATGATCGTATCTTCGAAGGTCATCTTGGAGTTGACCAGGATGCCGCGGATCTCCGCTTCGCTCAGCCGGTCGGCAACCCCGTCCAGCGGCGGCCCAACCTCGCCGTGGAACGGCTGATCGGCCAGATCCGCATTGGCATGGCAGGCCAGGCAGTTGCCCTTCTTGCGATTGAGGAAGATCTTCCGGCCGCTGGCCGGATCCCCGGGCACGCCGGTCAGCGACCCGGCAACCGCCCCACCCTCGAACACCACATCCTGCGGGGCGATCTCGGCTGCGGTCGCTGCCGATGCAAACGCCACCACCGCAAGCATGACGCCTGTGTGCTTCATCTTCCCTCCCTGTTCGCTGCGCCGGGCTTCCCCCGGGCCTTCTTCGCCTCCCGCGACGATTTGCCTCGTCGCCACGGGAAGCCTTTCTTTTCAGGCTATCCGATCACCCCACCCTTGGCAACGAATAATTCAGATAACAGAATGTAACGGAATGTTTCGGGCGCGGAACCGGCTCCCGCAACGAAACGCGCCGGAAAGGGTTCAGTTCAGCCCCCGCTCCGTCAGCCTGCGCGCATGGTATTTCTGGAAGGTCTCGCTGCCCTCGTATCCCTTCCGCACCACCCATTCCATCAGGTGGCGTGTGGTATAGCGGCCGAAGGCGCCGGGAACGGTCGCCACTGCCGCCCCGGCCGCAGTCTGCCCATCCGGCACCGCTTCGGGCAGGAACAGCATCGTCGGGGTGAACAGCAGACCCCATTTGCGGATCATCTCCTTTTCCGGCAGCGTCTCGCCGTCGAAATCTGTCACCTCCACATCGCCGAACATGTTCAGCTGGACGACAAGGAAGTTCTCGTGGATGTAGTCGTGCACCTCCGGCAGGGGGAACACCTCCTCGTGCATCTTCTTGCAGTAGATGCAGCCGCGCTGCTCGATCAGCAGCATCAGCCGCCGCCCTTCGGCCGAAGCCTCGGCCAGATCCTCGCGCAGATCCTTGAAGGTATCGCGCATCCAGTCGGCCTTGTGCAGCCCGTCGTCGCCCAGCTCCGCCGGGCCGTGCCCCTGCGCCGGCGCGGCCAGAAGGACGGCCAGCGCCACAAGGATCGATTTCAGTCGTTTCATCTTCCATGTCCTCCCCGTTGATCGCCGCTGCCCGCTTCCGCCCGCCCCGCCGGAGGAGCCCCGCGCGCGGCTTTCCGCGGCCTTCTCCCGGGCCTCCTCCGCACCTGCCCCGTGCCGCCCGCACGCCCCTCGCCTATCCGATCCGCCCGAAGACGGGAAATGTCTCCAGCAGCCAGTTGCCGATCAGGTTGACCGTGCCGGTTCCGATCATGACGCCGAACACGATCAGCAGCAGCCCCATGACCTTTTCCACGGTACCGAGGTGGCGGCGGAAACGGGCCATGAACCGCATGAACGGGCCGATGAACAGCGCCGCGAGCACGAAGGGAAGCGTCATCCCGGCACCATAGACGAACAGCAGCCACATGCCCTGCAGGGCGGTCTCCTGCCCGGCGGCGGTGAACAGGATGGCCGCCAGAACCGGCCCGACGCAGGGCGTCCAGCCGAAGGCGAAGGCCAGGCCTATCAGATAGGCGCCGAACAGGCTGAGGCCGGAAACCTCGCCGGCATCGGCCCGGAACTGCCGATACAGGATCCCGATGCGCAGCACTCCCAGAAAATGCAGCCCCATGGCGATGATCAGCCCCGCTGCGAGGTAGCGCAGCACGCCGAACCACTGGTTGACCAGCTGGCCGAAGGCCGTCGCCCCCGCCCCAAGCCCGACGAAGATGGTGATCACCCCGGCCGCGAACATCACCGCAGAAGCCGCCGCCCGCAGGCGCACGGCAGGCGCGAGCGCAGCCCCGGCAGCGATGTGGTTCATCGACACCCCGGCAAGGTAGCTCAGGTAGAACGGCACCATCGGCAGCACGCATGGCGACAGGAAAGACAGCAGGCCGGCAACCAGCGCTCCGGCAGATGTGATGTCGAGCATGCTGCAGCCTTTCTTGATCCATTCACATATTCACTTTAGTTTTCCCATGTCGTCGGCGTCAATCGGCATGCTCCGGGCGGACCGGCCCCGACCGCGGGGCGGGCAGCGCTGCCGGAGCGGCCCGGGCAGATCGGAGAAGGCATGCACCTCGGCGGAAAGAGCGCGGGCAGCGGAACCGGCAGAAGGAGCGCGGGCTTCCGGGCGGCTGCGGGAATCGGGGCGGGCGCGCTCGCGCTGGCGCTCCTCGCCGCCCGCCCGGCCCCGGCGGCGGAAGCGGCCGAACTCGTCATGGTCGAACAGCAGGGCTGCACCTACTGCGAACAGTGGGATGCCGAAATCGGCCCGATCTACCCGAAGACCGCCGAAGGCGCTCTCGCGCCGCTGCGCCGCATCGACATCTACGACCGGGCGCTGGACGAACTGGAACTGGCCCGGGCGGTGAACTTCACCCCGACCTTTCTCCTCGTTGAGAACGGGCGCGAGCTGGCCCGGATCGAGGGCTATCCGGGCGAGGACTTCTTCTGGGGGCTGCTGGGCATGATCCTGCAGAAGCACCTCGCCACCGAAGAGGCGCAGAGCGCCGGCGCGGAAAAGTGAAAGTGATCACGCGCGCCAACGCGTCGCTGCAGCCCGCAATTGCACATGAGGGCGCTTTTCGGCTATGCAGGACGGAGCCCCGGGCGGAACCGGACGCGGGGAAACCGGCATGGAAGCCGGCGCGAAAGCCCGGGCGGAAAGGGCGGACGAAGGAAATTCGGGCGGTATACGGTGTCTGAACGGAAAAAGGGGAATGACAGGATGGGCCTGCCGGTGCTCGACGCGGGAATGAGCGAGGAAGAGCTCGACAAGATGATGTCCAGCGCCTGCGCTGCCTCGAACATGCTGAAGGCGCTGAGCCACGAGGGGCGGCTGATGATCCTGTGCCACCTGGTCACCGGAGAGAAGTCCGTCACCGAACTGGAAGAGCTGCTGTCGGCCCGTCAGGCCGCGGTTTCCCAGCAGCTGGCCCGGCTGCGCCTCGAAGGGCTGGTCAAGCCCCGCCGCGAGGGCAAGACGATCTACTATTCGCTTGCCGACGACAGGCCCAGGCAGATCCTGGAAGTGATCTACGAGATGTTCTGCACCATTGACAGCGGCGAAGACAAGGCGGGGCGCAGCACCGACGAGGCCGCCGAATAGCCGCCGCGCCAGCGGTGCCGCAGGGGGTGCCAGATGCTGGATCAGCTGTCCGATTCCTCTCTCGCCGCGCTGGTCGGTCTTTTCGGCGGCTTCGTGCTCGGGCTTGCCGCGCGAATCGGGCGGTTCTGCACCCTCGGAGCGATCGAGGATGCGCTCTACCAGCGCTCCGACCTGCGGATGCGGATGTGGGTTCTGGCGATCGGCGTCGCGATGACCGGCAGCTTCGCCCTGATCGGGCTCGGGCTGATCGAACCGGCCGATGCCGTCTACCTGTCGTTCGCCTGGAATCCCCTCGCCTCCGTCGTCGGCGGGCTGATCTTCGGATACGGGATGGCGCTGGCCGGAAACTGCGGCTTCGGCGCCCTGGCCCGGCTCGGCGGCGGCGACCTGCGGGCGCTGGTGATCGTGCTGGTGATGGGGGTGAGCGCCTACATGACCATCTCGGGGCCGCTGGCGCCGCTGCGCGTAGCCCTGTTCGACACCCCGCCGCTGGACGATGCCCGCCTGCCCGCGATCTCCCACGCGCTGGCCCGGGCCAGCGGGCTGCCGGCAACCGGCTTCGGTCTGGCGATCGGGGGCGCCCTGGCCCTGGGCGCGCTGGCCGGGCGCCGGCTGCGCCACCGCCCCGAAGCCGTGTTCTGGAGCGTGATGGTCGGGCTGGCGATCGTCAGCGGCTGGGCCGGAACCGCCTGGATATCGGCACAGGGGTTCGATCCGGTCCCGGTGGAAAGCCACAGCTTCTCCGCCCCGCCCGGAGATACGCTGTTCTACCTGATGACGGCCACCGCAAGCCGGCCCAATTTCGGGATCGGGTCGGTCGCCGGGGTGCTGGCCGGCGCCCTTGCCGGGGCGCTCTACAAGGGGCATTTCCGCTGGGAAGCCTGCGAGGATGCCCGCGAACTGCGCCGCCAGATCCTGGGGGCGGCGCTGATGGGGGTGGGGGCGGTGGTGGCCTTCGGCTGCACCATCGGCCAGGGAATCTCGGCCTTTTCCGTGCTGTATTACGGCGCTCCGGTGGTCTTCGTCTCGATCGTCGCCGGCGCCGCGCTCGGGCTGCATCAGCTGATCGCCGGATTCGCGCGCAGCGCCTGAGGCGCCCGCGGGATGGGACGGGGCGGGGCCGTGCGCATTTCCGCCTGGCATCACGGGCCGCCACCGGCTACGGGGCCGGATACGGGCCGGCCCGACGGTGCGTGCCGACGGCGGTGTGTGCCGACATCGCCCCGCAGGGCGTATCGCACCGCCCCCAACCGGGCCCCTCAGGGGCGTATCAGCACCTGCAGATCGGCCACATTCGTGCCCGTAGGGCCGGTCAGCATCAGATCCCCCGACGCCCTGAGCGCGTGGTAGCTGTCGTTTTCGGCAAGCGCCGCCAGCGGGTCCACCCCGGCGGCGCGCATCCGCGCCAGCGAGCCGGAATCCACCACGGCCCCGGCGGCATCGGTGGGGCCGTCGCGCCCGTCGGTCCCCCCCGAGAGGAAGACCCAGCCCGCGTCCCAGCCTTCCTGCTCGGCCAGCAGCGCGACCCGGAGCGCCAGTTCCTGATTGCGCCCGCCGAGCCCCCTGCCCCGCAGGCGTACCGTGGTTTCGCCGCCGAAAAGGCGGATCCCGCGCCCGCGCACGGAAATCACCTCCTGTGCCGCTTCGGCCACATCGCCGACAAGCGGCCTGCGGCTGACAAGCGCTCCGGGCGCCTCGGCGGCCATCGCCTCGAGGCTCTGGCGGTTGGAGCCGATCAGGCGGTTCTCCACCGGCAGCCGGGAGATCCGGGCGCGCAGGGCTTCCTCTTCGGGAGCCGACAGCAGCCGGCGCACCGGTTCCGGCATCTCGTCCCAGATTCCGGCCGCCTGCAGGCAGGCGCGCGCCTGAACGCGGGTGCCGATCGGCGGCAGCGTCGGGCCGCTGGCCACGACGCGCAGATCATCTCCCGGCACATCCGACAGGATCAGCGCCGTGACCATGGCCGGAGCGGCCTCCAGCGCCAGCCGGCCGCCCTTGAGAAAGGACAGGTTCTGACGCACGAGATTCATCCGGGTGATGTCCAGTCCGGCGCCGAGCAGAAGCCTGCTGACCCGGATCTTGTCATCGAGGCTCAACCCCTCTGCCGGTGCCGGAAGCAGGGCCGATCCACCGCCGCTCACCAGCACGACAAGGTGATCTCCGGCCCCTGCCGAGCGGGCCAGCGCGCGCACCTCCCGCGCTGCCTCGAGCCCGGCCTCGTCGGGGAACGGATGCCCGGCAACGAACAGTTCCGCTCCGGGCAGGGGCCCCGCGCCGGCGCTTCCCGCAGTGGTCACGACGAGCGTGCGCTCCGGGCGCAACCGCGAGATGACAACCTCGGCCATCGCCGGCGCCGCCTTGCCCAGCGCGATGCAGAACACCCGCCCGGGGCAGCTGCGCAGCGGGCGCTCGTGCAGGCTGCGCACCACCGCCACCTGCGGATCTGCCGCGGCCACGCCCGCCTCGAAGAGCGCGCGCGCCAGCTTGCGGGGGCCGTCATCCATGATGTCGCCTCGGATCTTCCCTCTCGCGGTCCGCTTGCGAATCCGCTGATACCCTTCTGCCTTGCGGCGTCCGTTTCAAGCGGTTTTCGCGCTCCGGCCGGCGCAAAAGGCCGGCACAGGCGGGCGGCGCCTTCCGGCCTGCGCCGGGCGCAGGAACGGCACAGCAGGAAAGAACGGCACAGCGGGAAAGGAGATTCTGCCGGAAGGCGCCGCCCGCCACCCCCTGTCCTTCCTCTCCTCGACGCTCTATTGATACGCCGGATACGCCGGATCGAGACGGTAGGGCGCGGGCCGGCCGGGGTGCCCGCGCGGCGGCGCGGCGGAAACCGCGAAAGGAGACCCATGCGGAAAGCACAGACGACCGCCGTTCCACTGCACCGGGAGCTGCTTCTGGTCGGCGGCGGGCATACCCATGCGCTGGTGCTGCGGATGTGGGCGATCGATCCGCTGCCCGGAGTCCGGGTGAGCGTGATCAATCCGCAGCCCACGGCCCCCTATTCGGGCATGCTGCCCGGCTTCGTCGCCGGGCACTACCGGCGCGAGGAACTCGACATCGACCTGGTGCGCCTGGCCCGGGCCGCCGACGCCCGGATCGTCATCGGCCGGGCCGTGGGGATCGATCCGCAAGCGCGGCGGGTGCAGCTCGAGGACGGGCGCGAACTGCCCTATGACGTGGTCTCGATCGATATCGGGATCACCTCGGAGATGGAAAGCCTGAAAGGCTTTGCCGAGCATGCGGTCCCGGCCAAGCCGCTGGAGCGTTTCGCCCGGGAATGGGACGGCTTTCGCGACCGGGCCGGCCGGGAACGCACCCCGGCGCGGGCCGCGGTGATCGGCGGCGGCCTCGCCGGGGTGGAGCTGGCCCTGGCCATGGCCCACGCCCTGGGCGCGCCTGAAGGCAGGATCAGCCTGATCGAGCGGGCGGACATCCTGCCGGAACTGCGACCCAGGGTGCGGAACTTCCTGCGCCGGGCCCTGGCCGACAAGGGCGTAGAGCTGATCGAGCGCGACCCCCCGAGCGCGGTGACAGCCGAGGGAATCAGGCTTGCTTCGGGGCGTTTCGTCGAATCCCGCTTCACCGTGGGCGCCGCCGGGGCATGGGCGCAGCCCTGGCTGCGCGACAGCGGGCTGACGCTCGATGCGGGCGGTTTCATCGCCGTCGATGCCCGTCTGCGTGCCCTCGGCCGGGCCGATGTATTCGCCGCCGGCGACTGCGCCCACATGAGCCACGCGCCCCGCCCCAAGGCCGGCGTCTATGCGGTGCGCCAGGCCCCGGTGCTGCTGCACAACCTGCGCGCGGCCCTGGCCGGCGGCCGGATGCGCAGCTTCCGGCCCCAGCGCGACTATCTCAAGCTGGTCTCGCTCGGCACGCGCACCGCCCTGGCCGACAAGTGGGGGCTGCTCTGGCACGGACGGGCGGCGTGGCGGCTGAAGGACCGGATCGACCGCCGCTTCATGGCCCGGTTCCACGACCTGCCGCCGATGCATCCCGCGCCAGCCGCGCGCGTGGCCCTGCCGGACCCGGGAGAGGAGCGGGACGCCGACAGGCCGCTCTGCGGCGGCTGCGGCGCCAAGGTGAGCGGCACGGCGCTGGCTGCCAGCCTGGCAGGCCTGCCGCGCCCGGCGCGGGAAGACGTGCTGTCCGGCCCGGGCGACGATGCCGCCGTGCTGCGCGGCCCCGGGGGCGCCCGGCAGGTGATCTCGACCGATCACCTGCGCGGCTTCATCGGCGACGAGGCGCTGATGGCCCGGATCGCCGCCGTTCACGCCCTGGGCGACATCTGGGCAATGGGTGCCCGGCCGCAGGCAGCGCTGGCCAGCATCACCCTGCCCCGCATGTCGGCACGGCTCCAGCGCCGCTGGCTGGAAGCGATCATGCAGGCCGCCGGCGAGGTCCTTGCCGCCGCAGGCGCCGCGATCGTGGGCGGGCACAGCGCGCAGGGGGCAGAGCTTGCGATCGGCTTCACCGTGACCGGGCTGTGCGACGGCACCCCGATCGGCAAGCGCGGCGCCCGCCCCGGCGATCTGCTGATCCTGACCCGGCCGCTTGGCAGCGGCACGATCATGGCCGCCGACATGGCGCTGGAAGCCCGCGGCGCATGGGTGCTGGAGGCACTCGAGACAATGGCCCGCCCGCAGCAGGACGCCGCCCGGCTGCTGCGCCCCCTCGCCCGGGCGATGACCGATGTCACCGGCTTCGGGCTGGCCGGGCACGCGCGCGAGATCGCTTCCGCCTCGGGGGTGGAGATCACCATCGAGGCGGATGCGCTGCGCTTCCTTCCCGGTGCGCTGGAACTTGCCGGGCAGGGAGTGCGTTCGAGCCTCTTTGCCGACAACCGCGCGCTGGTGCCGGAAATCGACCCCGGGAACGACCCGCACGCGCAGCTCCTGTTCGATCCGCAGACGGCCGGCGGGCTGCTGGCCGCGGTCCCGGCGGCGGCCTGCGAGGAGCTGCTCCGCCGGATCGGCGCGCTGGGGCATCCGGCACATGTCGTCGGGCGCTGCGCGAAAGGGCCGCCCCGGCTGCGCCTGGCCTGAATCGCCGCGCGCGGCTCCCGGCACCCGCTCCTCCCGGCACCCGCGGCCCGTGCCCCGGCCCGCCCTCAGCCCGTTGCCGCCCCGCTGTCGGTGGCGCAAAGCGCGGCGATCCTCCCGGCCAGCGCCTCCAGCCCGCGCGGCGACAGCTCATCGGCGCGCACCGTCCCGAGAAGGCGGTGCCGATGGCGGGCGCGCATGCGGGCATAGGCCGGATCGTAATGGAACTCGATCAGTTCGCGCGCCAGCTCCTGCAGCGCCCCCTCCCGCGCCATCCGCAGCCAGCGCGCCACCCGCGCGCGCCCCTGGAGCGGCACCAGCGCCGTCAGGCTCGCCTCCAGCCGCTCCGGCCGGGCGGCGATGTCGGCGTAGGCCCGGCGCAGATAGGCCGCCCGCGCCGCCAGCGGCGCCGCTATCCGCAGCCGGGGCGCCCGCTTCATCGCCTCCCAGACCGACGGCGGCACCAGCAGCTTTCCGATCCTGCTCGATTCGGCCTCCACCAGCACCGGGCGGCCCGGATCCAGCGCCGCGAAGCGCGCCGCCAGAAGACCCTCGAAACGCTTCTGCGAGGGCTGCGGGCGCGCGAGCGCGCCGAAGAGCGAGCCGCGATGCGCCGCCAGCCCTTCGAGGTCAACCACCTGCAGCCCGCGCGCCGCCAGCAGCTGCAAAAGCTCGGTCTTGGCGGTGCCGGTGTTGCCGTCGAGCACGATCAGCCGGTGCGCCAGCGGCGTGTCATGCATGGCCGCAACCACCAGCCGGCGCCAGCTGCGGTATCCGCCCGCGATCGTCTCGGCCCGCCAGCCCACCTGTTTCAGGATCGTCGCAAAGGCCCCCGAACGCTGGCCGCCGCGCCAGCAATAGACCAGCGGCCGCCAGCCGCCGTCATGGCCGGCCAGAGGCCCCTCGAGATGCGCCGCCACGTTGCGCGCCACCAGCGCCGCGCCGATCTTCTTCGCCGCGAAGGCGCTCTGCCGCTTGTAGATGGTGCCCACCCGGGCGCGCTCGGCGTCGGAGAGCACCGGCAGGTTGATGGCGCCGGGGATGTGATCCTCGGCATATTCCGCGGGGCTGCGCGCATCGATCAGCGCATCGAATCCGTGCGCGAGAATCGCATCCAGACTGTCGAAGGCCAGTGCCATGCGCGCTGACTACCCCCCCGGCGGCCAAAGGTCCATCGCCCGCCGCGCCGGCCTAGGACGCCAGAATCACCTCGAGCGGGTCGTGCTCGGCCACGAAATGCCCCGGTTCGACCTCCAGCAGCTTCGGCACGTAACTGCGCTCGCCGGCCTTCAGCTTCGAAGGCAGGAAGCGCAGCGCGGCGCCCAAATCAAGCGGCGAGGGCAGCTCTCCGGGCAGCTTGATCCGGCTGCGGCCGCGCTCGATTCGCGGGTCCGGGATCGGCACCGCCGAGATCAGCGATCTCGTGTAGGGGTGGCGCGGGGCCTCGTAGATGGTGTCGCGGTCGGCCAGTTCCACCGCGCGCCCCAGATAGAGCACCAGGATGCGGTGTGAAATTTCCCGCACCACCGCCAGGTCGTGGCTGATGAAGATCATCGAAAGACCGAAATCGGCCTGAAGCTCCTTCAGCAGGTCGATCACCTGGGCCTGGATCGACACATCCAGCGCCGAGACCGCCTCGTCGCAGATCACCAGCCGGGGGCGGTTGATCATGGCGCGGGCGATGCCCACGCGCTGGTTCTGACCGCCCGAAAGCTCGTGCGGGTAGCGGTTGATGAGCCGCGCCTCCAGCCCCACCCTCTCCATCATTTCCGCCACCTTCAGCTTGCGCTGACGGCCGGTCAGGCCGGGCTGGAAGCTCTTCAGCGGCTCGGCGATCGACTGGGCGATCGTCATCCGCGGGTCGAGCGAGGCCAGCGGATCCTGGAACACGATCTGCATCTCCTTGCGGAACGGGATCATCGCCTTGTGCCTCAGCTTCCCGATCGGCCGGCCCAGCCACGAGACGGAACCGAAGCTGGGCGGGATCAGCTGCAGTATCGCGCGCGCCAGGGTGGACTTTCCGCAGCCCGATTCGCCGACGATGCCCAGGGTTTCGCCGGCGCGCAGATCGAAACTGACCCCATCGACCGCCTTGAGCGGCACCTTGCGACCGAACAGCCCCTTGTCGATGCGCACCGGGAAATGCACCCTCACATCCTCGACCTTCAGCACGGTTTCGGCCTTCGGATCCACGGGGCGGATCGGCCTGCCCCCGTCGGGCCTGTCGATGCGCGGCATCGCATCGAGCAGCATCTTCGTGTAGTCGTGGCGCGGCGCGTGGAAGATCTGCTCGGCGGAGCCGCTCTCGACGAATTCGCCCAGGCGCATCACCTCGATCCGGTCGCACATGCGCGCCACCACCCCCATGTCATGGGTGATGAGCGCGATCGCCGTGCCTTCCTCTTTCTGGAGCTTCACCATCAGGTCGAGGATCTCGGCCTGCACGGTGACATCGAGCGCGGTGGTGGGCTCGTCGGCGATCAGCAGGCGCGGGCCGCACAGCATCGCCATGGCGATCATCACCCGCTGGCGCATGCCGCCCGAAAGCTCGTGCGGGAACTGGCGCATCCGGCGCGCCGCCTCGGGGATCTGCACCCGCTCCAGCCAGTGCAGGCACTGCCTGCGGGCCTCGCCGTCAGCCATCCCCCTGTGCATCCTCAGCACCTCGGCCATCTGCTCGCCGATGCGCAGATGCGGGGTCAGCGCGGTCAGCGGATCCTGGAAGATCATGGTGATCTGATCGCCGCGGATGCGGTTGCGCTCGGCCGCAGAGAGGCCCAGCAGATCGTGGCCGTCGAACTCCACCCTGCCGCTGGCGCGGCCGTTTTCGGCCAGAAGCCCCATCGCGGCCATGAAGGTCTGGCTCTTGCCGGAACCCGATTCGCCGACGATGCCGAGGCATTCGCCGGGGGCGATCTCGAAGCTGACGTTCTTCACCGCCTCCACCCGCCCGTCGGGGGTGTCGAAGGTGACCGAGAGGTTTTCCACCTTCAGCAGCGCCATCTCAGCGGTCCTTCGGATCGAGCGCATCGCGCAGCCCGTCGCCGATGAAATACAGGCTGATGATGATGGTCAGGAAGAAACCCAGCGGAATGCCCAGCTGCCACAGGGTGCCGCGCAGGATGGTGCCCGCGCCCTCGTTGATCAGCGCCCCGAGCGAGGTGTTGGGCTCCTGCACCCCCAGCCCGAGGAAGGAGATGAAGCTTTCGGCCATGATCA
>JALSKC010000056.1 GCA_026989055.1 Paracoccaceae bacterium
AACAACCGGCGCCGCCCGCACCAAGCCCGGGTGGCCTGACGCCATGGGAACTTGCCAACCGGTCCATCATGGACCAGAACCCGAACAGAGCTAACCTATAGGCGCGGGCTCTTCGGGGAGCAGGTCACCCCTGGTCGGCCCGCTCCGGGAGCGTCTGTCGTGCCGTCTGCCGCTCAAACCGACGTGCAGATGTATTTCATCTCCATGAATTCGTCGATCCCGTGGCGCGAGCCTTCGCGGCCCAGCCCGGATTGCTTGACCCCGCCAAAGGGCGCCACCTCGGTCGATATCAGCCCGGTGTTCACCCCGACCATGCCGTATTCCAGCGCCTCCTGCACCCGGATCACGCGGGAAAGATCCTGCGAATAGAAATAGGCGGCCAGCCCGAAGATCGTGTCGTTGGCCATGGCGATCACCTCCTCTTCGGTCTCGAAGCGGAACAGGGGTGCCAGGGGCCCGAAGGTTTCCTCGGTGGCAAAGGCCATCTCCGGGGTGGCGCCGGTGATCACGGTGGGCTCGAAATACGTCCCGCCGAGCGCGTGGCGGTGGCCGCCGGTCAGCACCTGCGCACCCCTGGCCACGGCGTCGGCGATATGGGCCTCGACCTTCTGCACCGCGTCCTCGTTGATCAGCGGGCCGACGATCACGCCTTCCTCCAGCCCGTCGCCCACCTTCATGCCTTCGGCACTCGCCTTCAGTTTCTCGGCGAACGCGTCATAAATGCCGGCCTGCACGTAGATGCGGTTGGCGCAGACGCAGGTCTGGCCGTTGTTGCGGTATTTGGCGATCAGCGCGCCTTCCACCGCCTTGTCCAGATCGGCGTCGTCAAAGACGATGAAGGGTGCGTTGCCGCCCAGTTCCATGGAACATTTCATCACCTGGTCGGCGGCCTGGCGCAAGAGGATGCGCCCCACTTCGGTGGAGCCCGTGAAGGTCAGCTTGCGCACCTTGGGGTTCGAGGTGAACTCCTTGCCGATCTCCGAGGCGCGGCTGGAGGGGATCACCGAAAAGACGCCCTTCGGGATGCCGGCACGCTCCGCCAGAACGCCGAGCGCCAGCGCCGAGAGCGGGGTTTCGGCGGCCGGACGCGCGACGAAGGCGCAGCCCGCCGCCAGCGCCGGGCCGGCCTTGCGGGTGATCATCGCGTTCGGAAAGTTCCAGGGCGTGATCGAGGCGGCAACCCCGATCGGCTGCCTGATCACGGTGATGCGCTTGTCGCGCAGGTGCCCGGGGATGGTTTCGCCATAGACGCGCTTGGCCTCTTCGGCGAACCACTCGATGAAGGAGGCGCCGTAGAGCACCTCGCCGCGGGCCTCGGGGAAAGGCTTGCCCATCTCGGCGGTCAGGATGCGCCCCAGATCGTCGGCGTTTTCCACCATCAGGTCGAACCATTTGCGCAGCACCGCGGCGCGTTCCTTGCCGGTCCACTGCGCCCATTCCCTTTGCGCCGAATAGGCGGCGTCGATGGCGCGGGCCGTTTCGGCGCGGGTCAGGTCGGCCACCCGCGCGATCACGTCGCCGCGCGCCGGGTTGGTCACGGCAAAGGTGGCGCCGTCATCGGCGTCGGTCCAGTCGCCGGCGAGATAGGCCCGGGTTGCGAGCAGCGACGCATCGTTCAGCAGGGCGGAAAGGTTTGTGGCGTCGGTCATGGCGTGTCTCCCCAACAGGTTTTCCGGCAAACGGCTTGGCATGCGCCCGCCGTCTTGTCCAGCGCGGGTCCGGGGGCTTCGGGTGCTGGGCGTGGCCCCTTGCGCTTTTCTTCGGGGCCGGGTTCTGCGACAATCGGGCGATCGCCCTGCGGGACGATGCCACGTGTCCCGTTCCGGGAACCGCCCGGCTGCTGCCGGCCGCGGCGGCAGCGGTGGCGGGAAGGGGCGGAACGGAAGGAGCGGAAGAGGCGGGCGGATGATGTTCGGGCTGCTCAGGCTGGCGGTGGTCGGTCTTGTCGTCCTGTCGGTTGTGTTCGTGGCGCTGCGGCTGTATCTGCGCTCTCTCAGGCGGGAAAGCCTGGAAAATGAGTGGGATGCGGCCCGTCCGGATGAGCCGGACAGCCGCGCGCGCGAGGAGTTCATCCACCGGGGGATGGCCGAATACGACGCGCGCCTGAAGCGCAGGCTGATCTGGTCGGTCTATGTCGCCCCTGCCGTGCTGGTGGTGGTCGTGCTCCTTGTGACGAATTTCATGTGAGGTGGCGATGCGCCATGCGAAGTGGGTCTTTCGGGGAGGGGTGGCGATCGTCGTTTTCGCCTTCCTGCACTATTCGCTGCCACAGAACGACATCGTGCGCATCACCGATACCTATGAAAAGCGCATAGACTTCGGGGAAAATTCCTGGTTCTGGGCCGCGCCCGATTCCGGCAACGATCCGACCGTCACGAACCGCGACGTGTTCTTCATCCAGACCATCCGCCCGAACGGCAAGCCGATGGTCTATCGCAACGAGGACACCGGCTGGGGCTGGCCGCCGTATTTCAAGTTTGACACGGCAAACCTGCAGACCGAGGCGGCGGATCTCGTTTCTTCCAGGGAAAACCCGCAATGGGTGCGCATCACCCATTACGGCTGGCGCAACGAGTTTTTCTCGATCTATCCGAATGCGATATCGGTCAGGCCGGTCGAGGGGCCGGATGTGCGCATCATCCCCTGGGTCAATATCGTGATCCTGGCGCTTCTGGCGCTTGCGCTGTTCACGATCCGGCGCATGTGGCTGCAGTTCCGGGAACGCGTGCTCGATCCGATGCTGCAGGACATCGACGAAGCCGGCGATGCCGTTGCCGCGCGGGCGCGCGGGCTGCGGGGGCGACTGCGGGCCTGGCTGGAGCGCTGGAAAAGCGGCTCGCGCGGCTGAAATCCGCAACCTCTTCGGGAAGGCCGGACCCGCCGGGCGGCACCCCGCCTGCCAGGCAGGCGGCTGCGGTGCGCCGGCACTCCGCGGTCGGGGCTTGTCGTGATGTCGATTGAAAAAATCGACGAATCCTATATGAACTTCCATGAAGATGACATGAATTTCATCGGACTCGGTTTCGAGGTCGGCGGCTTCACCACCGTTGCGGGTGCCTGCCCCTGAGGCTTCGGGGGGCAACCGGCGATTGCAGGAAGTATTCTTGAAGGAGGGAGCATGAATTTATCAATTGGAACATGCAGCCTTTTCGCATCCGCGCTCATCCTGGCCGGCTGCGCCACAGCCCCGGTTCTGGAGCAGCGCCTGGGCCAGGTTCTGCCGGACGATGCCAGCGCCAGCTACGATGCGCTCAGCGATACCGTCACGCTCGGCAAGGGCGGCTCCAGCATCGTCCTGCCCAAGACGGGAACCGTTGGTACGGCGTCGCTGTTCCAGAATGCGGGCCTCACGAGCAACGCGCTCCACATGGAAACGGCCAGCGGGGCGGGGCGGGTGCTTGTCTTCAACAGCGAGGACCCCGATCTCGGGGTCGTGGGGGCGATCGCCAGCCGGGACGGCGGGGTCACCCTGCCGGCCAGCGGATCGGC
>JALSKC010000057.1 GCA_026989055.1 Paracoccaceae bacterium
ATCGTCGGTGTGCTGCAGCTGGATCACAACATTTCCGGCACGGACTACTACGAGGTCGGCGGCTTCACCACCGTCGCAGGTGCCTGCCCGTAACGGCGCCCTATTCGCCGTAGGGCACCCAGACGGTCTTGACCTCGGTCGCATGCGCCAGGAATTCGCGCCCCTCGCCGGCTGGCGACAGCCAGTCGCGCGTGCGGGCATTGTTGACCCAGGTGCGCTTCAGGTTGCCGATGCTCTCGCGCTCGATCAGTGCCGACAGGTCGCTTGAGGAAAAGCTCCACACCGCGTCCACGTTCATGTGGCCGGCCAGGTGCGGGGCAAGCTCGGCGTGGCTGCCGGTCAGGATGTTCACCACGCCCGCCGGCACGTCCGAGGTTTCCAGCACCTGGTAGAAATCGGTGGCCGCCAGCGGGAAGGGTTCCGAGGCGACAGCGACCACGCGGTTGCCCATCGCCATCGCCGGGCCGATCACCGAGACGAGGCCCAGCAGCGGTGCCTCGTCCGGGCAGAACGCGCCGATGATGCCCACCGGTTCGTTCATCGCCAGCGCGATGCCGCGGATCGGAACCCCCTTGGCGGCGCCGTCGAACTTGTCGGCCCAGGCCGCCCAGGTGAACAGCCGCGAGACGGCGGTTTCCACCTCGGTGCGGGTGCTTTTCAGGTGCTGGCCGGTCAGGTCGTGCAGCCGGTCGGCGAATTCCTCGGCGCGTGCCGAAAGGTTCTCGGCGATGTAATAGAGGATCTGCGCGCGCGCATGCCCTGCGGTTGTGGCCCAGCCCTTGGCGTTTGCCGCCGCCTCGACCGCGTTGCGCACGTCCTTGCGGTTGGCCAGCGACGCATGCCCCAGCAGCTTGCCGCGCGGCGACCAGACGGGCCGCGAATAGCCGCCGTCGGGGCGCGCCTGCCTGCCGCCGATGTATAGCTTGGCGGTGCGGTCGAGCCCTTCGACATCGGTTTCCTCGGGGCGAGTGTGGGGCAGAAGGGGCTTCAAAACCTTGGTCGGGGTTTTCGGCCGGGTGTAGGCGCGCAGCCCTTCCCAGCCGCCTTCGCGCCCGAAGCCGCTTTCGCGCACGCCACCGAAACCGGCGGCGGCGTCGAACAGGTTGGTGGCGTTGACCCAGACCACCCCGGCGGCCAGTTTCGGCGCCACGTCCAGCGCCAGGTTGATGTTCTCGCTCCAGAGGCTGGCGGCCAGCCCGTAGCGGGTGTTGTTGGCCAGTTCCACCGCCTCGGCCGGGGTGCGGAAGGTGGTGCTCACCAGCACCGGGCCGAAGATTTCCTCCTGCATAAGGAAAGAGGCCGGCTCCAGCCCGGTGATCAGCGTCGGCGGGTAGAAGCAGCCCCGGTTGGGGATCTGCCCGGCCTGGAAGACCTCGCCCTCGCCACCGCCCTTTTCGACCATTTCGGTGATGGTCTTCAGTTGCACCGGGTCCACGACCGCGCCCACGTCGATGCACTTGTCGAGCGGGTTGCCGATGCGCAGACCGGCCATGCGCCGTTTCAGCCTGGCGTGGAAGCGATCGGCAATGCCCTCCTGCACCAGCAGGCGCGAGCCGGCGCAGCATACCTGCCCCTGGTTGAACCAGATCGCATCCACCAGCCCCTCTATGGCGCTGTCGATGTCGGCATCGTCAAAGACGATATAGGGCGACTTGCCGCCCAGCTCCAGCGTCAGCGCCTTGCCCGAGCCGGCGGTGGCCTCGCGGATGCGCCGGCCCACGGCCGTCGAGCCGGTAAAGGCGATCTTGTCGATATCCGGGTGGTTGACGATGGCCTCGCCCGTGCGCCCGTCGCCGGTGACGATGTTGACCACGCCCCTGGGCAGCCCGGCCTCCTGGCAGATCTGCGCAAACAGCAGCGCGGTCAGCGAGGTATATTCCGCCGGCTTCAGCACCACGGTGTTGCCCATGGCGATCGCCGGGGCGATCTTCCAGGCCAGCATCAGCAGCGGAAAGTTCCACGGGATGATCTGCCCGCAGACGCCCAGCGGTTCGGCGTCGGGCAGTTCGGCTTCCATCAGTTGCGCCATGCCGGCGTGGTAGTAGAAATGGCGGATCACCAGCGGGATGTCGATGTCGCGGCTTTCGCGGATCGGCTTGCCGTTGTCGAGCGTCTCCAGCACCGCGAACAGACGGGCGTTCTTCTGGATCAGCCGGGCCAGCGCGTAAAGGTAGCGCGCGCGTTCGTGCCCCGACCGGCGCGCCCAGCGCGGCTGTGCGCGGCGCGCGGCGGCAACGGCGGCGTCCACGTCCCCTTCCGATCCCTGCGACACCAGCGCCAGCACCTCGCCGGTGGCCGGGTTGCGGCTTTCGAAACAGTCGCGCGGTTCGCTGTAGGCACCGCCGATGAAATGGCCGAACCTGTCGCCGCGGTCCACCAGCCAGGCCAGCGCGTCGGCGGCACTTTCGGGGGCGGGGCCGTAGTCCATGGTTTTCATGATTTCCGGAATACTCATCTGCTCATCCCATCGCGTGCCGCCAGCCGGCCGAATAGCGCCCCGTCACATGATGTTCGATCTGGCGTTCGATATCACCCAGAAGCGAGCTGGCGCCAAAGCGGAACAGGTCGGGTTCCAGCCAGCGCCTGCCCAGTTCGTCCTTGATCAGGGTCAGGTAGGTCAGCGCGTCCCTGGCCCTGGAAATGCCGCCCGCCGGCTTGTAGCCGATCCGGTAGCCGGTGCGCTCGCCATAATCCCGCAGCGCCCGGATCATCACCAGCGAGACCGGCAGCGTGGCGTTCACCGGCTCCTTGCCGGTCGAGGTCTTGATGAAATCGGCGCCCGCCATCATGCACACGAGCGACGCGCGCGCCACGTTGCGCAGGGTCGCCAGTTCGCCGGTGGCGAGGATGGTTTTCATGTGGGCGTCCCCGCAGGCTTCGCGAAAGGCGCGCACCTCGTCGTAAAGCGCGCGCCAGTTGCCGGTCAGCACATGGCGGCGCGAGATCACGATGTCGATCTCGCGCGCACCCGCCTTCACGCTTTCCTCGATCTCGGCAATGCGCAGCTTGAACGGCGACAGCCCGGCCGGAAAGCCCGTGGAGACAGCCGCAACCGGAATGCCCGAGCCTTCCAGCGCCTCCACCGCCACCGGCACCATCTCGTGATAGACGCAGACCGCGCCGGTGCTCAGGCTCTGGACACCCAGCGCCTCCAGCAGGTCGGGGCGCACCGGCTGGCGGGCCTTGGCGCACAGCCGGCGCACCCGCCCCGGCGTGTCGTCGCCTGAAAGCGTGGTCAGGTCGATCAGCGACACGGCCTTGAGCAGCCAGGCTGCCTGATGGTCCTTCTTCACGCTGCGTCGTCCGGGCAGGGTGGTCGCGCGCCGCTCTATGGCCGAGGTATTGGCCTGCACCGAGGCCACCCAGTCCAGTTCCAGCGCCATGCCGGGGTTGCGGGCATCCTGGACCTGCGGCAGGCGTGCCGAAACGGTATCCTGCTGTGTGCGTTGCAAACATGCCTCCTTGGTGCGGGCGGTCAGGGCGGGAAGGTGGCATGCGGGGTGGGGAATGGCAAGCGCCGCTCGCCGCCTTGCCCCGGTGGCCGGCTCCGGTGCCAGAACGGGCCGGTGCCGCGGTTGCGGAGCTGCGGCGCGGGACTCCGGGCCGGGGCTTCAGGCAGGGTCGGGGTTGCTGCCGGGGCGGAGGCGCCCGGGGGGCGGGCCTCGGTCGGGGTGCAGGAGGCGAGCCCGATCAGCAGAAGATACAGGAGGAACGACATCAGCTGATCGACGAAGCTGGTCGAAAAGGTGACCCCGAGCAGCAGCGCCAGGCCGAACCCGTTGCTCAGCAGCCGGATCCGGCGATCGGTCGCCGTGCGGCGCGGCAGCCGGCGATGCAGTCGCACCAGCCCGGCCAGGACCAGCAGCAGCGCCGCCAGCCCGATCAGCCCGCCCTCGAAGAAGGCCTCGAGAAAGATGTTGTGCATTTCCAGGGCGAAATAGCTCGAACTGGCCGACTGCCCCGGCCCGTATCCCAGCACCGGCCGTTCCAGCGCCTGGTGCAACCCGTAGCTCCAGTTCACGACCCGCCATGACAGGGAGTTGTCGATGTAACGCCAGTCGAACACCACGTCGTCCCAGGCAAAACCGGCCCAGAACTCCGGCAGGCTGGCCAGATCGGCAAAACGGTCGCTGCCGAGAACGAGCCCCAGCAGTGCCAGCCCGCCGCCCAGCCCGGCCAGCAGCCGGCGTGCGGGCGGGCCCTGAAGCAGCAGCGGCAGCGCCAGGGTGAGCGCGCCCATCAACCAGGCGGTGCGGGCATAGGTCAGATACAGCGCCGCCACACCGAGCCCCATGCAGGCCAGGTGGAGCACGCCGGCGCGCGCGCCCAGACGCAGGCGGGTCACCTCCAGCGCGACCATTGCCGCAACCAGCTGGATCGCGAAGGAAACCGGGTGCACATCCGAGCCGTAGGCTCGCTGAAGCGTTGCACGGCCCTGTTCGACAAAGCCGTTCCCGCTGGCAACCTGCCACACGGACAGCACCCCTCCGATCAGCAGGAAGGCGCGCAGCAGGTCGCGCGCCAGCCGCAGGGCGCCCCGGCCGTTCAGCCGGGTCAGGCTTGCATTGGCAAACAGCGCATAGAGCGTCAGAAGGGCCAGCAGCTCCAGCGTCGGCAGAAGCGCCAGGCCGGGGTTGGCGGCGAGCGAGGCCAGCCCGCCCAGAATCCAGGCTCCGATCCCGGCCAGAAGCAGGGTCGCATCGGCCGCCAGGCGCATCCGGAACAGGAAGCTCAGCCCGAGTCCGACCAGCATGACCAGCGCCGCTGCCTGCGAAAGCGCGGGAACGCCTGCGTTTTCCACGATCCCGGCCAGCCAGCGCAGCGCGAACAGCGCCAGCAGGAAAATGGCCCCGGAAGCCGGCGCCTCTCCCGGGGTCTCGCCGGGGCGAAAGCGGCCGGGGCGGAACCCGTTCTCCGCCCGGCTCATGCCGCCCCCGCGGATCGGGGCTCCCGGCGCAGGTCACGGGCGGCGAGGATGTCGGTGCGGATGCCCAGCTGACGCAGGCAGACCCACCAGAACAGCGCCTTGCGCAGCCCCGAGGCGACAACGACGGCGAGTGCGCAGCCGAACGCTCCGCCCAGAGCGGTTCCGCCGGTCAGGAGCACGGCGGCAGCAAGCAGCGATGCCAGGCTTGCCCGCATCGCGGCGCGCTGCCGGCCGCACATGTTGAGCAGGATGTCGCTTGCTCCACCCCCCGCATCGAGCAGGATGGCCAGGATCAGCAGCCGCAGCATGCCGGACGCATCGGGGAACTCCGGTCCGAACAGGCTCAGGACGGAGGGCGCCCCCACAGCCAGCGCCACCCCCAGGGCGGCGGTCGGCACGAAGGCCCGCCATGTCGCGCGCAGGGCCAGCCGCCGGAGCGGCTCCCGCCGGCCATCCTTCCAAGCCTGGGAGAGCATCGGCGCCAGGGCAAGGTTGTTGCTGATCATGACGAAGCCGAGCACCATCGCCAGACGGTTGGCGGCAAAGAACAGCGCGGCCGCGCCCGCCCCGGCAGACAGGCCGACCACGATGACGCTGGCATTGGCCAGGAACATGTTCGATACCGAACTGACCCAGAAGGCCCGCTCATGGGTGCGCCAGTCGCGCTCGACCTGCGGGTCGGGCGCCGGCACGGCTGTGGCCCCCAGGCCGGTGCGCCGCCAGAGAATCCGGGCTTGCGCGGCGCCAGCCACGATCAGCCCTCCGGCGAGCAGGGCCAGCACGATTCCCGATGACACCGGGGTTCCGCCCTGCATGAACCATGCCGTCGCCACCGCCGCGCCGACCCCGATCCGCCACAGGATCTCGCGCGGGGCCAGCGCCAGCGCCAGAAGGTGAAAGCCGCGTGCCAGATGCGCCTGCAGTTCCAGCCAGCCCGTCAGCGGCACCAGCGCCAGCCCGAGCAGCATGTCGCGCAGGGAAATTCCGCCCGGCACGCCGCGTGCGGCGGGCGTGCCGGACATGAACAGGACCAGCAGCAAGGCGCTCACGATCAGCGTGCCGCTACCGGCGCGCAGAGCGGCGCGGCGCAGCAGAAGGCGGATCTGCCCGAGATCCCCGGCGGCGGCCAGGGGCGGCACGAAGCGCAGCAACGCCATCTGCTGGCCGAAGGAGCCGAGAACCGACATCAGCAGGGCCAGGTTCAGGAAGAAGGCCACCGTGCCGAAGCCTTCCAGGCTCATGGCCCGGGCCAGCAGGATCATGAAGAGATAGCCGACCCCGGCCGCGGCGAGCTTGAGCGCCAGCGCCAGATTCGCCCTCCCCGGCAGCGCCCGATCGGCGGCAGGGGCGGGAAGCCCCCCCGGCTGCGCAAGGGATGAGGAAACGTCCGTCATGGTAAACGAGGTCTTAATCGGGCCTGATTAACACATTGTTAAAAGGTTCAATTTTACATGAATCCCAACCAGGCGATCGCGCCGGATGGTGAGGGCGGTTGAGCGGCAGGGTCTGGCAGCAAGGAGGCAGACGTGCAGGATCTGACTCACCTCAACATCCTCGGAACGCGCGGCGTGCCGGCAACGCATGGCGGCTTCGAGACCTTCGCCCAGAGGCTCGCCCTCTGGCTGGTTCGCCGGGGCATCGGCGTGACCGTCTATTGCCAGAGCGACGGCCCGGTTGACCTCGGCGGGCGCGAGGACCGCTGGAACGGCATCCGCCGGGTGCATTTCGGAACCCGCCGCAACGGCGCGGCCGGAACCGTGGAGTTCGACCTGAAATGCGTGCGCCACGTGCTCCGACAGCCCGGCATCGACCTGGTGCTCGGCTACAATACCGCCGTTTTCAACCTGTTGCAGAAGTTCTGCGGCAGGCGGGTCCTGATGAACATGGACGGGATCGAATGGAAACGGCGCAAATGGTCGATGCCGGCGCGGCTCTGGCTGCTGCTGAACGAGATCGTCGGCGCCAATCTCGCGGATCTGCCGATTGCCGATCATCCGGAAATAGGCCGCCATGTGTCCCGGCGGACATTGCGCCGGCCGGTGATGATCCCCTATGGCGCCGACCCGGTGCTGCGGGCCGACGAAGCCCCGGTGCGCGCGCTCGGGCTGGAGCCCGGGCGCTATTTCGTCTCTATTGCCCGGATCGAGCCGGAGAATTCGGTTCTGGAGATCGTCGAGGCCTTTCTGGAAGCCGATACCGGGATGGATCTGGTCGTTCTGGGCAGCTTCGATGCCGACAATCCCTACCACCGGAAGGTGCGCGCTCTGGGGCGCGGTCGGGTCCGCTTTCCCGGGGCGATCTATGAAGAGGAACGGGTCAGGGCGCTGCGTTTCCACGCCAGGGCGTATCTCCACGGCCACCAGGTCGGCGGCACCAACCCCTCGCTGGTCGAGGCGCTGGGGGCCGGAAGTGCCGTGATCGCCCATGACAACCGGTTCAACCGCTGGACTGCCGGTGCGGGGCAGCATTATTTCCGGACCCGGGCGGACTGCCGGAACCTGATCGGGCTTCTGGCCACCGATGAGCGTGCCCTCGCCGCTGCCCGCTCCGCGGCGCGGGTGCGCCACAGGGAGCGGTTTCTCTGGGAAGACGTGCTGACGCAATACCACGAGGTTCTGTTCGGCGCGCTCGACACGGCCGCGGCCCCGGAGCGGATTGCCGAGGTGGCAGCCGAATAGCTCCGCCTGCCGCCGCCATCTTCCACGGCAGGCGCGCGGTTTCCGCCGCGGTTTTGCCGCCGTGCCGGCCGCAGGCGTCGCCTCCGGTGGGGGCGGATGATGCGGCCGCCGCAGCGGGCCGGGCGGCAGGCGTCGGCCCTGCGGCATGGCACCGTGCAGCTCCGCCGGAAGCGCCCCCGCCGGTGCGTCTTGCGCATGCCGGTGCAGCGCATGTTCCCATCCCGTTTCGGGGAGACTTTCCGCCGGTCGCCCCCTTCCCGCATGCGGATCGCGCGCTTGGCTCCCGTGGCGGGAAGGGGGCAGGAGACTTGCAGGCGCTTGCGTTTCAGCCGCTGGCATAGCCGGAATAGTCGCCGTAGCGGGCTCTGCTCCCGGGACCTTCCGGCACCTGCCCCAGAACCGGCAGGAGAGGGGTGTCCGGCCGGGCGGCCTCGGCCAGCATCGCCTGTGCCCGGCGGATGTCGCCCTGGCCGGTGGCGGCCCATTTCACCATCAGCACCAGCGCATCGGAGCAGGGCGCGATGTAGCGTGCATCGACCACCGGCAGCAGGGGAGGGGAGTCGATGATGATCATGTCATAGACTTGGCGGGCCTGTTCGAGCAGGTTCCGGAACCTGGGCGATGCCAGCAGCTGGTCGGTCGGGAAATCGCTTCGGGCCGCGCCCATGATCACCGCCAGCGGGCTTGCCGGATCGCGGGCATAGAACGAGCCGGACATTTCCGCATCGGCTTGACCGAGCAGGAAATCGACGAATCCCTTCTGTGGTTCGTGCCCGAGGTGGCGGTGGACGGAAGGCTTGCGCAGATCGGCATCGATCAGCAGCGTCCGGCTGCCGGAGAGGGCGTAGGTACGGGCCAGCGCCAGCGCGGAGGTCGTCTTGCCCTCGTCGGGGCGGGCCGAGGTGAACAGGGCGACGCGGCCGCTTTCCGGCGCGCTGGCGTGCTCGGCCCGGACGTGCTCGGCCCGGCGCAGGGCCTGATCGAGGGCGGCGCGCAGCTGGCGGAAGCTTTCGGAATAACCGGACAGGGGAGCATCCACCACCCGGTCGGCGATGCTCAGCCGGCTGGCATTGGTTTCGGGGGCGGCCGGGATCACGGCCGCGGTTTCGGTCCTGGTCAGCTCGGCAAGCTGACGCGGTGCGGTGACCCCGCCGATATAGTATTCCTTGAGGAAGGCGAGGCTGACGCCGACCCCGAGCGAGGCCGCCAGCGCCGCCAGCAGCACGATGTTGCGGTCGGGGAAGGAAGGGTGCACCGGTGCGATGGCCGGAGAGACGACACGCGCATCCGCCATCTGGACCTGCGCCTGGGTTTCCAGCTTGCGCAGCCTGCTCAGGAGGTTCTGATACTGCTCGCGGGCAATCTCGGCATCCTGCTGCAGCGCGTAGAGTCCGGTCAGCATCCGCGGCGAGAGCTCGCTGGACAGGACCGAGCGGCGCAGCTCCTGGCGGAGGCCTGCCATTTCGTCGCCCAGCGCGCGCATGAGTGCGCCGGTTTCGCTCAGCGCTGCTTCGGTGCGTGCCCGCAGCTCGGCGTCGATCCGTGCCAGCTCCCGCTGCAGTTCGCGCGCGGCCGCCGGGTCCGCCTGCCCGGCGTCGTCCATCTGGCCGAGATAGGCCCGCCGCAACCCGATCAGGCGGGCCAGCTGCGGATCGTCCAGGCTTTCCTCCAGGCTGTCCCACTGCTCCCGTTCCGCCAGCTGCCGCACCTGCCGTTGCAGGCTCTCCGCCTGCTCCCGCCGCCGCTCGACCTCCTGCAGGCGCGCCTGCAGTGCGGAAATCTCCCGGCTGTTGGCGGCTTGCTGCAGGCTGTCGATGTTTTCGGCGATGAAGGTGTCGAAGCGTGCCTCGTAGCCTTCCAGCGCCCTTTCTGCCGTGGCGATCTGCTCGCGCAGGATGTCGCGCGCGGACAGCGAGGCGGCGACCTTCGCCTCGACCTGCTGGGCGATGTAGACTTCGGCCAGCCGGTTCGCCAGCTCGGCGGCCTTCCGGGGTGAGCGCGAACGGGCTGAAACCGAGATCAGATAGGTCAGCCCCTTGCGGCGCACGCTGCGGGCCGCCTTGAAACGTTCCAGCGTCCGCGCCCGGGCCGCCTGCGCATCCGGGGGAGCCGCATTCGCGATCCCGACGGCCATGGCGAGGCTTTCCGCAAGCCCCCTGCGGGTGCCGAATTCCGGATCGCCGGCAAGGCCGAGCCGGTCGATCACCGCCAGCGCGACGGCATCCGAGCGCAGGATCTCCACCTCGCTGTCCACCTTGGCGTTCTCGCGCCCCGAGGAACGGGGAAGCGCCTGCCCGTCGTCGAGGATGCCGCGCTGATCCGGATCGACGAGAATCAGGGTAGAAGCGGTGTAGATCCGGGGCGCGACGGCCAGAAACAGAACCGCGGCTCCGAAGATGACGGCGCCGCTGAGCAGGATCACCCGAATCTGCCGGCGCAGAACGGCAACCAGTGCCCGAAGCTCGATCTCCTTCGGCTGCCCGGTTTCGGCATGGGGGTCGGGGCCGTGTGTCATGGATCCTGTCCTCTTTCGGTCGGGCCGGCACCGAGGCCGAGGCCGACGAGTGTCAGCAGAAGAAACGCGTTCGCCGGTATCTCGAAGCTGAAGTCCACGCTCGCATGCAGCCCCGCCAGGGTCAGCGCGCCCAGGCCGGCCAGCGCCATCGACTGCCCCGGAGCTGCCCGCCCCGCCCGCCGCCAGAGCGCCCGCCCGGCGATCAGCCCGGCCAGAAGTGGCAGCGAACCGGCAACCAGACCGCCCTCGACCCACAGGGTCAGATAGCTGGAATGCGCATTCTCCCAGGAAACGCCCGCCGGAACGGGCGGGGCGTGATACATCTGATAGACCAGCGGAAAGCTGTCGAATCCGAACCCCGTCAGCGGCCGGTCTCCGATCATGCCCAGAACCTGGCGATAGAGCGCCGGGCGGGCGGTGTCTGACAGTCCCGCCTCGGCCAGCCGTTCCAGAAGGCCGGCCGACCACAGCGCCAGTCCGGCGACGGGCGGAACGACGGCCAGGCGCAGCAGCCGCGCCCGCGACAGGCCGGCCCGCAGCAGCACCACCCCGGCCGCAGCCAGGCTCGCGGCGATCCCCATGCGCGACTGGGTGAGCAGAAGCGCCAGCAGGATGACCGCCAGCGCAAGCACCTCCGGCCGCCACCGGCCGCGCCGCCTTCGGGCAGGGCGCAGATGCAGCGCGACCCCGAGGACGAGTCCCATCCCCAGATAGCTGGCCAGGGAGTTCCGGTTGACGAAACTCCCCGTGGCCATGCCGGCATAGGCCGTCTTTTCGCCGTGGGGAGCGATGTCGCCGAGCAGGAGCAGCGCGGTGCAGGCCCAGGCCGCCTGCGCGGCGACGAGCCAGAAGGCGAAGTTTCCCAGCGCCCTGGCCCGGCGGCGCGATGCGGCCAGCCCGAGCACGATCAGGAAGAAGATCAGATAGCCGGCGATTCTCAGCGCCGCGATCAGGCTGGCTCCCGGAGCAAAGCTGAGGCTGGCCAGAACGAGCTCTCCGGCCGGGGTCTGGACGGGCAGGCCGCCCCGCCATCCGGGCAGGGGCAGCGCCTGAAAGAGCGCCATGACTGCCAGCCCCCCCCCCAGAGACAGCAGCCATCCGGCCGGCGGGGTCAGGCGGGGGGGCGGCCGGCGGCCGGCGATCAGGGCCGCGGCCAGAGCGATCAGGGCGCTCCAGAGCATCATGGCCTGCGGCTGGTTGCTCGCCCGTGGCAGGGGAGACAGCAGCAGCACCGCCCCCACCGTGCCGACGGCAAGTGCACGCTGCCAGTGCCGCCGGGAGGTCGCAGCTGGCGGGGACACGGCAGGGCCGCGCGTGGAAATCACGGGCAGGCTCCGGGCCGGCGGGAGGGAGGGAAACTGCTGCATCCCGGCACTCATTTCGCGGCCAGCCCGATCCGGATCCGGTTGGCGAGCCGTCTCTGCTGCCGTTCCGGCGCCTGCCGGGCGACGGCAAGCACCAGCTCGCGTGCCGCCGGCCGGTGCAGGACATGGCGCGCGAGCAGCTCGGCCCCCGACTGGGTGGAAAGCAGAACCGCGATTTCCCGCGTGATCAGCCGCGTGCCTTCCGGGCTGGCATGCACCCCGGAAGAAAGGGCGAGAACGAACCGGCGTTCGGCCAGCCAGCCTTCCTGCGGCGCCAGACGGGCCGAGCGTTCGAGTGCCACATCGCGTGCCGCATCCTCTCCCTTCAGGTCGGCGGCCTGCGCGATGACGAAATACGCCAGCCCGTGGCCGGGGGAACGCCGCAGGATCCTGTCGGCGGCCCGGGAACAGCGGGCGATCACCCCGGCGCGCTCCGCCTCGGGGCGCAGCGTCGCCAGCGGCGGCGCCAACGCGCGGGAACACCCCAGAAGCGCGGCCCGATCGGATGACAGCGACAGCCCGACCACCGGCCCCCCCGTCGCCGCACCGACCCCCTGCATGCCGGCCCCCTGCATGCCGGCTTCCAGGGCGCGATACTCGATGGCAAAGGCACCGGCCGCGGCGAGCGCGATCATCGCATACAGGGCAGTTGCAGCTTGCCGGTGCATCGCCTCAGGTCCAGATCAGATCGGCGGCGGAAGGCGTCCGAGGAGGCGTTTTCGCCGCCCGTTTCCTCGGGGTTCGATAAAATGCCAAAGAACATTAAGAAAACATTAATCACTTCGGGGTGATATTGCCCGCATGTTCGACAAGCGGATGCGAGTGCCTTCATGAAACCTGTCAGATCCCGCCTCGTTGCGGCCCTGTTTGCAGCCTGCCTGGGGCTCGCAGCGGGCGCGCCGACCGCGGCCCAGCCGGCCCTGTTCGATCCGAGCGCGCTGGAATCCGGCTGCATCCGGGGCCAGTGCCTGGCCGCCACCCGGGCAAGCCTTTCCCAGCTCGAGGTGCATCGGCTGCCCGAGGCGGAGCTGAACTCGCAGCTCGGGGTGATCGCCGCCATCCTGTACGAGGCGGCCCGCCAGGCCCCGCCGGAAGCGCAGGGGCAGATAGCGCAGGCGTTGCTGCTGCTGGCCCGGATCAGCACCGATGAAACCCAGCGCCGTTCCCTTCTGCTGCTTGCGCGGCAGGTCGCCGATGGGGAAATCGACCTGTTCGACCTGCAGACCCCCTTTGCCGCCAGCCCGGCCTGAGCTACCCGCTGCAGCGCCGGATGCCCATCTTGATGAGCTCGGCGCCGGAAATCCGGAAAAAGCCGACGATCCTCTGCCGGGCGGTCTGCAGAAACCAGGAGCGGACGGGCTCCGGGTAGTAGCCGGCCATCTCTTCCGACCAGCGTTCGAAGCTTTCCGGGCGCAGGGCGATGCCGTAAAGCCGGCTGCTGGGGCCGTGGAAGCCGAAAACCGTGCCCGGTTCGGTGCAGGCCTGCGGCAGGGCCAGATACAGGGTGCAGGCACTCAGGCAGAAGGACCCCCGGATCTCGACCGGCCTGCCGGAAGCCTTCAGCTCCCGGATTGCCCGGGTCCGGGCGACGACGCTGCCGCCGCGATCGTCGCGGATGATCAGCGCATTGTTCTCCCGCGCCGCGCCAGGGGCGGCGGTTGCCGTCATGGCCCAGATCAATGTCAGACACAGCAGCCGGCCGCGGCAGCCGGTTGCGGCTGCGCTTGCGGCTTCGGCAGGCGGCCTGCCGGCCGCCGGCTTGTTCCTGCGCATGGCTTTTACCCCACACCCGAGCGCCTGGCTTGCAGGCGATTCCCTCATGCTCCCCACGAGCAGTGGCGCCAGCCTAGCGGCTTTTCGTGACGAAAGGATTATTTTCGGCGGGAGTTCCGGCGGATTGCCGGACAGCGCTGCCGCGCATCGGCGGGCGCGCATTTGGAAAGCGCATTTCCGGAAAATTTTTCAGCATCCTGTTAAGGGTAAATTAACCATGCCCCCGCCATCTGGAAGGCACGGCGGGCGGGCGTGCAGAGGGCACCGGGGCCAACGGACGGTGCATGAGATGAGCCATGTTTTTCCCGAAGATCTGCGCGGGCGCGATGCCGCCGCCGGCGCATGGCCGGTTGCCGTCGCCGGCGCGCCGTTCTACCGGCGGGCGGGAAAGCGGGCACTGGATCTGGCGCTCGTGAGCATGGCGCTGCCGGTGGTGCTGCCGGTCGTGGCGCTGCTGTGGCTGCTGCTGTGGCTGGAAGGCGGCAGCGGATTCTACCGGCAGCAGCGGATCGGCCGCGGCGGGCGAGTCTTCTCCTGTATCAAGCTCAGGACGATGCACCGCGATGCCGAGCGGCAGTTGCGGGAATGCCTTGCCGCCGATCCGCTCCGCGCGCGCGAGTGGCAGGAGCACCAGAAACTCGCGGATGATCCCCGGGTCACCCGCCTGGGCCGGTTCCTGCGGCGCACCAGCCTGGACGAACTCCCCCAGCTCTGGAATGTCCTGCGCGGCGACATGAGCCTGATCGGCCCGCGCCCCTTCACGCCGGAACAGAAGCGCATCTACGATCGGGAACCCGGGGCGGAGACCTATTACCGCTTGCGGCCGGGCATTTCCGGTCTCTGGCAGGTCGAGGCCCGACACAACAGCGCCTTCCGTTGCCGGGTTGCCTATGACAGCCGCTACGAAGCCTCGCTCTCTCTGAAGACGGACCTTCTGATCCTGCTGCGCACGGTGGGGGCGGTGCTGCGCGCATCGGGGGCCTGACCCGCCGGCCGGTGCCATGCATCCGGCTGCCCGCGGCAGGCGGCCGGACGGGGCGCAGCGACTCGCCGGCGGTTGCATGCGTGGGGTGCCGGCGGATTGGATCGGCTTGACTTTTGTGCTATGAAGCATTCAAACATTCATATGCCAGACATCGGAGCAGGGAGGGTGCCATGCTGGATCAAGCCAACGAGGACGATCTGGAAAATGCCAAGAGCATGTCCATCATCGTCACCAAGGGGACGCTGGACTGGGCCTATCCGCCGTTCATCCTGGGCACCACCGCTGCCGCGATGGACATGAAGGTGACCATGTTTTTCACCTTCTACGGGCTGGTCCTCCTGAAGAAGAAGCTGGACCTGAAATTCACGCCGCTGGGCAACCCGGCGATGGAAATGCCGATGATGGGCACCCATGTCTCGATGCCGAACCTGCTCGGTGTCCTGCCCGGCGTTGGAGGCGCGGCGGGCAAGATGATGAAGAACCTGATCCGCAAGAAGGGCGTTGCCTCGATCGAGGATCTGCGCGAGGCGGCGGTGGAAACCGACGTGCGCCTGATCGCCTGCCAGATGACGCTGGATCTGTTCGAATATTCCGAAGACGACATGATCGACGGGATCGAGCTGGGCGGGGCCGCAACCTATCTGGAAGTGGCGTCGAAATCCGATATCAACCTGTTCATCTGACCGGCGATCCCGGGAAACAACCGTAAAGAGAGAGACCATGGCTGAACACGTGCTCAACGCAGAAGGGCTGAACTGCCCGCTCCCGATCCTGAAGGCGAAGAAGATGCTGAAGAGCGTGCCGGTGGGCGAGGTTCTGTCGATCCGGGCGACCGACCCCGGTTCGGTGGCGGATTTCGCCGCCTTCTGCCGGCAGACCGGCAACGAGCTGGTCAGCTCGGGTCAGGACGGGGATGTCTATACCTTCGAGATCCGTCGGGTCTGACAGCGCTGAAGGCAGGGGCGGTATCTGGCAGCGCCGGGTGCCGCCATCTTCCGGGAGCCCCGTTTCGGCGGAGCTTTTGCGTGGGTTGCGCATGGACATCCCGGTGAAATCCCGGTGAGATCCCGGCGGCCCGGAAGCCGGGAGACGCCGTTCAGGCGGGCGGTCCGGGCTGCCGGGAAGAAGGGGCGGCGGCATCCCTGCATGCCTGAACGAAGGCCAGGAAGCGCCCGACCCAGGGGGTGGCGGCGCTGTTGCGCAGGTGGCAGAAGCCGGCGACCAGGTTCTTCATCACGATCGCATCATGCCGCCCGTCGATCCCGTAACCGCGCAGGATCTCGCGCCCGAAGGTGGTGCCAGGGTCCAGGTTGTCGAGCCGGGCATAGTGGAATTCATGCGCCAGCTGCGGCCGGGGGAGCGGCCCCCAGGGGTGGTTTTCCGTCTCCCGGAATCGGGTATAGCCGCGCCCCTGCGGGCGGGAGCACATGAGCGCATCCGCCGGCAGGACGCCGCACATCGGCTGGCTGGAGCCCTCCCAGCCGAGCGAGCGGCACAGATACATCAGCCCGCCGCATTCGGCATAGGTGGGCAGGCCGGCTTCGATTGCACGGCGGATCTCCCGGCGCAGCGCGTCATTGGCGGCCAGGCGCTCGGCGGCCGTTTCCGGAAAGCCGCCGCCGATGAACAGCCCGTCGATTTCGGGCAGTTTCCGGTCGCGCAGGGTATCGATCGGCAGCAGCCTGGCGCCGAGCCGTTCGAATTCCTCCAGATCGTCCGGGTAGTAGAAGCCGAAGGCCTGATCGCGCGCGATGCCGATGCGCAGCCCGGAGTGGGGGGGGGCGCCGGCGGGCGGAGCCGGAGTCGGGGCGGGCAGGGGGGGCGCGCCGTCCGCCAGCGTCAGCAGGCGCGCGAGGTCGAGCGATTCGCGAACGCGTGCGCCCAGGCGGGAGATCAGGGCTTCGAGCCCGCCGGTTTCCGCCGGGGTGGTCAGCCCGAGGTGGCGTTCGCCGATATCCAGAGCCGGATCGCGCCAGATCGCCCCGAGAACCGGGATGTCGGTATAGGTCTCGACCGCGGCGCGCAGCTTGGCTTCGTGACGCGGCCCGCCGACCTTGTTCAGGATCACCCCGGCTATCCGCACTTCCGGGTCGAAGGCCTGGTAGCCGCGCAGGAGCGGGGCGATGCCCCGGGTCATGCCGCCGCTGTCTATGACCAGCACGACGGGAGCCTGCAGCAGCCTCGCCAAGGCGGCGTTGGAATCGCTTCCCCGCAGATCGACGCCATCGAACAGGCCCTTGTTGGCCTCGATCATCGCCAGCCGCGCACCCCGGCTTCGGGTGGCGCTCAGCGCCAGGATCTCCCTGGCGCTCAGGGTGTTGAAGTCGAGGTTGTAGCAGGGCCGCCCGCTGGCAGCGGCAAGCCACATCGGGTCGATATAGTCCGGCCCCTTCTTGAAGCACTGCACTTCGTTCCCGGCCCGCGAAAGGGCGGCAGCCAGACCCGTGGAAACGACCGTCTTTCCCGATGACTTGTGCGCGGCCGCGATCAGGAAGCGTGCCACTGCCTCACTCCGCGGCAGCGGGGCGTTCGGGCAGCAGCCGGGAAAGGTCGCGCCCGTCCCAGATCCGCTCGGCGAGTTCCTGGGCCCGCTTCTGGTCTGCGGCCCTGCCCATCGTCTTGAGGGCGATGGCCATGGTGCCGGTGATCGCGGCGCGCCCATAGGCGTCGTCGGCATCGCCGCGCCAGATGCGCGCCAGCACCCCGGTATCCATGTCCGGATCGGCGGGGCGATGCGGACTGTCCAGCAGCGCCGGCCAGGTTTCCTCTGCCGGCGGGGCGGAGCCCTGCGTTGTCCAGACCACTGTCGGTTTGTTCGGGCGGCGTTCGATTTCGCCGCCTTCGCCCCGGAACACCGCCATGCGCGGCTGCTCCAGCAGCCTGGCCGCGCCGGCGTGCACCTCCATGAAACCGCGGTGAAAGATCCCCTGCATCATCATCGGCGCGCCGAAGGGGTTGAGCATGCGCGTGAAGCTGTGCACCGGAGAGCGCAGCCCGAACACCGGGCGCAGCTCGATCAGCCGGCGCAGCGTCGGGTTGAGCACCTCCAGCGGGGCATAGGCGAACCGGTGCCGGCGCAGCTGTTCGGCCGCCTCGGCAAGCGAACCGGCGATCGGCACGCCCAGGCGCTGCAGCGTCTCCTGGGTATAGACGCGCCCCGGCGTGTGCCCGTCGGTGCCGTGCATGAACACCCGGTATCCGGCCCCGGCCAGCGCCAGGGCCGACAGGATGAACCAGGGAAGCTGGATCCGCTTGCCGGCATAGGAGGACCAGTCGATATCCACCTCGGGGATCTCGGCGGGCAGATCGAGCAGCCGCCGGGTCGCCAGGGCAAAGCCGGCGATTTCCTCGGGGGTTTCTTCCTTCAGGCGCTGCAGCATGAGAAAGGCGCCGATCTGTTCGGGCAGCGCCTCGCCGGCCAGGATCATCGACATCGCCTGTTCCGCCTCGTCCTGCGTCAGCGCCCGCATCTTGGTCTTGCCGCGGGCCAGGATGGCTACGAAACGGGAAAACGGGTGGGGGGAGTTCATCGACTGCTCCAGGGCCGTCTCGGGGTTCAGGCCGCGTTGCTCGAGGCGGCGGTGGCGGTCGGGTCGAGCGCGGAATCGGACAGTTCCTGCGGCAGGATGCGCAGCACGATGGCCCCGAGGGCGGTGATCGTCAGAGCAAGGGCGATGCCGCCCAGGCCGAGCGCGAGTTCCACCAGCGAGGGGCTGTAATGGGCGACGACTCCGTCGAAGAAGCTGCTGGAAACCTCGTACCCCGGGAAGCTTTCCAGCGGGAAGGCCTGCCCGGCGATCACGATCACATAGAGCTGGGCAAAGCCGCCGATGATCACCAGCCCTGCGGCAAGCAGCGTCGCTGCGGGGCGGGCGGCCGCTGCCGGGTGAAAGACGAGGACCAGCGGCAGGAGCCCGCCGATCAGAACCTGGCCGCCCCAGAACAGCGCGGTGTAGATCCCGCCTTCGCGCAGGATGAAGCGCTCGATATCCGCATGTTCGGCGGCATAGAGCGCGGTCAGATGCTGGATGGCGGTGAAATAGAGCACCAGCGCGACGAAGATTCCCAGAAGCCGGCCGAGCCGGTGTATCAGCCCGGCCCCCACCGGCCGGCCGGCCAGGGCGAACAGCAGCTGCTGCACGAGCAGGAACACCGCCAGCCCGAAGGAAAAGGACATCGCGATGAACAGCGGCGCCATGATCGCGGCGTCATAGCCCGGTCGAGCCACCAGCCAGCCGAAGATCGAGCCGGTGCCGGTGGTCAGCGCCAGCCGCCAGAGGAAGGCCACGATGCCGACGCGCCTGACCCATTTTTCGTGCATTCCCCGGGCCATCTGGACGAACAGATAGGCCCCGACAACGGCGAAGAAGCCGGTGTAGAGGTAGATGTTCCAGGCGAAGATCGAGCGGAAATTGTATTTCGTCATCGCCACGATCAGCCGATCCGGGCGTCCGAGGTCCAGCACGAGAACCGCAAGGCCGCCGGCCAGCAGGGCGATTGCCAGCAGCGCGGAAAGCCGCGCCATGGGCTTGTAGGCCGCCCGGCCGAAAACCGAGGCGATCGACGCCACGTTGAGCGCCCCGGAGGCGGCGACGATCAGGAAGATCGCGAACACATGCGGCAGCCCCCAGACGACCTGGTTGTTCATCCCGGTGACGATGTGCCCGTAATGCTCGGCCTGATAGACCGCCCATGCCGCGGCGATCAGGAAGGCACCGATCAGCAGGCCCGGAATCCAGAACCGGGCCGTGGGTTTCAGTTCCTGATAGACGGTCTTGGCCATTTCCTGCCCTCTTGGCTCATGGTCACAGGTTGCTGTAGTGGACGCCCGGATTGAGCCGCATGTCCTCGCGCAGCGTGATCGAGGGGTAGTCGGCCAAGCGGCGGGAGATCTCGCTTTCGGGGTCGTTCAGGTCGCCGAAGATCATCGCGCCGTTGCCGGTCCTGCCGCAGGCCTCGACGCAGGCGGGCGTGCCGCCCTCGTCCACCCGGTGAACGCAGAGCGTGCAGCTTTCCACCGTGCCCTTGCCGCGTGGTGCATGGGATTTCTGCCCTTCGAGCGGTTCGTGGATGAAGGAACGCGCCTTGAACGGGCAGGCCATCATGCAGTAGCGGCAGCCGATGCAGACGTGCTTGTCCACCAGCACGATGCCGTCGGCCCGCTTCATCGAGGCGCCGGTGGGGCAGACATCGACGCAGGGCGGGTTCTCGCAATGCTGGCACATCACCGGCAGCGAGACCTCGCGCCCGGTTTCCCTGTCCTTCAGATCCACCTTGCGGATCCATTGCGCATCGGTTTCCGGATTGCCGTCGAGCTTCCAGCCGTTTTCCTCGGAACAGGCGCGCACGCAGGCGTCGCAGTCGCTCGCGCACCGGTTCACGTCGATGAGCAGCCCCCAGCGCCGGCCCGGGTCGGCCGGGGCCGCTGCTGCCGGGGTGCCGCCGAAGGCCATCAGCGTCACCCCCGGGGCCAGCGCGACCGTGGCCAGCGCGGCCCCGCTGCGCAGGAGTTCGCGGCGGCTGATCTCGGTGATGTCCTTGGCCGGGGTCTTCAGGGCGGGGAGCTTCATTCGTCGGTTCCTTCGAGCTTCATTCCCTCGAGAAAGGCCACGAGTTCGGCCTCGTCGGGGTATTTGCGCAGCAGGAGCCGGACGCTCGCCACATCCGGGCTGGCCGTGTGACACTGGAAGCAGTCGATCCGCACCGCCGCGAATTCGTGGCAGACGGCGCAGAACTGCCCGCTCTCGTTGACCGGGATCGGCACCGCATCGGGGCCGGTCTGGGCATGGCAGGTGACGCAGGCCTTCAGCGAGGCCTCGATCTCGCGCTCGCCCAGCCGCATGGTCAGGTCGCGATCGTGCAGCAGAAGCTTCATGTGATTGGCACGCCAGTAGGCGTTGCCTTCCGGATGCGGCGGGCCGAGAGCCTCGGGAACCTCCGGCCCGAGGTTCTCGCCCGCATGCGCCGTGCCCGCGATCAGGCCGAATACCAGCAGGATGCTTGCCAGAAGTCTCGTCATGCTACTCCCCGAGCCCCATCTTGATGTAGCCGGTCGGGCAGACATCGGCGCAGATGTGGCAGCCGATGCAGCGCGTGTAGTCGGTATAGACATAGCGCCCGACGGTGCGTTCGGCTTTCGGCACCCGGTGCACCGCGTCCTGCGGGCAGTAGATCACGCAGTTGTCGCATTCGAAGCACATGCCGCAGGACATGCAGCGCTCGCCCTCCTTGCGCGCCTGCTCCTCGGTGAAGCCGATGATCCGCTCCTCGAAGTTGCCGATCACATCGTCGCCCTCGATGTGCTTTTCGGCCCGCACCTCGCGCGGGACATACTGGAAATGCCCCTTGAAAAGTTCCTCATGCGGGATGATCTGGGCTTCCGAGCGGTCCTCGAAGTTGTGCACGGCGAAATCGGCCTCGCAGGTGCCGCGGGTCTGTTCGTGGGTGTATTCCTGCGGGTCCCGGCCGCGGCGGTGCAGCTCTTCGAGCAGGTTGAAGTGATGCACGTCCACCTTCGGGCGGTTCTCGATCTCGCCGTCGTCGAAATAGTCGTTGATCGCCTCGGCGGCGATCCGGCCGTGGCCGATGGCGGTGGTCAGCAGATGCGGGCGAACGATGTCGCCGCCGGCGAAATGCTTGGCCTTGCCCTTCACGGCATAGGCCTTGCCGATGTCGATGAAGCCGCGCCCGTTGTCCAGCTCTTCCAGCCCGCTCAGATCGCCATACTGACCGATGGCGGCGATCACGATGTCGCATTCGAGCTCGAATTCGGTGCCCTCGATCGGCTCGGGCGTGTTGCCCTTCATCTCGCATTTGCACATCTTCAGGGCGCGCGCCTTGCCGTTCTCGTCGAGGAGCACCTCCAGCGGCATCACGCCGCCGATGATCTCGACGCCCTCGCGCTTGGCGTCCTCGCGCTCGTGCTCGGCCGCCGTCATCTGCTCCACCGGGAACAGCGAGGTCAGCGTCGCCTGGATGCCCTCGCGGGTCAGCGCGCCGGCGGTGTCCGAGGCGGTAA
Source organism: Paracoccaceae bacterium (assembly GCA_026989055.1). Lineage (GTDB taxonomy): Bacteria > Pseudomonadota > Alphaproteobacteria > Rhodobacterales > Rhodobacteraceae > JAJRUE01. The sequence goes on from JALSKC010000057.1 coordinate 21,261, forward strand.
AGTCGATCACCGAGCCCGAGGCATGGGCCGCCGGCTTCACATCGGTGATATGCCCCAGGCGGCGGGCAACCGAAGCCACGTCGATCGAGGTATCGCCGCCGCCGACCACGACGACCTTTTTCGCGGTGCCGAACACCCAGCCCTTGTTGAAGGCGTCGAGGAACTCGATCCCCTCGATGCAGTTCTCGGCCTCTTCCCAGCCGGGGATCGGCAGCGGCCGGCCCTTCTGTGCGCCCAGCGCCCAGAAGATGGCGTCAAAGCTGTTCTCGAGCTCTTCCAGGGAGACATCGACGCCGACGCGGGTGTTCAGATGCACATCCACCCCCATGTCGATGATGCGGCCGATTTCCTTGTCGAGCATCTCGCGCGGGGTCCGGTAGCCGGGAATGCCGTAGCGCATCATCCCGCCGAGTTCCTCGTTGGCCTCGAACAGCGTCACCCCGTGGCCGTCGCGGCGCAGGAAGAAGGCCGCGGCCAGCCCGGCCGGGCCGCCGCCGACCACCGCCACCTTGCGCCCGGTGTCGGCCCCCGGCTCGGGCATCTTGATGTCGTTTTCGTTGGCCCAGTCGCCCACATATTGCTCGACCCCGTTGATGCCCACGTAATCATCGACCGCGTTGCGGTTGCAGCCGGCCTCGCAGGGGGCGGGGCAGACCCGGCCCATGGTGGCGGGGAAGGGGTTGGCGTCGATCATCCGCTGAAAGGCGTATTCCTGCCAGGCCATGCCCTCGACAGGCGGCTTGTCCATGCCGCGGGCGATTGCCAGCCAGCCGCGGATCTCGTGCCCCGAGGGGCAGGAGCCCTGGCAGGGAGGCGTCTTGTGCACATAGGTCGGGCACTTGTAGGAGTGATCCTGCTGGAAGATCTTTTCCTCCAGATCCCAGTCGCGCCAGGTTTCGCCCTCTTCGAAGCGCCGGAATGTCAGGTTTTGGTCGCTCATGTGCTTTCCTCCGCTACGGGCTTCTCGGCCGCGTCAGTTTCTCGCTTCTCCAGGATCACGGCATTGGCGACCAGCTGGTGCACCGACATGATCCGGTCCATGCCGTAACCGTATTTGGGCATCACCTTCGAAAACTGGGTCTTGCAGATGGCGCAGATCGCCGCCATGTGGGTGACTCCGTGCTCCTCGGTGGCCTTGCGCAGCGCGTTCATGCGCGGCTTGGCCCCCTTGATGCGCAGATCCATCAGATCGTCGGTCAGAAGCCCGCCGCCGCCGCCGCAGCAGAAGGTGTTCTCGCGGATCGTGTCCGGGTCCATGTCGTGGTAGTGGTTGCAGACCGCCCTGAGCACCTTGCGCGGCACCTCGAACTGGCCGCCCTCCTCGCGCCCCATGGCCGCGCCGCGGGCCACGTTGCAGCTGTCGTGGAAGGTCATCACGTAGTCGTCGTTCTTCGACTTGTCGATCTTCAGCCGGCCGCTTTCGATCTCGTCCAGGGTGAATTCCAGGATGTGCTGCGGGATCGGATAGTTCTGATCGAGAAAGTCGAACGGCCCCGCCAGCGTGTTCAGGAAGCTGTAGGCCACCCGCCAGGCATGGCCGCATTCGCCGAAGATGATCCGCCTGACACCAAGGTCCTTGGCCGCCTGGCGGATGCGCCAGGCCACTTCACGCATGTTCTCGTAGGAACCGATGAACATGCCGAAGTTGGCGGCTTCCGAGGCGTATGAACTGAGCGTCCAGCTGACGCCCGCCGAATGGAACACCTTGGCGTAGCCCAGCAGCCCGTCGATATGCGGTTCGGCGAAGAAGTCGGCCGAGGGCGTGATCAGCAGGATCTCGGCGCCCTTCTGATCGAGCGGGATCTTCACCTCGACCCCGGTATCGTCGAGCAGATCTTCTTCCAGATCGTCGAGCGTCGCCCGCAGCGCCTTCGGGTTCAGCCCGAGGTTGTTGCCGGTCTTCTTCACCTTGCCGATGATCTCGTTGCAGTATTTCTGTCCGACACCCACGCTGTCCAGGATCTCGCGCGCGGCCATGGAGATCTCGGCGGTGTCGATCCCGTAGGGGCAGGACACCGCGCAGCGGCGACACTGCGAACACTGGTGGTAGTAGGTATACCATTCGTCCAGCACTTCCCTGGTCAGGTCGCGCGCTCCGACCAGCTTGGGGAAATACTTGCCGGCAAAGGTGAAATAGCGCCGGTAGACGCTGCGCAGCAGGTCCTGGCGCGCCACCGGCATGTTCTTCGGGTCGCCCGTGCCCAGGAAATAGTGGCACTTGTCTGTGCAGGCGCCGCATTTGACGCAGGTATCCAGGTAAACCCGGAAGGCGCGGTTCTTTTCCGCCAGTTCGCCCATCTTGGCGATGGCGACCTCCTTCCAGTTGGGCAGGAGTTCGCCGGGGAAACCGAGCAGCTCGTTGTGTTCCGGGGCGGCCTCGAAACTGTGCAGGTCGGCCATCGCGCCGCAACTGAGCCGCGGAATCTCCAGCGGGTCGGGGCTGGAAGCGTCAGCCGCACCCTTGTCAGCGGAGCTTCCGGAGGCGTCGTTCTTGTCGAGCGGTGCCATTTTCAGCTTTCTCCCCTGGCGGGAATGTCATCGGGCAGCGGTGGCAGCTGATCGGCCCAGGCCGTCTTGTGGCGAAACTCGCGGGCGTTATCCACCTGGGTGCGGCTGGGGGCGAAGAACAGGCCCGGGGCGTGCATCAGCTTGGAAATCGGAAAGACGATCATCAGAACGGCAACCGAGGCCAGATGCACCAGAAGCGGCGCCGCCGCGGGCAGTTCCAGGATCCGGAAGCGGAGCAGCCCGAGCATGTAGGCCTTGACCGCCACGATGTCGGTGGGGGCGACAAAACGCATCGCCAGCCCGGAAAGGACGATCAGGATCAGCAGGGCCAGCATCAGATAGTCGGACGGGCCGGAGATGTAGCGGATCCGTTCCTGCACGATCCGCCGGGCAAGCAGGCCGAGCAGCCCGGCGAGCATCGTGAAGCCGGCGTAGATGCCGAACGGCTGGATCAGGGAGACCCACCACCAGACGGGTTCGGTGAAATAGCGCAGATGCCGCAGCAGGACGAGCAGCATGCTCCAGTGAAACAGGAAGCCGAACGCCCAGATCCATTTGTTCGAGCGGAACAGGCTCTGGAAAAGCAGCACTTCGCGCAGCATCCGCATGACCACCCCGGCGCGGGTTCGCGGCGCCGGGGAGACCGGGATCTTCAGCGGGGCAGGCGTGCGCGCATAGATGATCACCTTTCTGGTGACCCCGACCACCAGAAGGATGGTCGCCACGTAGAACAGCACTGCATAAAGCGTTGACAGCACCTGAACGCCTCCCGGGAAAGGAGCCCCTGCGCTTTCCTGTCGCCGTCAGGGGCTCGTGTTGCCTTGATGCCGCGTTCCGCTCAGACGCAGCCGGTCGGCTTGGGCAGACCGGCGATCTTGCAGGCCTGTTTCGCCGGGCCGTAGGGGAACAGCTCGTACATGTACTTGTTGTTGCCGACCTCGGGACCCATCGACTTCTTGATCGCCTTGATCAGGACCCGCACGGCCGGGGCGATCTGGTATTCCTCATAGTATTCACGCAGGAAGTTGACCACCGCCCAGTGCTCGTCGGTCATCTCGATCTCTTCGGTTTCGGCGATCACCTTGGCCAGGTCTTCCGACCAGTCGCTCAGGTTGGTGATGTAACCTTCCTCGTCATGTTCGATGGTCTGTCCGTTCACTTCATATGCCATCTTCTCTTCCTTCCGGTCTGTGGGAGAACTTCCCCGTTTCATCCAGAACGCGCTACAGCCAGGCCACGGCGCGATCATGCTTGGCGGCGAGATCGACGAACCCGGCATAGTCAACCGTGATCACGCCGTCGAGCACGCGCCCTGCATCCAGCCCCCGGGCCGCCATGTCGGGCCCGAGCACGTAGATCCCGATTCCGCCGCCCCGCGCGGCGGCGGCAATTTCGTCCGAAAGTCCGGTGCCGGCGGTGGCGCCATAGACGCCATCCTCGATCATCAGCACCGCATCGCCGGACCGCGCATGGGCCAGGCAGCTGCGCAGGCTTCCGGTCGCGAAGGGAGACTTGTTGACAGTGTGCAGAGTGGACATCCTTCCCCCACCTCCCCTAGAAGCTCAGCACGACATCCTGTGCGGCGATGATGTCGGCCATCTCGGCCCGGCTCACGATCCGGATCGAGGGCTTTTCCGCCCAGTCGTCGTCCTCGTCTTCGTACATGATCTCCTGCAGGTCGTCGGGGCTCAGGCCGCGCTCCTCCAGGCTTTCCCGTTCGACGTAGAGCCTGGTCACCTCGTAGTCGCCAAGCGCGCGGAAGGTGGGTGAAAAGTTCTTCACCCCGATTTCCTTGGTGTCCTGGCCCCTGGTCAGCTGGAACACGCCGTCGTCAAGAAAGGCGAGGCTCACGTCCTGGTCGAAGGCGGCGCCGATCAGGACCACCTCCAGCGCTTCCAGCGCGTAGATCGTGCCGTAGGGGGCCTTGCGGTTCAGGTAGAGGAACTTCTTCACATCATCCGACATCGCTTCCCCCTCAGTCGCCGAACATCACCAGACGGTCGGTCTGGATACCCATCTCGATCAACTGGCCGAGTCCCGAGATGCGGAAGCCTTCGGCGATGTTGTCGGCGTCCTTGCCCTGGCGCTCGGCTTCCTTCTCGTCCAGCATGCCGCGGCGCTGGGCGGCGGCGATGCAGATCACCAGGTCGATGCCGTGCTCCCTGGCAAGCGCGCTCCATTGCTCCTGGATGTTGCGCTCGTCCTGCGGGGGAACGGACAGGCGCGTGCCCACGTTCACCCCGTCATGGTAGAAGAACACCCGCGGCACCTCATGCCCCGCCGCAAGCGCGGCCACGACGAAATGATACGCCGTGTCCGCCGCCTGATGCGTGTAGGGGCCTTCGCTGACGACCACTCCGAACTTCACGCCGATCGCCCCCTCAGAAGTGGATGTGCGCAGACATGTTCATGGTCTTGCGCGCACCGGTCCAGGTGTCGAGGTGATGCTTGGTGAAGGCAAGCCCGGTCAGCTCGAAGAACCTGTTCCAGCCGATCCGCTCGATCCACTCGCCCATGCGCTCCCAGTGCCGGGCATTTTCCTTGTAGGCATAGACGATCTTCTTCACCACCTCGGCAACTTCCGGCCAGTGCGGCGGGTTGTTGGGCAGGTTGGCCACCGCCAGCTTGTGGAAGGTCGGCTTGGAGCGGGCGTTGGAGTGCTTGCCGCCCACCCAGATCGCGATCTTGGTGCTTTCCTCGCCGTTGATCTGCATCGGGGGGCAGGGCGGGTAGCAGGCACCGCAGCAGACGCACTTCTTCTCGTCCACTTCCAGCGAGGGCTTGCCGTTCACCATCGCCGGGCGGATCGCCGCCACCGGGCAGCGGGCGACAACGGCCGGGCGTTCGCAGACATTGGCCACCAGATCGTGGTTGATCTTCGGCGGCTTGGTGTATTGCACGTTGATGGCGATGTCGCCCTGGCCGCCGCAGTTGATCTGGCAGCACGAGGTGGTGATGCGCAGACGGTTGGGCATTTCCTCATGGGTGAACTCGTGATGCAGCATGTCCATCATCGACTTCACCACGCCCGAGGCGTCGGTGCCGGGGATGTCGCAGTGCAGCCAGCCCTGGGTATGGCTGATCATCGAGACCGAGGCGCCGGTGCCGCCGACCGGAAAACCGGCCTCTTCGAGCGCCTTGATCAGCGGCTCGACCATCTCTTCCTTCGAAACCATGTATTCGATGTTCGAGCGCGTGGTGAAGCGCACGTGGCCCTCGGCATATTCGTCGCCGATGTCGCACAGCTTGCGGATGGTATAGACATCCATCTGGCGCTGGGTGCCGGCGCGCACGGTCCAGATCTCGTCGCCGGTCTTGGAGACATGGTGCAGCACGCCGACCCGCGGGCGGTCGTGCCAGTCCCACTTGCCGAGGTTTCTCTTGAGCACCGGATGCATGTATTGCAGGTGATCGGGAACCCCGCTCTCGTTGGGGGTTCTCGGCTTTGCAGCGGCTTCGCTCATCGTGATCTCTCCCTAGCCGTCACCGCCGCGGCGGCGACAATTTCCTTCCTGGTTCCTTCCCGGGCTCCCTCCTGGCCCCTCCCCGGGGGTCCTTCCCGGCTCCCGTCCTCCTCCGGCCGCCACCGGCTCTGCCGGCAGGCCCGTTCCGGCACGCCTGCCGGCGGCCCCGCCGGCCGGGCCACGGGGCGGCACCCGGCACCCGCACCCCGCCGGTGGCGGAAAGGAGGCTCAGTCTTCGGCGACGGTCATCCCGGCCTCGCGCGCCTTGCGCTCGAACCACTTGGCGGCCTCGTCGTCGAAGTCGTCGGTGCGCACGTAGCACGAGGTTCGCGGATGGTTGACCATGTTCGGATCCGGCTCCACGCCCACCGCCTCCAGGAAGGCCGGCAGACCGATCCGGTCGATGGTTTCGCCGATCCGCTCGTGCTCCAGTGCGTTGTCGGCGAAGAACTCGATGCAGGTTTCGGCAAAATCCTCCAGCTTCTGGAAGTCCTCTTCGGTCTCGAGCTTCATGAACGGGATGATCATGGTGCCCATCAGGTCGCCGACCTTCAGCGCGCGCTTGCCGCCGACCATGATCGAAACGCCCTTGTCGTCGCCGGGGCTGAGCGCCTTGGTCATCACGTTGATGCAGTGCATGCAGCGCACGCAGCTGGCGTTGTCGATTTCCAGCGTGTCGTCGTCATGCAGCGTGATCGCCCGGGTCGGACACATGGAAACCACCGTGTCGATGGTGTATTTGCGCCCCACCTTCGCGACATGCTCCTTGACCTTCTCCTGGTCGATCTTGATGTCGTCGCGCCAGGTGCCGATCACCGCGAAGTCGGCGCGGTGGATGGCGTTCACGCAGTCGTTGCCGCAGCCCGAGAACTTGAACTTGAACTTGTAGGGCAGCGAGGGGCGGTGCATCTCGTCCAGGAAGGCGTTGATGATGCGCCGGTGCGCCTTGGCCTCGTCGTAGCAGGACTGCTCGCAGCGCGCCTGGCCGACACAGCTCATCGCCGTGCGCAGCGCCGGGCCGGCGCCGCCCAGGTCGAAGCCCAGCTCGTTCAGCTCGTCAAAGGCCGCCTGGGTCGCTTCGGTCGAGCAGCCCTGGAACATGATGTCGCCGGACTGTCCGTGAAAGGCGATCAGGCCGGAGCCGTGCCGCTCCCAGATGTCGCACAGCTTGCGCAGCACGTCCGTGGTATAGTGGAACCCCGGGGGCGGCATCACCCGCAGGGTGTGGAATTCCTTCGATTCCGGGAATTTGTCCGCCACTTCGGAAAAGCGCGGAATGATCCCGCCGCCGTAGCCGAACACCGAGACCGTGCCGCCCTTCCAGAAGCCGAGCTTCTTTTCGTAGGAATGCTCGAGCTGGCCGAGCAGGTCGTTCATCATTGCCGCATAGCGCTTGTCCTTGGAGTCGCGCAGCCGCTTCAGCCCGGTGACGAAACTCGGCCAGGGACCGCCCTCGAGCTCGTCGAGCATCGGCGTGGGGTGCTGTTCCACCTCCCCGGACTTGGCGTCCAGCGTATCACCATCTTTCATAGCGGTTACTCCCTTGCATCCTGTTTCGCGCGTGCCCGCGGGCGGGCTTTTCTTCTGCGCCCCCGCCGCGAACCCGCCGCGCGCGCCCGAACCTCCCCGGCGGTCTCCGCGGCCCCTGCCATCGCGACGGCAGGCACATCTCGTCTTATATTACAATAATTGAATGTAAAGTAAATCCCGTGTAAAGAGGATATTCGCGGGAAGCATGTGCCGGCCGGATCGGCGGGCGAAACGGAGCGGCATCTGGCGGCCGGGGCGGAAATGTCTGCAACCAAAGAAGAAACGGTATTTCCGACAGAAAGCCACTGGAATCTGGGCGATACGGAGGCCTATCGGCGCTGGCGGGCGGAACGGCTGGCGGCGGCCGAGGCGCTGGCCGAATCTCCCGCGCCGGTGGAGATTCGCACCCTGGCGAATCCTTCCGATTCCGAGCGCCGGGAGCTGTGCCGGCGCTGCCGGCTGACCAATGCCGCCCTGTATCAGGCTGCCGACATGGCTGCAGACGACGAGGCGGTGCGCGACCAGCTTCTGGGGTTCGCCCGGGCCATGGGGCTGCGGATCGCCGAGCGCCACCGCTCGGCCGGGCGCGGGGGGATCGTGGCGCTGCGGGTTTCCGAGGCCGCCGGCCAGCGTGGCTACATCCCCTATTCGCGCCGGCCGATGAACTGGCACACCGACGGCTATTACAATCCGCCCGGGCAGAAGATCCGGGCCATGGTGCTGCACTGCGTGCGCCCGGCCGACGACGGCGGGGAAAACCGTTTTCTCGATCCGGAAATCGCCTATATCCGGCTGCGCGACCGCAACCCGGACTACATCCGCGCCCTGATGCACCCGGCGGCAATGACCATTCCGGAAAACCGCGAGCCGGACGGCAGGCTGCGCCCGGCCAGCATCGGGCCGGTGTTCTCCTTCGACCCGGCGGGCGGGGCGCTGGAAATGCGCTATACCGCCCGCAGCCGCTCGATCGCATGGCGCGACGATCCTCTGACGCGGGAAGCGGTTGCGGCGCTGGCCGAGATCCTGGGGGCGGGGGATCCGCTCGTGATGCGGGTGAAAATGGCCGCCGGGCAGGGTATTCTCTGCAACAATTCGTTGCATGACCGGAGCGGGTTCGATCAGGGCCGGGCGGGGGGCGGAAGCCGCCGCCTTGTCTATCGGATCCGTTTCCACAACCGCATTCCGGGGAGTTGATCCATGGCGAAACTGAGCGATCTCATCATCCAGCACCCTGAAGTGGACAGCTTCGACAAGCTGCTCGAGCTGGTGGCGCACGCCGGCGAAAGCGGGCTGATGCATCTGGAATTCGACATCAAGCCGGACTACCGCGATACTCCGCGGAAGTGGGAATGGAAGCTGGAGGCCGCCTTCTCGCGCGGGTTGCGCTATGGGTGAGGAAACCACCACCGACATCGCCGAGATCGAGCTGCCCTTCGGGCGGCGCGCGGTGCTCAAGGATGTCGCCTTCGAAAGCGGGCTGAAGATGCTGCGTCTGGTGCTGCGCGAGGGCAGGCGGATCACCATCGTGGACATGGACCCGGCCGGTGCGGCGCAGCTGGCGCGGCAGATGGCCGCCTGGGCCGAAGACAACCGCGCCGGCTGAGCGCTGATCATCCGAAGGAAGGGGCGCTTCATGGACCATCTGCCGATATTTCTCGACGTTCGGAACCGGAAGGTCGTGATCGACGGCGGCACCACGGTCGCCGCACGCCGGGCCGAACGCGCGCTGGCTGCCGGGGCCGAGGTGCATCTGTTCGATCCGGCCCCCGCCGAGGACGAGTTCCGCGACCTGCTGGTGCATGCGCGGCTGCATCACCACGCCCGGGAATTCCGGCCCGAGGACATTGCGGGCGCGGTGGTTGCCTATGGCGCCGCCGAGGACGAACGGCGCGACCGGCGGCTGGCCGATGCCGCCCGCGCCGCCGGCGTGCTGTCGAACGTGGCCGACGTGCCGGAATACTGCGACTTCATCACGCCTTCGGTGGTGGACCGCTCGCCGCTGGTGGTGGCGATTTCCTCGGGCGGCGCGGCGCCGATCATCGCCCGCATCCTGCGGGCCCGGATCGAGAGCCAGCTGCCGCCCGCCTACGGGCGGATGGCCGAATTCATGGGCCGGTTCCGCGACCGGGTGATGGCGCGCCTCGGCAGCAGCCGTGCCCGCCGCCGCTTCTGGGAGCGGACCATTGACGGGCCGGCCGGCGATCTGTTCCTGGCCGGCGATGCCGAGGGAGCGGCCAGGCACATCCACGCGGAACTGGACGCCGACGACGGCGAAGCGGGCTATCTGGGCGGCGAGGTCTATCTGGTGGGCGCCGGCCCCGGCGACCCGGATCTGCTGACCTTCCGCGCGCTGCGCCTGATGCAGCGCGCCGATGTCGTTCTGTATGACCGGCTGGTGGGCAAGGATATCCTGGAGCTGGTGCGCCGCGACGCCGAGCGCATCTACGTGGGCAAGCTGCCCAGCCGCCACACGCTGAGCCAGGAAGAGATCGGCGCCCTTCTGGTGCGGCTGGCGAAGGAGGGCAAGAGGGTGCTGCGGCTGAAGGGGGGAGATCCGTTCATCTTCGGCCGCGGCGGCGAGGAGATCGAGACCCTGGCCGGGCACGGCATTCCCTTCCAGGTGGTGCCGGGGATCACCGCCGCGGCGGGTTGTGCTTCCTACGCCGGCATCCCGCTGACCCATCGCGACCACGCCCAGGCCTGCGTGTTCGTCACCGCGCACGGCCGCAACGGGGTGCTGGGGCTCGACTGGGACGTGCTGCTGCGCCCGAATCAGACGGTGGCCGTCTACATGGGGCTGTCGAGCCTCGACGAGCTGTCCGGGCAGTTCGTCGCCCGCGGCGCCGATCCGGAAATGCCGGCGGCGATAATCGACAACGGCACCCGTGCCAGCCAGCGTGTGGCGGTCTGCACGGTGGGCTCCCTGCACGAGACGGCGATGCGCGAAGGTTTCGAGGGGCCGGCGATGATCATCATCGGCTCGGTGGTGGAGCTGCGCGACAGGCTGCGCTGGTTCTCGGAACACGATCAGTCGGTCTTTTCCATGGGGCTGACGGCGCGCGAGAGCCTCTGAATCCGGCCCGGGTGCCGGGCGGGCCGTGGCCGGCTTGCGGGCGATAGTCTTTGCCTGACATCCGCTCACATGCTAATTCATGCAGATGTCTGTCAGACCGGAGGCCGCCCGATCCGGGCGCGACCGTCGGGCGGCATCGTTACCAGACGGGGAAGGATCATGCTGGAAACCTGGAGAGAAATGATCATCGAGTCGCCGGCCTTCTACATCGGCTGGGGCGGGCTGCTGATCGGGTTCGTGTTCGGCTTCATCGTGCAGCGGACGAACTTCTGCACCATGGGTGCGCTGTCCGACATCCTGTCCTTCGGCGACTGGCGGCGCTTCCGTTCCTGGATGCTGGCCATCGCCATCACGATGGTCGGGGTTTACGCGATGCAGCGCATGGGTGTCGCCGATTTCGGCGGCTCCATGTATCTGGCGCCGAATTTCGGCTGGCTCGGCAATGCGGTGGGCGGGCTGCTGTTCGGCATCGGCATGGTGTTCGGGGGCGGTTGCGTGTCCAGGAACCTGGTGCGTGCCGGCGGCGGCGACCTGCGCTCTCTGGTCATCCTGATCGTGATCGGGCTGTTCGCCTACATGACCATCGGCGGGCTCATCGCGCCGACGCGCGTTGCGCTGTTCAGCCCCTCGACGATCAATCTTGGCGATGCGGGTTTCGAAACCCAGAGCATGGGAGAGCTTCTCGCGGCGGCCACGGGGCTGAGCGCCGGAACGGGCACGATCATCGTGCTCGCGGTGTGCGTCGCCGGGCTCCTGTTCTTCTGTCTGCGGGATGCCGGATTCCGCAACTCGCCCAGCCATCTGATCGCCGGTGTCGGCATCGCCGTCACGGTGCTGGCCGGCTGGCTGCTGACCGGGCTGGCACAGGACGATTTCGCCGATGTGCCGGTGCCTCTGATCTCGCTCAGCTACGTGCGTCCGACCGGCGATACCATGGATTACCTGATGCGCTATTCCGCTCTCGGCGCGCCGGGCTTCGGCGTGGTGACGCTTCTGGGGGCGCTTCTGGGCGCCCTTGCCGGGGCGCTGTCGTCGCGCAGCTTCCGCTGGGCGACATTCTCCGATGTCGGAGACACCGGGCGCAACCTGTTCGGCGCGGCGCTGATGGGGGTCGGCGGGGTGCTGGCGCTGGGCTGCACCATCGGTCAGGGGCTGACCGGGATTTCAACACTCGCAGCCGGGTCGCTGATTGCGGTCGTGTTCATCGTCATCGGCGGGATTGTCGGCATCAAGGCGATGGAATGGCTGATCATGCGCGAGTGATCATGCGGGCGTGGCCCGGTTGCCGCCCGCCGGAAGAAGGGCGGGCAGGAAGGCCCCGCCGCGCGCGGGGCTTTCCGTGTCGTGCGCCCTCATGCGCCGCCATGCACCGCTTCGGCGCCCTTCCCTTCGGCTCCCTTTCCGGGGATGCGGCCCCGGGGGAGCGGGGTGCGGGGGCCCGCCGCTCCGCTCCCTCCACCCGCTGCCCGGCCGCGGTTCGCCCCGGCGGGCGGGTTCAGGCGGCGGTCAGTCGTCGTCCTCCTCCTCCGGCTCCAGCAGGGCGGCGACCTTCAGGGAGATGTCGCGGTAGATCTTCGCATGCGGCCCGTCCGGCTCGGCGATCACCACCGGGCGCCCTTCGTCGGAAAAGCGCCGGATGTCCATGTGCAGCGGCACCGCGCCCAGGAAAGTGACGCCGAGCCGGTCCGCCTCCTGCCGGGCGCCGCCGTGGCCGAAGATTTCGGAGGTTTCGCCGCAGTGAGGGCAGATGAAGCTGCTCATGTTCTCGATGATTCCGAACACCGGCACATCGACGTTCTTGAACATCTTGAGCCCGCGGCGCGCGTCGATCAGCGCCAGATCCTGCGGGGTCGAGACGATCACCGAGCCGGTCAGCGGCACCTGCTGGGCCATGGTCAGCTGCGCGTCTCCCGTGCCCGGCGGCATGTCGAGCACCAGCACGTCGAGATCGCCCCATTCGACCTCGTTCACCAGCTGCATCAGCGCCGACATGATCATCGGCCCGCGCCAGATCACCGGCGAATCCTCGTCGATGAGGAAACCCATCGACATCACCTTGGTGCCATACTGCTCGATCGGCACGATCCGGTCGTTCTCGATCGCCGGGCGCTCGGTGATGCCCATCAGCCGCGGGATCGAGGGGCCGTAGATGTCGGCATCCAGCAGCCCCACCTTCAGCCCCAGGGCGCGCAGCCCCAGCGCCAGGTTGACCGAGGTGGTCGATTTCCCGACGCCGCCCTTGCCCGAGGCCACCGCCAGGATGGCGTTGACGCCGGGGATCGCCGCCTTGTCGGGGCGCATGTCGGGGCCCACGGGCCGGTCGGGGCCTCTGGGCAGGGTAGGCTTGCGGCGCGGCGGGGGCGGGGGGGGCGTTCCACCGGCCGTTGGGGGCGTTCTACCAGCCGTTTCTGCCGGCGGGCCCAGCGCCACCAGGACGGTTTCCACCCCGTCCAGTTCGCGCAGCGCGGCTTCCGCCCGTGTCCTGAGTTCGGCGAGCGCGCCGTTCATTCCGCGCGGCGGGCGCAGGGAAAGGACAACCCGGCCGCCGTCAATGTTCACCTCGGAGACGAGGCCGGCGGACACGATGTCGTTCCCGGCGCCGCTCCCGGCGCCCGGCACGCCGATCCGGCTGAGCTGTGCGAGTATCCTGTCCTTCATCCTGTCCCCCTTTTCCCCCTTTGGTGCGCCCCTTTCGGTGCGCCCCCTTCGGTGCGGCGATGCGGCCGATGCGGCGGCCGGCCTGGCGGCGCTGTTCCGAGCGATGCCGAAGATATTCACCAAATAGAATATAAAGGACCGGCAGGCAAGGAATACCGGCCTCCGGCAGGCGCCGCCGGATATCCCGGCGGGGGAAGGCGCGCGAAGAATGTGCGAATCGGCGCGGCCGCGGAGGCGGTGCAGGGCGCGTTCCGGCGGCCGCAGGCGTGCGGCGGGAGGTGGAATTCTGGAAAAATTACATGGAAACAGTCTGTTGCCGGTGCAGGGAAGATGCGGGATGCGCAAATCGCCACAATTCAATCCCGGCGGCGGAGCGGGAATGTCGTGCCGGAAAGAACAGTTCCTCCCCGATTGTGCAGGGAGGGGAGAGCTTGCCGGAGCGGCGCGGATGATTGTTTCGATGCCGGCAAATACAGGCCCGATTCCGGGATTTTCCGGTGTCTCCATTTTATCCTGAAATCGCCTTTTTCGGGGCGGGGCGACCCCATTTCCGACAGGTTCGCGGGGAAGTTGCCGGGCCGGGGATGCCTGCCGCCGCGATTGCGGCTCTGCCCGGGGCGATCGGCGGGAAGGTGGTTGGGGATGAACGGGATCATCCGGCAGCGGGGGTGCTGCCGGGCATGGAGCGAAAGACATGAAAACGATGACTGCCACACTCTTGCATGAAATCGCTGCCGCGGAGCGCGCGCGCCCTCGCCGGTTCAGGATCGCCGGCCAGGAGCCGGCCGTGCCGTCCGAAAATTCCCTGTCGCTACAGGACGGGCAATTGCCGCAGGGGCCGACGGGGCTGGGTCCGATGACTCCGGTGCAGACCGCGTTCGGCGATTTTCCGGCCCAGACCCTGCGCAAGGGAGACCGGGTCCGGATCCGGGACGGGCGATTCCTGCCGATCCGCTCGGTCAGGCGGGCCATACTGGACGAGGAGTTCCTTCGCCGCCATCCGGACGCGCAGCCGGTCCTCATCAGGGCCGGGGCGCTGGGCGGCGGGCTGCCCGGGGCAGATCTGCTGCTGGCGCCGGATCAGACGATCGCCTTCGGACCGGGGGCGGGGAGGGTCCATCGGGCGCGGGATCTTCTCGGGCGGTCGTTTGTCTGCCGCAGGCCGGAGGCGATCATCACCTATACGGAGCTCAGCCTGGAAGAACCCGCCTTCGTCCGGTGCCACGGGGTCTGGGTCGAGCTGCCGGGCTGAGCGTTCCGGCCCGCCGGTTCAGCGGCCCGGGATCATCTCGGCCTGGCGCACGATCACCTCGGCCTGGCGGATGCTGGCGATGTCCACCAGGCGGCCCTTGTAGACGGCGGCGCCGGCGCCTTCGGCCTTCGCCCTTTCCATTGCGGCGAGGATTTCGCGGGCTTCGGCCACCTGCTCGGGCGAGGGGGTGAACACCTCGTTTGCCAGCGCCACCTGCCTGGGGTGGATGGCCCATTTGCCGACCATCCCCAGCGTGGCCGCGCGGCGCGCCTGGGCGATGAAGCCCTCGTCGTCCGAGAAGTCTCCGAACGGGCCGTCCACCGGCAGCACGCCGTGGCTGCGGCAGGCGGCGACGATGGCGGTCTGCGCCCAGTGCCAGGGATCGCCCCAGTATTTCCGGCCTTCGTGGATCATGTAGTAGTTTTCCTGGGTGCCGCCGATGCCGGTTGTCTGCATGCCCATGGAGGCGGCGAAATCGGCCGCGCCCAGGCTCATCGCCTGAAGCCGCGGGCTGGCGGCGGCGATCTCCTGCACGTTGGATAGGCCGGCGGCGCTTTCGATGATCACCTCGAATGCGATGGGCTTGCTGCGGCCCCGGGCGGCTTCGACCGCGCTTGCCAGCGCGTCCACCGCGTAGATGTCGGCGGCACAGCCCACCTTCGGGATCATGATCTGGTCCAGCCTGTCGGAGGCGTTTTCCAAGAGGCCCACCACATCCTGATACCAGTATGGCGTATCAAGGGCGTTGATGCGCACGCTCAGGTGCTTGCTGTTCCAGTCGATGTCGCCGATCGCCTGGATGACGTTCCGGCGCGCCTCTGCCTTGTCGTCGGGCGCCACGCTGTCTTCCAGGTCGAGGTTGATCACGTCGGCGTCGCTGGCCGCCATCTTTTCGAAGATCGCCGGGCGCGAGCCGGGGCCGAACAGCTGGCAGCGGTTGGGGCGGGCGGGCGGCGTGGGCTGGATGCGAAAGCTCATGGCGTGGCCTTGTAACGATGTTTCACGGTGTTGCGCGACAGCGATAGAATATTGCGCATCCGGCCGCAAGCGCGTTTTGCTGCCGCAGAAACGATGCCGCGACGCAGAGCGCGCGGCGGCCAGGGGCCTTTTCGCAGCCGGCGCGCGGATGGAACAATCTTCTGCTCATCTCGAAGATTGCGGAAGAAGATTGCTTTTTCGGCGCCTTGTTGCGCAGGGTCGGGAGCATCTCTCCGGCAGAATCCGGCATCATTCGACAGTCTTTCAGGGGGGAGCGACGATGATGATCGGGAAACCCTATCTCCTGTTTCTGGGCGATGCGCCCGACCAGCTGGCCGCCAAGGTGGCGCAGGGCATCCGGGACTGGCGCCCCGGCGACGCGGTGGGGCAGTTCCGCCTGCCCGGCTGCGGCGCCGGTGTGGGCCTTCCCGACATGACGCTGGAGGAAGCGAAGGCGGCCGGCGCGAAGACGCTGGTGATCGGGGTGGCCAACCGAGGCGGCGTGTTCTCGGAGGCCTGGAAGGCGGTGCTGCTGGAAGCGCTGGAGGCGGGTTTCGACCTGGCTTCGGGGCTGCACAACCTGCTGCGCGACGAGGCGGATCTTGCCGCCGCGGCCAGGGCCAACGGGTGCCGGCTGCACGATGTGCGCCTGCCCGGGGAGCGATATCCGATCGCCAACGGGCGCAGGCGCGCGGGCAAACGCTGCCTTGCGGTGGGCACCGACTGCTCGGTGGGCAAGATGTACACCGCGCTGGCGATGGAGGCCGAAATGATGCGTCGGGGCCTGAAGGCCACCTTCCGCGCCACCGGCCAGACGGGGATCCTGATCACCGGATCCGGCGTGCCGCTCGATGCGGTGGTCGCCGATTTCATGGCCGGGGCGGTGGAATGGCTGACCCCCGACAACGACGACGACCACTGGGATCTGATCGAGGGCCAGGGCAGCCTGTTTCACGTGTCCTATTCCGGGGTCACCATGGCGCTGATCCACGGCGGCCAGCCCGATGCCCTGATCCTGTGCCACGAGCCGACGCGCAGCCACATGCGCGGCCTGCCCGGCTACGGGCTGCCCTCGCTGGAGCAGCTGCGCGATCTGGCGCTGCCGATTGCGCAGGTGGCCAACCCGGCCTGCAAGGTTGTCGGGATTTCGGTCAATACGAAAGCGCTGGGCGAGCAGGAGGCGCTGGACTACCTTGCCGGGATCGAGGCCCGCATGGGCCTGCCGGCGGTGGATCCGTTCCGGCACGGGGCGGGGCGGCTGGTGGATGCGCTGGAAGCTGTCTGAGGCCGGTGCGCGGGTGGCGGGGGGCGGGAGCCTCCGGCGGGAGTATTTCGGGCAAGATGAAGAGGTGGTACGTGGAAATTTCGGTGACACGCGACGTGTTCCGGCTGGCCGAGGTGTTCACCATCTCGCGCGGGTCGCGCAGCGAGGCCAGGGTGCTGACGGTGCATGTTTCGGACGGGGCGCATCGCGGGCGGGGCGAATGCGTGCCCTATGTACGCTATGGCGAGACGCTGGAGAGCGTGGAGGCGCAGATTGCCGGGCTGCCCGGCGGCATCGACCGGGTGGCGTTGCAGGAGGCGCTGCCGCCGGGGGCGGCGCGCAACGCGGTGGATTGCGCGCTATGGGATCTGGAGGCGAAGCGCGCCGGGCGGCGGGTGTGGGAGCTGGCGGGGCTGGCCGCGCCGCGGCCGGTGGTCACGGCCTACACGCTGTCTCTGGACAGCCCCGGAGCCATGCGCGCGCAGGCCGCGCGCAACGCGCACCGGCCGCTGCTGAAGATCAAGCTGGGCACGTCCGACGACATGCCCCGGCTGGAGGCGGTGCGGCGCGGGGCGCCGGATGCGCGCATCATCGTCGATGCCAACGAGGGCTGGAGCGCCGAGGTCTATGCCGACCTCGCCCCGCATCTGCTGCGCCTGGGCGTGGCGCTGGTGGAGCAGCCCCTGCCGGCGGGCGCGGATGATGCGCTTGCGGAAATGGAAAGGCTGGTGCCCGTCTGCGCCGACGAGAGCTGCCATGACCTGGCCTCCCTGCCGGGGCTGCGCGGCAAGTATGACGCGGTGAACATCAAGCTCGACAAGACCGGCGGGCTGACCGAGGCGCTGGCGCTGCGCGAGGCGGCGCGGGCGGAGGGGTTCGGGATCATGGTCGGCTGCATGGTCGGCTCGTCGCTGGCGATGGCCCCGGCCACGCTGGTGGCCCAGGGCGCCGATGTGGTGGACCTTGACGGGCCGCTGCTTCTGGCCGAAGACCGGGACGACGCTTTGACATTCGACGCGGCCGGGGTGCATCCGCCGGGCGCGGCACTCTGGGGATAGGGAGACCGCCATGACCCGCACCGTTTACCTGAACGGCGACTATCTGCCGGAGGAGGAGGCGAAGGTCTCGATCTTCGATCGCGCCTTCCTGATGGCCGACGGGGTTTACGAGGTGACCAGCGTGTTGGGTGGCAAGCTGATCGATTTCGACGGCCACGCGGCGCGGCTGGAGCGTTCGCTGAAGGAGCTCGACATGGAGATGCCGATGCCGGTGGCCGATCTGCTGGCAATCCACCGCGAACTGGTGCGCCGCAATGCGCTGGACGAGGGCATGATCTACCTGCAGGTCACCCGCGGCGCGCCCGCCGACCGCGATTTCGTCTTTCCCGACCCCGAGACGACGCCGCAGACCGTGGTTCTGTTCACCCAGTCCAGGCCCGGCCTTGCCGACAACCCGGCGGCGAAAAGGGGGATCAGGGTGATCTCGATCCCCGACATCCGCTGGGGCCGGCGCGACATCAAGACGGTGCAGCTGCTCTATCCGTCGATGGGCAAGATGGCGGCGAAGAAGGCGGGCTGCGACGACGCCTGGCTGGTCGAGGACGGGCTGGTGACCGAGGGCACCTCGAACAACGCCTATATCGTGAAGGGCGGGCGGATCATCACCCGCAACCTGTCCAGCGATATCCTGCACGGCATCACCCGCGCCGCCGTGCTGCGGTTCGCGCGCGAGGCGCAGATGGAGGTCGAGGAGCGGCCCTTCACCATCGAAGAGGCGCAAGGGGCGGACGAGGCCTTCATCACCTCGGCCAGCACCTTCGTGATGCCGGTGGTCGAGGTGGACGGGGCGAAGCTGGGCGACGGCACGCCGGGGCCGGTGGCCACGCGGCTGCGCGAGATCTACCTGGAGGAGAGCCGGAAGTCGGCAATCTGAGCGTTCCCGCCCCACAGGCGCCCGCGCCTGCGCGTGAGCGCGCCGCGTGTGGCTGCCCGCTCGGGGCGCGGGCCGTGACCGGCGCTCACGGCACCAGGACGGCGGCCCCCTGCAGCCGGCCCGCGCGCAGGTCGTCCAGCGCGGCATTGGCCTGTTCGAGCGGGTAGGGCGCCGTTTCGGTGCGCACCCCGGCGGCCGCGGCCTGGGGGAAGAAGGCCTCGCCATCGGCACGGGTGAGGTTGGCCACCGACAGGATCTGCCGTTCCTCCCACAGGTCGGCATAGGGAAAGGTGGGGATGTCGCTCATGTGGATGCCGCCGCAGACCACGCGGCCGCCCTTGCGCACCTCCCTGAGCGCCCTGGGCACCAGCGCGCCGACGGGGGCGAAGATGATGGCCGCGTCCAGCGGTTTCGGCGAGGCCTCGCCCGAGCCGCCCGCCCAGGATGCGCCGAGGCGGCGGGCGAAGTCCTGCGCCGCGCGGTCGCCGTCGCGGGTGAAGGCCAGCACCTCGATTCCCTTCCGGGTGGCGATCTGGCACAGGATGTGGGCGGCGGCGCCGAAGCCGTAGAGGCCGAGCCGTTCGATGGCGTCGCTTCCGGCCAGCGAGAAGCTGCGCCAGCCGATCAGCCCCGCGCACATGAGCGGGGCCAGCGCCACCGGGTCGGCCTCCTCCGGCAGGGCGAAGGCGTAGCGGGCATCGGCGGTGCAGTATTCGGCATAGCCGCCATTGCGGGTATAGCCGGTGAATTCGGGCACATCGCACAGGTTTTCGCGCCCCGTGCGGCAGTAGCGGCAGTGCCCGCAGGTCCGGCCCAGCCAGGGCACGCCGACGCGCTGCCCGGCGCGCAGGTCGCTCACCCCGGTGCCCGTGGCCGCGACGCGGCCGACGATCTCGTGGCCGGGCACCAGCGGCAGGGCGGGATCGGCCAGCTCTCCGTCGGCGATGTGCAGGTCGGTGCGGCACACGCCGCAGGCCTCGATGCGGACCAGCACCTCGCCCGGCCCCGGTTCGGGGCGGGGCAGGTTGCACAGGACCAGCGGATCGCCCGCGCGCTCGAGAACCATTGCCCGCATCCGGCGTCTCCTGCCCTTGGGGGCTGCGGCGCGGCCCTCTCAGCCCTTCTTCAGCACGTTCTCGGCGAAGGCCTTTTCGAAGGCGGCCTGTTTTTCGGGGCCGGCCTCGGTCTGGTAGCGCGCCTTCCAGTCGTCGTAGGGCATGCCGTAGAAGATTTCGCGCGCCTCGGCCTTGCCCATCTCGATGCCGCGTTCGGCGGCGGCTTCCTGATACCAGCGGCTCAGGCAGTTGCGGCAGAAGCCGGCCAGGTTCATCAGGTCGATGTTCTGCACGTCGGGGCGATCTTCCATCAGGTGCCTGCGCAGCCGGCGGAAGGCGGCGGCCTCCAGTTCGATACGGGTCTGGTCGTCCATCGGTCACATCCTTTCAGAAATCGCCGTTTTCTAGCACACCGGTAAGCATCGGCGCCAGCCGCTCGGCCCATTCGCGCTGCCCGGCCTCGGTCTTGATCAGATCGTGGCGCAGTTCGATCAGCACGTTGGGCCGGCCCGTCTGCAGCGCGTGGCGGTCGATGGAATCGCCGGGCAGATGGCCGGCGTAGGGTTCGTTTTCGCCCACGCACAGATCGGGCTCGGCGCGCAGGCGCTCCAGCAGCGGGCGCGCCAGGCGGGGGTCGCGCTCGGCGTAGAGCAGGCCCACATGCCAGGGCCGGGGCGCGCGCCCGTTCAGCCGCGGCGTGAAGCTGTGGACCGCCACGATCACCGTGTCGGGGCGGGCGGCGGCCAGCTTCGCATAGGCCGCGTGATAGGGTCGGTGCCAGGCGTTCAGGCGGCGGGCGATCTCGGCCTGATCCACGTGCCGGTTGGCGGGGATGATGGTGCCGTCGTAGAGCTTCATCACCAGGGTCGGGTCATCCTCGCCCCGGTTCGGGTCGATCACCAGCCGCGAAAACCGCGACAGGAGCGCGCGGGCCTGCAGCCGCTCGGCCAGGTGGCGCGTCACCCCGGCGGCGCCGATGTCGTGGGCGATGTGGCGTTCCATGTCGCGCGCCGGCAGGCCCAGGTCGCCGCCGTTCACTTCGGGCGGCACGAAATTGCTGGCATGATCGCAGGTGATCAGCCAGCGCGAGGGCCGGTCGGCGCCGATGATCTCATGGGCTCTTTCCGTCATCCGGTGCCGTCATCCCGCTGCGGGTATTCGGATTCGCTCCTGCATATTCAATCCGCGGCGGCGATGCCAGAGCGGGGAAGGGCGGGTGCCGGCGGCTGCTTGCGGCAGGCGGGAATATGCGGCATACCACCGACCGTCGGCCGTGACCGCTGACAGGGCGCCCGACGGGGTGGCGCGCCGGGGGGCGGCCGCCGCGCCCGGCCGGAGGAAGGCGGGCAGGGCGGCGAAAGGGCAGGGCGGCGAAAGGGCAGGCAGGATGAGACGGCACCGCAACGTGAAGATCGTCGCGACCCTGGGTCCGGCTTCCGACGACTACGACACCATCCGCGCCCTGTTCGAAGCCGGGGCCGACGTGTTCCGCCTGAACATGAGCCACGGCAGCCACGACGAGATTCGCGCCCGCCACGCGATCATCCGCCGGGTCGAGGAGGAAACCGGCCGCCCGATCGCGATCCTGGCCGACCTGCAGGGGCCGAAGCTGCGCGTCGGCGTCTTCGCCCGGGGCGAGGAACGGCTGGTCGAGGGCCAGCCCTTCCGGCTGGACCTGGACGCGGCGCAAGGCGATTCGCGCCGCGTGAACCTGCCGCACCCGGAAATCTTTGCAGCCCTCAGGCCGGGCGCGCATCTGCTGGTGAACGACGGCAAGATCCGCCTGCTGGTGCGCGACTGCGGTGCCGATTTTGCCGATTGCGAGGTCGAAGTCGGCGGGGTGATTTCCAACCGCAAGGGGGTCAACGTGCCCGACGTGGTGCTGCCGCTGGCGGCGCTGTCGGAGAAGGACCGGCGCGACCTGGAATTCGTCTGCGAGCTTGGCGTGGACTGGCTGGCCCTGTCCTTTGTGCAGCGGCGCGAGGACGTGGAAGAGGCGCGCGAGCTGGTGGCCGGACGCGCCGCGATCCTGGCCAAGATCGAGAAGCCGGCCGCCGTCAGGGCATTCGACGACATCCTGGAGGTTTCCGACGGCATCATGGTGGCGCGCGGAGACCTTGGCGTGGAACTGCCGGTGCAGAACGTGCCGCCGATCCAGAAACGCCTGGTGCGCGCCTGCCGGGCGGCGGCCAAGCCGGTGATCGTGGCGACCCAGATGCTCGAAAGCATGATCGAAAGCCCGATGCCGACGCGCGCCGAGGTTTCGGATGTGGCGGCGGCGATCTACGAAGGGGCCGATGCGGTGATGCTCTCGGCCGAAAGCGCCGCCGGCCAGTTCCCGGTCGAGGCGGTGACCACCATGGACAATGTCGCGCGCGAAGTCGAAAGCGACCCCACCTACCGCGAGATCATCGAGGCCAGCCGCGCCGGGCACAAGGAAACCATCGCCGATGCGATCGTGTCGGCGGCGCGCGAGATCGCCGAGACCACCGACATCAAGGCGATCTGCTGTTACTCGGAAAGCGGCACCACGGCGCTGCTTACTGCCCGGGAGCGACCGCATGTCCCGATCGTGGCGCTCACCTCGCGCCGTGGCACGGCACGCCGCCTCGCGCTCAGCTGGGGGCTGCACTGCGTCATGACCGGAGAGGTCGAGCGCTTCAAGATGGCGGTGGTGAACGCGGTGCGCGCGGTCTGTGCCGACGGGTTCGCCGCGCCGACGGAGCGGATCGTCGTCACCGCGGGCATCCCGTTCAACCAACCGGGCTCCACCAACATCCTGCGCGTGGCGCCCTGCGACGAAAGCTTGATTTTCAGCCGTGACCCCGAGTAGGCTCGGCTGGCGCCCGTGCTGTCGGCCGGGCGATCGGAAGCCGGAACCGGAAGGCACGAGAAGGCGGGCTGGGGGCCGGGCAGCGCGCAGGGCGCGCGGCGGCAGGCGATGAGCGCGATTCGGACGCGAATGCCGAAGCGGCGGCGCGGAGAGGGCATGCAGCTGGAGAAGCAGCCTTGGATTACGATACCATCCTGGTCATCGGAATCGCGATCTCGGTTCTGGGCGTTCCGTCCCTGATCGGCGCCTTCTCCTCCGGGCGCGCGCCGCGCACGGCGCTGCTTCTCTTTACCCTCGGCGGCGGCATGATCGCCTGGGCCGCCAGCCGACAGCCCGGCGGCTACAGTTTCGAGACCCTGCCCCAGGTGATCGGCGGCGTGGTGACGAGGCTCCTGCCCTGAACGGCCCCGGCCACCGGGTGGTGTGTTTTCCTCTTGCCAGAACGCGGCCTGCGCCCTATACGCCCGTGGTCCGCAATGCGCGGCCGGCCGAAGGCATGCCGAGTCGCGCAGGAACCGATCCGGGAAGGAGCACGGAAATGCCGAAGATGAAAACCAAGTCCAGCGCCAAGAAGCGCTTCAAGGTCACCGCGACCGGCAAGGTCATGGCCGCCCAGGCCGGCAAGCGCCACGGCATGATCAAGCGCACGAACAAGTTCATCCGCAATGCCCGCGGGACGAACACGCTTTCGGCGCCCGATGCCAAGCTGGCCAAGTCCTACATGCCGTATGATCGCTGAGGAGGGCTGAGAGATGTCAAGGACCAGGGGCGGAACCGTCACCCACCGGCGTCACAAGAAGGTGCTGAAGGCCGCCAAGGGCTACTACGGCGCCCGCAGCCGCAGCTTCCGCGTTGCCAGGCAGGCGGTGGACAAGGCCAACCAGTATGCAACCCGCGACCGCAAGCAGCGCAAGCGCAATTTCCGCGCGCTGTGGATCCAGCGGATCAACGCCGCCGTGCGCGCGCGCGACGAGGCGCTGACCTATTCGCGCTTCATCAACGGGCTGTCCAGGGCCGGGATCGAGGTGGACCGCAAGGTGCTCGCCGATCTCGCCGTGCACGAGCCAGAGGCGTTTGACGCCATCGTCGACAAGGCGAAGGCCGCGCTCGCGTAAGCTTTTCCCCACGGGAAAGAAATCCAGGGAAGCCGCGGACCTTTTCGAAGGTCTCGCGGCTTCTTGCCTTCAAGCGCTCGTGTGGTAGCAGGAACGGGCACCGGAAACAGGGGCCGGAAACAGGGGATCGAAATGGACGATCTGAGGCAGAAATACCTTTCGGCGATTGCCGCGGCGGGCGACGAGGACGCGCTTGAGGTGCTCCGGCTGGCCGCCGTCGGCAAGAAGGGAGAGATCAGCCTGAAGATGCGCGAACTGGGGCGGATGAGCCCCGAGGAACGCAGGAAGGTCGGCCCGAAGCTGAACGCGCTGAAGGACGAGATCAACGCAGCCCTGGCCGCGAAAAAGGCCGCGCTCGCCGATGCGGCACTCGAGGAGCGGCTGGCCGGCGAATGGCTCGATGTCACCCTGCCCGGCCGTCCGCGCCCGCAGGGCAGCGTGCACCCGATCAGCCAGGTAACGGAGGAGATCATCGCGATCTTCGCCGATCTCGGCTTCGCCGTCGCCGAAGGCCCGCAGATCGAGACCGACTGGTATAACTTCGACGCGCTGAACATCCCCCCGCACCACCCGGCGCGCCAGGAGTTCGACACCTTCTACATGCACCGCGACGCCGGCGACGAGCGGGCGCCGCACGTGCTGCGCACCCATACCAGCCCGGTGCAGATCCGCGCCATGGAAAAGCACGGCGCCCCGATCCGCGTCATCGCGCCTGGGCGCGTCTATCGTTCGGACTACGACCAGACCCACACGCCGATGTTCCACCAGGTCGAAGGGCTGGCGATCGACCGCGACATTTCGATGGCCAACCTGAAATGGGTGCTGGAGGAATTCTGCCGCGCCTTCTTCGAGGTCGATGAGGTGGAGCTGCGCTTCCGTGCCTCGCACTTCCCCTTTACCGAGCCCAGCGCCGAGGTGGACCTGCGCTGTTCCTGGCAGGGCGGGCAGCTCAAGGTGGGCGAGGGCGACGACTGGATGGAGATCCTGGGAAGCGGCATGGTGCACCCGAAGGTGCTGCAGGCTGCCGGTGTGGACCCCGACGCCTGGCAGGGCTTTGCCTTCGGGCTGGGCATCGACCGGCTGGCGATGCTGAAATACGGCATCCCCGACCTGCGTGCCTTCTTCGACAGCGACTTGCGCTGGCTGCGCCATTACGGCTTCGGCGCCTTGCAGGTGCCCAGCCTGCACGGGGGGCTGAGCGGGTGAGTGCGGGGCCCGCTCCCGCCCGGCTTGCCGGGCAGCGCCCGAACCGCTCCCACGGGGCGGGCGCCCCTGCTGCGCCCCGTTTTTCGCCCGGTTGGCCGGCATCACCGGGCCGCGCCCGACCCTCCCAACGGGAGGGCGCATTCGCCCCCTCCCGGGGCCGGGCGCTGCCCTCCCTCGGGCATGGAGCGACCGCGCCAGACAAGACAACAAGGAACGGCTGACATGAAATTCACGCTCTCCTGGCTCAAGGATTACCTCGAAACCGAGGCCACGGTCGATGAAATCACCGAGGCGCTGACCGACCTGGGCCTCGAGGTCGAGGGTGTCGAGAACCCGGCCGAGGCGCTCGCGGCCTTCACCATCTGCCGGGTGATCGAGGCCAGGCAGCACCCCAATGCCGACCGGCTGCGCCTGTGCCGGGTCGAGGCCTGGAGCGACGGCGAGGCGCAGGAGGTGCAGGTGGTCTGCGGTGCGCCCAATGCCCGCACCGGGCTCATCGGCGT
>JALSKC010000058.1 GCA_026989055.1 Paracoccaceae bacterium
AGGCCAGGCAGCACCCCAATGCCGACCGGCTGCGCCTGTGCCGGGTCGAGGCCTGGAGCGACGGCGAGGCGCAGGAGGTGCAGGTGGTCTGCGGTGCGCCCAATGCCCGCACCGGGCTCATCGGCGTGTTCGCCCCCGTCGGCACCCATATCCCCGGCACCGGGGTTAACCTGAAGCCGGGCGTGATCCGGGGCGAGGCGTCGAACGGCATGCTGTGCTCGGAACGCGAGATGATGCTGAGCGACGATCACGACGGCATCATCGAACTGCCCGCCGACGCACCGCTGGGCGCGCGCTTCATAGACTGGCTGGCCGAACATGACCCGGCGAAGGTGGACCCGGTGATCGAGATCGCCATCACCCCCAACCGCCCGGATGCGCTGGGCGTGCGCGGCATCGCCCGCGACCTGGCGGCGCGTGGGCTGGGCACGCTGAAGCCCGGAAGGACCGCCACCATCGAGGGCCGTTTCCAGAGCCCGATCGCGGTCAGCATCGACGAAGATGCGCGCGATGACGCGCCGCTGTTCATGGGCCGGCTGATCCGCGGCGTAAAAAACGGCCCCAGCCCGCAGTGGCTGCAGGACCGGCTGCGCGCCATCGGGCTGCGCCCCATCTCGGCGCTGGTGGATATCACCAATTTCTTCACCTACGACATGAACCGGCCGCTGCATGTGTTCGATGCCGGCAAGGTCAGGGGCAACCTGCGGGTGCACCGCGCCAAGGGCGGCGAAACCCTGATCGGGCTGGACGAAAAGGAATATGCGTTCGAGCCCGGCATGGTGGTGATCTCGGATGACAACGGCGTGGAAAGCATCGCCGGCATCATGGGCGGCCTGCCCACCGGCGTGACCGGTGAAACGACCGACGTTTTCCTTGAGGCCGCGCTCTGGGATCCGATCCAGATCGCCCGCACCGGGCGCGCGCTCAAGATCAACACCGATGCGCGCTACCGTTTCGAGCGCGGCGTCGATCCGCTGTTCACCGCGCCGGGGCTGGACCTGGCCACGCAGATGGTGCTGGATCTGTGCGGCGGCGAGCCATCCGAAGCGGTGCAGGCCGGCGCGGTGCCGGATGTGGCGCGCGCCTACAGGCTGGATACCGAGCGGGTGAAATCGCTGGTCGGCATGGATATCCCGGCCGCTGAACAACGCCGCACGCTGGAAGCGCTCGGCTTCCGGCTGGAAGGCGACATGGCCCATGTGCCCAGCTGGCGCCCCGATGTGCAGGGCGAGGCCGACCTGGTGGAAGAGGTGGCGCGCATCGCCTCGCTCACGAAGCTGGTGGGCAAGCCGCTGGCGCGCCCCGAACCCGGCGTGCTGCGCCCGATCCTGACGCCCATGCAGAAGCGCGAGCAGATCGCCCGGCGCACGGCGGCGGCGCTGGGCTACAACGAGTGCGTGACCTACAGCTTCATCGATCGCGCCAGCGCCGAGATCTTCGGCGGCGGGGCTGACGCCACCATGCTGGAAAACCCGATCTCATCCGAGATGAGCCACATGCGCCCCGACCTTCTGCCCGGCCTGCTGCAGGCGGCGGCGCGCAACCAGGCGCGCGGTTTTGCGGATCTGGCGCTGTTCGAGGTCGGTCCGGCCTTTCACGGCGGCGAGCCGGGCGAGCAGCATCTGCAGGTGGCGGGCCTTCTGGTGGGCCATGTCGCGCCGCGCGATCCGCATGGCTCGCGCCGGGCGGTGGACATCTACGATGCCAAGGCGGATGCCGAGGCGGTGCTGGCTGCGATCGGCGCGCCGGCCCGCGCGCAGATCCGGCGCGACGCCCCCGGCTGGTGGCACCCGGGGCGCTCGGGGCAGATCAGCCTCGGGCCGAAGAACGTGCTGGCCGTTTTCGGCGAGCTGCATCCGAAGGTGCTCAAGGCGCTAAACGTGAAGGGGCCGGCGGTCGCCTTTACCGTCTTCCCCGAGCGCGTGCCCTTCCCGAAGTCGAAAACCGCCACCCGCCCGGCGCTGAAGCTCAGCGACCTGCAGGCGGTGGAGCGCGATTTCGCCTTCGTGGTCGATGCCGATGTCGAGGCGCTGACGCTGGTCAACGCGGCGGCCGGCGCCGACAGGACGCTGATCGAGCGCGTCAGCCTGTTCGACGAGTTCACCGGGGCCAGGGCCGAGGCGCAGATGGGCGCGGGCAAGAAGTCTCTGGCGATCTCGGTGCGGCTGCAACCGGTCGGGAAGACCCTGACCGAGCAGGAAATCGAAACCGTGTCGGCGAAGATCGTCGAGAAGGTCGCGCGCGCCACCGGCGGCGTGCTGCGCGGCTGAGGCCCGCCGCGCCGGTCGAAATGCGCATGCCGCCGGCAGAGGGGGAGGGGGCGCTTCCGCGCCGCCTGCAGGCCACTTCCGGACGGAGGCAGACGGAGAAGGCGGGCGATGGCGATATGCCCGGCTTCCCGCTTCTCCGGGCCCGGATCGTGCTCCATATCGAGGGGATCGTGCTCCATATTGAGGGTTGAGGCCGATATCGGGGCCGATGACCGGGTTTTCGGAGGGTGCCATGTTTCAGGACAGGGAAGAGGCCGGCCGGGAGCTGGCCGGGCGGCTGGCGGCGCTGGCACCGGAAAGGCCGGTGGTGCTGGCGCTGCCGCGCGGCGGGGTGCCGGTGGCGCTGCCGGTGGCGCGCGCGCTGGATGCGCCGCTCGACCTGCTGCTGGTGCGCAAGATCGGCATGCCCGGCAACCCCGAGCTGGCGGCGGGCGCGTTGGTGGAGGGCACGCCGCCGGAGGTGGTGTTCAACCACTGCATCCTGCGTGCCAGCGGCCTGGGCGAGGCGGATTTCGCGGCAGCGATCGAGGCCGCCCTGAAGGAGATCGGGAGGCGCCGCGAAAGGTATCTTGGCGGCCGCCCCCCGCTGCCGGTGGCCGGGCGCAGCGCCATCGTCGTCGATGACGGCATCGCGACCGGGGCCACGGTGAAGGCGGCGCTCGGGGGGCTGCGGGCTCGGGGGCCAGCGACGATCGTGCTTGCGATTCCGGTCGCCCCGCGCGATGTAGTCCCCGATCTGGCACCGCTGGTGGACGAGCTGATCTGCCTTGAAACCCCGGACCCCTTTCACGCCGTGGGGATGCACTACCGGGATTTCCGGCAGCTGAGCGATCCGGAAGTCACAGCTGCCCTGCAGGCGGCGGAAAGGGGAAGGGAGAAGGGCAAATGACGTTGAAGATTTACCTGTCGGGGGAAATCCACACCGATTGGCGCGATCAGATCATCGAAGGCGCCAGGGGGCTGGATGTGGAATTTTCCGCCCCCGTGACCGATCACGCCGCCAGCGACGATTGCGGCGTGACCATTCTTGGCCCCGAGCCCGACAAGTTCTGGCATGACCACAAGGGCGCGAAGATCAACGCGATCCGAACCCGAAAGGGGATCGAGGATGCCGACATCGTGGTGGTGCGCTTCGGCGAGAAATACCGCCAGTGGAACGCGGCCTTCGATGCGGGCTATGCGTCGGCGCTTGGCAAGTCGCTGATCGTGCTGCAGATGCCCGAGCACGACCACGCCCTGAAAGAGGTGGACGCCGCCGCGCTCGCGGTCGCGCGCGAGCCGGGACAGGTCGTGGACATATTGCGATACGTGCTGACGGGGGAATTGCCCGCCTGAAACCACAGGCCGAAACCACAGCTCCGACGTCCAGGAGTGTTGCAGGGGGGGAATCAGACCCGATTTTTCCCCGCAAATGATTCTCGGGGTGCGGAACATTCATGTTATAGGCCCCGCACGGGGCGCTCGGGGCGCCGATCTGTAAACGGTAAAACGTGGGGACAATCGCATGATCAAGGAATTCAGGGACTTCATAGCCAAGGGCAATGTCATGGACATGGCCGTGGGCATCATCATCGGCGCGGCCTTCACGGCCATCGTCGGTTCGCTGGTAAACGACCTGATCAACCCGGTCATCAGCCTGTTCATGGGCGGGGTCGATTTCTCGAACATGGGTGTGAAGCTGGGCGAAGGCGAGGACGCGGCGGTTTTTGCCTATGGCAAGTTCATCATGGCCGTGATCAATTTCCTGATCATCGCCTTCGTGGTGTTCCTGCTGGTCAAGGCGGTGAACCGTATGAAATCCCTGGCCGAGAAGGAACAGGAAGCTGCGTCGGAAACCCCGAAGGGGCCGAGCGAGGTGGAGCTTCTGGCCGAGATCCGGGATGCGCTGGTGAAGAAGGGCTAGGTCACACACTCATAAAAGTGCAGCGCGATCTGGAGATCGCCGGTTCGCTCTTCGCGAAGCGGAGAGCAGCATGGCCGGGCGTCGCCACGAGTTGACCGACTTCGCGTGGTCGATCATCGAACCGCTTCTGCCCGACAAGTTCTGCCCGACAAGCCGCGCGGGGGGCGCGTGTCGATCACCGCAAGGAGCCGAACGGCATCTGCTGGCAGCTGCGCACGGGGGCGCCGTGGGCGATATCCCCGAGCGCCGTGGCCCTGTACGACCTGTTGCAACCGCTTCGTCCGGTGGGCGAAGCCGGGGGTGTGGGACAGGATATTCGACGCCGTATCAGCGGCTTGTGACGGCACCGAGCAATCCGGGCAATCCGGGCAATCCGGGAAATCGGTGGCCAGCACCTCGATCCGCGTTCGCCAGCACGGGGCGAACGCGAAAAGGGGGCGAAGAGGCCGCCGGCACCGCCGGTCCGGCCGAGTTTCGCGCCCGCTGCATGGGGCGCTCGCGGGGCGGTCTGACCACCAAGATCCATGCCGTCACCGACGCCCGTGGCCGGCCGATCACGCTGAAGCTGACACCCGGGCAGGCCCATGACGGGCGTTCCGCCGATGACATG
>JALSKC010000059.1 GCA_026989055.1 Paracoccaceae bacterium
CCGCGCGAAACGCCCGAAATTGGTAACCGGTGTTTTCTCCCCACCTTCCGGCACCCGGGCTGATCTGCGATTGGCTTCTCCTGGGTAGAACGGAAAGGAGTTTCTCCATGGATGCTACAATGGAGGTTCTCACTGGTGTGGGAGGGGGCCGGCGGAACCGGAAATGGCCGGACGAAGTCAAGGCGCGGATCGTGTCGGAGACGTTGCGGCCGGGTGCGACGGTGAACGCAGTTGCAGCGCGTTACGGGTTGAAAGCCAACCACCTGTCTTCGTGGCGGACGATGGCTCGGAAGGGCAAGCTGGTGCTGCCGGCGCCGGAAGACGAGGTGGAGTTCGCCGCGATGGTCGTCGGGCCCCCGGCGCCCGACAAGACCGCGGCGGCTGAGAGCGTCGGGATCATCATGGGGGCGGTGACGATCCGGCTGGAGGGCGGAGCCTCGGCGGAACGGATTGCTGCGATCGTGCGCGCGCTGACTGGCCCGGCATGATCTTTCCTTCGAACCGGGTGCGGATCCTTGTAGCGACAAGGCCGGTGGACTTCCGCAAGGGGCATGACGGGCTGGCGGCCCTGGTGAAGAACGAACTGAGGAAGGAGCCCTTCACCGGGACGGTCTTCGTGTTCCGTGCGAAGCGGGCGGATCGGCTGAAGCTGCTCTACTGGGACGGCACTGGTCTGGTGATGGCTTACAAGCGGCTGGAGGAGCACAGCTTCACCTGGCCTGCCATCAGGGACGGGCTCATGACGCTCAGCCACGCCCAGTTCGAGGCGCTGTTTTCCGGGCTCGACTGGCGGCGGGTGCGGGCCATCGAGGCCCGCGCGCCCGAGGCGGTGGAATGACTGCGGCAGGATGACTCGGGGGGCGCTTTGCGCGGGCGGAACTGGGGCTGGTCTGATAGGTCTGGTCCCATGCTGAACACCGCCGATCTGCCCGATGACATTGACGCCCTGAAGGCGATGCTGGTCGCCTCGGAGGCGCGCAATCTGCGCAAGGACGAGCGGATCGAGCGGCTGGAGAAGCTGGTCGCGA
Source organism: Paracoccaceae bacterium (assembly GCA_026989055.1). Lineage (GTDB taxonomy): Bacteria > Pseudomonadota > Alphaproteobacteria > Rhodobacterales > Rhodobacteraceae > JAJRUE01. Next base: position 1,029 of record JALSKC010000059.1, read on the forward strand.
CCTTCAGGCAGGCTGTCTTCGGGCGCAAGTCGGAGAAGAGCGACCCGGACCAGTTCGAACTGGCGCTGGAGGATCTGGAGACGGCGATCGCGGAGGTGCATGCCGAAGAGGAGGCCGATGCCCCCGCGGTCAGGCGGGCCGACAGGCCCCGGGCGGTCAATCGCGGGGCACTGCCCAGGCACCTGCCGCGCATCGAGGAGGTGATCGAACCAGAGAGCCTGACCTGCGCCTGCGGCGGTTGCCTGCATTGCATCGGCGAAGATGTGTCGGAACGGCTCGACATCGTCCCTGCCCGGTTCCGGGTGATCGTGACGCGCCGCCCCAGATACGCGTGCCGCAGCTGCACCGACGGCGTTGTGCAGGCACCGGCGCCGGCGCGGTTGATCCCGGGCGGCCTGCCGACCGAGGCGACGATCGCGCATGTGCTGGTCAGCAAATATGCCGATCACCTTCCGCTCTATCGCCAGGCACAGATCTACAGCCGTCAGGGCGTCGATCTCGATCGCTCCACCCTGGCCGACTGGGTCGGACGTGCCGCTTTCGAACTCAAGCCCGTCTTTGAGGCCCTGATGGCGAACCTGAAGCGGTCGACCAAGCTCTTCATGGACGAGACCCGGGCCCCGGTGCTCGCCCCGGGCAAGCGCAAGACAAAGACCGGATACTTCTGGGCCCTGGCGCGGGACGACCGGCCCTGGGGTGGGGATGATCCGCCCGGTGTGGCCTTCACCTACGCGCCCGGTCGCGGCGGAGAGCACGCGGAGAGGATCCTGCAAGGCTTCGGCGGCGTCCTCCAGGTCGACGGCTACGCCGGCTACAACCGGCTGCTCGCCCCCGAT
>JALSKC010000060.1 GCA_026989055.1 Paracoccaceae bacterium
GTTTCGACTGCCGCGACGAGAACGCCGGAGGGCCGGTCGGCGATTTCACCATGCGCTGGCCGCATATGGCGGTGGGCTGGCGCGGCGGGCTGGCGGTGGCCGATGCCGGCAACAACCGGGTGATGCTCTGGCATGAAATGCCGCGCGAAAACGGCGCCGCGGCGGATGCGCTGTTCGGCCAGACCGACATGGAGGCCTGCGACGCCAACCTGGGCGCCTACTACCCGACATCGCAGGCGGTGAACATGCCCTATGCGCTGGCAGTCCTCGGCCGCCGCCTGGTGGTGGGCGATACCGCCAATTCGCGCATCCTCGGGCTGGACGACAACGCCATGGCCGCCCATGCCGATCGGCTGAACGGCCAGCCGGACTTTGCCGCCAAGGGCGACAACGGCTGGGGCGTCGCCCGACGCGACACGGTGTGCTGGCCCTACGGGCTGTCGGCGCGGGGCAGCACGCTGGCGGTGGCCGACAGCGGCAACAACCGCATCCTGCTCTGGGAGGCGGTGCCATGAGCGGGGCGCGGCTGACGGTGCGCGGCCAGGTGCAGGGGGTGGGGTTCCGCCCCACGGTCTGGCGGCTGGCGCGGGAACTGGGGCTGACGGGAGACGTGAAGAACACCGCCGAGGGCGTGGTGATCCGCATCTGGGGCGAGCGGATCGAGGTCTTTCCCGAAAAGCTGCAGAAGGCCCTGCCGCCGCTGGCCCGGATCGAGACCCTGAATGTGGAACCCATCGATGCCCCCGCCCCCGACGGTTTCGGCATCGCGGCTTCCCAAGGCGGCGAGATGCGCGGCGCGGTGACCCCGGATGCGGCCACCTGCGCCGACTGCCTGGCCGAGATACGCGACCCCTTCGAGCACCGCTACCGCTACCCCTTCACCAACTGCACCAACTGCGGGCCGCGGTTTTCCATCGTCACCGCCGCCCCCTGGGACCGGGCCAACACCACCATGGCGCCGTTCGATCTGTGCGAGATCTGCGCGGCCGAGTATTCCGACCCCGAGGACCGCCGCTTCCACGCACAGCCGGTGGCCTGCGGGCGCTGCGGGCCGAAGATCTGGATCGAGAAGCTGGGCCGCGGCGCGGTCGACCTCGAAGCCTTTTCCATGCTCGACGAGGTGGACGCCACCGGCGGCATGATCCTGAACGGCCATATCGTGGCGATCCGCGGGCTGGGCGGCGTGCATCTGGCCTGCGATGCCACCAACGCGGCGGCGGTGGCCGAACTGCGCCGGCGCAAGCACCGCCCGACCAGGCCCTTCGCGCTGATGGCCCGCGACCTGGAGGTGGTGCGGGCATATTGCGAGGTGTCCGACGCCGAGGCCGCAGTCCTGAGCAGCCCCGAGGCACCCATCGTTCTGCTGAAGGCGAAACCGGGCGCCCTGCCCGAGGCCGTCGCCCCGGGGCTGGACCGGCTGGGGGTGATGCTGCCCTACACGCCCTTCTACCACCTGATCCTGCGCCGCATCGGCCGGCCGGTGGTGATGACCAGCGGCAACCCCTCGGGCCAGCCACAGTGCATAGGCAACCGGGAAACCCGCGAGAGGCTGGCGAACATCGCCGATTTCGCCTGCCTGCACGACCGCGAGATCGCCAACCGCATCGACGACTCCGTTGCGCGGGTGGACCTGGGGCGCGCGCGGCTGCTGCGCCGGGCGCGCGGCCATGCCCCGCAGGCGCTGGCCCTGCCCGAAGGCTTTTCGAAGGAAATCCAGTTGCTGGCGCTCGGGGCCGATCAGAAGAATACCTTCTGCCTGGTCAAGGACGGCGGCGCGATCGTCTCGCAGCACATGGGCGACCTGGAGGACGCCGCCACCCATGCGGATGCGGCCCGCAACCTCGACCTTTACGC
>JALSKC010000061.1 GCA_026989055.1 Paracoccaceae bacterium
TAGGCCACCGGCGGCTGGTTGCCGAAGCCCTCTCGCGCCAGCCGCTTCAGCACTTCGTAGGCGCCCAGCGCCCGGTGCTCCTCGAGCAGGATTTCCAGCGCCCGGCGGCGCACCGGGGTCAGGCGCAGCCCGGACCGCGCGGCCAGCGCCTCGGCCCGCGCCATGACATCGCCCCGGCAGCGCCTGTGATCATGCCGTGCAAAAGCCCTTGCCATCCGTCGCCCCCGCCTGCCTCTTGCTCCGGAGAAGAATGTTATGTTATACTATAACGGAATTTCCCCGGAAGCAAGAAACCCCGATGCGCCTGATCCTGTCCGCCCTGCTCTGCCTCTGGCCGGCCAGCGCCGCAGCAGATCCGCCGCGCGTCCTGGCCGACATCGGCCCGGTTCACGCGCTCGTCGCCTCGGTCACCGGCCAGAACACCGTACCCGGGCTTCTGGTCGCCGGCGGCTCCGACCCGCACCAGATGCAGCTGCGCCCCTCCCAGGCGCGGGCGCTGGCGCGGGCCGATATCGTCTTCTGGGTTGGCCCAGCGCTGGCCCCGTGGCTGGAAGCACCGCTCGAGACCCTGGCGCCGGGGGCGCGGCGCATTGCCCTGCTCGACCAGCTGCCCGCCCCCCGCCGCGGCGCCGACGCCAGCCCCGATCCCCATGCCTGGCTGGATCCGCGCAACGCCGCCGTCTGGCTTGACGCGATTGCCGAAACCCTCGCCGGAGCAGACCCGGAAAACGCCTCCACCTACCGTGCGAACGCAACCGCCGGCCGGCAGGACATGCTGGCTCTGGAAGCAGAGCTGCGCGCGCTTCTGGCGCCGGCGCGGGGCAGGCGTTTCGTTACCTGGCATGGCGCCTTCGGCTATTTCGCCGAAGCGTTCGGACTCGAGGTGGCCGCCACGGTAACGGACACCGATGCCGTCCCGCCCGGCCCGGCCCGGCTGCGGGAGATCCGCGCACTGCTCGGCTCCGGCGATATCGACTGCCTCGTTCTGGAACCGGAAACGCACCGGGCGCTGGCCGAAAGCCTGACCCGGGGCACCCGGGTCAGACGCGTCACGCTCGACCCTCTGGGCCGGGACCTGCCGGCCGGCCCGGACCTGCTCGCCGCGCTGCTGCGCCGGATCGCCGCCGGCCTTGCCGAATGCGCCTCCGGGCGGGGGCCGGGCCGGCAGGACGGGCTCAGCCTTCCGTCGCCGCCCTGAACCAGGCCGCGATCGCCGCCCGCTCCTCCGCCTCGATGAAGGAGACGTTCGCCGGCGGCATGGCAGTGCTCAGCCCGGCCTGCAGATAGATCTGCCGCGCCTGGCGGGCGACGTCCTCGGGGGTTTCCAGAACGACCCCCTTCGGCGGCCACTGCATGCCTTCCCAGCCCGGTTCGGCGGCGTGGCACATGGAGCAGCGCCCCAGCACGATGTCGGTGACTTCCTCGAAACCCTCGGCCCGGGCGAAGCGCATCGCCTGCGGCCCCAGCCTCGCCTCGTCCTCGCCGCCGCGCTGGAACATCGGGGCGGTGGACAGCCACATGATGGCGATGAACAGCAGCGCGGTGGCCGCCCAGGTCCACCAGGGGCGGCCCTTGCGGGCGTGCATGGTGTTGAAGAAATGCCGGATCGTCACCCCCATCAGGAACACCAGCGATGCGATCAGCCAGTTGTATTCGCTGGCAAAGGCCAGCGGGTAGTGGTTCGACAGCATCAGGAAGATCACCGGCAGCGTCAGATAGTTGTTATGCGTCGAGCGCTGCTTGGCGATACGCCCGTATTTCGCATCCGGCACCCGCCCGGCGATCAGGTCGGCAACCACGATCTTCTGGTTCGGGATGATGATGAAGAACACGTTCGCCGTCATGATCGTGGCGGTGAACGCGCCCAGGTGCAACAGCGCCGCACGGCCCGAAAACACCTGCGTGTAGCCCCAGGCCATCGCCACAAGGATGACGTAGAGCAGCAGCATAAGCCGGGTGTTGTCCTCGCCGAAGCGCGACTTGCAGATCCGGTCATAGACCAGCCAGCCAAAGCCCAGAGAGCCGAGCGAGACCAGCACCGCCTGCCAGAGCGCGATGTCGGCCACCGCCGGATCCACGAGGTAGAGCTCACCCCCCAGGTAATAGACGAGGATCAGCAGGGCGAAGCCGCTCAGCCAGGTGGAATAGCTTTCCCACTTGAACCAGATCAGATCGGAGGGCATCTGCGCCGGCGCCACCAGGTATTTCTGCACGTGGTAGAAGCCGCCCCCATGCACCTGCCATTCCTCGCCATCGGCGCCGCTTGCCAGGTTGCGGTCTCGATGCAGCCCCAGATCGAGCGCGATGAAATAGAAGGACGAGCCGATCCAGGCGATCGCGGTGATCACATGCACCCAGCGCACGGCAAACTCCAGCCAGGCCCCCATTGCCGCCAGATCATACATCGCATCCTCCGTTTCCGTTGCCCCGGCAGGGACTATACCGGCCGCCATTTTTTCGTGTATCATGCAAATCCAGACAGACTTTCATGGGTTCCCGCACAATCATGGCCTATGTCCGAAACCTGCGCATGTTCGTCCGGGTCTACGAACTTGGCTCCATGAGCGCCGCCGCGCGCGATCAGCGCACCTCTCCTGCCGTCGCCTCCGCCCGGATCGCAGACCTGGAGCGCCACCTCGGGGTGCGCCTGTTCAACCGCACCACCCGCACCCTCAAGCCGACCGAGAACGGCACGCTGTTCTACAAGGGTGCCTGCCGGATTCTCGACGCCATCGCAGAGGCCGAAGCCGCCGTCGCTACCGCCGGGCGCCTCCCCCGGGGCACGCTCTTCGTTGCCGCGCCGCTGGGAATCGGACGCCGCTTCATCGCCCCGGCGGTGCCGCTGTTCAAGGATGCCTACCCGGAAATTGACGTGCGGCTCCGCCTGTCCGACCGGCAGATCGACATCACCGCCGAAGGGCTCGACATGGCCTTCCATCTCGGGCTGCTCGAAGACAGCACGCTGAAGGTGCGCGTGATCGCCGACTGCCCGCGCGTGCTGTGCGCCGCGCCAGGCTACATCGCCCGGCGCGGCATGCCTGCCGACGGCATCGCGCTGCTGCGCGAGCGGCATGACTGCCTGCTCCTGCGCTTTCCCGGCGCGCGCGAATTCCGCTGGACGCTGCAGACCCCGGACGGCCCGCGCAGGTTCGCCGTCACCGGCCCCTTCGAAAGCGACGACGGCGACGTGCTCACCGCCTGGGCCCTGGCCGGGCGCGGCATCGTCATGAAACCCGAATTCGAGATCGCCGAGCATCTGGCAAGCGGCGCCCTGGTTCCGGTTGCCACCGACACCCCCCCGGTGCCGGTACAGCTGGCCTGCCTGACCCAGCATCGCCGCCTGAAGGATCCGAAGGTGCAGCTGTTCACCGACTTCATGATCGCCCATATCAAGGGGCATCTGGCAGCGCCCGACCCCGACCGGGACCGCCAGCGGACAGACGAAAGCGGGCGGGCGCTCCGCACGCCCGCCCGCGCCGACGATCCGGCAGGTGCCGGCACCGCCGCCGGCCCGGCACCCCGGCCGCGCTAGCCGTCCAGATCCTCCGGCAGCACCAGATTCAGCACGATGGCGATCGCTGCCGCGGGAAGCAGGCCCGAGGTCAGCAGGATCCGGGCCGTTCTGCCGGTGTGCTGCAGCGCTTCGGGCACCAGTTGCAGCCCGAGCCCGATCGAAAGCGCGGTGGCGAAGATCACCATGTTGCGCCGGTTCCAGGTGACATCGGACAGCATGTTCACGCCGGCGGCTGCCACCATGCCGAACATGATGATGACCCCGCCGCCCAGCACGTTGATCGGGATGGTATTGATCACCGCCCCGACCTTGGGCACGAGCCCCGCGGCGATCAGGAACAGCGCGCCGATGGTGACGACATGGCGGCTCATCACCCCGGTCATCGCCACCAGCCCGACGTTCTGGCTGAACGAGGTGTTCGGCAGCCCGCCGAAGACGCCGGCCACCGCGGTGCCCAGACCGTCGGCGAAGGTGGCGCCCTGGATTTCCTTGTCGGTGGCTTCGCGCCCGGCGCCGCCCTTGGTGATGCCCGAGACGTCGCCCACGGTCTCGATGGCCGAGACGATGGCCATCAGGCACATGCCGATGACGATCGCCCAGTTCAGCTCGAAGCCGTATTTGAAAGGCTGCGGCAGGGCGAAGGCGGCGGCCTTGCCGACATTGGCAAAGCTCACCTGCCCCATGATCAGCGCCACCACGTAGCCGGCGACCAGCCCCAGCAGCACCGCGGCAACCGTCAGGAACCCGCGCGCGAAGAACTTGATCGCCAGGGTCACGGCGATCACCACCAGCGCCGGAAACCACATGGCGAGCGTGCCGAATTCAGGCTTGCCGATCTTGGGCACCCCGCCGGCGGCATACTGGATGCCGACCTTGATCAGCGACAGCCCGATCATCAGCACGATCAGCCCGGTCACCAGCGGCGGCAGGGCGAAGCGGAACCGGCCGACGAAGAAGCCGAGGCAGAAATGGAAGATGCCGCCGAGCATCACCCCGGTCATCAGCCCGGCGAGCCCGGCCGTCTGCAGCCCGGCCACCGCCGGGATCATCACCGGCAGGAAGGCGAAACTTGTCCCCTGCACGATCGGCAGGCGCGCCCCGACCGGGCCAAGCCCGATGGTCTGAAAGAGCGTCGCCACGCCGGCGAAGAACATCGACATCTGGATCATGTAGCGCATGTCCGGGAAGCCGAGCGCCCCCTGGTCCGAGCCGAAGCCGATACCGGCGGCGCCGGCCACGATGATGGCGGGGGTCACGTTGCTGGCGAACATCGCCAGCACATGTTGCAGGCCAAGTGGCACGGCCTTGCCCAGGGGGGGCATGTAGTTGGGATCGCGGAGTTGCTCCGGCGTTCCGATTGATGCGTCCGTCATGACTGTCTCTCCTGTTCGACTGTGAGTGAATTCACCCGCCCCTCTTCTTCGCGGGGGGCGTGGCGTCAGGTTGTGATCTGGTAGGCTGTCCTGAAACGATGCTCCTGCAGGTTGGGGGTATCGCCGATCCGGTCGATGACCGCGAAGATACCGGGGGGATGAAGCGGGCTGAGCACGCCGTGCCATGTGCCGCGGTGAAGGTTGATGCCCTGATACGGGGCCGTGAGAAACGCGCGCGGGGTGCCGGGGGTGCCGCCCCGATCGGGGGCGACCACCACGAGGAAGGGGTGTGCGTCCATCGGGATGAAGGCCTGGGAGCCGTCGGGGTGGCGCTCGACCATGGAAAGGGTGAGCGGCAGGCTGCGGGGTTCGGCCCGGAAGATCGAGATGCCGGGGCGCCCGCCGGGGCCGAAGTCGAGGCGGGCGCGGTCGTGGAAGCGGGCGCAGAGGCCTTCGTTGATCATCCTGTCGGGCGTGCCGGTGGCTTCGAGCACGTCGCCGAAGGGGACGAAGGCGGCGGCCGTCAGGGGCTCGGGGCGGATCGTGGTCATGGAGCGCGCCGGGGGCGCTGCCCCCGGACCCCCGGAGTATTTTCGGCAAGATGAAGCATCATCGGGCGAGTTTCAGTTTCGGGTGGCGGTTGATGTCCTTGTAGAGCAGGTAGCGGAAGGGTTCGCTGCCGGTGGCCTCGCAGGCTTGCGGGCAGAAGGCGCGCAGCCAGAGGAAGTCGCCGGGGCCGACCTCGACCCAGTCGGTGTTGAGCAGGTAGCGCGCGGTGCCCTGCAGGATGTAGAGCCCGTGTTCCATGACATGGGTTTCGGCGAAGGGGATCACGCCGCCGGGCTGGAAGGTGACGATGTTCACCTGCATGTCGTGGCGCAGGTCGGCGGCGTCGGTGAAACGGGTGGTGGCCCATTTGTCGGTGCCGGGCATGGGTTCGTCGGGCACGGCATCGTCATGGGTGACGAGCGGCGGCGGCGGGGCGAGGCCCGGCACGGGTTCATACGCCTTGCGGATCCAGTGGAAGGTGGCGGTTTGCGCGCTGGTGTTGGCGATCGACCAGTTCTCGCCCGGCGGGATGTAGGCGAAGCTGCCGGGGGTGAGCGCGTGCTCGGTGCCGGCGAGCGTCAGCGCCGGGGTGCCGTCGGTGACAAAGAGCACGGCCTCGGCGCTCGGGTCGGGTTCGGGTTCGCTTGAGCCGCCGCCCGGCGCGATTTCCACGATCAGCTGGGCGAAGGTTTCGGCGAAACCGGTCATCGGGCGGGCCAGCACCCAGGCGCGGGCGTCGTTCCAGCCCGGAAGGTTCGAGGTGACGATATCGGTCATCGTGGCGGCCGGGATCACCGCGTAGGAGGGCGTGAAGGTGGCCGGGGCGTAGAGGCGTTCGGACTGTCCCGGCAGGCCGCCTTTCGGGGTGTGGTAGCGCCTCATGGCAGGCGCTCCTTCAGCCGGTGCCAGGCGATGCGCTCGACCTGGCGGCAGGCCTCGGCAAATTCGCGGTCGCGGCCGTTTTCGAGGCGGGCCCTGAAGGCTTCGAGGATCGCCGGCTTGTCGTGGTCCTTGACCGCGATGATGAAAGGGAAGCCGAATTTTTCCGTGTAGCGCGCGTTCAACTCGCTGAAGGCGGCGCGTTCCTGGTCGGTCAGCGCGTCCAGCCCGGCGGAAGCCTGTTCGGCGGTGCTGTCGGCGGTGAGCTTTTTCGCCGCCGCGAGCTTGCCCGCCAGGTCCGGGTGGGCGGTGAGCACCGCAAGGCGCTCCTTTTCGGATGCCGCACGGAAGGCGCGGCACAGGGCGTTGTGCACGCCGGCGGCGCAGTCATGGGCCGGGCCGAGTTCGAGCCGGTGGGCGCGTTCGGCCACCCAGGGGGAATGTTCGAAGACGGAGCCGAAAGCCTCGACAAAGCGTTCGCGGCTCATCTCCGAGGGGCGTTCGAAGGCTTGCGGCGGGTGGTGTTCGGCCCAGTGCCGGGCGATGTCGATGCGGCGGGGAAACCACACGGCTTCGTGGCCCTGGGCGTAGTCGATGAAGCGCTTGAGCGCCGCGGCACGGCCGGGCCGGCCGATCAGCCGGCAGTGCAGGCCGACGCTCATCATCCGCCCGCCCTCGGCATAGAGCGTGTCGAAGGCGTCCTTCAGGTAGCTCAAGAACTGGTCGCCAGAGTTGAAGCCCTGGGGCGTGGCAAAGCGCATGTCGTTGGTGTCCAGCGTGTAGGGGATGATCAGCTGGTCGCGGGAGCCGATGCGTTTCCAGTAGGGCAGGTCGTCGTCGTAGGCGTCCGAGACATATTCGAACCCGCCCTCCTCGGCCACGAGGCGCACGGTGTTCATCGAGCAGCGCCCGAGATACCAGCCGCGCGGGCGTTCCCCGGTGACTTCCGCGTGCAGGCGGATGGCCTCGGCCATGTGCGCGCGCTCCACCTCTTCGGGGCAGTCGCGGTATTCGATCCACTTCAGCCCGTGGGTGGCGATTTCCCAGCCGGCCTCCTGCATCGCGGCCACCTGTTCCGGCGCGCGGGCAAGGGCGGTGGCGACGCCGTAGACGGTGACGGGGATGTTTGCGTCGGTGAAGATCCGGTGCAGCCGCCAGAAGCCGGCGCGGGCGCCGTATTCGTAGATCGACTCCATGTTCCAGTGGCGCATGCCCTCCCACGGGCTGGCGCCGACGATCTCCGAAAGGAAGGCCTCGGAGGCCGGATCTCCGTGCAGGATGTTGTTCTCGCCGCCCTCTTCGTAGTTGACGACGAACTGCACCGCCAGGCGTGCCCCTTCCGGCCACTTCGGGTCCGGAGGATTGGGGCCGTAGCCGCGCATGTCACGGGGGTAACGTTCTGCCATTGCCTCCTCACCGCTCGCCCCGAAGGTTCTTCCGGAAATCGTTCTGGAGCCGGACTGTTCCTGAATATGCGAAAACCCGGCGCAGATCTTCAAAAAGACACAGAAACAGTTGTTGTCCGGAGCGGATCTCGATTCCGGCGCCGATTGCGGGCATGCTCGGGCGCAGGAGCCGCAGGGAGGCTGCCGGGGCGTTCCCGAAGCAGGGGCCTGCGGGAGATTTCGGGAGGATACGCAGCCATGAGCCGGGGCTTTCTGACGACCCACGTCCTGGACACCGCGCGCGGCGTGCCGGCGGCGGGGATGCGGGTGGAGCTGTTGCGCATTGCGGCAACCCGCGAACCGCTCCGCGAGGCGGTGACCAACGCCGACGGGCGGACCGACACGCCTATGCTGCCGACATCGGAGTTCCGGGCCGGGGTCTACGAGCTGGTCTTTCACGTGGGTGCCTATCTGGAGGCCACCGGCGCTCCGGCGGAGCGCCCGCGCTTCCTGGACATGGTGCCGATCCGCTTCGGGATCAGCGACGAGACGGCCCACTATCACGTACCGCTGCTCGTCTCGCCCTTCGGCTATTCCACCTACCGGGGGAGCTAGCTCGGCGCGACGGGAGAGACCGGCACGGCGGCTGCGTCAACCTTCGTTAACCCTTTCTTCACCATCCGCGTGTTTCCCCTGAAGGCAGGAGGAAACCCTTGGTCGCACAGATCGACAGACGATTCATCCAGGCCCGGCCGGCCAAGCTCTGGCCGCGGCTGCTCGCCTATGCGCTGTTCGAGGGCCGCCCGCTCACCACCCGCGGCCGCTGGATCAACCCGCTGGTCCTGGCCGGCTACCGCCTGTGGGGCGCGCTGCCGCAACGGCGCGCGGCAACGGATCCGATCTTCATCCTCGGCCTCGGGCGGACCGGCACCACCGTGCTCGGCACCATCCTGGCGCTGCATCGCGACCTCGGCTATCTGAACGAGCCCAAGGCCCTGTGGCACGCCGCCCTGGGCGATGACGACCTGATCGGTTCCTACTCCGCCCGGCCCGGTCGCTACCGGATGGGGCGGCACGATGCCGACAGCGGCAAGCTGCGCCGGCTGCGCCGCTACCACGGGGCCTATCTGCGCCTTGCCGGGTGCCGGCGGGTGGTGGACAAATACCCCGAACTGCTGTTCCGTACCGGGCTGCTCGAAGCCGTCTTCCCCGAAGCCCGCCTGATCATCCTGATCCGCAACGGGAACGACACCTGCCAGTCGATCGAGCAATGGTCGGCCCGCAACGCCGCCGGCGCCGACGACTGGTGGGGACGGGACCGGCGCAAGTGGCGGATCATGCTGGAAGAGCTCGTGGCGCCGGATCCGTATTTCGCCCGGGCGCTGACGGCGATCCGCCGCTTCGAACGGCACCGCGACATGGCCGCGCTGGAATGGATCGTGACCATGCGCGAGGCACTCCGGCTGCGCGCGTCCGCCACCCGGGGGCTGTTCTTCCTGCGCTACGAGGATCTCGCCCGAAAACCGCGGGAGCAGCTTGCGGCACTGTTCGACTTCTGCGCCCTGGAGCGGGACGAAACCGTGCTCGACTACGCCGCCGCCGTGCTGCGCCCGCGCCCGCCCTATCCGGCGATCGAGCTGCACCCGGCGCTGCAGCCGCTGTTCGACGAGACCATGCGCACGCTCGGCTACCGCCCCTCGGAGCCGGCATGAGGATCCTGCAGGTTAGCCACCGCAACTACATCGCCGGAGGCTCGGATGCCGTCTTCCTGGCCACCTGCCGGCTGCTGCGCGAAGCCGGGCACGAGGTCATCCCCTTCTGCATCGACCTGCCGGAAAACCGGCCCAGCCGCTGGTCGGCCCATTTTCCGAAGGCCGCCGACACCGCCCGGGCGCCCCTGCGCGACGGGTTGCGCTATTTCTACAACCGCGAGGCACGCATCAGGCTGGAACGGCTGCTCGAACAGGCCGGGCCGCTGGATGTGGCGCATCTGCATATCTACCACGGCAAGCAGACGCCGGCGATCCTGTCGCCGCTGCGCCGGCGTGGCATTCCCGTGGTGCACACGCTGCATGAATACAAGCTCGCCTGCCCGGTCTATACCCTGGAACGCGCCGGCCGCCCCTGCGAGGCCTGCGTTTCCGGCTCGGCGCTGAACTGCCTGCGCTACCGCTGCAAGGACGGCTCGCTGCTGCGCTCGGCGGTCATGCTGGCCGAAATGGCCAGCGCCCGCCTGCTGGGCGACGTGCGGCTCGTGGACCGTTTCATCTGCGTGAGCGACTTCCAGCGTCGGCTGATGGCCCGCGCCGGGCTGCCGGCGGAAAAGCTGCGCAGGCTGCACAACTTCCTGCCCGAACCCGCCGGCGCCGCCCCGGCGGGCCACGACGGATACTACCTGTATTTCGGCCGGATCGAGGCTCTCAAGGGCATCGAAACCCTGCTCGATGCCTTTGCCGACGGCCGGCGCCGGCTCGTCATCGCCGGCGATGGCAGCTGGAGCGCCCGGCTGCGCGCCCGCATCGCCGGGCAACCCTGGGTGGACTACCGGGGTTTCCAGGGGGGTGGCGCCCTGCGGCGGCTGATCGGGCGCGCCAGGGCGGTGATCCTGCCCTCGGAATGGTACGAGAACTGTCCGATGAGCCTGATCGAGGCGAAGGCGCTGGGCCGGCCGGTAATCGGCGCCGACATCGGCGGAATCCCCGAGCTGGTGCGCGACGGCATCGACGGGGCCCTGTTCGCCCCGGGCGACCCCTTCGCCCTGCGCCGCGCCATGGAACGGCTGGAGGCCGCTGGGCACGAGGCCCTGTCCGAGGCCGCCTTCGCCGATGCCGCCGCCCGCTTCGGCCCGCAGCGCCACCTGGCCGCGCTGATGGGGATCTATGCCGAGGCCGGGGCACGCACCCGCCCGCTGCCGGCCCGGGCCCCGGCCCGGGTCGGGGCGGGCTGACCCGCCGCCGCCGCGCCGGCCGGCACCGAGTTGCATTGCCCCCTTCGCGCGGCCATATACTGGCGCAGCTTTCAGTGCGGAGTCGTCGATGAACAACTATCTCGAATTCGAGAAGCCCCTGGCCGAAATCGAAGGCAAGGCGGAAGAGCTGCGCGCGCTGGCGCGGGCGAACGAAGAGATGGATGTGGAAAAGGAGGCCGCGGCGCTGGATCGCAAGGCCGAGGCCCTGCTGCGCGACCTTTACGCGAATCTGTCCCCCTGGCGCAAATGCCAGGTCGCCCGCCACCCGGACCGGCCCCACTGCAAGGACTACATCGATGCCCTGTTCACCGAATTCACCTCACTCGCCGGCGACCGCAACTTTGCCGACGACCTGGCGGTTATGGGCGGGCTGGCCCGCTTCGACGGCACCCCGGTGATGGTGATCGGCCACGAAAAGGGGCACAATACCAGAACCCGGATCGAGCGCAACTTCGGCATGGCCCGCCCCGAGGGCTACCGCAAGGCGATCCGGCTGATGGGGCTGGCGGACCGTTTCGGCCTGCCGATCATCTCGCTGGTCGATACCGTGGGTGCCTACCCCGGCAAGGGCGCCGAGGAACGCGGCCAGTCCGAGGCAATCGCGCGCTCCACCGAAAAATGCCTGCAGGTGAAGGTGCCGCTGATCTCGATCATCATCGGCGAGGGCGGCTCGGGCGGCGCGGTGGCCTTTGCCACGGCGAACCGGGTCGCGATGCTCGAACATTCCGTCTACACCGTGATCAGCCCCGAAGGCTGCGCCTCGATCCTGTGGAAGGATGCCGAGAAGATGCGCGAGGCGGCCGAGGCGCTGCGTCTGACCGCCCAGGATCTGGAACGGCTCGGGGTGGCCGACATGGTGATCCCCGAACCCCTGGGCGGCGCCCAGCGCGACCGCGAGGCGACCATCCGCGCGGTCGGTGCGGCGATCGGCAGGATGCTGAAGGAGCTGCAGAAGAAGAAGCCCGAACAGCTGCTCAGGGAGCGGCGGCAGAAATATCTCGACATCGGCGCGGCCGGGCTTGCCGCCTGAGCCGCCCCCACCAGGAGCCACGGCATGGATCTGCTCGAAACCGTTGCCGACCAGCTGGCCCGCAAGGCCCTCGAGCTGCCCGGAACGGCCGATGACAACACGCTGATCAACCAGATGGCCGAGGCAATGGGCGCCTCGTCGAGCACCCTGCAGGAGGCCTTCCTGACCGCGGTGCGCATCCGCCGCGCCGAGGCCCGGGCCGAACGGGCGCTGGAGGCCTACCGGCGCCGGCAGAACCTCTGAAGAACGGCCTGAGGGCCGCCCGGAGCGGCCGGCGCGGGGGAGAGTGCGTGCGGGCGCGAGACCGGGGCGCGGGGGGCGCGGCCGGCCCCCGCCCGCTCAACCCGGGCGGTGGAATCCGGCCTCGGCCATCAGCCGGTCGGAATTGCGCTCGATCGCCTCTTCGAGTTCGACCATGAAGCGCTCACGCGGCTTGCCGGCCGGGATCCGGGGCAGGAATTCGACCACCGCCAGCCCCGGCTTGCGGTAGATTCCGTGGCGCGGCCAGAACACGCCCACATTGGTCGCCGCGGGCACGCAATCTTCTTCCAGCTCCTCATACAGGACGGCAGTGCCGATCTTGTAGGGGCGGTAGGCACCGGCCGCCACCCGCGTGCCCTGCGGATAGATGATCAGCTGCCCCGGATCGTGCAGGTTGCGCCTGACCCCCTCCTTCATCTGGGCGATCGCCTGGGCCCGCTTGCCCCGGTCAACCGGCACGCAGCCGATACGCATCGCATACCACCCCAGGATCGGCGCCCATTTCAGCTGCTTCTTCATGATGAACTTCGGGCGCGGGCAGGCGCTGACGATGATGATGATGTCGAAGAAGCTCTGGTGCTTCGCCGCCACGATCACCTCGTCGGTGGGAACCTCGCCGCGCACCTCCGAACGCAGCCCCACCATCCAGGCCGCCGACCAGCGCACATAGCGGCAGTAGCTGCGCACCGCCCGCACCGCCCAGTCGCGGGAAAGGACCGCAAGCGGGGTGAAGAAGATCGCCATCAACGGCATGGCGGCATACATCTGCAGGATGAACAGCACCGAGCGCAACCACTGCAGCGCTTCCTTCGTCCGCATCACGTGATCCCCCTGAGCGCCCGCAGGGCCGCCAGCCGGGTGGCCAGGAAGGCCACCAGGGCGGAAACCGGCGGAATCAGCAGATACCAGAACCATTCCGCGCCCTGCGGCTGCAGCCCGGTCAGGAAGCCGCCGCCCCCGGGGCCCGGCAGCAGCAGCACCGCGCTCATGCCCAGAAGGGTTCCCAGCAGCGCGCCCCCCAGCGTGCGCAGGGTGAAGCGATGCACGAAGGCCCGGATGATATAGGAATCCCGCGCCCCGATCAGCCGCAGCACGCGGATCACCTCGCGGTTGGCCGCCAGCGCCGAATCCGCGGCCAGCGTGATCATCGCCCCGGTCGCGGCCGCGATCAGCAGTGCCGAGACCAGCCCGAGCATCCGCAACCGCGCTGCCGCTGCGACAAGCGGCTGCCGCCAACGGCTGTGATCGTCCAGCACCGCCCCCGGCGCCTCGGCCTGCAGCCGCAACCGCAGCCCGGTGGCGTCAAACCCCTCGGCACTCTCGATGATTTCGACCAGCTGCGGCACGGGCAGGCTCTCCAGCGACAGCCCCGGCCCCAGCCACGGCTCCAGCAGGGCCTGCTCGTCGGCAGCGCTCAGCACCCGCACCCGGGCCACTCCCGGCGTGGCCTCCAACACCCGGACAACCGCCTCGGTCTGGGCTTCCATCTGCCCGGCAGGCGCCGAAATGCGCACCGTCGCCGTCCGTGCAAGCTCCGAGGACCAGCGCTCCGCCAGCCGCCCCGCCGCCAGCGAAAGCGCCAGGGCGAACACCGCCAGAAAGGCCATCGCCGCGGCCGTGAACTGGGTCAGCCGCGCGGTAAAGCCCGACGGCGGAACGACCCGGTCGGCGGCGCCCTTCAGCCGCCTGCCCCCGGTCATTGCCGCTGCCGCCCTCACAGCTCGGCTCCGGCGGCCTGCAACCGGCGATCGCGAATGCGCAGCACCCGGGCCGAAACCCGGGCCTTGGCCGCCCTGATCAGGTTCAGGTCATGGGTGGCGATCAGCACCGCCCTTCCCATCCGGTTCAGTTCGATCAGCAGTTCCAGCAGCCGCTCCGACATCTCCCAGTCGATGTTGCCCGTCGGTTCATCGGCGATGATCACCTCGGGCGACATGATCACCGCGCGCGCCAGCGCCGCACGCTGGCGTTCCCCGCCCGAAAGCTCTGGCGGCAGGGCCTGCGCCCGCGCGCTCAGGCCGACCCAGGCGAGCAGCGCCTCGAGGTTCTCCGGCTCCGGCCTGCGCGCCGCCACCTCCAGCGGCAGGGCGATGTTCTCGATCACCGGCAGATGGTCGAGAAACCGGCAGTCCTGATGCACGACCCCGATCCGCCGCCGGGCAGCGGCGATGTCGTCGCGGCTCATCGCGCCCACCTCGCGGCCGAAAACCGAAATCCGCCCGCCCGAGGGCATCAGATCCATGTAGCACAGCCGCAGGAGTGTCGTCTTGCCCGCCCCCGACGGGCCGGTCAGGAAGTGGAACGAGCCCGGGCCGATCTCCATGGAAATACGCGAAAACAGCTCGCCGCCGTCATATCCGTAGGAAATATCCGTCAGTTCGATCACGCCGCGCCCGCCCTCCTGCCTGCCGCGACAGTTTTGCCTCAACCGCCGGGGCGTTTCAATCGCCGCCGCGCAAAAGCTTGGATTGTCGATGCGCCTTTGCTAATAACGCGAAAAACGTCGCCAGCCTCCGGAACGGGCCTCGGAACGGCTCCGGTCGGCGTGGGCGATCGACAAGGCGGTTTCGAGGTAGGCAGTATGCGTTTGATTTGTCCCAATTGCGGTGCGCAATATGAAGTCGATCCGGATGTGATCCCCGAGGCCGGTCGCGATGTTCAGTGCTCGAACTGCGGCCACGGGTGGTTCCAGCGCCACGAGCGGAGCATGGAGCCCGGCGCCGACGGGCAGGGCGAGGCCCCGGCGGCGGGGTCGGAAACGCCGGGATCGGGAACGCCGGGGTCGGAGGCATCCGGCACGGCCGGCGCGGCTGCGGAGGCCGGGCCTGCGACCCGTCCGCCGGAACCGCAGGCGCAACCCTCTCCCGCCGGGGCAGGCACCGGGGCAGACTCCGGAACCGAGGCAGCCAAAGGGACCGAAGCAGCCAAAGGGGCCGAGGCAGCCAGACCCGCCGCCGCGGCGGCCGCCGAGGCGCCCCGCTCCGATGCCTCTGCGCAACAGCACCGGAGCCGGCTTGACGCCGAAGTCGCAAACATCCTGCGCGAGGAGGCGGAACGCGAAAGGCGCGTGCGCGAGGCCGAACGCGGCAGTCTCGAAACCCAGCCCGACCTGGGGCTGGAGCCGCCGGCCCAGGCTCCCGCCGCCCAGCCCTCCGCCCCGGCCGAGCATGTCGCCCGCCTCGCCCCCGAACCCGAGGAAGCCTCCGGCCTGCCGGGAACAGAGGCTGCCCGGAGCGCGCTCCTGCCCGACATCGAAGAGATCAACTCCACCCTCGATGCCGGCGACCAGCCGGAGGCCTCCCCGGAAACGAGCCGCCGGATCGGGTTCCGGCGCGGCTTTCTCGGCGCGGTGGTGCTGTTTCTCCTGCTGGCGCTGATCTACCTGCTCGCCCCGCGACTTGCAGAGGCGGTGCCGGCGGCAGCCGCGCCCCTCGAATCCTATGTCGCCTGGGTGGACCGGCTGCGCGCCGGGGTGGACGATCTCATGCTGCAGGCGGTGGAACGGCTCACCGGCCTTCTGGAACGAATGAACGCAGAAGCGCCGGGCTGACGCAACCGGCGGGCAGCGGGCGCAGGCGCCGCAGGGGGTGACGGCACCGCAGGAAGCTCAGAACCGCTCGAGCAGGCGCCGCAGATAGTCCAGCTCGATCTTCGGGCGCGACGGATCGGCGGAACGGCGGCGGATCTCCTCCAGAAGCTCCCGGGCGCGACGGCGGATCTCCTCTCCCCGAAGCAGCTGCTCGTCGGTGCCGATCCGCCCGGCGGCACCGGCATTGCGCCCCAGCGGATCGCGCAGGGCATTTCCGGTGGCGCGCCCCGCCGCCTGGCCCTGCCGCCCGGCCTGTCCGGGAGGCTGGCCGGCCAGCTGATCGGCCAGGGAACGGATGCCTTCGCGCAACGCCTCCAGCGCTTCGGCCTGCCGGTCCAGGGCGCCGGGAAGGTCGCCCTCGCGCAGGGCTTGTTCGGCGCCTTCCATCGCCTCCTCGGCCCGGCCGAACGCCTCGCCTGCCCGGTTCTGGCCAGCCGCGCCCCCGCCCGGCAGCTCGCGCGCCTGTTCTTCGAGCCGGCGGCGCAACTCCCGCTGACGCTCCGCCAGCCCGCGTGCGGCCTCGCCGCCCGGTGCGCCGCCGTCGTCCCGCAGCCCCGGCGCCGCACCACCGCCTTCCGGCGCACCGGGGCCGGTCGGAGCGCCCATGTCCCCTTCTCTCTCCGCCGGCGGCACCCCTTCGCCTTCACCCGGCCCCGGCGAACGGCCGGCATCACCCGGCCCCCGGACACCCCGCCGCCCGTCTTCGCCCTGCCCGTCTTCGCCCTGCCCGCCATCACTGCGGGCGCCGTCGTCACCGAAACGGCGCTGCAGGTCGTAGAATGTCTCGTCGCTCAGCCCCTGCTGCTCGCGCAGCGTTTCCGCAAACCCTTCGAGCGCCTGCTGCCCCGATTCCCGGCCGCCCGACCCCTCGGTGACCCGCATGTTCTCCATCATCTCGTTCAGCTGCTCCAGGAGATCCTGCGCCTCGCGCATCCGGCCCTGTTCCATCAGTTCCTGCAGCCGGTCCATGAGCTGGCGGAGCTGCTCGTCGGTGATGATCTGCATTCCGTCACCGCCGTCGGCCAGTTCGTCCTGCCGGCCCCGCTGCTCCTGGGCGAGCTGCTCCATGTACTCGCGCATGGCCTCGCGCAACTCGTCCATGAGCCGGGCGATCTCTTCGTCGTTCGCACCGTCGCGCATGGCCTGGCGCAGGCGCTCCTGCGCCTCGCGCAGCCGGGCCCGGGCATCGGCAAGATCGCCCTCCTCGATATCCAGGGCGATGTCCCAGAGCGCCCGGGCCACCTCGTCGCGCCGCGCGGCATCAAGCGTTCCGCCGCGCATGCCCGCTTCCAGGCGGCGGATTGCCACCCGCAGCTTCAGGTAGGCGGACGCCGAATCGAACAGCCCCTGCGGCCGGTGGCTGATCGCCCGCAGGATGCGGGCCACCCGCGGGCCGTTCGTGCGATTCCAGAGCAGATCGCGCCGCTGCTCGACGATGGCCGCGGCCAACGGATCGAAGAAGCGCCGCCCCGGCAGGACGGCCGCCAGCGGCTCCGAACTGCCGCGCTGGCCCAGCGCATCTTCCGCATACAGCGTCACCGTTACCGGAAGCCCTGCCCAGGGGTGGCGCTGGAGCCCCTCGACAAGGGTTTCCGTGAACTCCCGCCGGTCTCCGGTGAGGGGCATCGGCAACTCGAGCAGGATCGGGGGGCGCGATTCGGGAGGCGGACGCAGCCCGTGACGGCGCTGGAGTGCGCTCTGGTCGAGAACGATCTCGGCCCGGCCGGCGCGCACGCCGTAATCGTCGCGGGCGCTGAACGGCAGGCGCATCTCGCCATCGGCGCTGCGCTCGATCGGGCCGGCGACGGAGATTTCCGGCGCCCTGTCGGCGATGGCGACGATCTGCCAGCTCCGCCCGCCGGGGCCGTCGATCTGCAGCCGGCCCGAGCGCATGATCTCGAACTCCCGCTGCTCCGGAGCCCTGTCATCGCCCGCCCCATCGCCCGGCTCCCCGGCAGCGCCGGCAGGCCGCGCGCTGACCGTTTCGGACAGGACAACCGCCCCCTCCGCGCCGTAGAAGCGCAGGATCACGCGGCTGCCCCGGGGCAGTTCCAGGCTGCCGGCGGCAACCTCGGGAAGGTAGAGCGTCGGCAGGGAGGTATGCGGCGGCGGCCGCACCCAGCCTTCCCAGGCCGGCCCGAAAGCGACCCCGGCCACACTGCCCCCGCCCAGGGCCTCCGGCACCTCGGCAAGCCGCTCGGCGGAGCCGAACAGGAGCGCCATCACGAACCCCGTCAGCGCCACGTGGCGCAGCGCCCAGGTGTCGTGACGCGCCAGCTGCAACGCGGGGCGTGGGGCGCGGGCGCGCGCCGCCAGGCGGGCCATCCGCGCCACATGGGCTTCCCAGAGCGCGCGCGATGCCGGATCTTCCCGCCCGATCGCCTGCCGGTCCAGAAGGGCCCCGACCGGCTGCCCGGGGAGGGCGGCATCCAGGCGTGCCAGCGCCTCGGCGCGGCACGGCAGGCGGAACCGCCGCACTCCCGGCACCGCAAGCGCAGGCAGCAGCAGCAGAACCGCCCCCCCGGCCGGGCGCAGCATCTCCGGCCCCAGCCATTCATGCAGCCCGAACATCAACGCGCTCAGCACCGCCAGCAGCGCGGAAAGCGGAGCCCAGAAGGCTCGCGCGAAACGCTCGACGAACAGGCCGGCCCAACTCAGCCAGAGCTGCAGGCGCAGCCGGCGCAGGGCTGCCTCAGTGGTATCTTCCGCCTTTTTCATCCATCGCTTTCATCGGGCCCCGCCCGAGCGGTCGGGCCGCCGGCGCTCCTGGCGCGCTCAGAGCCATGCCGGCAGCCTATCGCGTCCGATCATCTCGTCATAGCCCGGACGCGGCCGGATGACGGCAAATTCATCCCCGCGGACCATGACTTCGGGAATCAGCGGGCGCGAATTGTATTCCGAGGCCATCACCGCACCATAGGCCCCGGCCGAGCGAAAGGCCACCAGATCGCCCGCCACCAGCGCCGGCAGCGGCCGGGCGCGGGCAAAGGTATCACCGGTTTCGCAGACCGGGCCGACCACGTCGTGCTCGTGCCGGGGCGCACCCGGCGCCGGCGCGACCACCGGGATGATGTCGTGATGCGCTTCATACAGCGCCGGGCGCACAAGATCGTTCATCGCCGCATCGAGGATCAGGAAACGGCGGTTCCCGCCCCGCTTCACATAAATCACCCGGGCAACCATGATCCCGGCGTTGCCGGCGATCAGCCGGCCCGGCTCGATCTCGATCTCGCAGCCCAGGTGCCCGACCGTGCGTTTGACCATCGCACCGTATTCGACCGGAAGCGGCGGCACGCTGTTGGAGCGCTCGTAGGGAATGCCCAACCCGCCGCCCAGGTCGAGCCGGCGGATGTCGTGGCCGTCGGCACGCAGCACGCCGGTCAGTTCGGCAAGCTTGCCATAGGCCTGCTCGAAGGGCGCCAACTCGGTCAGCTGGCTGCCGATATGCACGTCGATCCCGACCACCTCAAGCCCCGGCAAGCGGGCGGCCAGGGCATAGGCCTCGCGCGCCCGGGCCAGCGGGATGCCGAACTTGTTCTCCGCCTTTCCGGTGGCGATCTTCTCATGGGTGCGGGCATCCACATCCGGGTTGATGCGCAGCGCCACCGGCGCGATGCGCCCCAGCGATCGCGCCACCTCGTCCAGCGCCTCCATCTCGGGCTCGCTCTCGACATTGAACTGGCGGATGCCGCCCTCCAGCGCGACGCGCATCTCCTCGCGGGTCTTGCCGACCCCGGAAAACACGATCCGCTCTCCGGGCACGCCGGCGGCGCGCGCGCGCAGGTATTCGCCGGCCGAGACCACGTCCATCCCGGCGCCGAGATCACCCAGGTGCTTCAGCACCGCGACATTGGAATTCGCCTTCACCGCGAAGCAGACCAGATGCTCGGTGCCGGAAAGCGCCTCGTCGAACAGAGCGAAATGGCGGCTCAGCGTAGCGGTGGAGTAGCAGTAGAACGGCGTGCCGACCTCTTCCGCGATCCGGTGGACCGGCACCTCCTCGGCGTGCAGTTCGCCGTTCCTGTAGTCGAAGTGGTCCATCGCCGCTCTTCCATCCGCTCTGGCGGGCGGGCGGAAGCGCCCGGGCCGCGGTGGTGGTCTGCGGGCGCGCGGCGGCGTTCAGTTGCCGAAGCGCACCCCGATGCTCGTCTGGTTGAAGGGGCCGGTTCTCGAATTGTAGCCGATCGTGGTTTCGGCGCTGTAGCTGGGCTTCAGCGGTTCGCCATCCACACCGCAGGCGGCCAGAGCCAGCAGGACGAACAGCACGGGCATCGGACGTTTCATGACAGCTTCTCCTTCCAGCGGGCGATCTGGGCGCGCACGTTTTGCGGTGCGGTCCCGCCATAGGATGTGCGAGAGGCCACCGAATTCTCAACCCCCAGCACGCCGAAAACCGCATCGGTGATGCCCGGATGGGCTGATTGCATCTCCTCGAGCGACAGATCCGGCAGGTCGCAGCCCTTCGCCTCGGCCAGAGCCACCAGGGTGCCGGTGACGTGGTGGGCCTCGCGGAACGGCAGGTTCAGCTCGCGCACCAGCCAGTCGGCCAGGTCGGTGGCGGTGGAAAAACCGGTGGCCGCGGCCTCGCGAAGGGCCTCGCGGTTGGCGCTCATGTCGGCCACCATGCCTTCCATCGCGGCCAGCGCCAGCATCAGGTTGTCGGCGGCGTCGAAGACCTGCTCCTTGTCCTCCTGCATGTCCTTGGAGTAGGCCAAGGGCAGCCCCTTCATCACCATCATCAGCGCCACATTGGCCCCGAAGATGCGCCCGATCTTGGCCCGGATCAGTTCGGCGGCATCCGGGTTCTTCTTCTGCGGCATGATGGAGGAGCCGGTGGAGAAGCGGTCCGACAGGGTGACGAAGCGGAACTGCGCCGAGGACCAGATCACCAGCTCCTCGGCCAGGCGCGAAAGATGCATGGCGCAGATCGCGGCCGCGGAAAGGAACTCCAGCGCGAAGTCGCGGTCGCTGACCGCATCGAGCGAATTGGCCGCCGGGCGGTCGAAGCCCAGCGCGCGGGCCGTCATCTCGCGGTCGATGGGAAAGGAAGTGCCGGCCAGCGCCGCCGCGCCCAGGGGGCATTCGTTCAGCCGCGCCCGGGCGTCCTTGAAGCGGGAGATGTCGCGGCCGAACATTTCCACATAGGCCATCATGTGATGGCCCCAGGTCACCGGCTGGGCCACCTGAAGGTGGGTGAAGCCGGGCATCACCCAGTCGGCCCCGGTCTCGGCCTGGGCCAGCAGCGCGCCGATCAGCGCCCGCAGTCCGGCAACCGCGGCGTCGATCTGCTCGCGCACCCACAGCCTGAAATCGGTGGCCACCTGATCATTGCGCGAGCGCGCGGTGTGCAAGCGGCCGGCGGGCTCTCCGACAAGCTCCTTCAGCCGCGCCTCGACATTCATGTGAATGTCCTCCAGCTCGGCGGAGAACGGGAATTCCCCGGCCTCGATCTCTGACAAGACCGTGAGAAGGCCTTCCCTGATCGCCTCGGCATCCTTATCGGTAATGATGCCCGTGGCCGCCAGCATGGCGGCATGGGCGCGAGATCCGGCGATGTCCTGGGCATGGAGCCGCCTGTCGAAGCCGATCGAGGCGTTGATCGCCTCCATGATCGCATCGGGCCCGGCGGCGAAGCGCCCGCCCCACATTGCGTTGCGGGTCTTGTCGGTCATTGGCTCACCCGGGAGGTTCCTCATGCGCTGGTTTCGTCTCGCTGTCCTCTACACGGCCCTTGCCCTTGGTGCAAACGCTCCGGCCATCGGAGCAGAGGCCGATATCGCCGCGCTGGAGGCCCTGCGCGCGGGCACGATGAAGAAGCTGGTGTTCTCCGAACCGCGCGAGGTGGCGCAGCTTCCCTTCACCGATCCGCAGGGCAACGAATACCGGCTGGAGCAGTGGCGGGGCAAATACGTGCTGGTGAACTTCTGGGCCACATGGTGCGCCCCCTGCCGCAAGGAAATGCCGGGGCTGGAAGCGCTGCAGCGGGACTTCGGCGGCAAGCGCTTCGAGGTGCTGACCATCGCGACCACCCGCAATACCCTGCCGGCGATCCGGCGTCTCTTTGCCGAGACCGGAGTCAGCGCGCTGCCGATCCTGCTCGACGACGGATCGGCGCTGGCGCGGGCGATGGGCGTTCTCGGCCTGCCGACGACGGTGCTGCTCGACCCCGCGGGCCGCGAGATCGCCCGCCTGCGGGGCGATGCCGACTGGAACGGCGAAAGCGCCCGATCGATCGTGGCGCTGCTGGCCGGAGACGGGTAGGCGCCCGCTGCCCGCCCGCGCGCCTGCCGGGGAATGCCCGCGCCTGCTTCCGGCGCGCACCCCTGCACCCG
Source organism: Paracoccaceae bacterium (assembly GCA_026989055.1). Classification (GTDB taxonomy): domain Bacteria; phylum Pseudomonadota; class Alphaproteobacteria; order Rhodobacterales; family Rhodobacteraceae; genus JAJRUE01. The sequence continues at coordinate 21,881 of JALSKC010000061.1, forward strand.
GCACGCATCCCTTGCACCATCCCTTGCACCCGGCGCGGAATCGGGCATGGTCGGCCCGTGATCATGCAAGGCTCTTCATGCCCCGCCGCCTGCCGCTCCTGTTCATCCTGCTGACCGTGCTCGTCGATTCGGCGGGCATCGGCATGATCATGCCGGTGATGCCGGAGCTGCTCGAGGAAATCACCGCCCGGCCGCCGGCCGAGGCCGCGCTCTGGGGGGGTGCGCTGGCCACCGCCTTTGCGGTAATGCAGTTCCTGTTCGGGCCGCTGCTGGGAAATCTCTCCGACCGGTTCGGGCGGCGGCCGGTGCTGCTGGCCTCGATGTTCGTCGTCTTCCTCGACAACCTGCTCCTGGCGCTGGCCGGGTCGCTCGCGGTGCTTTTTGCGGCCCGGATCATCGGCGGCATCGCCTCTGCCACCCATGCCACCGCCTCGGCTGCCCTGGCCGACATGTCGGCACCGGAGGATAAGGCCGCGAATTTCGGCCTGGTCGGAGCGGCGGCGGGGGCGGGATTCGTGCTCGGGCCGCTGGCCGGGGGGCTGCTGGGCGCCCACGGCCCGCGGGCACCTTTCGTCGCGGCGGCCCTGCTGGCGCTGGGGAGCTTCCTCCTCGGCCTGATCGTGCTTCCTGAAACCGTGAACGCGCGCACCCGCCGCCCCTTCGAATGGCGCCATGCCAACCCGCTGGCCGGCATCCGCCGGATCGGCCGGCTGCGGGGGCTGGGGCGCTACCTGGCGGCGACCTTCATCGCCGCGGTGGCCTTTTTCGTCTACCCGGCGATCTGGGCCTTCTTCGCCACCGAGCGATTTGGCTGGGACAGCACGACGATCGGCTATTCGCTGGCGCTTTACGGGCTCTCCTACACGCTGGTGCAGGCGCTTGCCGTCCGGCCTCTGGTGGCCCGGCTGGGCGAGCGGCGGGCGGTGATCGCCGGGCTGGGGCTCGACACCCTGTTCTTCGTCTTTCTCGGAATGGTCGGCAACGGCGGCCTGGCGTTCCTGCTCACCCCTCTGGCCGCGCTCGGCTCGGTGGCCGGGCCGGCGCTCCAGGGGCTTCTGTCGCGCGCGCTGGGCGATGGCCGGCAGGGAGAGCTGCAGGGCGTGCTGATGAGCCTCAACGCGCTGGCCACGATCGTCGCACCGCTGCTGATGACCCAGACCTTCTGGTTCTTCACCGGCGGGGCGGCACCGCTCCATCTTCCCGGCGCGCCCTTCCTGCTGTCGGCAATGCTGACCCTGGGCTGCATCGGGCTGATCCTGTGCGACGGAACGGGCGGGGACAGCAGATCTTGATCCCGCCGCCCGACAGGCGCAGGCTGCACGGTGTGACGGGAACGGAGAACGGGGAAAGACCATGCAGCGAATCAGGGCCGCCGTCTGCCACGAATTCGGAAAACCGCTGCAGATCGAGGAAGTGCTGTTGCGCGCTCCGGGCCCCGGCGAGATCGAGGTGGCGATCCAGGCCTGCGCCATCTGCCATTCCGACATCTCCTATGCCGAAGGCGCCTGGGGCGGCCCCCTGCCGGCGGTTTACGGCCACGAGGCGGTCGGGCGGGTCAGCGCGCTCGGCCCCGGCATCGACGACATCGCCCCCGGAGACACGGTCCTGGTCACCCTGCTGCGCGCCTGCGGCGGCTGCCCGAGCTGCACCGCCGGTGCGCCGGCCTATTGCCAGGCGCCACCGCCGCCCGACGGCGGGCCGTTGCGCACCGCCGACGGCGGGCCGCTGGAGCAGGGCCTTCTCACCGGCGCCTTCGCCGAAAAGGTGGTCGTGGCCCGCTCGCAGGTTGCGCCGGTTCCCGACGACATGCCCCCCGAAGCCGCCTGCCTGCTGTCCTGCGGGGTGGCAACGGGCATGGGCGCGGTGATCAACACCGCCGGGGTGCGCCCGGGGCAGGTGGTGGTGGTGATCGGCGCAGGCGGGGTCGGGCTGAACGCGATCCAGGGCGCACGAATCGCCGGAGCGGCGCGAATCGTCGCAGTGGATCTGAGCCGGGAGAAACTTGCCGCAGCGCGCGATTTCGGCGCCACGGACGGTGTGCTCGCAACCGAACCGAAACCCTGGAAGGCTGCCCGCGAAGCCGCCGGAAGGGGAGCTGATGCGGTCTTCGTCAGCGTCGGCGCGGTGGCGGCCTATGACACGGCCCCGCGCTACCTCGCCCCACGCGGGCGCCTGTTCATGCTCGGGATGCCGCATTCGGGGGCATGCGCCACCTACGAGCCGGTGATCCTGGCCGCGCTCGGCCAGGGGATGATCGGCACCCGCATGGGTGATGTCGTTCTGGCGCGCGACATCCCCTGGATGGTCGATCTCTGGCGCCAGGGGCGGCTGAAGCTGGAGGAGCTGGTATCGGAGCGCTGGTCGCTCGAGCGGATCAACGATGCCATTGCCGACACCCGTTCCGGGGCGGCCCGGCGCAACGTGATCCTGCCGTGAGCGCGCCGGCCGGGGCGGCCATGCCCGGAAAGCCGGCGTTGCGGCTGCCGCACCGGCTGCCGCGGAGAGCCGTCACGCAAACGTGAACCGGGTGCCTGATCGCGCTCATGTCTGCGACGTTCCGCCCGTGTATCATCCGGGGGCATCGGAACCGCCCGGACGCGGCGGCGGGGCAGGGAACGGGAAAGGCCGCGGGGAGGCCGCGTTCCCCGCGCTGCCTGTCGCTTGTCGTCCGCTCCTTGAGCGGCACTTGAAATGGCGTGGCGCGCGCCCGATCTCCGGCTGGGAAAAACGCCCGTTCCCCAGGCGTTTGCGAGGACCGAAGGAAGGATGCAACCGAAGGAGGATGCCATGAGGACTCTGACGATTCTGCCGGCGGCGCTGGCCGCTTTCCGGGCCGTTTCACCCACGGCGGCGCTGGCCGACCCCTCCGGCGGGAACTGGGGCTACATCCCGACGGGCGGCGGCCACATGGGCTATGGGGGCTGGCTGACGGGCTTTCTGATGATGGCGCTGTTCGTCGGCCTCGTGCTCGGCGCGATCGTGGTTGCGATCCGTCTGTTCGGCCAGCCACAGGCCGGCAGTACGCACCGCGATGCGCGCGCACTTCTGGACGAGCGCTTCGCCCGCGGCGAGATCGACCGGGCCGAATACGAAGACCGCCGCGCCGCCCTGGAAAGCTGACCCGGCGAGATCAGCCGGCAGGATCGGGCGAAGGCCCCCGGCGGTTGCCGGGGGCGGGGTGGCGGGTGCAGCGCCGGCAGCGGCGGCCGGCCAGGCGGTTCCGGGTCAGCGGTCAGGTCCGGTGCATGCCGCGGGATCGAACCGGCGGCACCAGAACCGCCGCCAGGAACGCCGCTCCCACCGGTTCAGCCGGGGCGGGACCGGAAGCCCGGCCCGGTCGCGCCGGTCTTCCCAGCGATCGATCCGGTCCTCCAGCCGGTCGCGCCGACCGCGGTCCCGCCGCGCGTCAAGGCGGTTTTCCAGCCGGTCGAGCCGGTCTTCGATGCGGTCCTTGGACCAGTGCCGGAAGTGATCCGCAGGCCCGGCGAACACGGGAGCGGAAACCGACAGGGCCAGAAGCCCTGTCATCAGAAGCGGTATCGGTCTGAGCATCGGTGCCTCCCTGGATGTCTGTCTGCATCCTCTTCAACGGCACTCCCGGAGATTTCCGTCGCTCCGGATTTCCGTCACTCCGACCGCCGGCACGAGCGACGCGCCCGAACCGGCCGACCGCGGCATCCGCAGGCGGCACCGCCCCGGCCCGCTCAGCGCACCACGTGCTCAGCGCACCACATGCACCGCGCAGCGGGCATGGCGCACCACCCGCGCCGCCGTCGAACCGAGGAAATAGTCGCTCAGCCCCGGCCGGTGCGAGGCGATGACGATGCAGTCCACCCCATGCGCCGCAGCATATTCGGTGATCGCATGGCCCGCCGGGCCGCTGATCAGCTCGGCCTTCAGGTCGCCGGCCCCGCCGAGTTCGGCCCGGAGTGCGGCAAGCGCGGCGGTGCGCCCTTCCTCCAACACCTCCTCGGGCACGTAATGGGTCACATAGCCGGGCACGGGCTCGATGGCGTGAACGGCGACGATCTCTCCGTCCGCATCCTTCAGGGTCCGCGCCACGGCCAGCGCCGTGGCGACGTTCGGACGGTGATCGAGCGCGACGGGAACGAGTATCTTCCTGTACATGGCATCCTCCGTTTCCGGGCTCATCCTGCCACGGCCGGGATGCGCGCGCCTTGCGATGCATCAAGCTGAGCGGCCTCGAGGCGCACCGCCACCCGGGGCAGAACCACCCGGAGCAGACCGCGGCAGGCGAAATGCGCGGGCACCCCGGATGATCGGCAGGTGGCAGGATGGAACGGGGCGCGGGCGAAGGCAGCCCCCGGACGGGGAAGCGCGCAGGCCGGCAGGGCATCGGCCGCAACCTGCCGAAGGCCGGGCGCGGGCGCCCACACCGGAGCCCTCAGGCCGGAGCCCTCAGGCCGGAGCGGGGCGCTCCAGGCCGGGGTGCTCGAAGCGGAGCAGCCGCAGCGCATTCATCGTGACCAGAACCGTTGCCCCCGTATCGGCCAGGATCGCCATCCACAGCGAAGTGACCCCCAGCAGCGTGGTGATCAGAAAGACCACCTTCAGCCCCAGCGCGATGGTGATGTTCTGGCGGATGTTGCGCATGGTCGTCCGCGACAGGGCCACCAGCGCCGGCACGTCGCCGACACGTTCGTGCAGCAGCGCCGCATCGGCGGTTTCCAGCGCCACGTCGGTGCCCCCGCCCATGGCGATGCCCACATCCGCCGCCGCCAGCGCCGGCGCATCGTTGATGCCGTCTCCGACCATCGCGATGGTGCCGTTGCCGCGCAGCCGGGCGATCGCCTGCAGCTTCTGCTCCGGCAGCAGCTCGGCTTCCACCTCCATCCCCAGCGCCCGGGCCAGCGCCCGGCCGGTGCGCGCATTGTCGCCGGTCAGCATCACCGCCGAAATTCCCATCTTGCGCAGCGCGGCAATGGCTGCCGGCGCATCCGGGCGCAATTCGTCGCGCAGCGCGACAAGCCCCGCCAGGCGAGCGTCTGCCAGCACCACCGCAACCGTCTTGCCTTCGGCCTCCAGGGCGGCGATCCCGCTCCGGACATCGGGGGGCAGCGCCACCAGCGTGCCGGCATGGCGCGGCGAGGCCACCACCACCTCGCGCCCCTCGACGACCGCCCGCACGCCGCGCCCGTTCAGCGCCCGCGCACCTTCCGCCGCCGGCAGGTCCACCCCGCGCACCGCCGCCAGCGCCACGATCGCCTGCGCCAGAGGATGTGACGAGCCCGCCTCTGCAGCGCCGGCCAGCCGCAGCAGCTCTTCTTCGTCGACACCGGAAAGCGGACGCAGGTCGGTCACCTCCGGCCTGCCCCTGGTCAGGGTGCCGGTCTTGTCGAAGGCGATCCGGTGCACCCGGCCGATGGCCTCGAGCACCGCGCCTCCCTTCACCAGCAGCCCCTGGCGGGCCCCCGATGAAATGCCCGAGGTGATCGCCGCCGGCGTCGAGAGCACCAGCGCGCAGGGGCAACCGATCAGCAGAATCGCCAGCCCCTTGTAGACCCAGCTTTCCCAGGACGCTCCGCCCAGCAGCGGCGGCAGCACCGCGATCAACGCCGATACCGCGATCACGCCGGGGGTATAGTAGCGGCTGAAGGCATCGATGAAGCGCTCGGTCGGCGCCCGGGCGGCCTCCGCCTCCTCGACCAGCTTCAGGATCCGGGCGATCATGTTGTCGCCCGCGGCCTTTTCCACCCTCAGGCGGATCACGCCCTCGGCATTGATCGACCCGGCGAACAGGCTGTCTCCTGCCACCTTGCGCCTGGGAACGGATTCTCCGGTGACCGCCGATTCGTCCACCGAGGTCTCGCCCTGCACGATCACCCCGTCGGCAGGCACCCGCCCCCCCGGGCGCAGCTCGATCAGATCGCCCGGACGCAGGCTGTCGGCCGGCACCTCGCGCACGGCCTGCCCCTCGACGAGAAGAGCGGACCGCGGCACGAGATCGGCCAGCGCCTGCACCGAACGGCGCGCCCTTGCCGCGGCGATCATCTCCAGCAGTTCGCCGACCAGGAAGAAGAAGACCACAACCGCCGCTTCCGCCGATTCGTCGATGACGATCGCCCCGATCACCGCAATGCTCACCAGGGTCTCGATAGTAAATGGCTGCCCGGCACGCGCCCCCGCCCAGGCCTTGCGCGCCAGCGGCGCCAGGGCGATCAGCGCCACCGCGGAAAAGACATACCCCGCATATCCGGGCAGCAGGACGGAAAGCGCGAAGGCCAGCGCCAGCATCACGCCGGAAAGGATCACGAGCCGCCCCTTTCCGCTCCGCCACCATCCGGGCCCGGAACGGGGCGCATCGGAGAGCGAGCGCACCCTGTAGCCGAGCCGCTCCACCGCTGCGGTTGCCGCCGCGGCGCTATCGGCCCCGGCGTCGAAGCTCAGCTTCTGACTGGTGTAGTTCAGGCGGACATTCTCGACCCCGGGCAGCCTGCAGACCACCCCTTCTATCTTGTTGACGCAGCTGGGGCAGTCCATGCCCTCGACCACAAGTTCCGTTCGCGTGCGCACGCCGTGTTCTCCGTTCCGGTTCGACCGGAAACGGGTATAGAATCTTCAGCAACTGTAGCTTCAAGGAAAATCTTCGCCCCCGGCATGGCGCTCCGGCACGGCCGGCGCGGCCGCGTTCCGCCACGGGGTTCAGCCGAAGGTGGCCACCACGTCATACATGACCGGTTCGAACCCCTTGCACATCTCGTTGATGACACGGTTGCGCTCGCGCATTTCCGGGGTGCGCAGCATCGCCATGAAATCCTCGCGGCGACGCCACTGCGAATAGCTGGCGATGCGGGTCTGCGCGTCGTTCAGATGGATCGCGGCGCTGATGAAGCCCGGCTGCCGGGAAATCACCTCGTCATAGGCATCGCGCAGGAGTTCGAGCACGTCCTGCGCCGTGCCCGGGGTGACCTCGAATGTGGTGATGACCGTCTGGTGGCTGCCGCCGGTCTCGATCTTCGGCATCCTGACCTCCCGCCTTCTTCCGGCCTGCCGGAGTGTAACACGGCGGGAGGCCCGGCACGCAAGCGGTGTTTCCGTTTTCGCCGCTTTCCCCCGCAGCGGCGGAGCGCTAGTCTTGCCGCATGCAGGAAAAGGCACGCGAGAGGCGGAAAGAAGAGCTTTACCGCGCCGCCGACGAGGCGGCGCGCGCCCAGGCCCGGCGCCTCCTCGCCGAGGCGCGCACGGCGGTGCTCGGGCTAAACGCGCCGGAAGGCGGTGCACCGCTGCTCGCCCGCATAGGCTTTGCCCGCGCGCCCGACGGCGCCCTGCTGTCGCTGATCTCGGCACTGGCCCGGCACCATGCCGCGCTGCGCCGCAATCCGCTCTGCACGCTGCTGATCGGAGACCCCGCCCCCAGGGGAGATCCGCTTGCCGCCCCCCGTCTCCGGATCACCGCGCAGGCGGTCTTCATGCCACCCGAAGCCCGCCCTGCCCTGCGCGAAATCTGGCTGCACCGCCACCCCAAGGCGAAGCTCTACGTCGATTTCGCGGATTTCGGCTTTGTCCGCTTTCACCCCGAATCCGCCTTCCTGAACGGGGGGTTCGGCAAGGCCTTCCTGCTGAACGCCGCCGATCTGGAATGAAGGGCCGGGGCAGCGGACCCCGGCCTTTCCCCGCCCTGAAAACGGTTCAGAACGGGTTGTCCATGCGTGTCGTCACCACCACGCGGCCCTTGCAGGGCTCGGGCCATGTCAGCTGCACGAGGTTGGACGCGCTGCCCGCGTTCACCGTGACGTGCGGCTGCGCGAAGATCTGCGTCCCCGAGGCATTGGTGATCGCGCCCTCGGTCACGACCGCCGTGACATTGCGCGACCATCCACCGAAGGGCAGGTAGCCGGAAGGATCCAGCGTCCAGACGGCAGCCTCCGAGGCCTGGACGAATTCCAAGGTCACAGGGTTGATGGTATTCTGGGCCACCGCGTTGAAGGTATTGCCGGCAAACAGGACGTTTCGCATCCGGCCGTTGTCCAGGGGTGCAATCGAACTGTCCACCTCCTCGATCCGGTCGATGCTGCCGTTGATCGCCTTGAAGCTGTTGCCGGTCACGCTGAGCCCCTGGATGAAATGGCCCGCCCCGTGGGGCTTGATCACGATCCAGCGGAACCAGCTGGCCACATCCGAGGCGGTAAAGATGTTGCCGGTGACGGTCAGCCCGCCGAAGGAATATTCCACCCCGAAATCCGGCGCGGCATCGTGCTCGTTGGTCCACTCGATGAAACAGTTGTCGATGTAGTTTCCGGTGATCACCGATTTCACGTTCGGATAGGTGAAGATCATTCCGCCAAGGCGCGGCGCGTCCACCAGGTTGTCACCCTGGAACCAGTGGTTGCCGACGATCAGATGCCCGTTGCCGAACAGCACCCCGGTGTGGCGGAACCGTTCGAAGCGGTTGTCGCGGATCTTGGCGTCATTGGCATTGACGTTGAAGGCAATGGACGTGCGCGCGGTGGCCGCTACCGACTGCTCTGACGACACGAAATGGCAGCGGTCGATCTGCAGATCCTGGCAACCGATCCCGTGGCTGGTGATGCCGCGGTCGCGCGGCTTGGTCATGAAACTGTCCTTCAGGTGAAAGGTCTGCCCGTTGGGCGCCAGAAGGATGCCGCTGGCATTGCCCGCACACTGGAACTCCACATCGGTGATGGTGAATTTCGACAGCTTGGTGAACCCGGAAAAGTCGAGAATGTACTTGAACCGGGTGAAGGTATAGCTCTGGCTTGCCGCCGCCCCGTAAAGTGGCTGGCTCAGCGTCAGCGTGCCGGCGCCGACGTTCCTGTCGGTCACATAGACTTCGCGCCCGACCCCGTTGCCGGTGACCAGCGAACCCACCTCGATATTGGCCACATTGGCGACGTTGAACAGGGTCTTCGGACTGGCAGGGTTGTAGTCGGCCTGCGAGATGGCCACCGTCGGATCCCAGTTGGCCGAGGCCAGCGCGTTGAACTGGCCGTTGCGGATCACCCGGCGCACCTCGAAGGTGGTCTTGGTGCCCTCTGCCTGCTGCATGTCGATCGGCGCGTCCAGTTCGATCCGCCGCCCGTCCATGTCGAGCGACTCGTGATCCGAGAAGTTCAGCAGCGCCTGAAAGGCCTTCTTGAAGCCGAGCACCTCGTCGCCGAAGGCTTCTATATAGGGCGTCAGGCTGAAATTGCCCATCAGGATGAGGCGCTTGTCATTGGGCATGCTCACCGTGCCCTCGAAGCGCACCGGGTTGGTCATGGTCGTGTGATCGCCCAGGAAGTAGGTTCCCGCCGGCACCAGGACCGAGCGCCCCTGCGCAGCGGCGTCGGCAGCATCGAACGCCGCCTTGTCGTCGCTCACCCCGTCGCCCACGGCACCGTAGTCGCGCACGTCCACCCAGTCCATCAGGTCGCGGTGGAAGGCGCTGGTGATGTCCTCGATCTCGATGTCGTCGATGCGGACCACGCCGCCGGTCGGGCCGGTGAAATCCAGCCCGAAATGGCCATAGACCGGAGTCGTGCCCCACACCATGTCGACCCCGCCGCGCAGGCCGGAACCGACGATGGCGCTGACCTCGACCACCTCTCCATAGGCGGAAAGCGACACGCTCGGCCCCACTTCGGTCAACCCGTTCACATGAGCGTTGGAACCGTCGCCGGCCCAGGCCGCCACGCGCACCGAGGGCAGGTTGCCGCTGATCGCCTTGACCCGCGCGCGAATGCGCAGGTAGCAGCCGGGCAGGATCGGCGTCTGCCCCATGTAGCGCAGCTTCTGCGGATTGTTGACAACCTGCAGCTCCAGGCAGCTGCCGAAATCCTGATCTGCAGTGACGATGGATGCATTGGGGTCGGTATCGTAGGTCGCCGAACCGGGAATCCCGTCTTCGCTGGACCACACGTCCAGACCGTTCGCAAATGCCGGCGGCATGAAGACCAAACCATCCGTGATCGCCTTGTTCATACGAATCCCTTTCAGATACCGACAGCGCGAACAGACCGCGCGCGCCAGTGCGCGACGGGTTCGCTCAAATGTCCGCTTCGATGGTTGAAACCGGGTCAGTGCCCGACTGTGCGCAAAACTAGGCGCCGAAGGTTAACCGGGCGAAAACCATGCGTTCGGATGGCTGGCATGAGATGGCAGAACCGCCTCAGTTGGCCAATGCCCCACGAAACGCCCGGCGCAGTTCCCGTTCGCAATCGCGCTCGATGCAGCGCCCGTGGGCAACCACGATACGGGCAGGCTGCCATGCGATCATCCGCTCGACGCAGGCGCGCAATTGGGCGCGGTGGCGGCGAAACGTCAGCCACATGTCCGGTGGCATCTTTCCATCCGGATGGGCAACCCCGGCGATGCGGGCGACCAACCCCATGAAAAACGGCAGTTTGTCGGCTTCGAAATTTTCGATCAGGTCAGTCAGGATCAGCGTTTTCGACGCCTTGTGAAAGAACACGAATTCGCGGTGAACGGTGCTGCCGCGCACCAGCATCTGCGCGACGTCGCCGGCCCATGGCCCCGGCTTCCCATCCGACAGGTCCCGGTCAAAACGCACCGCCACCCCGTGCTTGCGCGCGCGCTCGCGCACCCCCGGCGCAGCCCAGGCCAGGGTGCCCGGCACTGCGTCCTGCCACTCTCCGATATAGGCATAGTGGATCCAGTTGGGTGAAACCAGGTGCCGGATCGGCCCGAGTTTTTCGATCCCTGCGCGCAACGCCGGAACCAGTTTCGTCGGCGAATGCAGCATCATCCCGCCGTCCGACAGCCGGATCACCGTCATCCGGGTTGAAAACGGCAGCCCGTAGAACGAAATCTCCGGCCCATCGACGATCCAGATGTCATCCGCCAATGGTTTCAGCGTGTCGAGCGGTTGATACGGGCTGGTCATGCGACAAGGCTAGCGCTTGTGGACCGATCGGTCCAGAGATAGTTCAGCCCGCCAGGTCGCCCGCCAACGCCTTGTCGATCAATGCAACCGTTTCATCGACGCCAAACAGCGCGATGAACCCGCCGAACCGCGGGCCCTGGCTTGCGCCCAGCAGCACCTCGTAAAGCGCCTTGAACCAGTCGCGCAGCGGTTCGAACCCGTGTTCCTTGCCGACCGCGAATACCAGCGATTGCAGCGCCTCGGCATCGAGCCCGCCGTCCCAGGCCTTCAGCCGGTCGCGCAGGTCTTCCAGCGCGGCGCGTTCCCTGTCATCGGGCAGGCGAAACAGGCGCTGCGGCTTCACGAAGTCATTGAAATAGCGCACCGCATATTCGGCGGCCCGGTCCAGGTCCGGATGCGTCTCGGGGCTGGCCTCGGGGGCGTAGCGCCGGATGAAGCCCCACAACCTGTCCTTGTCCTCGGCCGCCGAAACCGACGCCAGGTTGAGCAGCATCGAGAACGGAACATCCAGCGTGCTCGACGGCACATCGTGGCCATGAATATGGAACACCGGGTTGTTCAGCCGCGCCGCCGTGTCCTGGCCCGCATAGGCACGCAACTGCTGGTGATACTCGTCCACCGCTTTCGGGATCACGTCGAAATACAGCCGCTTGGCGGTCTGCGGCTTCTGATACATGAAGTAGGACAGGCTTTCGGAACCGGCGTATTTCAGCCAGTCATCGATCGAGATGCCGTTGCCCGACGACTTGGAAATCTTCTGCCCGTTTTCGTCCAGGAACAGCTCGTAGGTGAACTGCTCGGGCGGACGCGCGCCCAGCACCCGGCAGATCTTGGAATAGATCTGCGCGTTGGTGCCGTGTTCCTTGCCGAACATCTCGAAATCCACCCCGAGCGCCGCCCAGCGAGCCCCGAAATCGGGCTTCCACTGGAACTTCACCCGCCCGCCGGTGACCGGCAGGGTCACTTCCGTGCCGTCCTCGTCATCGAAGGTGATCGTGCCCTCGGCGGCATTGACCGCCTTCATCGGCACATAGAGCACCCGCCCCGTGCTGGGCGAGATCGGCAGAAACGGGCTGTAGGTGGCGCGCCGTTCCTCGCGAAGCGTCGGCAGCATCACCGCCATCAGCTCGTCGTATTTTTCGACCGCGCGCAGCAGCGTTTCGTCGAAGGCACCCGAGCGGTAGAACTCGGTCGCCGACATGAAGTCGTATTCGAAGCCGAAGGTGTCCAGAAAGCGGCGCAGCATGGCGTTGTTGTGGGCTGCAAAGCTTTCGTATTCGCCGAACGGGTCGGGCACGGCGCTCAGAGGCTTCTGCAGATGTTCGGCCAGCACCTCGCGGTTGGGCACGTTGCCGGGCACCTTGCGCAGACCGTCCATGTCGTCGGAAAAGCAGATCAGCCTGGTGGGAATGTCCGACAGCACCTCGAAGGCGCGCCGCACCATGGTGGTGCGCGCCACCTCGCCAAAGGTGCCGATATGAGGCAGCCCGCTGGGGCCGTAGCCGGTCTCGAACAGCACGTAGCCCTTTTCGGGCGGCGCCTTGGCATAGCGTTTGACCAGCCTGCGCGCTTCCTGGAACGGCCAGGCCCTGGACTTCATCGCAAGCTCACGCAGATCGGACATTTCCCATCCCCCGGATCGGCCGGCATCGCGCCGGCAGGGTCTTCTCCCTATTGCTGCCGGCCCGGCGCGTCAATATTCTGCGCCCGCAGGTCGCATCCGGAGGATTCCCCGCAATGGAGATCACCCATCCGCTCACCCCCGAGGACTGTCTGGTCGCCGTCATGGTGGCGGTTTCGGCCTCGGACGAGAACATCCGGACCGCCGAGCTTGTCACCATCGAGGCCATCGTCAACCACCTGCCGGTTTTCGCCAGCTATGATGCCGACCGGCTGAGACGGGTATCGCAGACGGTATTCGACCTGTTCTCCGTAGAGGACGGGCTGGACGCACTGTTCGGCCTGATCCGCGAGAATCTGCCCGAAAGGCTGTTCGAAACCGCCTATGCGCTGGCCTGTGATGTGGCGGCAGCCGACGGAACGCTGCGCGAAGAAGAGCTGCGCCTGCTCGAAGAGATCCGCCACGAACTGGAGATCGACCGCCTGCACGCCGCCGCAATCGAGCGCGGAGCCCGGGCCCGCCACACGACCCTGTGACCCCACCCTGCGCCCTCTCGGACACGCCCGGGCCTGCAGGGCAGGCGCGCACGGAGATCCGGGGAGATCCGGGCGGGAACGCTTCCGCGGGCCAACCGCGCCCGGCGTTCTCAGGCATGGCCGGCCGAGGCCGAGAGCGTCACCGGATCCACTCCGATCGACTTCATGGCAGCCGCCCACTTGCCGTGGGAGTCGGCCCCGAAGACAAGCGCCGGATCGGCCTCGGCAACCAGCCACCCATTGGCCATGATCTCCCTCTCCAGCTGCCCGGCATCCCAGCCGGCATAGCCGAGCATCAGCATCGCATCGCGCGGCCCCTCGCCCCGGGCCAGGGCCTGCAGGATCTCCTGGGTCGCCGTCATGGCGAAACGCGCATCCACCCGCAGGGTTGCATCGGAAGTCGCATAGTCGGCCGAATGCAGCACGAAACCGCGCCCATGCTCCACCGGCCCGCCGAAATGCACCCTGATGTCGCGGCTGTCCGGCGTGCGGGCGATGCCCAGCTGCTCCAGCAGGTCGGCCAGCTTCAGGTCTGGGGTCGGCTTGTTCACGATCAGCCCCAGGGCGCCATCCGGCGAATGGGCACAGATGAACACAACGCTGCGCGCAAAGCGCGGATCCCCCATGCCGGGCATGGCGATCAGCAGCTTGCCGCCGAGGTTCAGCTGGCCGTCATTTCCGCTCATGCCACGAACATGGGTTCGCAGCCGTCCCGACGCAAGTGATCAAGAGCCGGCCAGGCCGTTTGCCATCTCCCTTTTGTGACTTTCCCACCGCGGCGGATTCCCTATGTTCGGGGCATGATGACACGCCCGATCCTCGCTCTTCTCCTCGCGCTCGCCGGCGCAGCCGGCGCTCCCCTCATGCCACAGAGCGCCACCGCACAGACCTTCACCTCGCTGAGCGACATCGCCAGGGTCACGGTGCTGCCCGGCTGGCGAACCGAAACCGGCAGACACATGGCCGGCCTGCGCATCGAGCTTGCCGATGGCTGGAAGACCTACTGGCGCACGCCCGGCGAAACCGGAATCCCGCCGAGCCTTTCCTGGGAAGGCTCGGAAAACCTGGCCAAGGCCCGGCTGCTCTGGCCGGCGCCGATCACCTTCGAGACCAGCGGCTTCCGCTCCATAGGATACCAGGGGGTGACGGTCATCCCGGTCGAGATCACGCCGGACCGGGCCGGCCCGATCACGCTGCGCGGCCGGATGGAATTCGGCATCTGCGAGGAAATCTGCATCCCGATGTCGGTGCCGCTCGAAGCCGAGCTTCCTGCCGGCGGCCGCCCCGACCCGGAAATCCGCGCCGGGCTGTCCCGGCAGGCGCGCCCGCCGGCCGAGGCCGGCATCACCACCGTGCGCTGCGTGATCGAGCCGACTGCGGACGGGCTGCGCCTGACGGCCCGGATCGCCCTGCCGCGCTCGGAACCCGTGGAAGCGGCGGTTGTCGAACTGTCCGACAGCAGCATCTGGATCGCCACCCCCGAGACCAGGCGGCGCGGCCGGACCCTGACCGCGACGACCGAGCTCGTGCCGCCTTCGGGGCAGCCGTTCCTGCTGGAGCGTTCCGACATCCGCATCACCCTGATCGGCGGTGGAAAGGCGGTCGATATCCGGGGCTGCCCGGCCGGCTGAAGCCGCTACTTGCGCCGCCGGTGCTCCTCCAGGCGCGGGAGGATCTCGACGAAATTGCAGGGCATGTGCCGATAGTCGAGCTGCAGGCTCAGAATCTCGTCCCAGGCATCCTTGCAGGCACCGGGGCTGCCGGGCAGGGCGAACAGATAGGTGCCGTTGGCCACGCCGCCGGTTGCCCGGCTCTGCACCGCCGAGGTGCCGATCTTCCGCATCGAGATCACGGCAAAGACCGTGCCGAATGCCTCGATCTCCTTTTCATAGACATCGCGATGCGCTTCCACCGTCACGTCGCGCCCGGTCAGCCCGGTGCCGCCGGTGCTGATCACCACGTCGATCTGCGGGTCGGCGCACCAGGCGCGCAGCCGGGCAGCGATCTCGGCGCGTTCGTCGCGGACCATCTCCCGTGCCGCCACCACATGGCCGGCGTCCTCGATCCGCTGCACCAGCACGCGGCCCGACCTGTCGTCTGCGAGGCTGCGCGTGTCGCTCACCGTCAGCACCGCAATGCGCACAGGGATGAATTCTCGCGTTTCGTCAATCCTGCCCATTGTCCTCCCCCGCCTTCGTTTCGAACCAGTTCACCGTCGGCCCCAGGTTGGCTATCTCGCTTGCCCCGATCCGCGCCCGCCGCCCCCAGGACGGATGCACATGGCCGCAGAGCACCAGTGCCGGGCGCGTTCGTTCCACCGCCGCGCGCACCGCCTCCGAACCGATCGCGCCATGCATGCCGAACAGCCCCTCCGGCCCCAGCATGTCCACCGTGTCACGCGGCGGCGAATGGCTGATCAGCACGTCCACCGCACCGATCCGCTCCAGCAGCTCCGCCGCCGTTTCCTCGGAAATGTCGAAGGACTGCCAGCCCGGATGCGGCATCGGCGGCACTGCTCCGCCGAGCCCTCCGATCCGCACCCCTGCCACCTCTGCCGTTTCGCCGTGCAGCACCACCGCACCGGTGCTTGCGCGCAGCGCGGCCTCGGTCTCGTTGTTGCCGGGCACGTAGATGGCCCTGGCGGCAATCGGCTCCAGCGCCTCCAGGGTTTCTTCGAGCCCCTGGTGCGCACGGGCGAAATCGCCGGCACCGATCACCAGATCGGCATCAGCCGCTGCCGCGACGATCCGCGCGCAGGCTTCCAGATCGCAATGCAGGTCGGAAAAGGCGAGTATCCTCATTTCTCCTCCTTCAACCTGGCCTGCAGCATCAGCAGGTCGTTCCAGGCAGCGCGCTTGGCCGCCGGGTTGCGCAGAAGATAGGCCGGATGAAACATCGGAAGCGCCGGCCGGCCAAGGGCCTGCGCCCAGTTGCCACGCAACCGGGTGATCCCGCGCCGTCCCAGCAGCGCCTGACAGGAAATGTTGCCCATGAGCACCAGCATCCCGGGGGCGGCCAGTTCAACATGCCGCGTCACGAAAGGCAGCAGCAGCGCGATTTCCTCCGGTGTCGGGTCGCGGTTCTGGGGTGGCCTCCAGGGAAGGATGTTGGTGATGTAGAGAGCCGAGGCGCTGTCGGCGCTGTCGCGCGCCAGGCCGATGGCGGCAAACATCCGGTCCAGAAGCCGCCCGGCCCGGCCGACGAAAGGCCGGCCCCGGATGTCCTCGTCACGGCCTGGGGCCTCACCGATGATCATGACCCGCGCCGCCGGGTTTCCGTCTGCGAAGACCGTCGTCTTCGCGCCCCGCTTCAAAGGACAGTGCGCAAAGGTCCGAAGCGCTGTATCGAGCTCTTCCAGGCTGCCGGCCGCCGCAGCCGCCCGGCGGGCCTCGGCAACAGGATCGGCCGTCGCGGCGCTCTGCGCGCCTGCCGCCGCATCGCCTGCGACCCCCGCCTGACGTGGCCGGGCGGGGCTCTGCTGCGGTGTCAGACGCGCCGCGGCGAAGCGGTTCACCGGGGCCTCGCCGATCGCCTCGTCCGCCCCCAGCTCCAGCTGCCATTCCAGCAATGCCAGGGCGATGCGGTGATCAAGCTCCGAATCCATGCACGCAGGGTAGCTGCCCCCGCCCCGGGTTGAAACCGCCTTTGCCCGCATCTGCCGCACCGGGCGGCAGCGCCCTTGCCTGCCCCGGCAGGCGGCCCTATAAGCCGGGGGATACCGGACGCAGGAGCGCCATGACCTTCCGGCAGAAGCACCTACTCGGCATCAGCGGGCTGCACCCGGACGAGATCCGCACCATCCTCGATCTGGCCGACGCCCATGCCGACCGAAACCGCGCCGGCACCCCGCACGAACAGGTGCTGGCCGGACTGACCCAGGTCAACATGTTCTTCGAAAACTCGACCCGCACCCAGGCGAGCTTCGAGATCGCCGGCAAGCGGCTGGGCGCCAATGTCATGAACATGGCCATGCAGGCCAGTTCCATCAAGAAGGGCGAAACCCTGATCGACACGGCCCTTACGCTCAATGCCATGCGGCCCGACCTGCTGGTGGTGCGCCATCCCCATTCAGGGGCGGTCAGGCTGCTGGCCGAAAAGGTGAACTGTGCGGTCCTGAACGCCGGCGACGGACGCCACGAGCACCCGACACAGGCGCTTCTGGATGCGCTCACCATCCGGCGCGAAAAGGGGAGGCTGCACCGGCTGACCATCGCCATCTGCGGCGACATCGCCCACAGCCGGGTGGCGCGCTCCAACATCCACCTCCTTGGCAAGATGGGAAACCGCATCCGCCTGATCGGCCCGCCGACGCTGATTCCGCCCGGCGCTGCCGAGTGGGGCGTCGAGGTGTTCGACGACATGGCCGAGGGGCTGAAGGGGGCCGACGTGGTGATGATGCTGCGCCTGCAAAAGGAACGCATGGACGGGGCCTTCATCCCGTCGGAGCGGGAATACTACCACCGTTTCGGGCTCGATGCCGAAAAGCTGGCGCATGCGAAACCCGACGCCATCGTGATGCACCCGGGGCCGATGAACCGCGGCGTGGAGATCGACGGAACCCTGGCCGACGACATCAACCGTTCGGTGATCCAGGAGCAGGTGGAAATGGGCGTCGCGGTGCGCATGGCGGCAATGGAACTGCTGGCACGCAACCGCGCCGATGCTCCGCCCGAGGTCTGGGCATGAGCCTCCTGTTCACCAACGCGCGCCTGATCGACCCCGAGGCGGACACGGATGGCCTCGGCTGGCTGCTTGTGGAAAAGGGCCGGGTCTCGGGCACCGGCACCGGCACGCCCCCCCCGAAGGGCAAGACGATCGACTGCGCCGGCAGATGCCTGGCGCCGGGGATCGTCGATATCGGCGTCAAGGTCAGCGAACCGGGCGAACGCCACAAGGAAAGCTTCCGCTCCGCCGGGCAGGCGGCAGCCGCCGGCGGGGTGACGACGATGGTCACGCGCCCCGACACGCTGCCGGCGATCGACAACCCGGAAACGCTGGAATTCGTCACCCGCCGCGCGCGCGAGGTTTCACCGGTGCGCGTGCTGCCCATGTCGGCGCTGACGAAGGGCCGGCAGGGGCGCGAGATGGTGGAAATCGGCTTCATGCTCGATGCGGGCGCCGCGGCCTTCACCGATTGCGACAACGTGATCACCGACAACAGGGTGGCCAGCCGCTGTTTCACCTATGCCCGCGGCCTGGGCGCGCTGGTGATCGGCCATGTGCAGGATCCCTGCCTGTCGCGCGGGGCGGTGGCCACCAGCGGCAGGTTCGCATCGCTGCTCGGCCTGCCGTCGGTGTCACCGATGGCCGAACGCATCGGGCTGGACCGCGACCTGGCGCTGGTGGAGATGACCGGCGTGCGCTACCACGCCGACCAGATCACCACCGCCCGCGCCCTGCCCCGGCTGGAACGCGCCAAGGCCGCCGGGCTGGACGTGAGCGCGGGCATCGGCATCCACCACCTGACGCTCAACGAGCTGGACGTGGGCGACTACCGGACCTTCTTCAAGCTGAAACCCCCGCTGCGCTCGGAAGGCGATCGCATGGCGATGGCAGAGGCGGTGGCCACGGGGTTGATCGACGTCATCAGTTCGATGCACACCCCGCAGGACGAAGAAAGCAAGCGCCTGCCATTCGAAGAAGCCGCCAGCGGTGCCGTGGCGCTGGAAACGCTGCTGCCGGCGGCGCTGCGGCTGTATCATGCCGGCACGCTGAGCCTGCCGCAACTGTTCCGGGCGATGTCGCTGAACCCCGCGCGGCGGCTGGGGCTGGAAACCGGGCGGCTGTCGGTAGGGGCGCCGGCGGACCTGGTGCTCTTCGATCCTGATGCGCCTTTCGTCCTTGACCGCTTCAAGCTTCGCTCGAAATCGAAAAATACCCCCTTTGACGGAGCGCGAATGCAGGGCAAGGTGCTGGGGACATGGGTTGGCGGAAAGCCGGTGTTCGGGGAAAGAAAAAGAAAATGACATACCTGGTCGTGGCACTGGCGGCCTACATCCTGGGGTCGGTTCCGTTCGGGCTGATCATCGCACGGTTGTTCGGGCTGGGCGACGTGCGCCGGATCGGCTCGGGCAATATCGGCGCCACCAACGTTCTGCGCACCGGCAACAGGCTGGCAGCGTTTCTTACCCTGGTGCTCGATGCGGGCAAGGGCGCGGCTGCGGTTCTGATCGCCCGCCAGTTCGGCGGCGAAGCCCTGGCCGGCGTGGCCGGCCTGGCGGCGATGCTGGGGCATCTCTACCCGGTGTTCCTGCGCTTTCGCGGCGGCAAGGGCGTCGCCACCTTCCTGGGCACGCTGCTGGCGCTGGCCTTTCCTGTCGGGCTGGCGGCCTGCGCCACGTGGCTGGTGATCGCCGTCCTGTTCCGCTATTCCTCGCTGGCGGCACTGGTCGCCTCACTGCTGGCGCCCGTTTACATGTTTGCCTGGTATCATGCGCACACCGCGGCGCTGGTCCTGTTCATGGCGGCGCTGGTGGTTTACAAGCACGGCGCCAACATCCGCCGGTTGCTGGCCGGAAAGGAACCGAAGATCGGAAAGCCCTGACCCCTGCCGCCCGGACGATTCCCGATCAATAGCTGTATTCTTCGTATATCCGGTCCAGATCCCCGCCCCATTCACCGTGATACTTTTCCAGCAGCTCGTCGGCAGGCACCTTTGCCGATTCCACGGATTCCTGCAACGCGTTCAGGAAATGAGATTCATCGGGCACCATCCCGCCGACGCCGGGCACGGCGCGCGCTTTCAGGCCGGCATCTGCGATCGCCACGGCTTCGCGCGCCAGATCGTGCAGCTTCACCCCGTTCGCCTCGCCCTGAAGCGCATCCACCGAAGCCGCCACCCGCAGCCCCTCGCGGGTTTCCGCATCGAGATGCTTTACCAGATCCCACGCCGCATCGAGCGCCGTCTGATCATACATCAGCCCCACCCAGAAGGCCGGCAGCGCGCACAGCCGCCGCCACGGTCCGCCATCGGCGCCGCGCATCTCGATGAACCGCTTGAGCCGGGCTTCGGGAAAGACCGTGGTCAGGTGGTCGGCCCAGTCCGACAGGGTTGGCTTTTCGCCGGGCAGGGCCGGCAGCCGCCCTTCCAGGAAATCGCGGAACGACTGGCCGAGCGCATCGATATAGCGGCCGTCGCGATAGACGAAATACATCGGCACATCCAGCACATAATCCACCCAGCGCTCGAAGCCGAAGCCGTCCTCGAAGACGAAGGGCAGCATGCCGGTGCGCGCCGGGTCCAGATCGCGCCAGATGCGCGAGCGCCAGGACTTGAAGCCGGTGGGCCTGCCCTCGAAGAAGGGCGAGTTCGCAAACAGCGCCGTGGCCACCGGCTGCAGCGCCAGCGCCACGCGCATCTTCTGCACCATGTCGGCCTCGGAACCGAAATCGAGATTCACCTGCACCGTGCAGGTGCGATACATCATCTGCGTGCCGTGGGTGCCGACGGTTTCCATGTAGGGGGTCATCAGCTTGTAGCGGCCCTTGGGCATCATCGGCATCTGCTCGTGGGTCCAGATCGGGGCCGCCCCGAGGCCGATGAAGCCCACGCCCACCGTATCGGCAATCGCCTGGACATCCTTGAGGTGGTCGTTCACCTCGTCGCAGGTCTCGTGGATCGAGCGCAGCGGCGCGCCGGAAAGCTCCAGCTGGCCACCCGGTTCGAGGCTGACGTTGGCGCCGTTCTTTTCCAGCCCGATGATCCTGCCGGCTTCATACAGGCCGTTCCAGCCCTGCCGATCGCGCATCGCTTCCAGAATCGCCCGGATCGAGCGCTCGCCGTCATAGGGCAGGGGCAGGTGAGTATCGCGGCAATAGGCGAACTTCTCGTGCTCGGTGCCGATGCGCCAGTCTTCCTTCGGCTTGCAGCCGGCCTCCAGGTATTCGGCAAGCTGCACAACATCTTCGACCGGGCCGCCGCCGGATTGGGGAATGGACATGCGCGCTCCAGTTCTTCTGGCCTCGGACCGGGCCAGAATTGGAGCCAATTTCCGGCGGTGTCAATGCAGCACGGCGCGCTCCGCCTGCCAGATCACGACCTGCCTTGCCTGCCGGTCGTTGATCGCCGAGAGCATCTTCTCGGTCTGCAGACCTTCGAGAGAGGTGAATACGTCGAACAGGGTCTCCGCCCCCTCGGCATCCACCGGAATCCGCAGCTCGATACCCTGCCTGTTCTTCAGGATCCACTCGCCCCGCGGGCGGGTGGTGGCATCGAAACGGACCTTCTCCAGCTCGTCTATGATGAGCGAGCCCCCCTCGAAAGGACCATAATAGGTGACCTGTCCTTCATCGACGCGGACAACCCCCGGCCCCTCCGATCCCGAGCGGAAACGGCCGCGCTGGATCCCGGCGAATACCAGCAGTGCGCCGGCCACCGCGAGCGAGGTTCCGACGATCGCCATGAACCCGCTCGCGGCAAGAGCCCAGTAGATACCCAGCAGGGAAATCCCGACACCGATGATGGCATCGCGGAACCGCTCCACCGCTTGACGAATTTCCGGCCTGAAGAAAGCCATCCGGATCGAACCTTTTCAAAACCGCGTTTCCGGGCCGGAGAAATCTTCCACGGCACCGCCACCAGCCTACCCCGAACATGGGCGATTTTGTGACCATTTCATCGGGTTTTCGTGTCGTGGCAGGCCGTCTGCCGCCGATCGGCAAGAGATGGCCGATCAGCCCCCCTCGCCGCACCGCCAGTCGCCCAGCCGCAGCTGCCAGAGCGTCATCGCGGCAACGGCAGCGGTGTCGGCACGCAGGATACGCGGCCCGAGGCTGACGGCACGGGCCTGCGGCAGGGCGCGAATCCGGGCGCGTTCTGCCGGCGCAAAGCCCCCTTCCGGGCCGATCAGGATCGCCCAGGGCCCGGGTACCGCATCCTTCAGCGCATCTTCCTTCGGCGCATCTTCGCCACCGCCGGCCAGATCTTCGTCGCAGAACATCAGGCCACGCCCTGCCGGCCAGCCGTCCAGAAGATGGCCCAGATCCTGCAATTCGGTGACCTCGGGCACGAAGGTGCCTCCGCACTGCTCGGCCGCCTCGATCGCATGGGCCTGCAGCCTCTCGCGACGGATCCGCCCGGCATTTGTGAAGGCGGTCTGCACCGGCACGATCCGTGCCGCGCCCAGCTCGGTGGCCTTCTCGACGATGAAATCGGTGCGCGCCTTCCTGATCGGGGCGAAGAGCAGCCACAGGTCGGGCGGCACCTGCAACGGGCGGGTCCGGTGCCGGCACACAAGTTCGCCCGAGCGCTTGCCCGCCCGGGCCACCCGCGCCAGGAATTCCCCCTCGCAGCCGTTGAATATCAGCAGCTCCGCCCCCGGCCCCAGCCGCATCACGGAAAAAAGATAATGCGCCTGCCCCCGGCCGAGCGGAACAGATTGCCCCGCCCCGAGCGGGTGATCTACATAGAGTCTGACCTTCAGCTTCGCCATGAGCCGATCCTATGACCGAGACACCGCAGATGCCAGAACCCGGGGGGCGCGTTGCCGATGCCCCGAAGGGCAACTGGGTGGACAGGCTGGCGCCCGTCCGGGCCCGTCCCTACCTGCGCCTGTCGCGCGCCGACCGGCCGATCGGCACCTGGCTGCTGCTGATTCCGTGCTGGTGGGGGGCGCTTCTGGCCGCGGCGCATCAGGGCGGATTCGGCCTGCGCGAGGCCTGGGTCATGCTCGGCTGTGCCATCGGCGCCTTTCTCATGCGCGGGGCCGGCTGCACCTGGAACGACATCGCCGACCGCGACTTCGACGCACAGGTGGCACGCACCCGCTCGCGCCCGCTGCCCTCGGGGCAGATCAGCACCCGCCAGGCCGCCATCTGGATGATTCTCCAGATGCTTCTGGCGCTGGCGATCCTGCTGACCTTCGATCGCCTTGCAGTCGCCCTCGGCGCCGCCTCGCTGCTGCTGGTGGCCATATATCCCTTCGCCAAGCGTTTCACCTGGTGGCCGCAGCTCTTTCTCGGCCTGGCCTTCAACTGGGGGGCGCTTCTGGCCTGGGCGGCGGTTGCCGGAACCCTGCACCCTGCGGCGCTGGCGCTTTACGGAGCCGGTATCGCCTGGACGCTGTTCTACGACACCATCTACGCCCATCAGGACAAGGAGGACGACGCGCTGATCGGCGTGAAATCGACAGCCCGGCTGTTCGGCTCCGCCACCCGCCGCTGGCTGCGCCGGTTCCTGTTCGCGGCGGTGACGCTGATGGCCCTGGCCGTCATCCTCGCCCTGGTTCCGGGCAGCAGCCTGACGGCACTGGCCGTGGCCCTGGGCGGAGTCTGGGCCTTCGGCTGGCACCTGGCGTGGCAGAACACCCGGCTGGACATCGACGACCCGGAAACCTGCCTGCGGCTGTTCCGCGCCAACCGCGACGCCGGGCTGATCCCCGCGCTGTTTTTCGCCGCCGCATCCTGGCTATGATTGCGGCCGAGGCGGCGAATGCCTAGAAACGGCCGAGCCGCAGATTCTCGACCGGAAACGCCGATGCGCCCTGCCCAGTTCATGCCCGCGATCGTCGCCCTGGTCCTGGCCGGGCTTCTCGCGCTGCTGGGCGCGCTGATCGCGGCCGACGCGATCGAGGAACGCTCCCGCGCCGATGTCGCCAGGATCCTCGAACTGAACGGCCACGACTGGGCCGAGGTCACCGCCGACGGGCTGCAGGTCGTCCTGTCCGGCACGGCTCCCGACGAAGCCACCCGCTTCGACGCGCTCAAGGCGGCCGGCACGGTGATCGACACCGCCCGGATCATCGACCGCATGGATGTCACCGACCCGGATGCTCTGGAGCCGCCCCGCTACTCGATCGAGATCCTGCGCAATGACGCCGGCATTTCCCTGGTCGGGCTGGTGCCCGGAGCGGAACGGCGCGCGGAACTGCTCGAAGCCGTCCGGGCCGTTGCCGAGGACGCTCCGGTGACCGACCTGCTGAATGTCGCCGCCGCCCCCCCGCCGGAGGGCTGGGGCCCGGCGCTGGCCTACGGGCTGGAAGCGCTGAGCCTGCTGCCGCGGGCCAAGATCTCGATCGCGGCCGACGCGATCGCGATCAAGGCGATCAGCGACAGCCCCGAAGAACGGCAGCGGCTGCAGACCCTGCTCCGGCGCCGGGCCCCGGCCGGGATTCCGCTGCACCTGGAGATCAGCGCGCCGCGGCCGGTGATATCCCCCTATACCCTGCGTTTCATCATCGACGGGAACGGCGCCCGTTTCGATGCCTGCTCCACCTTCACCGCCGAGGGGCGCCGCAGGATCCTCGCCGCTGCGCGCGCGGCCGGGCTTCGCGGCGCGGCCGACTGCACGATCGGCCTCGGCATGCCCAGCCCCGCCTGGGACGATGCGGTTGTCAGCGCGATTGCCCGGCTGGCAGAGCTGGGCGGGGGATCGGTCACCTTCAGCGACGCCGACATGACCCTGATCGCCCCGCCCGGCACGGCGCAAGGCTATTTCGATCGGGTGGTCGGAGACCTGAAGGCCGAACTGCCGGAAGCGTTCTCCCTGCATGCGCTTCTGCCCGCGCCCCCCGCCCCCGAGGGTTCCGACAAGGCCGCGGGGCCGCCCGAATTCACCGCCACCCTCAGCCCCGAAGGCGATGTCCGCCTCCACGGCCCGATTCCGGATGCACGCATCCGCACCGCTACCGAAAGCTTCGCCCGCGCCCGCTTCGGCAGCAAGGCGGTGCGCAGCGCCCTGCGAATCGACGAGGGGCTGCCGCACGGCTGGACGCCCCGGGTGCTCGCCGCGCTGGAAGCCCTCGCACGGCTGAACAGCGGCTCGGTGGTGATGCAGCCCGGCATCGTCAGGATCCGCGGCCGCACCGGAGATCCCGACGCGCGGGCCGAGATCGCCCGCATACTTTCGGAAAAGCTGGGCGACTCCGAGGATTTCCGCATTTCCGTCACCTACGAGGAACGGCTCGACCCGCAGAAGGACATCCCCACCCCCGAGGAGTGCGTGGCCCGGATCAACCGGATTCTGGAGGTGCAGCAGATCACCTTTGCCCCCGGCTCGGCAGAGATCGACGAGGTTGCCCGGGCTTCGCTCGACAATATCGCCGAAGTCATGAAGCAGTGCCTGGATGTCCCGATGGAGGTGGGCGGCCACACCGACAGCCAGGGCCGCGAGGAGATGAACCTCGCGCTCAGCCAGGCCAGGGCCGAAGCGGTCATCAACGCGCTGCTCGCCCGCCGGGTGCTGACATCCGGCCTCACGGCGAAAGGCTATGGCGAAACCAGGCCGATCGCCGACAATTCCACCGAAGAGGGGCGCACGGCCAACCGGCGTATCGAATTCCGGCTGATCGAGGCCGGGCAGGAAACACGGGAAGCGGCGGGTGCCGGACCCGAAGCGGCCGGGACGCCCGACTCGGCGGCAACCTCGACGGCAACGGAGGCGGAGAGGACCGCGACCGACGGCACCGAGGCGCCCCACCCGCATCCGCAGCCGCAACCGGAGAACCACGATGAACAGAACTGAGCTCGTAATCGCTACCGCCATCGTGCTGTTCACGGCCTTCCTCGCCGGGTGGTTCGCCCATTGGCTGGCGGGCCGCTTCATGCGGGTCGGACAGACCGACATGAACGAGCTGGACCGGATGGCCCAGCAGCTGCACGAAGCCGAGGAGCAGCGCGATCAGGCGGTATCCTACTTCCGCCAGCGCGAGGCGGAGCTCGCCAACAAGCTTGCCCAGATGGAAGCCGAACTGTGCGCGGCGATGGACGGGCTGCGCGAGGCGCGCCGCGAAACCGAGGAACTGCGCAGCCTTCACGGCGGAACCGGCGAATCCTGAGCGCTCACCAGCGCTTCAGCGCATCCTCGTCGGCATCCCGCGCCTCGACCCAGCGCGCCCCTTCGGCGGCAACCTCCTTCTTCCAGAAGGGGGCGCGGGATTTCAGATAATCCATCAGGAACTGCGCCGCCTCGAAAGCGGCCACCCGGTGCGGCGCGGCGGTAGCCACCATCATGATCCGTTCGCCCGGCTTCAGCCGGCCGTAGCGGTGGATGACGCGACAGGCTCCGAGCCGCCAGCGCCCGACGGCCTCGGCAACCATCGCCTCGATCGCCGGAGCCGTCATCGCCGGGTAATGCTCGATTTCCATGTAGTGCAGGGTGCCGGGCAAATCCCGCACCACCCCGGTGAAGCTGACCACGGCACCGATATCGGTTGCCCCGCGCGCAAGCATGTCGAGTTCCCGGCCCGGATCGAAATCCTCACGCTGAACCCTGACTCTCTCCCCGGCCCCCTGTTCTTCACGGCCCCTGTTCTTCACGGCCTCCTGCATCCCGGCCCCCTGTTCTTCACGGCCTCCTGCAGCCCGGCCCCACCATCGCGGACCCCGGCCGCATGTTTCCCGGCGCCTCATCCCCCGGTCATCGGCGGAAAGAAGGCCACCTCGCGCGCACCCGCAAGGGAGGCATCGAAGCCTGTCAGCTCCTGGTCCACCGCAACCCGCAACGCGGACAGGTCGGAGAAGGCCAGCGCGTAGCGCTCCTCGCGAGCCTTCAACTCCTCGACAAGCTCGGCCACGGTCCGCGCCGTTGTCTCGACACGCTCGCGCGGCAGGCCGATCCGCTCGCGCACCCAGGCGAAATAGACGACTTCTATCATGTCTCGTCCCTCAGGAATGGCAGCGATTTCCGTAAATAGTCAAGCCCGGTCAGCAGTGTCAGCACGGCCGCGCCCCACAGCAGGACGACCCCGCCCCACCAGGCCCAGGCCGCGCCGGCCGCCTTCCAGCGCAGCCCGAAGACATCTTCTTCCCGCCCGGCCATGATCTCGCGCAGCAGCGCCTCGTCCATGCCGTAGCTCTGCATCACGAAGAAATGCTCGAACAGACCCTGGGAAAACAGCACCGCCAGCGCCAGCATCTGCGCCGTGGTCTTCCACTTCGCCAGCCGGGTCACCTTCAGCCTTCCCGCCGCCGCGCCCAGATACTCCCTCAGGCCGGAAACGAAAACCTCGCGAAACAGGATGATCGTCGCCGGAAGCAGGATCCAGGGGTTCATCCCCGAAAACCCCGTCACCACCAGAAGCGCGATCACCACCATGGCCTTGTCGGCGATCGGGTCCAGCATCGCGCCGAACCGGCTTTCCTGCTGCCACAGGCGGGCGAGATAGCCGTCGAACCAGTCGGTGACGGCCGCCAGCACGAACAGGACAAGCGCAAACCAGTCTGCCCAGGGCCGCGTGAAATACAGGAACATGATGGCGATACCGGGGGCCGCCAGCAGGCGCAGGATGGTCAGGATGTTCGGTATCGTCATGCGCATGAGCGCTTGGTAACGGTTTCCGCCGGGCAGGAAAAGCCGCAGCTTGCCGCCGGATGGCGGACCGGGCGCGCCGGCCCCGCCCCTTCGCCTTCTGCGCTCAGCCTTTTTCGCGAAAATGATGATAGATCGTTTCCGCCACCCGGTCCGAGATTCCGGCCACTGCCTTCAGATCGGCGAGCCCGGCGCGGCTGACCGCCCGGGCGCTGCCGAAATGGGCCAGAAGCGCCCGCTTCCGGGCGAGGCCCACACCGGGGATCTCGTCCAGCCGGGTAGCCCCGATGGCCCGGGCGCGGCGGGCCCGGTGCGCCCCGAGCGCAAACCGATGCGCCTCGTCGCGCAGACGCTGCACGAAATAGAGCACCGGATCGTCATGTGCCAGGGCAAGGGGGCGGGCGCCGGGGCGGTGGAACTCTTCCCGACCCGCATTCCGCGCCGCCCCCTTGGCCACCCCGATGACGGGAATGTCGGACACCCCCTCCCCGGCCAGCACTTCGACAACGGCCGAAACCTGCCCCGCGCCGCCATCGATCAGCAGCAGGTCCGGCCAGGTGTCGGAACGCCGCTTCGGATCCTCCCCGCGCAACCTCCGGAAGCGCCGGCGCAGCACCTCCTTCATCATCGCGAAATCGTCGCCGGGCGTCAGATCCGCATCGCGGATGTTGAACTTCCGATACTGGCTCCTGACAAAGCCCTCCGGGCCGGCCACGATCATCGCCCCGACCGCATGCGCGCCCTGGATGTGCGAATTGTCATAGACCTCGATCCGCCGCGGCGGGGCATCCAGGCCGAACGCCTCGGCCAGGCCGGCCAGCAGCTTCGCCTGGGCGGCCCCTTCAGACAGCCGGCGCGCCAGGCTTTCACGCGCGTTGCGCAATGCCCCGGCAACGAGATCCGCCTTTTCGCCCCGCTGCGGCACGAGCAGACGCACCCGGCGCCCTGCCCTGTCGCTCAGGGTCTGCTCCATCAGCGCGCGATCCTCGATCCCATGACTCAGCAGAATGACCGCGGGCGGATCGTGCCGGGTGTAGAACTGGCCGACGAATCCGCGCAGCACCTCTGCCTCCCCGGCGCCGGACCCGGTGCGCGGGTAATGGTCCCGGTTGCCCCAGTTCTGATGCCCCCGGATAAAGAACACCTGCACGCAGGCCTGCCCGCCTTCCATGTGCAGCGCGATCACATCCGCATCGCGCACCGCGCGCGGATTGACGCCCTGCACCTGCTGCACCTCGGTCAGGGCGCGGATCCGGTCGCGCAGGGCCGCGGCGCGCTCGAATTCCAGCGCCGCGCTGGCAGCCTCCATCTGGCGGGCGAGATCTTCCTGGATCCGGGTGCTGCGCCCCTGCAGGAAGCGCTCCGCGTCAGCCACCAGCGCGGCGTAGTCCTGCCGCGATATCCTGCCCACGCAGGGGGCCGAGCAGCGCCGGATCTGGTAGAGCAGACAGGGGCGGGTGCGCCCCTCGAATACCGCATCCGAACAGTCCCGCAGCAGAAAGACCTTCTGCAGCTGGTTCAGCGTCCGGTTCACCGCCCCGGCACTGGCGAAGGGGCCGTAATAGTTCCCCGGTTCGCGCCGTGCTCCCCGATGTTTCCTGATCCGCGGAAACTCGTGCCCGGTGGAAACCAGGATGTTCGGGAAGCTCTTGTCGTCACGCAACTGGACATTGTATTTCGGCTTCAGCTGCTTGATCAGGTTCTGCTCCAGCAGCAACGCCTCTGCCTCGGTTTCCGTGGTCAGGAACATCATCGAGGCGGTTTCCGCGATCATGCGGGAAATCCGCGGGCCGTGCCCTCCCGGCTTGGCATAGCTGGCAACACGCTTCTTCAGGTTGCGCGCCTTGCCGACATACAGGACCGCCCCGCCGGCCGACAGCATCCGATAAACGCCCGGGGAGTTGCCGAGCGCATTCAGATAGCTCCTGATCCGCTCATGCCCGCTCTGCTGTCGTGCCGTCATCTGCCCTTACAGCCGCACAAGGAGCCCCGCCGATTCCCGGGCGCGCTGCACCCTAGCGCGCGCCGGCGCAAGTGGAAACATCTCCACCATGCCTGTGGACAACTCTGGTGACAACCCCGGGCCGTGACCGGCTTCTCGTTGATTTCATGCCGTTTCTCCGAATTGCCAAAATTTTAAGCATCTCTGCATGTGGTTGAAAATAAGGGGAAAAATATTGGCCTGCCTGCAAGCATGTGATTTCATTGCCAAAAAGGAACCCGTCCCGGCAAAAGCCGAGGCAGCGGTGCAAAACTTCCGGACCGGAACCGCGCGCGACAGCGCCGAAACGGTCTATTCCAGGCCCAGGACATCGGGCGTCTGCCAGCCCAGGTGCTGGCCGCCGTCTACACAGATCAGCTGCCCCGTTACCGCTTTCGCGCCGATCAGATAAGCAAGCGCATCGGCCACATCCCCCGGGTCGGCGCCGCGGCCGAGCACCGTGCTGGTACGCTGCCGGGCGTAATTCTCCCGGCTCTGGTTGGCCCCGATCAGCGTCGGCCCCGGGCCGATCGCGTTCACCCGCACCCGGGCTCCGAGCGCCTGGGCCGCCGTGCGGGTGAAGGCCCACAGGCCCATCTTCGCGATCGTGTAGCTCATGAATTCCGGCGTCGGCTTGAGCACCCTCTGATCCAGCATGTTCACAACCATAGATTGCGCAACCGGCTCGCTTCCGGCATCTTTCGCCGGCCCCGGAGCCTGGGCCGCGAAACGCTGGGTAAGCACGAAGGGCGCGCGCAGGTTCGACCCCAGATGCCGTTCCCAGCTGTCCGCCGTGGCGCTTTCCAGATTGTCGTATTCGAAGATCGAGGCATTGTTGACAAGCAGGCTCAGCGGCCCGCCCAGCGCCTCTGCCGCCCGCCCGACCAGGTTCTGCCGCTGCTCCTCGTCCAGCAGATCCGCCTGCAGGGCCTCGGCCCGTCCACCGCCGGCGCGGATCCGCTCCGCCACCTCCCGGGCCCCGTCGGCCGAGGTGGCATAATGCACCGCCACGTCAAAACCCATCTCTCCCAGCCGGAGCGCCATGGCCCGGCCAAGGCGCTTGCCGGCTCCGGTCACGAGCGCGCGCTTCACCTTCATTTCCGTTCCCGCTCCGTGCATCTTTCCCCGTGCATCTTCCTCCGTGCAACGCCCATCCGGAGAGGCCGGTCACGACAGGATCGCCACCAGATACCCGGCATAAAGTGCCGCAAAGGCCGCACCCCACCAACGCGATATGTTGACACGCCAGAGCACGAAGGGCGCCAGCAGCAGCGACGCGCCGATCATCACCAGAAGATCGAACTGCAGCACATCGCGCGAAACCGGGATCGCGCCGAACAGGCTGGCCATGCCGACGATGCCCAGCAGGTTCGCCATGTTCGAGCCGAGCACATTGCCCAGCGCGACATCGGTCTGCCGGCGCAATGCCGCGGCAATGGTCGTTGCCAGCTCCGGCAGCGAGGTGCCGACGGCCACCAGCGTCAGCCCGATCACCGTTTCGCTGACCCGGTAAGTCCGGGCGATGGCGGTGGCGCTTTCCACGAGGATGTCCGCCCCGAGCGGCAACCCCACGACCCCGAGCATCAGATAGGCCATGATCCGCCACCAGGGCGCACCCAGTTCGGCGCCCTCGACCTCGATCAGCGCCTCGCGCGTTGCCGCCTCGGCCCGGCGGTGGCGGCGGGCGGCGCGAGCGGCATGCAGCATGAAGGCGACATAGACGGCCAGCAGGAGCAGCCCCTGCCCCCAGGAGATCGGGCCCAGCCAGGCCAGGAGCGTGAAGGCGGCCGTTCCGGCAAGCATCTGATAATAGCTGGT
Organism: Paracoccaceae bacterium; assembly: GCA_026989055.1. Classification (GTDB taxonomy): domain Bacteria; phylum Pseudomonadota; class Alphaproteobacteria; order Rhodobacterales; family Rhodobacteraceae; genus JAJRUE01. Next base: position 52,946 of record JALSKC010000061.1, read on the forward strand.
ACGCGTCTCGCAGTCGCGCATCGGCAGCCCGGCCAGCATCGCCGGCAGCCCGAGCACCAGCAGCACATTCGCCGTGTTCGAGCCGACGACATTGCCCACGGCAATTCCCGGCGCATCCTCCAGAACCGCGCTGACGGCCACCAGAAGTTCCGGCGCCGAGGTGCCTACCGCAACGATGGTCAGGCTGACGATCAGCGCCGGCACCCCCAGCCGCAGGCTGACGTTGACGGCTCCGCGCACCAGCATGTCACCGGCCAGCACCAGAATGCCCAGCCCGAGGAGGGCAAGAAGGAAATCCACCATCGGCCGCTACTTTCCCTCACCGCACGCGCATGGCCCGCGGCCGATCCGGAACCTGCCGCAGGAGGGGCATTTCGCCGCCGCCAGCCGCTTCTGCCCGGGAAACCGCAGCCGTCCGAACATGGCCAGCACGCCGATTCCGATCAGGAACAGGGAAACCACCTTGATCATGCGCTACAATCCGAACCGCGCAAAGGCCGCCCGCTCCTCGATAGCTCCGGCCGTTTCCTCGACCAGCCGGGCACCGAACCGGGCGAGCAGGGGCCGCTTGCGGCTGAAATGGGCAAAGCGCACCTTGTCTCCGTACCGCTCCTTCATCTTCGGAACGAGATGGCCGATCCCGTCGGCCAGGCCCAGCGCCACCGCCTCTTCGCCGATCCAGAACTCGCCGCTGAAAAGATCCTTCCCCTCCGCCAGACGCGCCCCCCGCCGGGCCCTGACCTGGGCGATGAACGCCTCGTGGATCTGCCCCAGTACGGCTTTCAGCTTCTTCACCTCGGCTGCCTTTTCCGGGCGGAACGGGTCCAGCAGGCTCTTCGACCGGCCGGCAACATGAACCCGCCGCTCGATTCCGTGGCGGGAGATGAATTCCTGCAGCCCGAAACCGGCCATTATCACCCCGATCGAACCGACCACCGAGCTCCGGTCCAGCCAGATCTCGTCGGCTGCGGTGGCCAGCCAGTATCCGCCCGAGGCCGCCACATCCTCGACAAAGGCATGAACCGGAATCTCCCTTTCCTCCGCCAGCCGCCTGATCCTGCCCGCGATCAGCGAGGACTGCACCGGCGAGCCCCCGGGAGAATTGAGCAGAAGCGCAACCGCGGTCGGCTTTCCCTTCCGGAAGGCGCGTTCGATCAGCGGCGCGAGCCCGACATCGTTGAGCCCCGGCATCCGCCCGCCCGATGCGATCATGCCATTGAGGTGAAGCACCGACACCAGAGGCGGGCGGTTCACGAAAGGGATCCTCGGTTTCATGGGGGATGATGTAGAGCCCTCGCAGCCGATGAACAAGGCATCACTGCATATCGCCGCACGCGACCGTCGGTGCGTCACCTTTCCGCGACAGCTTCCGCCGGTCGCCCCGGCCCCGGCCTCGCCCCGCCAGGAAGGCGCAATTTTCCCCGGATGCCGCAGCCGGGGCACAGTCCGGGCGCATTTCCGACACACTCGCGCGGCAGCCTTCCGGGCAGCAGGGTCTGCCACCTGCCGACCTGTCCGTCTGCTCGATGGGGTGTGAAATGTCTGCTGTCCGCTGCCTGAGAGGCGCCGCCGGAGCCCTGGCTCTTGCCGCCACGCTGCCTGTCCTGTCCGCCCTGCCGGCCTCGGCTTCCGCCGACTGCGCGCGCGCGCCTCTGCCGGCTGCCGCCTACCGGACGATCCCCGCCGTCGATCCCGATCAGGATCTGTTCAACCGGGCGATCGTGTCCGAGGTCAACTACTACCGCTGCACGGCGGGGCTGAAGCCGCTGCGCCTTGCCGACGGCCTTGCCAGGGTAGCCAGCACCCATGCCCGCTGGATGGCGGAGGCGGGAAAGCTCAGCCACCGCTCCACCGTTCCGGGGCTGTCCTCCGTGCAGGAGCGCGTGCTGGCATCCGGTCTGACGGTGCGGCTCGGTTCGGAGAACATCGGCTACCTGCCCCGTTACCGCTTCGGCGACAGCCGCAAGATCCGCATCCGCGACAAGGCACGCTGCGAATTCACCACGGCCGGCGGCAGGCGGATCGCACCGCACAGCTACGCCTCGCTCGCGGCCGACATCGTGAAGCTGTGGATGCGCTCGCCCGCGCACCGGCAGAACCTGCTCGACAGGAGGGTCCGGGTCGTCGGCGCCGCGCTCGACTTCGACCCGCAGGGGATCCAGTGCGGCCAGTTCTACATGGCCCAGAACTTCGCCGGCTGATCCTGATGCCATTTGCTCTGGCAAACCGGCCCCGGATGGTATTTTCTTGAAACCGGGTTACTCATCCTGGATCGGTGCTCGGGGGGCTTGCCATGATACCACACCACAGACTTCACCACAGGCTTCGTAATCGCACGGGGGCGTTCCTTCGCGCCGGAAGGCTCGCCGTCGTGCTCTGCGTCGCCACGTTCGGCATCGGCCTGTCGCCGGCCGCCGCCCTGGTGCCCTCTACCGGGGATGACTCCGATCCGCAGCCCGCCCCGCCGCCGCAGATCGGTCCCGGAACGCCCTATATCTCGGGCCGCTTCGCCGGTGCGGCGCCGGTCGTCTCTCCCCCCGCCGGCGCCGTGATCCCGGATGACTTCTGCCTGCCCGGCAAGCTGAACGACTGCGGCGACCATCTGCGCGATCAGCCGGCCACCGCTGCGGCCGCACCTCCCCCGGGCGGGGAAAGCGGCACTGAGGGAATCGTGTTCTTCGGCGACCCCGAGAACGCCTTCGCCCGAGCACGCAACAGCTTCTGGGCAGACGGGCGCTTCCGGCAGACCCGCCGCACCGGGATCGGAGAAAGCACCGATTCCGCCATTTCCGGCATCGGCGGCGACCGGCGCTTCGGCGAACGATTCCTGCTCGGGATCATGGTGCTGCAAAGCGAAAGCACCCTTGCCCGCAGCGGGCCGGGCACGGTGGATCGCGGCAGCGGGCTGCTCTACGGGCCATATTTCGCAATCGAGCTGTCCGATACATGGTCGCTGGACGGCCGGCTGGCCATCGGAACCCGCGATCACACCGTCACCACGGGCGGAGTGCTCTCCGGCCAGTACCGGAGCCGGGAAACCTATGGCGCGCTTCGCCTTTCCGGCGACATTCCGCGCGGCAACTGGCGACTGAACCCGGCGTTCGAGGTGACGGTCCTGAACCGGGACGACGAAGCCTACATCGATGGCATTTCCGGCCCCGTCCCCGCGCAGAGCACGCAGCAGACATTCCTGACCGGCACGCTTCTGGGCTATTACGAGGGCCTGTCGCTGGCCGGCGGCGCGCTGACTCCCTATGCCGGCCTCGAGGTCAGCCAGCTTGTCGGCTCGGGCGGCCCCTTCGGTGCGGTCCGCGTCGGGCTTGCGCTCAACTTCGACAACGGCGGCATGCTGAACATCGACTACGCCCACGGCGCCATCGGGCTGTCAGGGGTCAGCGACAGGCTGCTGACGGTTCGCCTGGAAATCCCGTTCTGACGGCAAACGGGCGCGAAGACGGCTTCAGCCGAGCATATCCCGATAAAGCGCCTCGAAACCGGCATGCACGGCGTCCGGCGAAAAGCGGCGGCTGCGACTCAGCGCCAGCGCGTTCTGCCCCTGCTTCCGGCGCAGGCCCTCATCTTCGATGAGCCTCAGAAGCGCCCTGGCGATCGCCGCGCTGTCACCGACCGGAACCACTGCGCCAACCGCGGGATCGACAAGCTCCCGGACCCCGCCGCAATCGGTCGCCACCACCGGAAGCCCCTGCTGGAAGGCCTCGACGATGGAGATCGGCAGCGCTTCCCAGCGCGATGTCAGAAGATAGATATCGCTCGCGGCCAGAAGAGCGGGAATGTCGCCGACATGACCGAGGAAGGAAACATGGTCGGACACCCCGAGCACATCCGCCCAGCGCTGCACCAGCCCGTCAAGCGGCCCGCCTCCGGCAACCACGAAGCGGACATCCTCCCGTTGCGCGGCGATCTTGCGCGCGACCTCGATCATGATGTCGATGCCCTTCTGCTGATCGAGCCGCGACAGGCTACTTACAAGGATGCCCCCCTCACCGCTCCCCGGCAGGCCGCGGAGCAGCTTCTGGCGCACCCGGGCCACCCTTTCGGGGGGAATCGGCCCGGGCCGGTGCACGCCCAGGCCGATGACCCTCGTCCGCTCCTCCGGCAGGCCGTGGGCCACCAGCTTCCGCAGAGCCGTCCGGCTTGGTGAAACGGTCAGCGCGGCGCAACGCCGCGCCGTATGGGCAACGCTGGCTTCCCGTTCCGGGTCGGAGCCGTGATAGGTAAAGACGATCGGGATCCCCGACCGGGCCGCCGCCAGCCGGGCCACGATGACCGGCGCGGTTTCATGGGCATGGATGATCTGGATCCGGTGCCGGCGGAGGATCCGCCGCATGCGCCGGGCCACCGGAAGCAGGCGCGCAACCCGGCTGAAGACCGAGCCCCCCTCGGCCGCAACTCCGTCAAAATCCAGAAGTTCAAAGGGGGGATCATCGTTTTCGGGGCGCCATTCTCCCTCGCCTCCGCCCAGCACGACACCGTGCCCCCGGGAGCGCAGATACTCCGACAGGTCCAGAATGTGACGCTGAATTCCACCGATACGGAAATTGGTGGAAAGCTGAAGGATGCGCATCCGGTCCGTTTCCTGCATTGGCGGGCCCGTGTCCGGACGGTCGGGCCGGCAAGGCCAGCTCGACACTAGGCTTTCCAGCGGCGACTGCAACCGGGAGGCTGGCGCGAAACGGCCGGCTGCCGAAATCCGGCAGGATTACGCGCAATTGTCCACCCGACGGGAACAATCCGTCGCCGAGCCGCCACCTGCCGACATCTTTGCGGAAATCCCCGGTTTCGCCCAGGAATTGCCAGAAAAATGCCCCGATCTCCAGCGGAGTTTCTCGCACAGGCCGGGCGAAGCCGCATGAGACGCAAAACCCGCGTGACCTGTGCACGGCAGCACGAAGACAGTCCCGGCCAACGGCCGGAGACAGCAGACCGCAGAAGGTGAAACATGCCGGATCAGCCGCAGCAGACGTCCCCCGCGCCGGCGGATTGCCCTTACGATTACGATCAGGCCTTTTCCCGCCACCGCGGCCTGATCGACGTCTCCGAACAGGAACGCCTGAAATGCACCCGTGTGGCCATCGCCGGCGTCGGCGGCATCGGCGGGCATCACGCCGCGACGCTGGCCCGCACCGGGCTGGGCCGCTTCGTACTGGCCGATTTCGACCACTACGAACTGCATAACATGAATCGGCAATACGGTGCCAGCATCGGCACGCTGGGGCGGAACAAGGCCGAGGTCATGCGCGACATCCTGCACGGCATCAACCCCGAGGCAGAAGTGCGGCTGATGACGCGCCCCCTCGACAGGAACAGCATCGATCCCTTCCTGGAAGGGGCGGATATCGTTATCGACGCGCTGGACATCATGGCCCAGACGGCGCGCCGTGCGCTTCTGGCCGCGGCCCGGGAACGGGGGATACCGGCATTTTCGGCCGCCCCGCTGGGGTTCGGCGGCGCCGTGTTCCACTACCACCCCGAGGGGATGAGCTACGACGAGTTCGCCGGCCTGGAAGACGGCATGAGCGAACGGCAGATGCTGCTGCACTTCCTGTGCGCGATCGGCGCGCAGGGGCCGCATCTGAAATACATGGACACCAGCGGAATCGGATGCGAAGGCGGCACGGCTCCTTCGCTCGGCCTGGCCTGCCAGATCGGCGCCTGCATGGTGGCCACCGATGTGGTGGCCCATCTGCTCGGGCGACGCACACCCAGATGGGTGCCGCGTTTCGCTCAGTTCGACCCTTATGGGCGCAGCTACCGCGAGCGCTACCGCCCGTGGGGGGCGCGCAATCCGCTCCAGCGGCTGCGGATGGCCGTTCTCAGGCGCAGGCTGCCGGCGCTGGCCCAGGACCAGCCGGTCGCCGCCGCTCCCGCCGGCCAGGCGGGATGATTCATGTCTCTGCTGACCGAGCTCTTCCTGTCGCGGATCCGGGTGGCGCGTGACATACACCGCCACGCCTTCCGGTGCTACGGGACCCGGACGGCGCTGCTGTTTCCGGAGCGCGCGACGAGCTACCGGGAACTTCAGGAGCGCAGCTACCGGCTTGCGCAGGCATGGCGGGCGCTGGGGCTGAAAAAGGGCGACATCGTCTTTGCGCAGGTCGATGCCGACCCCGCCTTCTTCGAGCTCCGCATCGCGGCGCTCGAAGCGGGCATCGTCCTGGCGAGCTTCCACCATCGCCATGCCCCCGATCTTCTGGCCCATGCCGCCCGCGCCGCGCCGCCGGCCCTCTATGTCGTCGATCCGGGCTACGCCCCGGGCTGCGCCGAAGCCGTGCGCACCGCCGCTCCCGGCACCGTTATCTGGCAGGACCCGGGCCGCCCCGGCGGCGATTACGAAACCAGTCTCGCGACACGGGCCCCGCTGCAGTCCAGCGAAACCGTCCACCCGCGGGACCCGATGAGCCTGGGCTTCACCTCGGGAACGACCGGCCCCCCGAAAGGGTTGCTTTCCAGCAACGGGGCGGCCGTTGCAAGCCTCAAGCTGATCATCCGCAACCTGAACATCAGGCCCGACCGCAAGGCACGCAACGTCTCCCTTTCCGCGATCCCGCTGACGGGCGCCGGCTCCGGGCTGATCCTGCCCACGATGCTGAGCGGGGGAACCCTGGTGGTGATGCGGGAGCACTCGACAGCGGCGATACTGGAAAGCATCTCCCGCCACCGGGTGACCCGGCTGTTCCTCACCCCGAGCCAGCTTGTGGACCTGCTCGACCTCCCCCCCGGAGAACGGGCCGCAACCGATAGCCTGGAGCACATCATCTACGGCACGGCACCGATGCCCGCCGCCAGGCTGCGGGAGGCCATTGCCACCTTCGGGCCGATCCTGCAGCAGGGCTACGGGCAGGCCGAAGTCCTGCCCCCCGTCAGCCTGCTGCGCCCACAGGATCACATGCGGGGCGACCGGCCGGCCCCGCGCAGGGTGCTGCGCTCCTGCGGGCGGGTCGTGAAGGGAGTGGAACTGCGCATTGCCGGCGCCCGCAGGGTTCCGGGGTGCCACGACGCGGTCGGTGCGATCCACGTCCGCACACCGACCCGTTTCAGCGGCTACCTGGAACCGGCCCGCAACGGCGGCGTCATCCTCGATGACGGGTATTTCGTGACCGGAGATCACGGCTTCATCGACGACGAGGGCTACCTGCACGTTCTCGGCCGCGAAGCCGAGATCATAGATTCTCCCGCCGGGCCGATCCATCCGCGGCTGGTCGAGGAGGAAGCCCACGAGCATCCGGCGGTGAAGGAGTGCTGTCTGGTCGAGCATGCCGGCAAGCGGGTGCTCTGCCTGGCGTTGCGCTCCCGGCACCGGCAGGGCCGGAAAGATGAAATCGCCGCCGAGGTCGGCGTCACGCTCAGGGCGGCCCTGCCGGAAGCGCTCCGGCCGGACAGGATAGTGATCTTCCCGGCGCTGCCACGCAGCTTTCTCTGCAAGATCGCACCCCGGGACATCAGGAGGAAGCTGGCCGATGAACACGCTGCCTGAAACCCCGACGGTCCGGCCGCTGCCGCTCGGCAGCAAGTTCAGCTACGGGCTGGGAGCGGTTGCCTATGCGCTTCCCTATCAGGTGATGGCCAGCTTCTTCCTGTTCTATACCACCGCAATCCTGAAGGTTGCCCCTGCGGTCGCCGGCTTCGTCATCGCGGTTTCCGTGCTCTGGGATGCAATCACCGATCCGTGGATCGGCCATGTCTCGGACCGGAGCCGCTCGGACCGGTTCGGCCGGCGGCACAAGTTCCTGCTGCTGGGCGGCATCGGAACCGCGATCGGGAGCATCCTGCTGTGGTCGATCCCTCCCGACATGAATGTCTCCGCCAAGATCGCGCTGCTTCTGGGCGCGCTCCTGTTCGTCAAGACGATGAACACGGTCTACGGCGCGCCGTATTACGCGCTGGGCGGCGCCATCAGCCAGGATTACGACGAACGCTCCTCCCTGCAGGGATGGCGGGCGGCGTTCCACGTCCTGGGCATGATCATGGCGCTGGTCGGCACCCAGGTCTTCATCTTCCGCTCGACGCCGGAATTTCCGCGCGGCCAGCTCGATCCGGCCGCCTATCCGAAGATCGGCGTGGCGGTGGCGCTCATCACCCTGGTCGTTGCCCTGATCGCCGTCCTGACGATCCCGAAGGACCACCGGCCGGGCGGCGGCGCAAGCAGGAGAGGGCTTGCCGCCCAGATCCGCGCCGCGCTGGCCGGGTCGAGCTTCCGGGCCATCGTCCTGGTGATCTTCCTGATCGAGGTCGCCTTTCAGATGATCGTCAGCATCAGCACCCATGTGAACACCTTCACCTACGGCCTGAACGGGCCGCAGATGGGCATTCTAGGGCTGGCCATACTGGGCATGTCGGTGCTTTCGCAGCCGTTCTGGGTGCTTCTGTGCCGCCGGTTCGAAAAGCGCGACGTGCTGATCCTGGGCATGGTCTTCGGGCTGATCGGGTTCGTCGGCATGCCCTGGGTGCATGTGGGGCTGGGGTGGTTGCCGATCGGAACCCCCGGCAGCCTGTGGACCCTTGCGCTCTTCAGCGCCGTGGCCGGAATCGGCAACGGGGCCTTCATGAGCATTCCCTTCTCGATGGTGTCGGATGCCGCCGACGAGGGGCAGCTGACCAGCGCGCAACGCCAGGAAGGGCTGTATTTCGGGCTTTACACCTTTGCCTACAAGCTCGGCATAGCGGTCAGCGTCCTGATCGGCGGAATCCTCCTGGACATGATCGGCTTCGTCGCCGGCGCCGACGAACAGAGCCCCGAAACCGCCTATCAGCTGGCCATGGCGCCCACCTGGCTGCTGGTCGGGATGACCCCGCTCATCCTGTGGGCCCTCCTGCACTACCGGATCGACCGGCGGGCCCATGCCCGCATCTCCTCCCGGCTTGCCGCGCAGGAGGCCGGCTGAAGGCATCCCGGCAACCTTGCCGGCGGCAGCGCGGCGGGCAGCGGAACGGGGTGGGGCGGCGGGACGGAGACGAAATCCGACACACCTATGGACAGGGCATTCCAAGCCCGCTATATCCGCCCAGTCCCGCGGCCCCGGATTCGCTCCGGGGCCCGTGATGTCTTGAATTCGGGGACCTTCGGAACCCTGCGCAATGGCCCGAACGGGCCCAAACATGGTGGGTCGCAAGACCCGCAAAGCTGACGGAAGACAGAAAGCATGGCACTCAAGTCGTACAAGCCGACGACGCCGGGCCAGCGCGGGCTGGTGCTGATCGACCGTTCGGAGCTTTGGAAAGGCCGCCCGGTCAAGTCCCTCACCGAAGGGCTGACCAAGAAGGGCGGACGGAACAATACCGGACGGATCACGATGCGCCGCCGCGGTGGGGGGGCAAAACGCCTCTACCGGATCGTGGATTTCAAGCGCAACAAGTTCGACGTTCCGGCAACCGTGGAACGGATCGAATATGACCCGAACCGGACGGCCTTCATCGCGCTGATCAGGTATGAGGACGGCGAACAGGCCTATATCCTTGCCCCGCAGCGGCTGGCCGTGGGCGACAGGGTGGTCGCCTCGGCAAAGGCCGATATCAAGCCCGGAAACGCGATGCCGTTTTCCGGCATGCCGATCGGCACCATTGTCCACAACATCGAGATGAAGCCCGGCAAGGGCGGCCAGATCGCACGCGCCGCGGGCACCTACGCCCAGTTCGTCGGTCGTGACGGCGGTTACGCGCAGATCCGCCTGTCCTCGGGCGAACTGCGGATGGTGCGCCAGGAATGCATGGCCACCGTCGGCGCGGTCTCGAACCCCGACAACTCCAACCAGAACCTCGGGAAAGCGGGGCGCAACCGTCACCTGGGCAAGCGCCCAAGCGTGCGCGGTGTGGTGATGAACCCGGTCGATCACCCGCACGGCGGCGGCGAGGGCCGCACCTCGGGCGGCCGCCACCCGGTCACCCCCTGGGGCAAGCCGACAAAGGGTGCCAAGACCCGCAACAGGAAAAAAGCGTCCAGCAAGCTGATCATCCGCTCGCGGCACGCCAGGAAGAAGGGGCGCTAGACCATGGCACGTTCTGTCTGGAAAGGGCCGTTCGTCGACTCCTATGTTCTCAAGAAGGCCGAGAAGGCCCGGGAAAGCGGCCGCAACGAGGTCATCAAGATCTGGTCGCGCCGCTCGACGATCCTGCCTCAGTTCGTGGGGCTCACGTTTGGCGTCTACAACGGCCGCAAGCACATCCCCGTAAGCGTCACGGAAGAAATGATCGGCATGAAGTTCGGCGAATTCTCTCCGACCCGGACCTATTACGGACATGCCGCCGACAAGAAAGCGAAGCGGAAATAGTCATGGGCAAGGCAAAGAATCCCCGCCGCGTGGCCGAAAACGAAGCGATGGCGAAAACCCGCATGCTTCGCGTGAGCCCGCAGAAACTGAACCTGGTGGCCGCCATGATCCGCGGCAAGAAGGTGGACAAGGCGCTGACCGACCTGACGTTCTCGAAAAAGCGCATCGCGCAGGACGTCAAGAAATGCCTGCAGTCGGCGATCGCCAATGCCGAGAACAACCACGGGCTGGACGTGGACGAGCTGATCGTCGCCGAAGCCTGGGTCGGCAAGAACCTGGTCATGAAACGCGGCCGGCCGCGGGCCCGTGGCCGTTTCGGGCGGATCATGAAGCCGTTTTCGGAAATCACCATCAAGGTGCGGCAAGTCGAGGAGCAAGTCTGATGGGGCAGAAAATCAATCCGATCGGCATGCGCCTTCAGGTCAACCGCACCTGGGACAGCCGCTGGTATGCGAAGACCGCCGATTTCGGCGACCTGCTGCTTGAAGACATCCGCATGCGCGAATTCATCAACAGGGAATGCAGACAGGCAGGCGTGTCCAAGGTGATCATCGAGCGCCCGCACAAGAAGTGCCGCGTCACCATCCACACCGCGCGCCCCGGCGTCATCATCGGCAAGAAGGGCGCAGACATCGAAACCCTGCGCCGCAAGCTGGCGAAGATGACCGACAGCGAACTGCACCTCAACATCGTCGAGGTGCGCAAGCCGGAAATGGACGCGCAGCTGGTGGCCGACAGCATCGCCCAGCAGCTCGAACGGCGGATCAGCTTCCGCCGCGCGATGAAACGGGCGGTGCAGAACACCATGCGCATGGGCGCGCTCGGCATCCGGGTGAATGTCGCCGGCCGGCTTGGCGGCGCCGAGATCGCCCGCACCGAGTGGTATCGCGAGGGCCGGGTGCCGCTGCACACGCTGCGCGCCGACATCGACTATGCCACCGCCGAAGCCAGGACGCCTTACGGCATCATCGGCATCAAGGTCTGGATCTTCAAGGGCGAGATCATGGAGCACGACCCCTCGGCCCATGACCGTCGCCACCAGGAGCTCCAGGAAGGCCCGGCCCCGCGCGGTGCCGGCGGCCGCCGCTAGGAGGAACGACAGATGCTGCAACCGAAGCGCACCAAATTCCGCAAGATGCACAAGGGGCGCATCCGCGGCCAGGCCAAGGGCGGCACCGAACTGAACTTCGGCTCCTACGGTCTCAAGGCGATTCAGCCCGACCGGATCACCGCACGCCAGATCGAGGCCGCGCGTCGCGCCATGACCCGCCACATGAAACGCCAGGGACGGGTCTGGATCCGGATCTTCCCCGACACTCCGGTAAGCTCCAAGCCCACCGAAGTGCGGATGGGCAAGGGCAAGGGCTCGGTCGATTACTGGGCGGCCAAGGTGAAGCCGGGGCGGATCATGTTCGAGATCGACGGCGTGAGCGAAGCCGTCGCCCGCGAGGCGTTGCGCCTGGCGGCGATGAAGCTTCCGGTCAAGACCCGCACCGTGGTCCGCGAGGACTGGTAGAACCGGGGCATGTGAGCCGGTCGGAAACGCGAAGGGGGCGGGACACGATCCCGCCCCTTTCCTATCCCGCCCCCTTTCCTGTCGTGCCGCGCGCCTTCGGAAACCGGGCGGGCAGGCGCCGCCGTGCTCTCTTCCCGGCTCATCCGCATGCTTCCCCCGCCCGGCCCGCACCATCGTTCCCACCGGCACCGTGGCCCGCCGGGGCTGTCACAGCCGGTAGAATCTTCGTGCCGTTCCGGCGAAGATCTCCTGGCGCTCGGCAATCCTCAGCCCGCCTGTCAGCTCCAGCGCGGCGGCCATCCATTCGTCATAGCTGGCCCGCAGCCTGCAGAACGGCCAGTCAGAACCCCACATCACCCGTTCGACCCCGAACCCTTCCAGAACGGTTTCCGCAACCGGGCGCAGGTCGTCGGCGCACCAGCCTTCGGCCGCCTCGGTCACGAGGCCGGAGAGCTTGCAGAAGGCGCCGCTCTCCCCGGCGATCCGCCGCATCCCCCCGGCCCATTCCCTGAACAGCTCCGGACGCTCGGCAAGGCTGCGGATCGGCGGCTTCATGCAATGGTCGATCACCACCCGCATGTCAGGGTATTTCGCAAGCAACCTGCGGAAGTTTTCCAGCTGTTCCGGCACGCCGAAGGCATCGAGGGTCAGATCCATCTCCACCAACGCCCGAAAGCCCCACTGCACGTCGTCGCGCAACATCCAGCCGTGATCTCCGCCCAGCGCGCCCACCGGGCGCACCCCCACGAATTTCGGATGTTCCGCCAGTCGTTCCAGATGCTTCCGCCAGGACCTGTCGGCGAAATCCACCCGGCCGACCACCGCGGCGACGCTCGGCGTTGCCTCGGCAAGCGCGAGCAGACGGCGGGTTTCCTCCTCGCTCGGCGCGGCCTGGATCAGGACCGTCCTGCCGACCCCGTGGCGGGCCAGCTCCGGGCGCAGGTCGGCCGGACCGTAGGCACGCCGCAGGATTGCATCTTCCTGCGCCAGCCAGCCACCGCCCCCGTGCGCCGGATCCCAGTAATGCTGGTGGGCATCTATCCGATACATGTCTTTCCCTCCTCCGTCTGCCCGCGGCACCCGGCGCCGCCCCGGAGGAGGCGCTTGCCTTCGCGCGCCCCCGGAGTCGCCCCTGAAGCCGCATGTCCCCCGCTCGGCCGGTATCTGGGCATCGCGCCCGCTCATTTCCAGAGATCGCCCCGGCTGCGCTCCGAGGATCGGGCCCGGGCACGCCCGCCTCGCTCCGAGCGCCGGTTCAGTTCAGCCGCGCCAGGCGCTGCAGGAACGGGTCTTCATCAGGCCGGCGCGCCTTGCCGAAGGCAAAAAGCCGCCCCTTGCGGGGCGGATCTGCCGCGGTCGTGCCCCGCCCCGGCCGCATCAGCAGGGCCTCCAGGTCATAGATCTCGTCCCGCGGCAGGGCCGTTCGCCCACGGAGCGCCGGGCACGAGCCGGCAACGCCCCCGGGCGGAAGCGGCACCGGGTCGAGCCAGTGATGCCCGGGCTGCTCGCAACGGGAATCTTCGCGCCGGAATCGGCCGGGATTGCGCATGTTCCACTGCTCCGTGCCGGATCCACACCGGATCGTTCGCGCCGGCGATACTGGCAGCAGAAGCGGGCATAATTGTGGCGGCCCGGCCCGGCACGGCCCGGGTCGCCCCCCCCACAAGACCCGCGACAGCCGCACCGGGCCCCGGGCCACAGGCCGGCGCGCCCGCCGGCTGGCTCCGCCCGGGGAGCTACATGTTCGGATAGTTCGGCCCATCTCCGCCCTGGGGAACCGTCCAGACGATGTTCTCGGACGGATCCTTTATGTCGCAGGTCTTGCAATGCACGCAGTTCTGGAAGTTTATCACGAACTCCGGCGCCTTTCCCTCCTCGCGCAGCACCTCGTAGACCCCGGCCGGGCAGTAGCGCTGTGCCGGTTCGTCATATTGCGGCAGGTTCACCGAGATCGGCAGCGCCGGATCCTTCAGCTTCAGGTGGCAGGGTTGGCCTTCCTCGTGATTCGTGAAGGAAAAGGCCACATTGGTCAGCCTGTCGAAACTGAGCCTGCCGTCGGGTTTCGGGTACTCGATCGGCCGGTGCCTGGAAGCCGGTTCGGTGGATTGCGCATCGTTCTTGCCATGCTTCAGCGTGCCGAAGGGCGAAAACCGGAAGATCGTCTGGAACCACATGTCGAAACCGCCCAGCACCAGCCCCGCCAGCACCCCCCAGCGCCCGTTCATCGGCGCCACATTGCGCACCGGCTTCAGGTCGCGCCCGACCGGCCCCTCGCGCAACGCCCGGTCGTATTCGGCCAGCCTGTCGCCCGACCGCCCGGCGGCGAGCGCCGCCGCCGCCGCCTCGGCCGCCTCGATCCCGGAATGCATCGCGTTGTGGTTTCCCTTGATGCGCGGCAGGTTGACCAGCCCGGCCGAACAGCCCAGCAGCACGCCGCCGGGGAAGGCCGCCTCCGGGATCGACTGATAGCCGCCTTTTGTCACCACCCGTGCCCCGTAGGCCACCCGCTTGCCGCCTTCCAGCAGTTTGCGCACCATCGGGTGGTGCTTGAACCGCTGGAATTCCATGTAGGGGGAAAGATGGGGGTTGCGGTAGTTCAGATCGACGATGTAGCCCACATAGACCTGGTTGTTGTCCAGATGGTAGATGAACGACCCGCCCCCCTGGCGGAAGCCCAGCGGCCAGCCCATCGTATGCGTCACCGTGCCTTCCCGGTGCCTGGCCGGATCGACTTCCCAGATCTCCTTCATCCCAAGGCCGAATTTCGGGTGATCCGCCCCGCGGGCCAGGTCGAATTTCGCGATCACCTCCTTCGAAAGCGAGCCGCGGGCCCCCTCCGACAGGAATACATATTTCCCGTGCAGCTCCATGCCCGGTTCGTAGTTCGGGCCCGGCGTGCCATCGGCATTCCTGCCGAACTCGCCTGCGACAACCCCCTTGAGCGCCCCGTCCTTGCGCCAGACCAGCTCCGAACAGGACATCCCGGGAAAGATCTCCACCCCCAGCGCTTCCGCCTGTTCGCCAAGCCAGCGGCAGAGATTCCCCATGGAAACGATGTAGCAGCCGTGGTTGTTCATCAGCGGCGGCATCAGGAAGTTCGGAACCCGCAGCTGCCCGGCTTCGCCCAGGATGTAGAAGTTGTCCCTGCGCACGGGAACCGTCACCGGGGCGCCCCTTTCCTTCCAGTCCGGGAGCAGCCGGCTCAGCCCGGACACATCCAGCACTGCCCCCGAGAGGATATGCGCACCCACCTCCGAGCCCTTTTCCAGAACCACCACGCTCAGGCCCGGGTCGATCTGCTTCAGCCGGATCGCCGCCGAAAGCCCTGCCGGCCCGGCACCGACGATCACCACGTCGTATTCCATCGATTCGCGTTCGATCTCGGCCATCTGCCTCCTCGTTCCCCTTCCCCGGTTCCCCTTTCCCGGAAGCAGCCTGCGCAGGCCTTCCGGCGGCACGCCCCGGACCTCGTTAGCGCAGGCGCCGCAAGGGGGTCAATTGTCACATCGCGTCACGGCCGGACCGGGGCGAGGCATCGTCGATCCTGCCCGGACCTATTGACTTCCGCCGCCACTGTCGGGTTAAGAACGACCAGGCAAGTCTTCCCGCAATTTCCGGATCCGGATTTCAGATGGAAAAGATACCGATGACCCGCGCCGGCTTCGAGGCGCTCGACGCGGAGCTGAAGCGCCTCAAGTCGGTCGAGCGCCCTGCCATCATCAGGGCGGTTGCCGAGGCCCGCGAACACGGGGATCTTTCGGAAAATGCCGAATACCATTCGGCGCGCGAGAAGCACTCCTTCATCGAAGGACGCATCAGGGAGCTGGAAAGCATCCTGTCGCTGGCCGAAGTCATCAACCCGGCCGACCTGTCGGGGGCGGTCAAGTTCGGCGCCACCGTCACCCTGATCGACGAGGATACCGAGGAAGAGATCACCTACCAGATCGTCGGCGAACCGGAAGCGGACATCGAGGCCCGCAAGCTCAACATCAAGTCGCCGCTGGCCCGAGCGCTGATTGGCAAGGATGTCGGCGACAGCGTGGAAGTCCGCACCCCGGGCGGCGAGCGTTCCTACGAGATCATCGACATCAGCTTCGCCTGACGGTCGGGGCAGGAACGGGACAGCCGGAACATGGACGAGCAGGAACGACCGAAGCCGCTGGATCTGGGAGTGTTCTCCCGGGGTGGCGAGGGGCCGGCCGTTTCCTCTATCGAGATCATCGCCGCCGGGCTGTCTCTGGCGTGGCTCCTGGGCACAACGCTCTTCTTCGTCTTCGCCTCCGGGCGCGAGGGGGCCGCAACCGGCATCGACCCGATGCGCCTTGTCCTGGCGCTGGTCGCCATCTTCATGCCGGTGGCCCTGATCTGGGTCGCGGCGATCGCCATCCGCGCCGGGCGCACCATGAAGGAGGAAAGCGAACGTCTCCAGGCTGCGATCAACGCGATGCGCCACTCCTACATAGAACAGCAGCAGGCGGGCATCGTGTCCCTGAAACCGGATCTCGAACGCAAGCTCGACGAGATCGCCGCCGCCCAGCGCAAGACCGATGCCACGCTGGCGATGTTCACCTCGGTCCGCCCGGCCGCCGCGGAAGAGGCCAGCCGGCAGAAGGCGGCCCTGGGCGACACCGAAGAAGCACCGACGGGCGCCGGCGAACAGCCCTCGCTTGCCCTGGGCACCCCGGCCGAGGCTCCGACCCCGCCGCTCTCGGTGGCCGATTTCATCCGCGCCCTGCACTTCCCCGAATCGCCCGATGACAAGGAAGGCTTCCGTGTCCTGCGCCGGGCCCTGCAGGACCGGAGCGTCTCGCCGCTCGTCCAGGCCGCGCAGGACGTGCTGACCCTGCTGTCGCAGGATGGCATCTACATGGACGATCTGACCCCGGATCGCGCCCACCCCGACCTGTGGCGGCGCTTCGCCCGTGGCGAACGCGGGAGGGAAATGGCCGCACTCGGCGGGATCCGGGACCGCGCGTCGCTGGCGCTGGCCGCCGGGCGGATGCGGCAGGACACCGTATTCCGCGACAGCGTTCACCACTTCCTGCGCAAGTTCGACCGCACGTTTTCCACTTTCGAAAAAACCGCCACCGACCAGGAAATCATCGAACTCACCGATACCCGCACCGCCCGGGCCTTCATGCTGCTGGGCCGGGCCGCCGGCACCTTCGACTGAGGCCGGCGGCGGGCCGGCAACCGGGGCGGGCAGTCGGCAGGGGCTGGAAACGGTGCCCCCCGAACCCGGCAACGGCTGCCGGGCATGGCCGCGCCGGCGCAAACGGCCGGAGCGGCGAGCGTTCGACCGAATTCCGCCCGCCCGGGTCCGCTCCTCCCGAACCGAGGGGCACCGATGCCTCCATGCGCGCGCCAGTGCCGCGAGTGCCGGCCCCGACGTGGCGGCACCCCGTCGGGAGAGGCCGCTCCCGCCCCACTGCCGCAGACCCTGGGGAACAGGAGCTAGAGGCCGAAGCTCGCATAGGGGATGAAGCGCACCGGGTCTCCGGGCCGGACATGGCGTGCGCCATCCGCCAGCTCGACCAGCCCGCCGGCCCAGGCAAGACCGCTGATTCGCCCCGATCCCTCGGAGGCGAACACCTCCACCCGGCCATCCGCCCCCAGGCGCGCCCGGAGGAACTCGCGCCGCCCCGGCTTCTTGCGCTTTTCGAACCCCGCCGGCAGATCGAACCCCTGCGGCTCGCTCCAGCCGGCCCCCGCCAGAACCGACATCGCCGGACGTGCGAAAAGCAGCGCGCAGACGAAGGCCGCAACCGGATTACCGGGCAGGCCGAAAACCGGCACCCCCTTCCAGCTTGCCAGCGCCAGCGGCCGCCCCGGCTTGATCGCGATCCGCCAATGGTCGAGCCTGCCTTCCGCTCCCAGCAGGGCCGAGACATGATCCTCGTCCCCGCTCGAGGCTCCGCCCGAGGTCAGGATCACGTCAACCCGCGAAACCGCATCGTCAAGGGCCGCGCGCAGCGCCGGGCGCTCGTCCGTCACATGGCCAAGGTCCACCGGCAGATGGCCCCACCGCTCGGCAAGCCCCAGCAGCATCGGCCGGTTGGCATCGAAGGTCTTCTCCGGCCCGACAGGACCATCGCCCGGCATCGCCAGCTCGTCTCCGGTCGAAAGCACCCCGACGCGCAACGGCTCGAACACCCGGATCCGGGCGCAGCCGACAGCCGTCAGCAGCGCCAGGTGCTGCGGCCCGAGCCGGCTTCCCGCCGGCAGTGCCACCACCCCGGCCGCCAGATCCTCGCCGGCGGCACGCGCATTCGCCCCCGGCCGCACCGGCCCGCGAAAGGCGATCCGTCCTGCCCCGAGCGTCACGTCTTCCTGCATCACCACCGTATCCACCCCTTCCGGCAGCAGCGCCCCGGTGAGGATGCGCACCGCACTGCCGAAAGGCACCGCCCCGGCCAGGGGCGCCCCGGCGGCAGCCCTCCCCTCCACCAGCGGCAGGCTCCGGGGGCCTTCGCCTCCGGCCGCGGCATGGGCGAAGCCGTAGCCGTCCACCGCCGCGTTCGCCCCCGGCGGATTGGCCCGCCGGGACAGGGCATCTTCGGCCAGAACCCGCCCCAGAGCCTCGGAAACCGGCATATCGCGGCTGGCGACCACGGGCTCCAGACGTTCGCGCAGCATCGACAGGGCTTCGTCCACCGGCACCCAGTCCACCCCTTCGGGCAGGGCGAAACAGTCATCGCGCAACGTGCCGGGAGGGGCTGCCGGGGCCGGTTGCGGCCCGGCCTGTTCCAGCCCGACCCGATGCAGGATGAAATCCGCGATCGACCGCGTGTCGTCCAGATCGAAGCGCGGAACCGCCAGCCCCTCCAGCGCGACATCGCTGGCCACGGCGCACACGCTCGGATCGTCGGGCGCGATCAGCGGGTTCCCGGTCACGGAGCGGAAGGCCTCTATCTTCGGATGCCCGTCGCGCTTGAACCCCTCGACAAGCACCAGGTCGGCCGGTTCGAGCCGAGCCAGGAGCCGTTCCAGCGGAGGTTCCGGCGCTCCCCTGTTCTCGTGCATCAGCGCCCAGCGCCGCCGTGACGACAGGAGCACCTCCCGCGCGCCGGCCTCCCGGTGGCGGTAACTGTCCTTGCCCGGCTGATCGACATCGAAACCGTGGTGGGCATGTTTCACCGTGGAGACAGCGTAACCGCGGCCGGAAATCTCTGCCACCAGCCGCTCCATCAGCCCGGTCTTGCCGGCATTCTTCCAGCCGACGACCCCGAATATCCTCATCGCTGCATATCCCTGAACATCGCGCGGGCCGTTTCCAGATCGGCGGCCGTGTTCACGTTGAAGAAAGGATCGGCGCCGCCGGAGGCGAATACGGCCGAGGCCGCACCGTGGCGGTCGGTCCACTGCACCACCTTGCGCAGCCCGCCATCCAGCGCCCGGCGAAGATCCTCACGCAGCGCAACCGGCCACAACCCGAAGGTGGGGTGGCGCCGGGGGCCGCGCTCCGCCTCATCCGTCGCGGCCAGGACGACGCGGGCGCCCGAGCCGTCAGCCGCCGCCAGCAGCCGCGCCACCAGATCGGCGGGAAAGAAGGGCGTATCCGCCGCCACGCTGACAATCCGCTCCGCTCCCCGCTCCGCCGCCCAGTCGAGCCCGGCCAGCACCCCGGCCAGGGGGCCGGCGAAGCCGGGCACGCTGTCGGGCAGGACCGGCAGGCCGAAAGGCGCAAACCGGGCCGGGTCACCGTTGGCATTGAGCGCGACCGGGCCGGCCTGCGGGCGCAGCCGTTCGAGAACGCAGCCCAGAACCGTCTGGCCGCCAAGGTCCAGCAGGCACTTGTCGCCGCCGCCCATGCGCCTGGCCTGGCCGCCGGCAAGGATGACCGCCGGAACCGCCTCCATCAGCGCGCGGCCTTGCGGCGGTGGCGCGGGTCCTCCTCGCCTACGGACGACAGATCGGCATCGCGTATCAGCCGCTCCTCGCCCGCCAGGCAGATGAACCGCCGCCCGCGCAGCCGCCCGATCAGCGTCAGCCCCACCTGGCGGGCGATCTCCACCCCCCAGGCGGTGAAGCCCGAGCGCGAGGCCAGCACCGGAATACCCATCTGCGCCGTCTTGATCACCATCTCCGAGGTCAGCCGCCCGGTGGTGTAGAGGATCTTGTCCGACGCGCTGACCCCTTCACGCAGCATCCAGCCTCCCACCTTGTCCACCGCGTTGTGGCGGCCCACATCCTCCATGTAGACGAGCGGCCTGTCGCGCCGGCACAGGACCGTGCCGTGGATCGCACCGGCTTCGAGATACAGGCTCGGGGTGGTGTTGATCCGCTTTGCCAGCGCATAGAGCCAGCTCGTGCGCAGCTCGGCCGGCGGCAGGCGCACCCCCTCCAGCCCCTCCATCATGTCTCCGAAAACCGTGCCCACGGCACAGCCCGAGGTGCGGGTCTTCCGCTTCAGCTTTTCCTCGAAATCGGTCGGCTCGGAGGTGCGCACCACAACGGTTCCGGTTTCCTCGTCGTGATCAATGGCCGTCACCTGACCGGCATCCTTCAGCATCCCCTGGTTGGCGAGGAAGCCGAGCGCCAGATACTCCGGGTAGTCGCCGATCGTCATTGCGGTGACGATTTCCTGCGCGTTGAGAAAGATCGTCAGCGGACGCTCCTCGACAACGGAAATCTCCTGCCGCGCGCCGTTCTGGTCGGTGCCGGAAACCTTCCGGGTCAACCGCGCGGCGGCCGGATCCGGCGCGATCAGGTAATCTTCCGGGCGGCCTTCCGTTCCGACTTCTGTCACCATGTGTGCCCTCCCCTGCCGAGCCCTGCCGCAAAACCCGGGACGGCGCTGCCGGTCGCCCGACTCTCCGGCCCGGGCCGATACGCCGATACTAGGCCCAAGGCGAACCGGCCGCCACCGCCTTCTTGCCCGGCCCGCATGGCGGATCAGGCCGGTGGGGCATGCGCCCGGAGGCCACGCAGATACAGTGCCGGGGGCGCCTCGATAACGCCGGAATTGTCGTCCGGGTCGGTGTCGCGCACGACTTTCCGGCGCACTTCGGGCAGCTGCCCGAAAGCGCGCGAAAGCTGTCTCGGGAACCAGGTCCGCGGCAGCGCCCCGAAGCCCGGCACATCGCGCAGGATCCCCGAGATCGCATAGGCACACTGCCCCTTGGGGGCCGCCCCCTGCTCCAGGGCCCGCTGCAGCGCGATGCGCGCCACTTCCGGCGTGACCTCGATTTCCTGGATCACCGTCCGGTAGCTTGTCCGGGTGTGGTAATCGACATAGAAATCGACGATCTCCGGCGACATGCCGAAATGCACGTCGTTGCGCTCGGGAAGCTGCGGATGATACCAGGTGCCGGCCGGATCGTAGAGAACCCGCTGATCGGCGTTGATCAGCAGCCCGCTGTGCGCCCCCGAACCGGTGCGGTTGTTGATGACGGTGAACAGCGTCAGACGGGGCGGGCCGTCATGGGCATAGGCGGCCCGGGCCACCTCGGCATCCGAAGCCCATTTCGGCTCTGCGGGGCCGACGCAGCCGGCCACGAGGCCCGCGACCGTCGCCAGCAAGGCCAGCCGCCACGCGCGCAACAGACGCGCCATGCCCTTGCGCCGATCTCAGCCGTTCACGGCCGCCAGGAACAGCAGAAAGACGAGAATCAGGATAATCGCCCAGGTGACCGCCCTGACGAAGCCCGCGAAGGTCTTCTCGTGCTCCTCTATGTTCATCTTCCCGTGTTCGTGCTCAGCCATGGATCACCTGTCGTCGAATGTCACGCTCCCGAAGGGATTAGACGAAAATCCGCCTCCTGTCACGTCCCCGCGACGCGCGAATCGGCCGCAGCCGGCCGCCCCTTCCGACAGCCCGGACTGCCGGCGCGCCCGGTGATGCGCACCGCCCGGCGCATCTCTCAACGGCTTTCCCAGACATCCAGGATGTAGCGGCTGGTCATCAGGTCGAGATGCGCACCGCCGCCGTTCTTGAACAGGGTGATCTCTGCGTCGCAAGTGCGGCGGAAACGCCCCGATGCGATGTCGTAGAAATCCGCCAGCACGTCATCGCGGGAAATCGCCCCGGTTCGCAACGGCTCGATCAGCTCGCCTATGTGCTCCAGCGTGGTATCGCGGCTGTCCACGAACAGCCGCGCGCGCGACAGCGCCGCATCGTCGGCCTCGCGCATGTCGGGGCGATAGGCACCGATCAGATCCACATGCTGGCCCGGGCGCAGCCAGGAACCGAGGATCAGCGGCTCGGTGGCCATGGTCGCGCAGGTGATGATGTCGGCCGCGCGCACCGCCGCTTCCAGATCCGGGGCAACGGCGGTGTCGGGATGGTCCGCCGCCAGCGCCCGCGCCGAAGCTTCCGTCCGGCTCCAGACGCTGAAGGCAGCGTCGGGGAACAGGCTGCCGTAGGCCTCGCGCAGGGAGCGCGCCACGGTACCTGCACCGACGATCAGGATCCGGCGGCTGTCGGGCCGGGCCAGCCGGCGCGCCGCCAGCAGGCTGTCGGCGGCGGTCTTCCAGCGGGTGACGAGGTGAAAGTCCAGCACCGCCTCCAGCATCCCGGTGGCATCGGAATAGAGAGCCACCCCGCCGTTCACCGTCGGAGCACCGGCCGCCGCATTGCCCGGAAAGACCGTGGCCGACTTGACCGCGATTCCCAGCCCGTCGATCCAGGCCGCGCGCGACAGCAGCGTATCGCGGCCCCGGCGCAGGATGCTGTCGGAAATCTCCGCTCTCGGCAGCCGGTGCCCGGCTTCGAGCGCCGCGCCCAGATCCTGCCAGTCCAGCAGGGAATCGCATTCGGCAAAGGGAATCATCTGCGGCATCATGGGCGTATGTCTTCCTCCCCCAGCAGGCCCTCGGCCACCAGTCGCCGGGCCAGGGCCCGGCTGTGCTCGAACCGGTGCACCTGCCAGCCGCGTGCCCGTGCCGTGCTGATGTTGTCCGCCCGGTCATCCGTGAACAGGAGGGCCTGCGGGGCGTGGCCGGTTTCTGCTTCCAGATGGGCATAGATCGCCGGGTCCGGCTTCATCATCCGCAGTTCCCCCGAGACGAAGCGGCGGTCGAATTCCAGCAGGAACGGGTAGCGCCGCTCGGCGATCTGCATCGTCTGGACGCCGAAATTCGTCAGCGCATAGACGGGGATCCCCCGCGCCTTCAGCGCCCGCAAAAGATCGGTCGTCAAGCTCATCTCGGGGGCTGCCATCTCGGGCCAGAGCCGTTCCCAGAGCATGATCTCGTCATGCCACTCCGGATGGGCGGCGGCCTTGTCACGGACCGCCTGGTGAAAGTTCTCGCCCATGTCGATCCGGTCGTTCATCTCCCACAGATCGACCTCGGCGAACAGCGCCCGCCGCCGTGCGCTTCCGATCGCCCGGTCGAAGGCGCCTTCCGGGTCCCAGTGCAACAGCACCCTGCCGATGTCGAAGACCACGGCTTCAACCGTCATCCGGCGCCTCCCGCATGGCCTTCCGCACCGCGCCTTCCAGCGCATCGAGAAACCGCGCCCGGTCCGCTTTCGAGAACGCCCTGCCACTGCCCCGGCGGAACGGATCGGCAGCACGCAGCCCGGCCATCAGATCACGCATCGCCAGCGCGTTGCCCATGTTGTTTCGCGCAAGCGCGGTCCCGTCCGGCCGCAGCACCCGCGCGCCGGCCCCAAGGCACCTTGCCGCCAGCGGGATGTCGGCGGTCACCACCACATCGCCCGGCCCGGCGCGTCCGGCGATCCACTCGTCGGCGGCATCCGGCCCCCCGGGCACGAAAACCGTTTTCACCAGAGAGTTGCGCGAGGGGCGCAACCCGCCATCGGAGACGAGGAACAGCAGCATCCCGTGACGGGTGGCAACCCGCTCCGCTTCGACCCGCACCGGGCAGGCATCGGCATCCACATGGATCACGCCCATAGCGCTTCGGCGTGGAAATTCACATGCTCCTCCATGAAACTCGCCACGAAGAAATAGCTGTGATCATAGCCCTTCCGGATGCGGAAGGCCCCTTCCTGCCGGCGTGTCGCCATCGCCCGGGCCAGCGTTTCCGGGCGCAGCAGTTCGAGAAACTGGTCGTCTGCGCCCTGATCCACCAGCACCGGCCCCTCGAATCCTTTTTCTTCCATCACCCGCGAGGCATCGTGGCGCGCCCATGTGCCTTCATCTTCGCCCAGGTAGGCACGCAGCTGCTTGCGCCCCCAGTCGGAGCCGGTGGGGTTGCAGATCGGCGCGAAGGCGGAAACCGAGCGGAACCGCCCCGGATGCGCCATCGCCAGCGTCAGCGCCCCGTGCCCGCCCATGGAATGGCCGCAGATCGCCTGCCGCTCGCGCTCGAGCGGAAATTCGGCGAACAGAAGCTCCGGCAGATCGTTGGCCACATAGTCCCACATCCGGAAATGCGGCGCCCAGGGCTTCTCGGTCGCGTTCACATAGAAGCCGGCGCCCTGCCCCAGGTCGTAATCCTCGTGATCCGCCACGTCCGCGCCACGGGGCGAGGTATCGGGGAACACCAGCGCGATACCCTGCTCGGCCGCCCAGCCCTGGGCGCCGGCCTTCACCATCGCGTTTTCATGGGTGCAGGTCAGCCCCGACAGGTACCAGAGCACCGGCACCGGCCCGTCGGCCGCCTCGGCCGGCAGGAACAGGCCGAAGGTCATTTCGGTGCCGGTGGCTTCCGAGGCATGGGCATAGACCCCCTGCACTCCCCCGAAACAGCGATTTTCCGAAACTGTCCGCACCCTGCGCCTCCCGTTCTCACTTTCCCCGTTCACACTGTCTTGCTGCGGGTTTCCCTGCATCACCGATGTTTTCACATGTTCCCGCCAAGAAGGGCAATCACGAAAGACACGCTCACGATCGAGATCACGGTCGAAACCAGAATCGCGCTCGACACCCGCTGCGGCGCGACCCGGTAGTGCTGCGCGAGAATATAGACATTGCCGGCCACCGGCAGCGCCGCAGCCGCGATGATGACCCGGGCGGAAAAGCCCTCGGCCCCGACCAGGACCAGAAGCGCGAAAGCCACTGCCAGAGGGTGCAGCACCAGCTTGCAGCCGCTCAACCACAGGGCGACGCGGAAGCGCTCGGCCGATTTCGTCGCCAGCGAAGCGCCGATGGCAAACAGCGCCCCCGGCGTTGCCGCAGCACCGAGGATTTCCAGAAACGCCGCTGCCGGGGCCGGAACCGGAAGCGCCAGGCGCGACCAGGCCAGCCCGAGCGCCAGAGACATGATCATCGGATTCCGCACCAGCCCCAGCCCCACCGTGCGCAGCACCCCGACCGACAGGCGGCCATCGCGCGAGCCGGCGATCAGGATCACGATCAGACTGCCGAAAACGATCAGATCCGCCGAAAGGACCAGCATCACCGGCCCCACCGCGGCCTCGCCCAGAAGCAGTGCCAGCATCGGCAGCCCGAGGAACCCGACATTGCCGATCACCGCGCATTGTGCCTCTACCGCCGCCTCTTCCAGCCCGCGCCCGCGAAACAGGGCAACTGCCGTTGCCAGCAGATAGACGGCGGCGGACGCTCCCAGATAGGCCCCGACCAGCCGCCAGTCGAACACATCCTCCAGCGACAGGTTGGCGGCAAAGCGGAAAATCATCGCCGACAACGCGAAATAGAACACGAATTTCGTCAGATGCGCCGTGGCTTCCTCGGAAAAGAAGCCGCTGCGCCCGGCGCCGTAACCGACTCCGATCAGCGCGAAGAACGGAAGCGTCTCGACGAATACCGAAAGCATGAGCGCCGCTTAGCACGGCGCCGGGCGAGGGGCCAGCGAATGCCGCCGCAAGGCCGACAGGGGGAAAGCCCGGAGGAAGGCCCGGAGCGGGAAGAACGCGCTCTCCCGCCTCTCCCGCCTCTCCCGCACCCTCGCAGACGCGCCCGGAACGGCAGGCGCAGACAGGCCCGGCAACCGCCCCGCTCAGCCGCCGCCGATCAACGCCCCGGCAGCGAACACCAGCGCACCGCCCAGAACCACCTGGAAGGTGGCACGCAGGAAAGGCGTTTCCATGAAACGGTTCTGGATCCAGACGATCGCCCAGAGCTCGATGAACACCACGATGATGGCGATGATCGTTGCCGTCCAGAAATCGGATATCAGGTAGGGCAGCGCATGTCCCAGCCCGCCCACGGTCGTCATCACCCCCGAGGACAGGCCGCGCTTGAAGGGCGAACCGCGCCCGGAAAGCACCCCGTCGTCAGAGGCCGCCTCGGTGAAGCCCATGGAAATGCCCGCCCCTATGGAAGCGGCCAGCCCGACCAGAAAGGTGGTGTGCGTGTCCTGCGTGGCGAAGGCGGTGGCGAAGATCGGCGCAAGCGTCGAAACGGAGCCGTCCATCAGCCCGGCCAGCCCCGGCTGCACCCAGGTCAGCACGAACTGGCGGCGCGCCTCGCGGTCTTCGCGCGCCCTGGTATCCGGATCGAGCAGGCTTTCCTCGAGCTCGTTCGCCCTGGCCTGGTGGCCGGCCTCGGCCGCCGCCAGATCGCCCAGGAGCCTGCGGGTGTCGGCATCGGCCGTGCGCTCGGCAGCCCGGCGGTAGAACCGCTCGGCATCGCGCTCCATCGCCTCGGCCTCGGCACGGATGCGCTCCAGCGTCATGTTCTCCATCAGCCAGACCGGGCGGCGGGCGTAGAAGCCCGAAACATGCTCGCGCCGGATCAGCGGAATCACCTCGCCGAAGCGCTGCTTGTGCAGTTCGATCAGGCTGCGCCGGTGCGCGTCTTCCTCGGCTGCCATCGCGTCGAATATCCGCGCGGATTCCGGATAGTCCCGGCGCAGCCTTTCCGCATACTGCCGGTAGATCCGGGCGTCGTCCTCCTCGGAGGAAATCGCCAGCGCCAGGATCTCCTGCTCGCTCAGATCCGCAAACCTCTTCCTGCTCGTCACACCCGGAATCATGGCATCCCCCGTCTGGAACGATCCCAGACTAGGGCGGCCGGCGGGAGCTTCAACCCCTCGTGTTCAGTCCAGTCGCCGCACCTCGATCGCGTTGCCCGTCCGCCGCAGCTCGAACTGCCTGAGCTGGCCGACAAGATCGGAAAGCTTGCGGCAACCGTAGGTGCGGGTGTCGAAATCCGGGTGCGCGGCGGTGATCGTCTGGCCGATCAGCCCCAGCGGGAACCATTCGCCTTCCGGGTCCACCTTGTCCATCGCATCGCGGATCAGCCGTGCCGCATCGCCGGGCGCTGCCCCGGGCTTTCCGCCGGGCTTGCCCTTCGGGCGCGGCTCGGCATCTTCGATGATGTTTTCCAGGAAAATGAACCGGTTGCAGACATTGCGCAGCGATTCCGGCGTCTTGCGTTCGCCGATGCCGATGACCTCCAGCCCGTTTTCGCGGATCCGCGCCGCGAGCCGGGTGAAGTCGCTGTCCGAGGACACCAGCACGAACCCCTCGAAGCGGCCCGAATGCAAGATGTCCATGGCGTCGATCACCAGCCCGATGTCGGAAGCGTTCTTGCCGGTGGTGTTCGAGGTTTCCTGGTAGGCGATCAGCCCCAGCGCGCGCACCTTTTCGCTCCAGGGCTTGAGCCGCCCGCTCGACCAGTCTCCATAGACCCGGCGCAGCGCCGGTTCCCCGAAAGAGGTGATTTCCTTCAGGATCGGTTCGGCATATTTCGCCGGGATGTTGTCGGCGTCGATCAGAACGGCGAACAGGGGCGGGCGGCGCTCGCTCATTCCGGCAGCTCGTCGGCCGAGGTGATGACCCGACCCAGCAGGCCATACTCCAGCGCCTGCTCCGTGTTCAGCCAGAAATCGCGCTGGGTGTCCTCGCGAATGCGCTCCTCGGTCTGGCCGGTGGCGGCGGCGAACATCCGGTCGAAGCGCTCGCGCATCAGGCGCAGCTGCTCGGCCTGGATCTGCATGTCGGTGGCGGTGCCGCCGATCCCGCCCGAGGGCTGGTGCAGCAGAAACCGCGTGTTCGGCAGGCAGAAGCGGTTCTCGCGCTCGGCGGCGATGAAGATCAACGCCCCGGCGCTGGCCACCCAGCCCGAGCCGATGGTGCGCACCGTGGGCCGGATGAAGCGGATCATGTCATGCACCATGTCGCCGCTTTCGACGTGGCCGCCGGGCGAAGAGATGAACAGGTTGATCGGGCCGTCCCCGTCTTCGGCCAGCGCCAGCAGGTGGGTCACGGTCTTCTGCGCCAGCTTGTCGTCGATCCGCCCGGCGATGATCACGTTGCGGCTCCTGAAGAAGAGGGAGGCGATCTGCGCCGCGGATTCGTCCCGCTCCGGCGCCTCTTCCTCGCCGCTCATGGCGTCGTTCACGGTGCCGGTCCTCATCGGCTCTCCTCCTCTTCCGACTGCTGTTCCGGCTTTCCGGCCGCGCCGCCCCTCCCGCCATCAACAGGCGCGGAAGGGGCGGTATCGTGCCGTCCGGCGCCGCTCAGAACTCCACAACCGCGCGGATCGACTTGCCTTCGTGCATCAGGTCGAACCCCTTGTTGATCTCCTCCAGGCTCAGCTTGTGGGTGATCATCGGGTCGATCTCGATCTTGCCTTCCATGTACCAGTCCACGATCTTGGGCACGTCTGTGCGCCCGCGCGCGCCGCCGAAGGCCGTGCCGCGCCAGACCCGCCCGGTCACCAGCTGGAACGGGCGGGTGGAAATCTCGGCACCGGCCGGCGCCACCCCGATGATGATGCTTTCGCCCCAGCCCTTGTGCGCGCTTTCGAGCGCCGTGCGCATGACATCCACGTTGCCGGTGGCGTCAAAGGTGTAATCGGCGCCGCCGCCGGTGAGTTCCACCAGATGCGCCACCAGGTCGCCGCTTACCTCGGTCGGGTTGACGAAATCGGTCATGCCGAACTTCCGGGCCATCTCGACCTTGCCGGGGTTGATGTCCACCCCCACGATCTGGTCGGCGCCCGCCAGCCGCAGCCCCTGGATCACGTTCAGCCCGATGCCGCCCAGCCCGAAGACGATGGCGCGGCTGCCGATTTCCACCTTGGCGGTGTTGATCACCGCGCCGATGCCGGTGGTCACCCCGCAGCCGATGTAGCAGATCTTGTCGAAGGGCGCGTCCTTGCGCACCCTGGCCAGCGCGATTTCCGGCAGCACCGTGTGGTTGGCAAAGGTCGAGCACCCCATGTAATGCAGGATCGGCGTACCATCGAGCATGGAAAACCGGCTGGTCCCGTCCGGCATCAGCCCCTGGCCCTGGGTGCTGCGGATCGCCTGGCACAGGTTGGTTTTCGGGTTCAGGCAGTATTCGCATTCGCGGCACTCGGGGGTGTAGAGCGGGATCACGTGATCGCCCGGCTGCACGCTGGTGACGCCCGCGCCCACCTCCAGCACAACGCCGGCGCCCTCGTGGCCGAGGATCGCCGGGAACAGCCCCTCGGGGTCGGCACCCGAACGCGTGAACTCGTCGGTGTGGCAGATACCTGTCGCCTTGATCTCGACCAGAACCTCGCCAGCTTTCGGGCCATCGAGATTGACCTCCATCACCTCAAGCGGCCTGCCTGCTTCAAGTGCTACAGCTGCTCTGGTACGCATGGTTCACCTCCCTGAAAACTGCGCCGAGATTGTGCGAAAGGGCATGGACTTTCAACCGGAAATTCACCCCTGCCCCGCTCTCTCCCAACCGGGGTGATACCCGATCGCTCCTCTTTCCGAAGCACCGGCGCCTCCGGCGGGGCGGCCCGGCCGGCGCGGCCTTCCGAACCGGCCGCGGAAGGCGGCATACCCTTGATTCGCTCCGCCCGAACCGCCACAGTCGGCGCATGAACGCGAAGTTTCCAGGC
This sequence comes from Paracoccaceae bacterium, assembly GCA_026989055.1. GTDB lineage: Bacteria > Pseudomonadota > Alphaproteobacteria > Rhodobacterales > Rhodobacteraceae > JAJRUE01. Next base: position 82,444 of record JALSKC010000061.1, read on the forward strand.
GCCGCCCCCGCCATTCCCGCAATCCCGGAACATACCACCTTCGACCGGCAGGAGCTCGGCCAGATCATGGCCCTTTACGGGCGCATGGTGGCTGCCGGGGAATGGCGCGACTACGGCCTGTCCTTCCTGCGCGACACGGCCGTTTTCTCGGTATTCCGGCGCGCATCCGAACATCCGCTCTACCGGATCGAGAAACATCCGAAACAGCGGCTGAAACAGGGGCAGTATCGGGTCGTCGGCATGGACGGGCGGATCCTGAAGCGCGGGTCGGACCTGAAAGCCGTCCTGCGGGTGCTCGAACGCAGGCTGATCCGGGTCGTGGAGTGAACCGCGGCGGGAATGGCCTCGCGGTTATGGCCCCGCGGTTCAGGAAGGCGCCGGCCAGGGCAGCTCCGGAAACGCCCGCGCGTCTGAAAGCGCCGGCCGTGGGCGCAGAAGCGATGTCGGCTCTCCGCCGCCAGTGGCCGAGATCCTCGCCCGGATCGCCGCCAGCGGCTCGGAAATCACCGTCATGTGATGCGCATTGGCGTGCACCGCCCGACGGCCATCCAGCATCAGCGCCACATGCCCTGTCCAGAACAGGAGATCCCCCCGGCGCAGCGCCTCTGCCACCACCGGCGCGGCATCCGGCATCGCTTCCTGCAGGTCGCTGTCGGCCGGGCAGGGGATGCCGCAGGCCAGAAGCGCCAGCTGCACCAGACCGGAGCAGTCGATCCCCCGGCCGCTGTTGCCGCCCCAGAGATACGGAGCGCCGGTGAACATCTCCGCCACCGCAGCCGGATCCGGCAGCGGCCGGGCCAGCGGGCGCAGGTGGCAGGCCGGCACGAAACGCCCGTCGGTCAGTCGCAGGAAGCGCCCCCGCCCGCCGACAACCGCAACCCTGCTGCCGAACGGCAGCCAGCCGCTTTCCGGCGCCGTCGGCTCGGGGCGCTGGCGAAGATGCGTTGCCGGCACCCGGACGAAATGCGTCGCCGCCACCTCCGCCCCCAGGGCGGAGCGGGCGACATGGCCCGCATAGCCATCCTTTCGCGCCACGCCGAAAACCCTGTCGCCGCGCTCTTCCAGCACGAGAAACCGCTCGCCGAACAGCAGCTGACGCTGTTGCGGCCCCCCTTCCGGGTCGCGCCAGAGCGTGGCCAGAGGAGCGGCGATGGCACGCATCCTGCCGGCCACGAAGCGCCCGGCCTGCACCTTTCCCCGCAAGGACAGATGCGCGACCCGGCCATTGGCAGCCACCAGCCGCGCATCGCCCGCGGTGCCGTTCGCGGCGGCGCGCACGGCTCACGCTCCCAGCAGCGCCGGTATCGCTTCCAGCAGCGCCCGCGCGCCCTGCCCGACCCCGCCCCGCGGCCGCGCCGGAGCCGGCTTCGGCTGCCAGCCGTAGATGTCGAAATGCAGATAGCGCGGCGTTTCGCTCACGAAGCGGCGCAGGAACAGCGCCGCGGTGATCGAACCCGCCATTCCCCCCTTCGGCGCATTGTCCAGATCGGCCATGGCCGGCTCGATCAGCTCCTCGTATGGTTCCCAGAAAGGCATCTGCCAGACCGGGTCACGCACCTTTTCGGCCGCGGCGCAAAGCGCCCGGGCATCTTCCGGCTTGCTCGCATAGAAGGGGGCGATATCCGGCCCGAGAGCCACCCGCGCCGCGCCGGTGAGCGTGGCCATCGAGACAAGAAGCTCCGGCCGCTCCACGTCTGCCAGCGCCAGCGCATCGGCCAGCACCAGGCGCCCTTCGGCATCGGTGTTGTTGACCTCCACCGTCAGCCCCTTGCGCGAGGTCAGGATGTCCTGCGGGCGGAAGGCCGCGCCGCCGATGGCGTTTTCCGCCGCCGGAATCAGCACCCGCAGCCGCAGCGGCAGCTCCAGCGCCATGATCATCCTGGCCAGCCCCAGAACCGTTGCCGCCCCGCCCATGTCCTTTTTCATCAGCCCCATAGAATTGCCGGGCTTTATGTTCAGCCCCCCGGTATCGAAGCAGATTCCCTTGCCGACAAGCGTCAGGCGCGGGCCGCTGTCCCCCCAGCGCAGGTCGATCAGCCGCGGCGGCCGGGCCGCGGCTCGCCCGACCGCATGGATCAGCGGAAAGCCCTCGGCCAGCGCCTCGCCCGCAGTGACCGACAGCCCGGCGCCGAAGCGGTCTGCCAGCTCGCGCGCGGCCTCTTCCAGCTCGACCGGCCCCATGAGGTTGGCCGGGGCGTTGATCAGGTCGCGGGTGAGCGCCTCGCCGGCGGCAATCGCCTCCAGGCGGGGCGCATCCACCCCTTCCGGCGTCAGCAGGCCCGCAAGCGGGCGTTCTCCGGCCCGGGAATCCTCGCCGCGCCGGCACAGCGCGAACCTGTAGCCGGCCAGAAGCCAGCCCAGCGCGGCCTCGTCCAGCTCCGGCCCGGCGGGAATTCCCTCCAGCCGATAGGTGACCGGCGGCAGGCCGCCGCGCACCCCGGCCAGCCGGAAGCGGCCGCGCCGGCGCGCTTCCTCTCCCCCCATGCCGACCGCGGCAAGCGCGAGCCCGCCCTCCGGATCCGGGCAGAGGGCAACCTGCCCGGCATCGGCCCGGAACCCGACCGTGCGGAGCCAGCCTGCACAGCGCGCGTCCAGCCTCTCCAGCCAGTCTCCGAGCCGTTCCGGAAACACGGCGATCAGGGGAACGGGGGTGTCGCACGGGGGGGCGAACCGCAATGGCATCTCTGGCATGTCGGGCTCCTGTCTGCTGTTCGGGGCGGAGCCTAGCAGCGATCGGCCGCACCGCAAGCACCGGCAACGGTCGGGCAGCGACCGGGCAGCCGCCGAAGTCAGCCGGACAGGTCCTGGATGTCCCAGATCTCCATCAGGGAAATTTCACCGAGCCGGCCCAGTCGGGCAACGGTTGCCGCCAGCGCGGCCCCGTCGGAGCGCCGGCACAGGCCCCGCACGTCGCGCGCCACCCGCGCCAGCTCCGGCATGCCCATGCGCATCGCCAGTTCGTTCACCCGCCCGGCCGCGCTTTCCAGCTCGCAGAGATGGCCCCGCATGTAACCCTTGTGGGCGCGGGCCAGGTGAACGGCCAGTTCTTCCATCGCGCGCGAGATCAGGTCATCGGCGCCACGCGGCCCCAGCCGGGCCACGATTTCCGCCAGGCGGCGCTTGTCCAGACTGGCGGTTTCCGCCGGCTGCAGTGTCACTATCATGTCGCTCACCCCGGTCACTGCCGTTGGCGACAGCATTGCCGGGTGATCTCAAGAAAAGGTTTAGCCACCGGGAAAAAAGCTCCGGAAACGGGTGAAAATGGCTCGAATTCTACCGGGCGCGTCACTAGGTTGCATCCATCGGTCACGACATTCAGCAGGAGGCGGCGCAGATGAAACAGGCCCAGCCATTGCCGGGTTATCTTGTCCAGCGGTATCATGGCTGGAAGGCGACAGGCTATGCGGAGAACCGGGCCTGGTATCGGCATCTGGCCGAAGAGGGCCAGCATCCGCGGGCGATGGTGATATCGTGCTGCGATTCACGCGTGCATGTCACCTCGATCTTCGGCGCCGACCAGGGAGAGTTCTTCATCCACCGCAACATCGCCAGCCTGGTGCCCCCGCATTCGCCCGACGGCGACCACCACGGCACCTCGGCTGCGGTGGAATATGCGGTGACCGCGCTGAAGGTCGCGCATCTGATCGTGATGGGCCATTCGGGGTGCGGCGGAGTGAAGGGCTGCCACGACATGTGCTCCGGTCTGGCACCGGAACTCGAGGAAAAGACCAGCTACGTGGGGCGCTGGATGGATATCCTGCGCCCGGGCTTCGAGCGCGTGGCCGGGATCGAGGATATCGCCGAGAAGCTGGGCGCCCTGGAAAGGCAGGCCGTCCTGACATCGCTGGAAAACCTGATGGGCTTTCCCTTCGTCAAGAGTGCGGTCGAGGGCGGCACGCTCACCCTGCACGGGTTGTGGCACGATATCGGCAGCGGCGGGCTGGAATGCTACGACCCGGCGGCAGATCGTTTCGTGCCGCTCTGAGCGCCCCGGCTCCGGCCGGGCGCGGGCTCCGGGGGCATGGGCTCCGGGGCGGGCTTTCGCATCCGCGCCCCCGGCCACCCGTCAGATGGGTGTCAGCAGGCAGGCGATGACACGCCCGCCTGCCAGGCATCAGCCCTTCTTCAGCACCTCGCGGCCCAGGAGCTCGGCGATCTGCACCGCGTTCAGCGCCGCGCCCTTGCGCAGGTTGTCGGAGACGCACCACAGGTTCAGCCCGTTTTCCACGGTGCTGTCCTGGCGGATGCGGCTGATGAAGGTGGCATAGTCGCCCACGCATTCCACCGGGGTGACGTAGCCGCCATCCTCCCGCTTGTCCACGACCAGGATGCCGGGGGCCTCGCGCAGGATCTCGCGGGCCTCCTCCTCGTCCAGGAAATCCTCGAACTCGATGTTGATCGCCTCCGAATGCCCCACGAAGACCGGCACCCGTACGCAGGTCGCCGTGAGCCTGATCGCGGGGTCCAGGATCTTCTTGGTCTCGGCCACCATCTTCCATTCCTCGCGGGTGGAGCCGTCATCGAGGAACACGTCGATATGCGGGATCACGTTGAAGGCGATCTGCTTGGTGAACTTCTTCGGCGCCACCTCCTGGCCGGGCACATACATGCCCTTGGTCTGGTCCCACAGCTCGTCGATGGCCTCCTTCCCGGCGCCGGAAACCGACTGGTAGGTGCTCACCACCACCCGTCTGATCCGCGCCCGGTCGTGCAGGGGCTTGAGCGCCACCACCATCTGCGCGGTGGAGCAGTTGGGGTTGGCGATGATGTTGCGCCTGGCATGATCGTGCACCGCCTGCGGGTTCACCTCGGGCACGATCAGCGGCACGTCCGGCTCGTAGCGGTAGAGCGAGGAGTTGTCGATCACCACGCAGCCGACCGCCGCGGCCTTTGGGGCATATTGCTTCGTGGCATCGGAGCCGATGGCGAACAGCGCCATGTCCCAGCCGGTGAAATCGAAGGCGTCGAGATCGAGGGTCTTGAGGGTTCTGTCGCCAAAGCTCACCTCCGTGCCCAGCGACTTGCGGCTGGCCAGTGCGGCGATCTCGTCCACCGGAAACTGGCGCTCGGCCAGGATGTTCAGCATTTCGCGGCCCACGTTGCCGGTGGCGCCCACGACGACGACTCTGTAGCCCATGCGGCTCTCCTCGGGTTCAGCTAACGCCGGCGGTGATTAGCCGAAAGCGCCCGCGGTGGAAAGGGCAAAGCCTCGAGCGCGGTGCGCCGGTTGCACGTTTCGCGCGATTGATCCGCCCCGGCCGGGGCGCGCGGCAGGTCACGCGGCAGGTCTGGCATCCCCCCGCCCCTTGCGGCGGGCGACCGCCTGCCCCCGCCCGGCGCATGAACCTTCCCGACCCGCGCGAGCCGCTCAGGCCGGGACGAGGCGAAAGCGGGGATCGGTTTTGATCAGCCGATCCACGAAGGCCTTCTCGGCGGCGAAGTCATGGGGCACCTGGGCCGCGCTGCGCCGGCCCGTGAGCGACAGCGAGGCGAAGAAGTCGAACCCGTAAAGCGCCACCTCGGCCGCCTGCGAGCGCGCCACGAAATCGATGATCATCAGGCCCGTGGTCGGTGGCGCCTGCAGCTGCTCGCGCAGCGCCTCGAACTCTGCCAGCGGATAGAGGAAGAAATCCGGCCGCGCGGCGATCCGCCAGGGCAGGCGCTTGCGCTTGTGCGACATCCACAGGATGCGGGCCGGCGCAATGCGCGCCTCTTCGGTCGGGCTCAGCCGGGTGGCCAGCGCCAGCCAGTCGGTTCGGGTGCCGTGCGAGCGCGCCGCCGGCATCGGCGCGCGGTTGATGCGGATCACCAGATCGGCGGCATCGATCAGTGGCCCTGCGTCACCCTCGGCCAGCGCCCGGGCATTGCCGACGATGGCGACCGAGCGGCCGGCCAGCTCCTCCTGGAGCGCGGCGCGCGGGCAGGACCATCCGCCCAGCACGGCCTCGTCGTGGCGCAACCGCGCCAGAAGAAACCGGAACCGCTCTGCCGCCATCCGAACCCCGCACGTTCTCCCGCTTCACGCCCTTTCCTATTCGGTCTAGGAAAGGCTGAACAGCCGAAAGCAGAACGAGCGGGCAAGATGCGCGGGCCGGAGCTGGTCGTCACCAATTTCAACCGGAACTTCACCGGAGTCTCGGCCACGGCAGCGGCCGTCGTCCGCCTGCAGCAGCAACGCCGTGAAATGGTGCTGGCAGGTGTCGCCCTGCCCGGCTGCCCGCCCCCGCTCAGCCGCCGGCAGGCGGTAGCCGCCGCCCGACGCGCCCCGACCGGGCGGCCATTCCAGATCTGGCATGTCCGGCGCAACCCGGAAATGCAGCTGGCGCTTTACGTCCGCGACATACTGCGCCGCCCGATCCGCATCGTGTTCACCTCGGCCGCCCAGCGCCGCCACTCGGCCTGGCCCCGGTTCCTGATCTCGCGCATGGATGCGGTGATCGCCACCACCGAGGAAGCCGCCCGGCACGTGCCGAACGTGCGTGCGGTCGTGCCGCACGGGGTGGACACCACCCGTTTCCACCCGGCAGATGACCGGGCCGCCGCCTGGAAGGCCAGCGGCCGCGGCGGCCGGCGCGCCATCGCCTGCATCGGCCGCATCCGCCCGGAAAAGGGGACCGACCTGTTCATCGAGGCCGCCCTGCGCGTGCTGCCGGCGCACCCGGATGTCACCGCGCTGGTCATCGGGCGGGCCACGGCAGGCCATCGCGCCTTTCTCGCCGCCCTGCGGGCCCGTGTGGCCGAAGCCGGGCTGGCAGGGCGCGTTCTCTTTCCCGGCGAGATCCCGCCCGAGGAACTGCCGGCGCTGCTGCGCGGGCTGACGGCACTTGTCGCCCTGCCGCGCTACGAAGGCTACGGCATGACACCGCTGGAAGCGATGGCTTCGGGCGTTCCGGTGATCGCTTCGGATACCGGCCATTTCCGTGCCTTCCTCGGATCCGCCGAGGCCGGCTTCATCGTTCCGCCCGAAGACCCCGCGGAGGCGGCACGGTGGCTGTCTGCGCTTCTGGAAGAGCCGGCCCTGGTGGAAGAGATCGGGCGCAACGGCGTTGCCCGGGTCCGGGCGCGTTTCGGAATCGAGCGCGAGGTTGCCGGAATAGACGCCGTATACGAGGACATCTGGGCGGAAGGATGACCATTGCAGGCAGCCGCACTCCGGCGCCCACCTGTGCCGGAGCCGCCCGCGGAAGGCAACGGGCCGGCACGGCCCGACCGCCCCCGCTCAGCCGCGCCCGACCGCCACGTAATCGGAAAAGCCGGCGCGCTCGGCTTCCTGGCGCGAATAGACATTGCGCAGATCAGCCATCCGCGCGTGGGCCATGACCCCGGCCAGCCGCCCGAGATCGAGGGCGCGGAACTCGTTCCACTCGGTCAGGACGACAACCGCATCAGCCCCCGCGCAGGCCTCGTAGGGATCCTCGTGCCAGATGACGCCGGGCAGCAGCTCCTCGCCCTCGGCGCGGCCCTTCGGATCGACGACCCGCACCGCAGCTCCGCCACCGATCATCGCCGGCACGATCGTCAGCGAAGGCGCGTCGCGCATGTCGTCGGTATTCGGCTTGAAGGTCACGCCGAGCACGGCAACGGTCCTGCCGTTGAAGCTTCCGCCCAGAAGGTCGCGGACCTTCTCGACCATCCGCTGCTTGACCTCGTTGTTGACCTTGATCACCGTCTCGGTGATCTGCATCGGCACCGCGTGCTCCTGCCCGATCCGGGCCAGCGCGCTGGTGTCCTTCGGGAAGCAGGAACCGCCGAATCCCGGCCCGGCATGCAGGAACTTGTTGCCGATCCGCCCGTCCAGCCCCATCCCCCTGGCGACCTGCTTCACATCGGCGCCGACCCTTTCGCACAGGGCGGCGATCTCGTTGATGAAGGTGATCTTGGTCGCCAGAAAGGCGTTGGCGGCATATTTCGTCAGCTCGGCGCTTTCCAGATCCATCGTCAGGATCGGAAAGTCGCGCAGGAACAGCGGGCGGTAGATTTCGCCCATCACCTTCCGGGCCCGCTCCGTTTCGGCGCCGACAACCACCCGGTCCGGGCGCATGAAGTCGTCGATAGCGGCTCCTTCGCGCAGGAACTCGGGGTTCGAGGCCACATCGAAATCGGCCTGCGGGCCGACCTTCTCGATGATCTCGCGCACCCGGCGGTTGGTGCCCACCGGCACGGTGGACTTGGTCACGACCACGGTATAGCCCCGCAGCGCCCGGCCGATCTCCTCGGCCGCGGCGAAAACGAAGCTCAGGTCGGCATGGCCGTCGCCGCGCCGGGTGGGCGTGCCGACGGCGATGAAGACGGCATCGGCCCCGCCCACCGCCCCGGCCAGATCGCGGCTGAATCCGAGCCGCCCGGCGGCCACGTTCCTGGCCATGAGCTCTTCCAGGCCGGGTTCGTAGATGGGAACCTCGCCGTTCTCCAGTTTCGCGATCTTCTCCGGGTTGCTGTCCACGCAGACCACCTCGTGGCCGAAGTCGGAAAGACATACCCCCGACACCAGCCCGACATAGCCCGTTCCGACCATCGCAATCTTCATGAAACCGCCTCACAACCGATACAGTGCGGTTGATTGGGCGATCGGCGGGCCGCTGTCAATGGAAAGCCCCACCCGGAGGGAGAGCGCCACGCCCCGGAAACAATGCCCGCGCCGGTGGCGAACTTCCGCCGTCACGTGACCGCTTCCGACCGCGCCCGTGCCCCGTTCCCGCCGCGCTGCCCCCGCCCCGCGCCGGAAACCCTAGATTTCCTGCAGGAGCCGGTTGCGGTTCTCGACATCCCTGATCCGCTTGCGCGCCGACGGCCCGGCGCGCACGACCAGCATGCCGATGATCGTCTCGATCAGGACCAGGGTCGCGGCATAGCTGGAAAAGAACTGCGGGCTTTCGCTCGGGACGACAAGGCGCGCATCGGCATGGCCGAGCGCCGGGCAGGCCCTGTTGTCGGTCACCACGATCACGAAGGCCCCCTGCCGGGAGGCCATTTCCGCCGCCATGACCGAGGCGCGGGCGAAGGGCGGCTTGGTCACGACGAACAGGGCGTCCTTCGGGCCGAGATCGGCCAGGATCGCGCCCAGGGATGTTCCCCGGCGCGGGGCCAGGCGCCAGTTGCGGGCGAAGTAGGACGCCATGTAGCTCATGTAATCGACGATCCCGAGCGAACCGAGCCCGCCGACAAGCAGAACCGAACGCGCCCGGTGGAGCCGCTCGACCACCCGCTCGAGCACGTCGTGCGACACCTGCCCGGCCAGGGCGCGGATGTTCTCGGTGCAGGCCGCGCTCTGGCGCTCCAGGAAGGGCTCCTGCGCCGCATGCCGAGATTCGGACTGCAACCGCTCGGCCTTCCTGGAGAAGGAGGAAAGCGAGCGGCCGATCCTGGCCCTGGCGGCTTCGCGCAGCTCTTCGTAGCTGTCACAGCCCAGCGCGCGGGCGAGCCGCGAAAAGGTGACCGGCGCCAGCCCGCTGGCCGCGGCCACCGCACGCAGGCTGCGCGTGGCAATCTCCACCGGGTTGGCGGCCACGAAATCCGCGGCCGCCCGCAGCTTCGGGCTGAGCCTCTCGTATTTCCGGGCGAGCATTCCTTCGAGATCGTCGCTTTGCGGCATGGCACCTCCTTCGAGCGGTGGCGGACACATATGTAACACGAATGTTTCATATATTGCCATTTGTAGCAACATATGTTTCTCTGGCGGCGGATATCGGGGCACGACTCATGACACATGTCTTTCCGCGGCACATGGCGGTGCCGCCGCCGGTGGTGGCCAGGGGCGAGGGCGTATATCTGATCGACCGCAACGGCAGGCGCTATCTCGACGGCTCCGGGGGAGCAGCGGTTTCCTGCCTCGGACACAGCGACCCCGAGGTGATCGCCGCCGTCAGGGAGCAGATCGAGAAGGTCGCTTATGCCCATACCGGATTCTTCACCTCCGAACCCGCCGAAGAGCTGGCCGCGCTGCTGGCCCGCCGCGCCCCGGGCACGCTGGAGCGGGTCTATTTCCTGTCGGGCGGATCGGAAGCCGTGGAGGCGGCGCTGAAGCTGGCCCGGCAGTATTTCGTCGAGACCGGCCGGCCCGAACGGCACCGGGTGATCGCCCGCCGCCAGAGCTACCACGGCAACACCCTGGGCGCGCTGGCCACCGGGGGAAACCTCTGGCGGCGGGCCGCCTTCGCACCGCTGATGATCGAAACCGCACATGTCGCGCCCTGCTACGAATATCGCGGCCGCCGCCCCGGCGAAACGGCTGCCGACTACGGGCAGCGCGTGGCAGACGAGCTGGAACGCGAGATCAACCGCCTCGGACCGGAAAGCGTGATGGCCTTCGTCGCCGAGCCGGTGGTGGGCGCAACGCTCGGCGCGGTGCCGCCGGTGGCGGGTTATTTCCGCCGGATCCGCGAAATCTGCGACCGCCACGGCATTCTGCTGATCCTTGACGAGGTGATGTGCGGCATGGGGCGCACCGGCACGCTGTTCGCCTGCGAGCAGGAGGGGGTGGCCCCGGACATCGCGCTGATCGCCAAGGGCCTAGGCGCCGGCTACCAGCCGATCAGCGCGCTTCTGTGCTCGGAAGAAATCTATCGCGCGCTGGAAGCCGGGAGCGGCTTCTTCCGGCACGGACACACCTATGCCGGCCATCCCGCCGCCTGCGCCGCCGCGCTGACAGTGACGCAGAAGGTTTCCGCTCCCGAAATGCTGGCCCGGGTCCGGCAGCTGGGCGCAACGCTGCGCGCGGCGCTCGAGGCAGCCTTCGGCCAGCACCCGCATGTGGGAGACATCCGCGGGCGGGGGCTGCTCGTCGGGCTCGAATTCGTCGCCGACCGGGAAACGAAAGCCCCGTTCCCGGCCGAAAGACGCCTGCATGCGGCGCTCAAGAAGGCGGCCTTCGAAGCAGGGCTCCTCTGCTACCCGATGGGCGGCACCTTCGATGGGCACGCGGGTGATCACATGCTGCTCGCGCCGCCGTTCATCATGGACGAGGCCCATGTCGGGGAAATCGTGGACAAGCTCGAGCGGGCATTCGGAGAGGTTTTCTGATTCCGGGCCGATGCCGCCCCGATCGGGCACGCCCTGTGACAGAGCCGGCCAATGCCGGCCCGAACTCCGGCCGGGGCGAAACCGCCTGCCCGCACGGCGCACATGCTGCCGGAGGCAAGCCGCACATCCTGCGGCAGACATGTTGCACAAGGCTGGATTCAGCCTGGCACAGGACAGGGAGCAAACGGCCGCCTGAGCGAGCGCGAATGCTCCCGCCGTCACACCGGAAGCGCGCCCGCGGCACGACACCGGAAGCGCGCCTGCGGCACGACGTGGGCGGGCGCATGGGCGGGTCGCAGGCGCAACGCGGGTGAAGCAGGCGCGATTCGGCGCGACGCGCTCCGGAAAACATCCTGGCTGATGCCGACCGGCGGCAACCCGGTCGCAGACCGCTCCCGCAGGTGTGCTCCCCTGCCGGACGGTCGTTCAGCGAAGCCTGGCCTCCAGAAAGCGCAGCTCCCCCTCCGGCGTGATCAGCGCCGCCGAGAGGCACCCGCTGCGCCAGGCTCCGGTATCGACGGCGATCCGGCCGCTGCGAATGCCGGCCCGCTCCTGCACCCAGTGACCATGCGCCACCCAGAGCCCGTCATGGCGCGGCTCGCGCAGGAAGCGGGGGTGCCCCCAGAGGAACACCTCGTCAGGCTGCGCCGCCACCGGAGCGGCCGGATCCGGACCGGCATGGCAGACGAGCAGATCACCGCTCTGCCAGCGCAGCGGCAGGGCGCGCAGCCAGCGCTCGGTTTCCCCCAGTGCCGCGCGCAGCCCCTCCCCTGCACGCATGAGCGCCTCATGCGACGGCTGCGCGGAGAGCGCGATCCCGAAGCTTTCCAGCGTCGCGAGGCCGCCGTTGCGCAGCCAGCGCCCGCCGGCCTCTGCCGGCGCATCGAGGAAATCGAGCATCATGGCCTCGTGATTCCCCCGCAGGCAGAGCGCCCGCGGCAGGGCGCGCAACCGCTCCAGAACGGCCCGGCTGTCAGGCCCCCGGTCCACGTGGTCTCCGGCAAAGAGCGGCAGCGCATCGGGGGCTTCCCGCCGCAGCAGCTCGAGCATCCGCTCCAGCAGGTCGGCCCGGCCGTGGATGTCACCGACCACCGCCACCGGCTGCCGCGGACGCGGACGCGGATGCGGAGCATCCGCCGTGCGACGGCGCAACAGCCCGGCCAGGAACCGCCGCAGCCGCCCGCCCCCCGAGCGCGAATCAGACATGGTAGTAGTCCCGATACCAGGCCACGAAGCGGGCCACCCCCTCGCCGACCGGGGTCTGCGGGCTGAAGCCGGTCAACGCGCGCAGGAGCGCGGTATCGGCCCAGGTCGCGGGCACGTCTCCGGGCTGCATCGGCAGGAAGTTCTTGCGCGCCTCGACCCCGGTCGCGGCTTCGATCGCCGCTATGTAGTCCATCAGCGCGACCGGCTGCGCATTTCCGATATTGACGATCCGGAACGGTGCCACCGGCGACAGGCTGTCTCCGGGCAAGGGCTCGCGGCCGCTTTCCGGCCGCGGCGGTGCCAGGGGGAGAAGCCGCCAGAGGGCTTCTGTCAGATCGTCCACATAGGTGAAATCCCGGCGCAGATTCCCCCCGTTGTAGATGTCGATCGGCACGCCGGCCAGAATTGCCCGGGTGAACCTGAAATGCGCCATGTCCGGGCGCCCCCAGGGACCGTAGACGGTAAAGAAGCGGAACATGGTGACCGGCACCCCGTACAGATGCGCATAGGAATGCGCCATCGCCTCGTTCGCCTTCTTGGTCGCCGCATAGAAAGACATCGGACGGTCGGCGCAGGCGGTTTCGGCAAAGGGCATCTCGGTGAAGGCGCCATAGACGGAGGAGGTGGAGGCCATCAGCAGATGCCGCACCGGCTGCCTCCGCACGGCTTCGAGCAGGCGGAAGGTGCCGATCAGGTTGGCGTTCACGTAATCCTCGGGCCGTTCGATCGAATGCCGGACCCCGGCCTGCGCCGCGAGGTGGACGACGACTTCGGGGCGGCGCTCCGCGAGCAGGACCTCCAGCACGGCGGGTGTTTCCAGCCGCGCGATCTCGGCCCGAAATCCCGGAAAGCCGGCCAGCATTTCATGCCGCTTCCGTTTCAGGCCGACATCGTAGTAATCGGTCAGGGCATCCAGCCCGATGACCTGCCAGCCCTCCTCCAGAAGCCGCCTTGCGACATGATATCCGATGAACCCGGCGGAGCCGGTAACCAGTGCCGTGGGCATGGAAAATCCTTTCCCGGGGATCATATCCAAAGCCGGCGGCCGACAAAAGGGAAACCGCCCGCAACCTGTGCGGGCGGCCGGGTGCTGCGCGCCGGAGCGCCGGTGCCGGCCTCAGGCCGAAAGAGCCTTGAGCTCGGCATCCGACAGGCGCACCGGATAGCAGACCACGCTTTCGGCAAGCATCAGCCCCTGCGCACCCCAGACCGACCGGCCGAGCCGCAGGGTCGTCAGCCCGGAGGGCAGGAGGCCGGTGCTGTCCGTCACCGCATCGCTGCCATTGAGGGAGATGGCGAAGTCGTTCGCCGCATATCCCACGGCAACGCGAAACGGCGCCCCGAAACCGACCGAAGCGCCGCCCGGCGCCACCGCCGCCTGGACCGCACCGGATTCCCATACCTGGAACTGCGGCTTGCCGAGAGAACTGTTCCACAGGATCGACAGCCGATCCGACGTGACGCCGCTGTCGATCTCGATGATGCGGTCATTCGCCGCCGCACCGATCAGCCAGCCGCTGAATACCAGCGTTCCCTGCCCCGGATCGAACCAGGAACCGAGCGGAACCGTTGCGACATCCTCTGCCCGGGCCGTGGCCGCCGCTCCCGTCGGCACGTGGCTGGAAGAGGCATCCCCTTCCTCCAGCTGCGGGAACTGCACCTGGCCGGCAAGGGAGACGGTCAGATCTCCTGCCGTCGGCACGAAGGTCAGCTCGGTGCGGACGGGGTAGGTTCCGGCGCCGCTCACGGTGGCGCTGTGAACGCCGGAAAGCGTGACCGTGCCGGTCCCGTAGAAGGACAGGACATGCGTGACGGCATTGACGGTGATCGTCTGATCCGCAGGCGCCGCGCTCTGGACGAACAGGTTGGTGCGTGCCCCTTCGAGCAGCAGGCCTTGCCGCCCCAGCCCGACCGGATCGTGATCGAAACGGGCGACATCGGGCCCGACGACCTGCAGCGCACCGGCGGGGTCGGTGCGGGTGGCATCGGAAGCGCGGGTGAAGGAAACCACGCTGGCGAAGCTGCCGGCGGAGTTCCCGGTGCCATAGGCATCGGCCGCGAAATCCAGAACCAGCCCCGGCGCCGTGCCGCTCAGCGGTGACGCCCAGGGTGCGCGCCAGGAGGGCGCCGGCGCGTGATGCCGCGCCGAGGTCACGGAGAGATCGCAGGCCAGCTTCATGAAATCACCATGGCATGGATGCCGGTTGCCGTCGTTCCGGTGGCATTCACCCGCCGGACACCGACCGGCAGGATGGAATTGTCCGCAACCTGGACCACGCGCGCGCCGCCGTCCGCCGTCACCAGCGAAATGGTTCCGGCCGTTTCCACATACAGGGCGATGGCCACATCGGCCAGATCGACAAGGTCATCGGGGGTCACCGGCACGATGTCAGTGGCCGGACCGGAAAGGGCCGAAGCCCTGGTATTGAAAGGATTTGCCATGGTGTATTGCTCCTTGGATCGGAAATCTCGTGCGAAAAAGGCCCGCAGGCGCGGGTTGTTGCGGCATTCTCTTTCGGGAAGTAACGCGCAGGTTAACGAAACAAGGTAAACTTAGGGTAAAGACGCGCCGGAAAACCCTCGCAGAACCGCCGGCCGGATGTCAGCCGGCGGCGTGCACGGGCCTGATGACCCTCCGGCGGAAGTCGGTCGCGAACATGGTGCGCGTGAACCGGCCCAGCCCGGCAGGATGTTCGCCGAAGGTCCTGATCCTCGCGCTCAGCGTTGCCCTGACTCCGGGCGCGATCGCCGTTTCGAACCCCTGCCGTTCCGCGAACCGGAAACGGCTCAGCTCCGGCTCGAAATCGCTGGCCTGCCAGGCTTCAACATCGTAATCCGTCTGCCAGACGGGCGTCTGCGCCAGGGTCTCCTCGAACGGCACATGCAGCATCACCGCGTCATAATAGCCGAAGATCGCCTCCATCATGCCGTTGACATCCTCGCCGGCATCGGCCAGCAGCTCGGTTGCAATGCCCTTCAGGAAGGCCAACGCCTCCTTCAGCAGGATGAAGCGCCCGATCATCGAATATTTCGACAGCAGGTTGCCACCGAGCGCGCCGCTGATCAGCGCGTCGTAGTTTTCTTCCGCCCAGGCGACGCATTCGGCCCTGGTCTCGAACAGCTCGGCCCGGTTTTCCTCCAGATATTCCCGCATCATCTGCCGGAAGGCCGGCGGCGCCCTGTCCAGGTTGTCGAGCATGTGCCGGACCACCAGGAACGGCCGCACCCCGGCGATCCGTGCCAGCCTGAACAGCTCGCCGAAATTGTCTTCGTAATAGTAGATCGTCAGCAGCAGGTGGAACAGGCGGGTATCGAGATAGTCCTGGAAGGAAAAGCTTTCCGTTTCCACCACCATCTCCTCGGTCTCGACCACGGTCGGTCCGAGATAGTTCCCCAGGCAGCGCGCCACCACCCGGTGCCGGGTCTTGAAGCCGAACTTTTCGCGACTGTCCGGGTTGGCCAGCGGTGCCCCGTGCAGCAGCATCAGCTGGTGCGCCGCCACCCGGCTGACCCCGGTCTCGATCAGCTGATCGACCGCATCCATGAAGCTTTCCCTGGTCTCGCCCGGCATGCACAGGATCAGCTCGCCATAAGACTGCATCCCCTGCTTGTGCAGCTCCTTCTGCACCTCGGCATAGGTATCCAGGCTGATGTTGTCGCGCTTGATGTTCTTCAGCACCACCGGGTTCAGCGACTGCACCGAACTGGTCATCGGCAGCCGCCCCTTGGCCTTGCGCATGACCTTGATGATCCGGTCGCCGCGGTTCTTGCCGGTGGTGGTGCGGATGTATTTCGGCCAGTCGTATTTCTCCATCAGATGGCCGAGGTAGTCGGCCACCTCTTCATCCTGCACATACATGCCGAAGTTGTCGTCGGCGAAGCACAGCGGGCTGGCGCGGTTGATGCGCTCAACGATGTAGTCGAGGTCCGCCCTGGTGCGCTCGAAACTGTGCCGGAACGCCTTGGAATTGGACTTGACCGAGGAATTGCAGAAGGTGCAGGTGAACGGGCAGCCGCGCGTCAGCTGCATCAGCGCGAAATAGCCGGTGTCGAAGAACGGGTCCATCAGCCCCATCAGGTAGGGCGACGGAATCTCGTCCAGGTCGCGAATGCGGGGCACTTCGCCGCCGCGCAGGATGTCGCCTCTGCCGGGCTGCACGAAAATCGCCCCGTCGATGGCGGCTTCGAACATGCCGTCGCGCCGACACCCCACCTCGACGAACCGCCGCATCGTGTTGAGAAAGGCACGCTCCCCCTCATAGGTCGGCCCACGCACATGGATGTCTATCTGCGGCATGGTGCGGATCCATTCGTCCTGTTCTGCCTCTGTCAGCGGAAAGTTGGGTCCGCCCATCAGCGTCAGAACATCCGGGTTCCGCGCCTTGGTGTAATCGGCGAAACTCAGGGACAGATGGTGGTTCCAGGAATAGCTCGAAAAACCCATAACATCGGGCAGCTGCCGCTCCAGCGCCGCGTGCAGGTCCTGCGGTTCCCGGAAGATCTCCACCTCGAGCGGTCCGCCCGCATCGAGATATTCCTTCGCATAGGCCGCAAGGTTGGCAACCCCCAGAGGGTAGGTGTCGGACGTCACCGTCACCAGGTTGTGCCCGAGATCAGCCAGATAGATGCGCATCGTTTTCCACCCCCAAGAAGCAAGACTTGGGCACCCGTTCGCGTTCCCTGCCACGAGGCTAGCATGGAATCAGACGCACTCGAACAAAGAGTTGTCCATTTTTCCGACTCGGAAACAATGCCCCCGGACATCGGCAACAAGACATCCTCCCGCATCCCGGAACCGGGTCAGGCCAGACTCGGCAACCAGAGAACGATCGACGGAAAGGCTACCAGAAGCGCGATCGTCACCGCATCGGCCACGAAAAACGGCGTGACGCCCCTGAACACGTCCTGCACGCTCAGGTCCGGCCGCACCCCGGCCACGACAAAGCAGTTCAGCCCGATCGGAGGCGTGATCAGGCAGAACTCGGCCATCTTCACCACCAGGATGCCGAACCAGATCGCGCACATCGGCCCCGACATGCCGAAGGCGCTGTCGGCGGCGCTGACCGCTTCGCCGCCATTCAGCGCCATCACCGCCGGAAAGACCACCGGAAGGGTCAGCAGCAGCATGCCGATGGCATCCATGAACATGCCCAGAACCGCATAGGCCAGCAGGATCATGATCAGGGTCAGCATCGGCGGCTGCTGCAAGCCGCCGATCCACTCGGCGAAAGCCTGGGGCAGGTTGGCGAAGCCCAGAAAGCGCACATAGATCAGAACGCCCCAGATGATGGTGAAGATCATCACCGAAAGCCGGGCCGTCTCCAGAAGGGCGTTCTTCAGCTGGGGCCAGCGCATGCCCCGATAGAGCGCCATCAGGAACACGACGAAAGCCCCGAGCGCACCGCCCTCGGTCGGGGTGCCCCAGGCATCGCCGCCGAAGGGGTTGTAAACGAAGAAGATGATGATCACGACGACAAACACGATCGGCATCGCCGGCGGCAGCGCGACGAAACGCTCCTTCCAGCTGAACCCGCCCACAGGCGGGCCGAACCCCTTGATCGTCAGCGCCATGCCGATGATCAGCGCCGCATAGACGAGGGCCGAAAACGCCCCCGGAACGAATCCCGCAAGCAGCAGCTTGCCCACGTCCTGCTCGACGATGATCGCATAGATCACCAGAATTGCCGATGGCGGGATGAGCGACGCCAGCGTGCCCCCGGCCGCCACCACCCCCGCGGCGAATTTCTTCGAATAGCCGATCCGCAGCATCTCGGGGATGGCAATGCGGGCGAACACCCCGGCGGTGGCCACGCTGGCCCCGGAGACGGCGGCAAAACCCGCCGTCGCGAATACCGTCGAAACGGCCAGCCCCCCCGGCACCCAGGCCACCCAGCGCTTGGCGGCCTCGAACAGGGCCCGGGTCAGCCCGGCGTAATAGGCGAGATAGCCGATCAGGATGAAGGTCGGGATCAGGCTCAGCGCCTGACTGGATATCTTCGAATGCGGCACCTGCCCGGCCGTCTTGGCGGCAATGCTCAGCGCCTTGCCGAAACGCGACGGGTCGTAGCCGAACTTCGCCCAGAAGATCCAGACCAGCCCCACCATCCCGGCCAGCCCGGCGGCGAAGGCCACCCGCATGCCCAGAACCACCAGAACGAGCATCCCGCCCGAGACGACAAGACCAATGTCGATCGGTTCCATCAGTTCCGCTCCGCCTCGTCGCCGGTCAGAAGTTCGGTTTCATGCATCGCCTGCGTGGCGACATCCTCTATCAGCGGCAACGCGACCGGGCGTTCCTCGTTGCGCAGGAAGGCACGGCCATAGCCCCAGAGCTGGAGCGCCAGGCGCAGCGCCAGAACCGAAAACGCCACCGGCACGATCAGTTTGGCAGGCCACAACGGCAGAGCGATGTCCATCGAGCTGTCCCGGCTCCACATCGGTGCGCTCATGTCGAAACTGCGCTGGAAATGCGCCCAGGATCCCCAGATCAGCAGCAGGATCAGCAGCAGGATCAGCGCGGTGGTCACCAGCTCGACCGCCCACAGGACCCGCCCGCGCAGCCGCCCCACCAGCATGTCCATCCGGATATGTCCGCCGCCGCGCTGGGTATAGGCCACCCCCATGAAGGCGATCAGCGGCATGACCTGCTCGATCCAGTCCACATAACCGGGGATCGGCGCATTGAAGAAGTTTCGCCCGGAAACCGAGATCACCGCCAGCACCATCAGCGAAAACACCGCCAGCCCGCTGATCAGCGCCATGACTCCTTCAAGCCGGAAGAGCGCCCGGTCCAGCCGGCTCAGGGCCGAACCGTCCTCCAGAACCGATGTGCTTCCTGCCATGCCCTGCCTGCCCGATCGGGTGGCCGCCACCGGGATCGCGGCAGCCACCCTGTTGCTCCTGCCTGGCTGATCCTACTTGCCGATCATGCCCTTCACGAAGTCATACAGCTCCTGGGCCGGCAGCCCCTTGGCGCTGTTCTCGGCGATCCACTCCTCGGCCGCAGGGCCGGCCACCTTCTCGCGGAAGGCGGCGAGCTCTTCCTCGGAATAGGTGATTCGCTCGATGCCGCGCTCGTCCAGCGCCGGGCCCCAAGCCGCCATCGTCTTGGTGTTGTAGTTCTCGATGTAGAAGTCGAGCGCCTCGTCAACCGAACTCAGCAGGGCCTCGCGCTTGCTGTCGCTCAGGGCGTTCAGCGCATCCGTGTTCACCACCACCGGGCAGTTCACCGTGCCGGGGTTCAGGTTGGTGGTCCACCACTTGCCGGTCTCGATCGTGCCAAAGGCCATATGCGCATGCGGGGCGAAGGCCACCGCCTTGACCACGCCGCTGTCAAGCGCCTGGCGAACCTCGGTCGCGGTCATCGAGGTGGGCACCGCGCCCACGGCCGCCATCGCCTTGCCGATGCCGCCGGTGGCGCGCACGGTCATTCCTTCGTAGTCGGCCAGGGTGCGCGGCGCATCGCCCACGCCCACAAGATTGTATTGCGGCAGCGGCGAGGGCATCAGCAGCGTCGCGTTCCAGCGTGCCAGGTCGGCCACGACTGCCGGGTGCTTGTAGAGCTCCTGGCTGATCCGCCGCTCTTCCTCCAGCGTGGAAACCCCGAGGAACGGCAGCTCCAGAACCGTGATCGAGGGGTTCTTGTCACGGTGGTAGCCGGCGCAGAATTGCGCCATCTCGAAGGCCCCGATGGAAATCCCGTCAAGGTTTTCCTTGTTCTTCGACAACCCGCCGTAGTTCAGGGTGATGATGAATTCGTAGTTGGTCTTTTCGGCCACCAGTTCTGACAGCTTCTGGATATGCGCGGTAAATGCCCGGGGCTTGCCCCACAAGGAGACATTCCATTCCGTCGTTTCCGCCGCCGCAGCTTCGGCGGCAAGGGCGATCGCAGACATCGCCAGAAACGCTTTTCCCAGGATCTTGTTCATGTGGTCCTCCCAGACAGATCGCAAAATCAGATGCCCGCACAATACCGCAACGAAGCGGTTTGCCCACCGGAAATATGCACCTGCAGGCACCCTGCCCGGCAACCGCAGCGATACCGGGTTCCGCGGCCCGGCGGCAGCGCGGTTCCGGCCGTTTGCAGCCAATCGTTCTGCCGGTAATCGTATTGCCTTTCCCGCCGCCCGGCGCAATACGGTTCCGGTATCGGCAGGCGGCCTGTCATGGCCGCTCGCGCAGTCCAGGGACGGGAGCGCATCATGACGGAAGCCGGCGTGACTGAACCGGAAAGCCACGAAGCGAAGAACACCGGGCCGCTTGCCGGGCTGCGCATCCTCGACATGTCGCGCATCCTTGCCGGGCCGTTCTGCACCCAGCTTCTGGGCGACATGGGGGCGGATGTGATCAAGGTCGAGCGTCCCGGCCGCGGAGACGACACCCGCAGCTGGGGGCCGCCCTTTCTGCCCGGGGAAGACGGGAAACCCACAGGCGAAAGCGCCTATTACCTTTCGGCCAACCGCAACAAGCGCTCGGCGGCCATCGACATGGCCAGCCCGGAGGGCGCCCAGGCGCTGCGCGAGATCGCGGCGCAGGTGGACGTGGTGATCGAAAACTTCAAACCCGGCGGGCTGAAGAAATACGGGCTGGACTATGCCACGCTCGCGAAAATCAACCCGCGGCTGGTTTATTGCTCGATCTCGGGCTACGGCCAGACCGGCCCGCACAGCCACAAGCCCGGCTACGACATCCTGGCCCAGGGCTACGGCGGCATGATGAGCCTGACCGGAGAACCCGACGGCGAGCCGGTGAAGGTCGGCGTCGGCATCGCCGATGTGATGTGCGGAATGTATGCCGCCACCGCCATACTTGCCGCACTACGCCACCGGGACACGACCGGCAGGGGCCAGCACATCGACATCGCGCTGGTGGACACGCAGATCTCCTGGCTGATCAACGAAGGCGTCAACTACCTGCTGTCGGGCGCAGCTCCGCAGCGGCGCGGCAACCAGCACCCCAACATCGTGCCCTATCAGGTTTTCGCCACGGCCGACGGGCATGTGATCGTCGCGGTGGGAAACGATGCCCAGTTCTCCCGCTTCTGCGCCGTGCTCGGCCGCCCCGAGCTGGCGCGGGATGCGCGATTCGCCACCAATCCGAAGCGGCTGGAAAACCGCGGGGAACTGATCCCGCTGCTCGCCGGGCTGATCGCCGGACGCGAAAGGGACGAGCTTCTGGCGGCGATGGAAGCCGCAGGCATCCCCGGCGGGCCGGTCAACACTGTGCCGGAGGTGTTCGCGACCGATCAGGTGGCGGCACGCGGCATGAAGATCACCATGCCGCACCCGTTGTCCGCAACCGGAACGGTCGACCTGATCGGCAACCCCGTCAACTTCTCCGAAACCCCCGTCAGCTACCGCCGCCACCCACCGGCCTGCGGCGAGCATACCGAGGAGATCCTGCGCGAATTCCTCGGTGCCACTGCCGCCCCCGCCACATCCGCGGACGGCGGAACCGGCCCTCGGAGAACCCGCCCCGGCAAGGGAGGCGACAGCCGAAAACCGCGGGAATGAAACACCGTGTTTCGTTTTCCGGCTCGAAATTCTGTTTTTTGCCACTCCCTTGCCGGGAGCGCCCCGGGATTGTCACGCCCCCGGTTTCCCTGTTAACTGAAACGGATGAAACATGGGCGCGGCCGCGATTCACCGGATCCGCCGCCCCGAACCAACGGGGGAACGCGACAGGAAATTCCGAAACCATACGACAATCGGCATCGATTTTCAGCCGCCCCGGGCCAGCCGGCCCGGGCTCCGAGGGTTTCCACCAGGAAGTTTCCACCAGGAAACACGGGGAGGCCCGGACACGCAAGACAAACCAGGGAGCAACACCATGAAACTGACCCATATCCTGGCCGCAGCAGCGCTTGCCGTATCGGCCCAGAGCGCAACCGCGCAACAGCAGTTCGTCTCGATCGGCACCGGCGGCGTCACCGGGGTCTACTATCCGACCGGCGGCGCGATCTGCCGTCTCGTCAACAAGAACCGCAAGGAGCACGGCATCCGCTGCTCGGTGGAAAGCACCGGCGGATCGATCTACAACATCAACACCATCCGTTCGGGCGAGCTGGAATTCGGCGTCGCGCAGTCGGACTGGCAGTATCATGCCTACAACGGCACTTCGAAATTCGCCGATCAGGGCCCGTTCGAGAAGCTGCGCGCGGTGTTCTCCGTGCATCCCGAGCCGGTGACGATCCTCGTGCGCCGCGACAGCGGCATCAACAACATCACCGACATCCCGGGCCACCGCTTCAACATCGGCAATGACGGCTCCGGCACTCAGGGGACCTGGGAGGTGATCGAGCAAGCCATGGGCTGGAAGCGCAGCGATCTGGCGCTGGCGGCCAAGATGAAGTCGTCCGAAACCGCCGCCGCGCTCTGCGACGACAAGATCGACGGCTATTTCTGGCTGGTCGGGCATCCCTCGGGGCTGACCCAGGAAACCATCGCTTCCTGCGATGCCAAGATCATTCCGGCAGTCGCGCCGGAAATCGACAAGCTGGTGGAAGAGCGGCCCTACTACCGCAAGGCCGTCATCCCCGGCGGGATGTATCCGAACCACCCGGACGACATCCAGACTTTCGGTGTCGGCGCAACTTTCGTGACTTCGGCCGACGTGCCGGACGAGGTGGTCTATGAAATCGCCAAGGCCGTGCTCGGCAATCTGGACGACTTCCGCAAGCTGCACCCGGCCTTTGCCAACCTGAAAGCCGAGGAAATGATCCGCGACAGCCTGTCGGCGCCGCTGCATCCGGGCGCGATCAAGGCCTACAAGGAACTGGGGCTGATGGACTGATCGGAAACGATCCTGGAGCGGGGGCAGCGGCCCCCGCTTCGCATTCATGGGCCCGCCAAGAGGCCCCGGGGTCTGCCGCGGCAGGCCGGCGGAACGAACAAACGGTCCAGGACAGGGAGAAGAAGACCAGATGACAAAGGATCGGAACCGCAATCCGGCCATTCCGGAAGACGCGGAAGCCTTTGCCGCAGACCTCGACGTGGGCGCGCGCAACCCGAGCGGCTGGCAGGGGCGCTTCATCGCCGGAGTGGCGCTGCTCTGGGCCGTCCTGCAGGTGTTCAACGCCTCGCCCCTGCCCGCGATCATCGCCCAGAAAACCGGGCTGAACTGGATCTATGTCACCTCCGACACCGAACGGGTGATCCACCTGGCCTTCGGGCTGGTCATGGCCACTGCGGCCTTTCCGCTGTTCCGGGCCTCGCCCCGCGACCATATCCCCTGGTATGACTGGCTGCTTGCCCTGGCCGGGGTTTCGGCCACGCTTTATCTGATCGTGAATGCCAGCGCCATTGCGGTGCGCTCGGGGCTGCCGACCACCGGCGACCTGATCGCCTCGGCCGTCGGCCTTTCGGTCGTGCTGATCGCCACCTTCCGCGCGCTCGGTCTGCCGATGGTGATCGTGGCGTCGCTGTTTCTCGTCTATGTCTTCTACGGCGACCGGGAGTTCATTCCGGATGCCATGCAGTGGAAGGGCGCCAGCTTCGGCAAGGCGATGTGGCATTTCTGGATGCAGACCGAGGGCGTCTTCGGCCTGGCGCTCGGTGTCTCGGCCTCGATGGTGTTCCTGTTCGTCCTGTTCGGATCGCTGCTCGAAAAGGCCGGTGCCGGAAACTATTTCATCAAGCTCGCCTTCGCGCTGATGGGCCACCTCAAGGGCGGACCGGCCAAGGCCGCGGTGGTGGCATCGGCGGCAACCGGGCTGATCTCGGGCTCATCCATCGCCAATACGGTGACCACCGGCACCTTTACCATCCCGCTGATGAAGCGGGTCGGCTTTCCGGCCGAAAAGGCCGGTGCGGTCGAGGTCGCATCCTCGACCAATGGCCAGCTGACCCCCCCGGTGATGGGGGCCGCCGCCTTCCTGATGGTGGAATACGTGGGCATTTCCTATCTGGACGTGGTGCGCCACGCCTTCCTGCCGGCGATCATTTCCTACATCGCGCTGGTCTATATCGTGCATCTCGAAGCCGCCAAGATGGGGCTGGAAGGGCTGCCGCGCAGAGGGGTTGCCCGCAGCCTGAGCCAGAAGCTCATGAGCTTCCTGCTGGGGGTGATCATCTTCTGCGGGCTCAGCCTCGCCGTCTACTACGGGCTGGGCTGGCTCAAGCCGCTGCTGGGCGACTACAGCCTGATCGGCATGGTGGTGCTGTTCCTGATCGCCTATCTGGCGCTGCTGAAATGGGCCTCGAACTACCCCGACCTGGAGGTTGACGACCCGAACGCACCCTTCACCGAGCTCCCCGAGCCGGGCCCGGTGGCCAAGACCGGCGCCTATTTCGCACTGCCGGTGGTCGTGCTGATCTGGAACCTGATGATCGAGCGCAAGTCGCCCGGGCTCTCGGCCTTCTGGGCGACCTTCTCGATGATCTTCGTGATGCTGACCCAGCACCCGATCAAGGCGTTCTTCCGCGGCGAGAACCGGGCCGGCGCGGCTTTCAGGACCGGCTGGAACGAGCTGATCGACGGCATGATCGCAGGCTCGCGCAACATGATCGGCATCGCGGTGGCCACCGGCACCGCCGGAATCATCGTGGGCACGGTCTCGCTGACCGGCGCGCATCAGGTGATCGGCGAATTCATCGAGGCGATCTCGGGCGGCAACCTGCTGCTCATGCTGATCTTCGTCGCGCTGTTCTCGCTGGTGCTCGGCATGGGGCTGCCGACCACCGCGACCTATATCGTGATCACCTCGCTGATGGCGCCGGTGATCATCGCGGTCGGGGCCAAGTCGGGGCTGATCGTGCCGCTGATCGCGGTGCACATGTTCGTATTCTACTTCGGCATCCTGGCCGACGACACGCCGCCCGTCGGGCTGGCCGCCTTTGCCGCCGCCGCGATTTCCAAAGGCGACCCGATCAAGACCGGCATCATCGGCTTCAGCTATGACGTGCGCACGGCAATCCTGCCGTTCCTGTTCATCTTCAACACCGAGTTGCTGCTGATCGACGTGACGCCTTTGAAAGCGGTGTTCGTCTTCATTGTCGCGGTGGTGGCCATGCTGCTCTTTGCCGCGGCCACCCAGAGCTGGCTTCTCACCCGCTCCCGGATGTGGGAGAACGCGGCCCTGCTGCTGATCGCCTTCACCCTGTTCAACCCCGGGTTCTGGCTGAACCAGATCTCGGACCCGTTCGACAGGGTCGAACCCGCCCGGATCATCGATATGGCAACCGAGGCCCCGGACGGCGCCACCCTGCGCGTGCGCCTGCGCGGAGAGGACTTCCGGACCGGCAAGGAGGTGGAAACCACCGTCGCCCTGCCGCTTGGCTCCAGGGCCGACGGCGACGGCGCGGCCCGGCTGGAAAAGAACGCCGGCATCGCCTTCCGCACCGAAGATGGCGGCAGCGTCTATGTGGACAACGTGATCTTCGGCCAGTTCGCCCAGGACAAGGGGATCGACTTCGACTGGGAACTGGTGGTAATCGAAAGGCCCGCCGATCGGATGCCGAAAGAAGTGTTCTACATTCCGGCGCTTCTGCTTCTCGGGTTGATCCTGTGGCTGCAGCGCGGTCGCGCCCGCAAGCACGAAACCGCCACGGTCTGAGGAGAACCGCCATGATCAGCAACATACTTCTGCCGGTCGACCTGAACCACCCGGACAGCTCGGCAAAGGCCCTGGCGCATGCGCTGGAAATGGTCCGCCAGCACGATGCGACGCTGCATGTGCTCACAGTCATCCCCGACTACGGAAACGCCTGGGTCGGCTCGTTCTTTCCGGCGGACTTTTCCGAAAAGGCCACGCAGGAAACCCGGGCCGCGCTGGAAGGCTACATCGCCACAAACATCCCCTCCGGGGTGAAGACCACGGCACATGTGCTGCACGGCACCATCTACAGGGAGATCACCGCCGCCGCCGATTCGCTCGGCGCGGACATGATCGTGATGGCCTCGCACCGCCCGGAAATGAAGGACTATTTCCTCGGCCCCAACGCCGCGCGGGTCGTCCGCCACGCGCGCCAGTCGGTGCTCGTCGTCCGCTAGGGTCAAGCCCCGCTCGCGTCCTCGGCCGCACGGTGGCGGCGCGGGCAGCGGCCGAAGGGATTTCCGCCGGCCTGCTGTCGTCGGGAAGCGATGCGCCGGAAGCCCCGAAGCCGCAGAGGGCGCCTTCGGCCCGGCTGCCGTGCGCGCAGCCGGGAACCATGCGGGATCTCGCCTGGCGCGAACGGGCCGCGGAAACGACGGCCTTGCTTCCGGCCCGCTCATGCCCGTCGAGGTTTTCCGAACTCCCTGGCCAGGGCCGATCTTTCGGCGGTTCGAACTGTCTGCCGGACCCGGGTGCGCGCCTGCCCCGGTTGCCGGAGGCCTGGCCGTTTCCGGCCCGCTGCGACAGGCCCTAGCCTTCCAGCCGCCGCGCCTCGTCAACCAGCATGACCGGAATGCCGTTGCGGATCGGAAAGGCCAGCCCGGCCGGCTTCGAGATCAGCTCCTGGCGCGCGCTGTCATAGATGAGGGTTGCCTGGGTGAGGGGGCAGACCAGGGCTTCCAGCATCCGGCGGTCCGGTTCCGGGGGAGAAGTCATTGCATTCCTTCCTCGCCCGCGCCGCCATGCAGCGCATATGCCATCAGAGCTTCGAGCACCTCGCGCCGCGCGCTCAGCGTTCCGGCTTCGAGCAGCGCCTGGCGGTCTTCCACCGCGAATGGGCAGTGCATGGACAACGCGTTGATCAGCATCTCGTCTTCGGCGTTCTTCAGCGATTCGCGATCGGTGCGCACTTCCTGCTGTTCGAGGTAGCGGTCGAGCGTCTTCATGAAACGCGGCCTGTCAAGCCCGGGGTCCGTTTCGGGCGGGCCAAGGTCGCGACGGAAGCCTTCCCAGGAGACCGCGAATTTCCGGTAGGGGGAAAGCCCCCCGGTTTCATGACGGATCCGGAATCTGGAAACCCCCGTCAGAGAGATCAGGTAGCGCCTGTCCGGTATCTCGCTGAAGGCGGTCAGCCGCCCGGCGCATCCGATCTCGTGCAGCCGGGCGCCGTCATCCGTGCCGGGCAGCGGCTGGATCATCCCGACGAGGCGGTGCGCCGTCTTCAGCACGTCGTCCAGCATTGCCAGATAGCGCGGCTCGAAGATCTGCAGCGGCAGCCTTGCGCGCGGAAACAGAACCACCCCCGGCAGGGGAAAGACCGGGATCTCGGCGGGCAGGTCAGCTGCCGCGAACATGCCCGGCTCCCGCCCGCAGCATGGGCGTCACGAGAAGATCAGCGATGACAGTTTCCGCCGCCCGTTCAGCACGACGGGATCCTTCGGCGACAGGGAATCGAAGATCGTGAACAGCTGTTTCTTGGCGGCCTCGTCGTTCCAGGAGCGGTCGCGACGGAAGAGTTCGAGAAGCTCGTCCACCGCTTCCTGCGTCTTGCCGGCCGCCTGCAGCGCCACCGCCAGGTCGAACCGGGCCTGCAGATCGGCGGGGTCGGCCGCGACAGCAGCGCGCAGCTCGTCCAGCGGGCCTGCCTTCGCGGCCTGGCGGGCGAGCTCCAGCTGGGCGCGGGCCGCATCAAGCTCCGGCGCTCCGGCGATCGCCGCGGGGGCGCCGTTCAGCACCGCTTCGGCCTGTTCCAGGTCTCCGGCCGCGATATGGGCCCGCACCAGCCCGCCATATGCGGCAGCGTTTTCCGGCTCCTCGGCAAGGACGGCGGCGAAGGTCTGGGCGGCATCGACCGCGGCGCCCTCGGCGAGCATCTCCTCGGCAGCCCCGACGGCCTCTGCCAGGCCGCCGTCGCCGGCCAGCGCGGCCACCTTTTCGACGAAGCGCTCCAGCTCCGACCCGGGCAGCGCGCCCTGGAAGCCGTCCACCGGCTGGCCCTGCCAGAAGGCATAAACGGTAGGAATGGACTGGATGCGCAGCTGGGCGGCGATGGTCTGGTTCTCGTCGACATTGACCTTGGCCATGCGAACCTTGCCGCCGGCCTTTTTCACCGCGTCTTCGAGCATCGGGCCCAGCGTCTTGCAGGGACCACACCAGGGCGCCCAGAAATCGACGATGACCGGCACTTCCTTCGAGGCGTCGATCACCTCCTTCACGAAATCGGCTTCGGCAACGTCCCTGATCAGGTCGGCACCGGCCGCGTTCCGGGTCTGGCCAAGTTCAAGCATCGGGAGTTCCTCTGACTGTATCGGGTTGCCTGCTAGATGGCGCATCGGCCTGTGCGTTGCAAGATGCGGCGGTCTGTCCCTGCCGACGACCGGCGAGGCCCGGCCTCGGGGCCGGAAAGGGCGGCGCTGCCTGCCCTGCGCGGCCGGGGCCGCTCCTAGGCTGCCTTGCTGGCCGGAGTTTCGGTCAGGATCGCGTGCAGCGCGGCCGGGTCGGAATTGGCGCGCAGCTTGGCGCACACCGCCGGATCGCGCATGGTCCGCGAGACCAGGGCGAGCGCCTTCAGATGCTCGACTCCGGCCGTCCTGGGGGCAAACAGGGCAAAGATCAGGTCGACGGGCTGGCGATCGACCGATTCGAACTCGAGCGGCCTGTCCAGCCGCAGGAAGACGCCACCGATCTCTTCGAGTCCGTCAAGGCGGGCATGCGGCAGCGCCACGCCCTTGCCGACCCCGGTCGGCCCCAGGTTCTCCCGCTCGATCAGGGCATCCACTGCGTTTGCGGCATCGATCCCGAGGGTGGCCGAGGCCGTTTCCGCAATGGCGACGAACAGGCGCTTCTTGCTCGAAACGCGGCCCACGATCCGCACCGATGCGGGTTTCAGGAGTGTTGCCAGATCCATGTACTGCTGCTCTTTCCGGCCGGCGCGGCCCGTTTCATCTCAGGTTGCCCGGGTCGATCCAGCCGATGTTTCCGTCATCGCGCCGGTAGACCACGTTTATGCTGTCGTTGCCCTCGTTGCGGAAGACCAAGGCAGGCGCGCCGACAAGCTCCATCTGCATCACCGCCTCGCCGACCGAGATCAGCGGGATCTTCGCCTCCATCTCCGCGATGATGATCGGCTGCAGCGAATCCGGCTCGGCCTCGTCGGCTCCCGCGTCTGTCCCGGCGAGGATATACGTCGGGGCGGTGGCGAGTTCAACCGGCTGCCGACGCGTCCTGTGATGATCCTTCAGACGGCGCTTGTAGCGGCGGAGCTGCTTTTCCATCTTGGCGGCGCAGGCATCGAAGGCCGCGTAGATTTCATGCGCCCTGGCCCTGGCCTGGGCGGTCAGGCCGGTCGAGAGATGCACCGTTGCCTCGCAGACATATTCGCTCGCGTTCCTGGAAAACACGACAACGGCATCGGTGGGGCGTTGCGCATATTTCTCGACCACGCTGCCGAGCTCCTCCTTGACGTGGGTCTGCAGGGCAGAACCGATGTCGATCTGCTTGCCACTGATCTGGTAGCGCATCATGCCTCCTTCGGGTGGGGTGCACGCGCGGGGGCACCGGTTCCGGTGGTGCCGTGCGGCATGCGGGGGTAGGGCGGAAATGCAGCCTCCTGGCGCCCGGCCGGTCCGGCGCGGTGTTCCCGAGGCTGGCTCCGAAAGTCTTCATTGCCCTCATTTGGCGACGACTCGGGGCCGGCTGTCAACCGGAGAAACCGGCCCGGCCGAAGAAATCGCCGCCTCAGCCCAGGCGGAAGCCCTGCCCCAGATAGACCCGGCGAACGTCCTCGTTGCGGACGACCTCCTGCGCGGTGCCGCTCATCAGGATCCGCCCGTCGTGCAGGATATAGGCCCGGTCCACGATCCCCAGCGTTTCCCGGACGTTGTGATCGGTTATCAGCACCCCGATTCCCCGGGTCTTCAGTTCCGTCACCAGCGTCCTTATGTCGCCCACGGCGATCGGATCGACCCCGGCGAAAGGCTCGTCGAGCAGAACGTATTTCGGCTCTGCCGCCAGGCATCGGGCAATCTCGACCCGCCGTCGCTCCCCGCCCGACAACGCCAGCGCCGAGGCCTGCCGCAGATGCGATATGGCGAACTCCGACAGCAGATCCTCCAGCCGTTCCCGGCGCAGAACCTTGTCCCGGACCGAGATTTCCAGAATGGCCATGATGTTGTCTTCCACCGACAGCCCGCGAAAGACCGACATCTCCTGCGGCAGGTAGCCGATTCCCAGCCGCGCCCGCCGATACATCGGCAGCAGCGTCACGTCGCGCCCGTCAACGACGACCTGACCGCCCTCGGGCAGGACCAGCCCGGCCACCGCATAGAAGCAGGTCGTCTTTCCCGAACCGTTCGGCCCCAGAAGGGCAACCACCTCGCCCCGGCTCAGCGTCATGCTCACGTCGCGGATGACCGGACGCTTTCGGTAGCTCTTGCGCAGGTTCGAGATCCGCAGCCCCCCGCCGCCCTCCTGCATGGTCAGGTGGCCGCTCACCGGTCGGCTCCGGGTTGCAGGATGGTGCGCACACGCCCCTGCAGAACGGCCTGGCCGCTGTTCAGGTCGATCACCATCCCTCCGGCCGACAGGGCATTGGCGCCCTGGGTCAGGATCACGTTCCCGCTCATGGTGATGATGCCGGTCTCGACCAGATATTCGGCTTCCTGCGCCTCGGCAGCCTCGCTGCCGTTCACCAGGGTGACCCCACCGGTGGCCAGCAGGCGCGAGATCCGCCCGGTAGGCTCATCCTCCCCGGCCGCATATTCGACCAGAACCCGGGCCGCGGAGATGCGCAGCGCCCCCTGCCCGATGCGCACGTTTCCGGCGAACAGGGCGGTGCCGTCGGCCTGATCTATCGTCAGCCGGTCGGCGGAAATCTCGATCGGGAGCGTGCTGTCATGCTGCAGCCCCCCGAAGGCAACCTGCGCCCCCTGGGCCCGGGCGCCGGAACCCCATGCCGCCACCAGCAGGGCGAGGACGAAAATGCGCAACAATCCCGTCATGGTCCGCCATCCTGCCGTTTCGCGGGGAGATATACAAGATCGACCCCGCCCTGGAAAATCAGTTCGTGTGTGGACGCGCCGTCGGGGGCATCCTGTTGCCGCAACACCATTTCGCCGGCGTGCAGCTGCCCGAGCGGCCCCGATGCGGCAACCGGCGCCACAGTGTAGATGCGCCGCGCGTCCAGGTCGGCAAAAAGACTTGGAGCGACCACCTCGTAGCCATCCGATGTCGTCAGCCGCACATCGCCGCGCAGCTCCGCCAGCTTGCGCTCGTTGTCATAGGCCCCGTTTCCGGCGCTGATTTCCACCGCCAGCCCCGAGGGAAGCTCGAGCGCCACCCGAAGGTTGCGGGCGGCAAATCCGGCCCGCCCGCCACGCAGGGGGGTCGCAGCATCGGCGCTCAGGGACACGGCGGTGCCATCGGCGGCAACCCCTGAATAGAACGGGCTGCCGATCCCCTGATCGCGGGTGATCCGCTCCAGATCGACCGAGGCCAGGGGCAGGCCGCCCGTTGTATCCAGCGGGCGCGAAAACAGGAACAGGGTGGACAGCAGGCCGAGCGCGCAGAGCGGCAGGATGATCTTCAGCCAGGCCACCAGCCGGGAATGGCGGTTGTCGAAGGCCGCCATGTCAGACCACGCCGGCGCGCAGGCAGTCGTGAATCTTCAGAATCCCGACCGCCCGGTCGCTCCCTTCCCGCGCGACGACGAAAAGGCAGGTGATCCGGTTTTCGTCCATCAGCGCCACCGCCTGCTGCGCCAGCGCGTCGCGGCCGATCGTCTTGGGCGCGCGGGTCATCACCTGCGCGGCGGTCCGTTCCAGCAGGCCGTCCATGTTGCGCCGCAGGTCGCCGTCGGTGATGATCCCGACCAGGGCACCGGATTCGTCCTGCACCCCGACCACGCCGAAGCCCTTCCTGCTCATGACCAGAAGCGCCTCGCCCATCGGCGTGTCGGGAGCGACCAGAGGGAGATCCTCGTGCATCAGCGCCCCCACCCGCAGCAGCCGCGCCCCCAGCTTGCCGCCGGGGTGGAAATCGTGGAACCGTTCCGGGGTGATCTTCCGGTGTTCCATCAGCGCCACCGCCAGCGCATCGCCCAGCGCCAGCGTCATCGTCGTCGAGGTGGTCGGCGCCAGGCCCATCGGGCAGGCCTCCTGCGCGTCAGGCAGGAGAATCGCCACATCGGCCTGCCGCAGCAGGGTGCTGCCCGCCCTGCCGGCAACCCCGATCATCGGAATCTTGAAGCGCCGGGTATAGGCGATGATGTCCGCCAGCTCCGGCGTTTCCCCGGAATTGGACAGCACCAGCGCCACATCTTCCGGCGTCAGCATGCCCAGATCGCCGTGGCTGGCCTCGGCCGGATGCACGAAAAAGGCCGGCGTACCGGTCGATGCCAAAGTAGCCGCGATCTTGCGGGCGACGTGGCCCGATTTTCCCATGCCCGAAACGATGACCCGGCCGCGGGCGGCCTGCATGAGCCCGACCGCCTCCGCGAAGTCCCGCCCCAGCGTCCCGGCAAGGGCGGCCAGGGCCTCGGCTTCCCGGGTGATCACCCTGCGCCCGATGTCGACGACGGTGCTGCCGTTCATCCCGCACCCCGCTAGCTGTGGGCAAAGATGTCGATATCAGGCCAGCCGGCGATATCCAGCTGCGCCCTGGCGGGCAGGAAGTCGAAACAGGCCCGGGCAAGATCGCTGCGCCCCTCGCGTTCGAGCCGCGCATCGAGACGTTCCTTCAGCGCATGCAGGTGCAGAACGTCCGAAGCCGCGTAGCCGATCTGGGCCTCGCTCAGGGTCTCGGCGCCCCAGTCGCTCGTCTGCTGCTGTTTCGAAATCTCCACCGAAAGCAGTTCCTCGAGCAGGTTCCGCAGGCCGTGCCGGTCGGTATAGGTGCGCACCAGCCGCGAGGCGATCTTGGTGCAGTAGACCGGAGCCGTCACCACCCCGAAGGTCTTGAGCAGCGCGGCAATGTCGAATCGGCCGAAATGGAAGATCTTCAGGACATCCGGATCCGCAAGCAGGGCGCAGAGGTTCGGCGCCGCATCCTGCCCCCGGGAGATGCGCACCAGATGGGCATCGCCGTCGCCGCCAGACAGCTGGACGAGGCACAGCCGGTCGCGCTGCGGGTTGAGCCCCATGGTCTCGCAATCGACGGCCACGCTGGCGCCGAACGTCAGCCCGTCGGGAAGATCACCTTCATGCAGGAAGCTGGCCACGTCGGATCATGCCTTTCCGTTCGGGGAACGTTCCCCCGGAGATAGACCCTTTGCCCTTGCTCCGCAACCGGGCCGCGCCGCGGCCGGCGCGCGCGGGCGGGCGGGGCCTTCAGAGCCTGCCGTCGCGCTGGCGCAGCTGGCGGGCGCGGGCGAGAATCGCATCCTCGACGGCGCGAATCGTATCGGCGCTGGCCGGCCCCGCCCGGGTCATCAGGGAGACGTTCAGCGCCCGCGCGTCGAGCGCCGGATCCTGGATGAGGATCGTTGCCCGGTAGGCGCGGCCACCGCCCGGAGGCGTGCCGTATCCGGTCACGATCACGCCGCTGAAGGGATCGGCCGAGCGCAGGGGCAGGAAGGCGAGCACGTCCAGCGCCGCCGCCCAGAGATACCTGTTGACCTGGATGGTCGCCGCGGCCTCGGCCCTGTTCCGCCCGAACAGTCCCCGCCGCGGGGCGCGCGGCTGGCTCGGCGTGAGCGCCGGCGGCGGCGTTCCTGCGGTGGCATTTTCCGGAATTTCATATGATTCTTCAATCTGTTGCGACCTGTCCGCACCGAACAGGCGACTGCCGAGAGAGCCGATTCCGCCGCCGTTCGCGCATCCTGAAAGCGCCAGCGCCAGAGCGGCAACGACCCCGGCGGGGCGGAAATTCAGCGCCATTTTCGCAACCTCCTGAGCACAGCCTCCCGCAAGAGGTTTACCGGCAGCGATTTGCACCCACAAGAGATTTCGCCGCCACCGTGCCCGCCATCGCAAGGCGCGGGCAAGGCCGGGCGGAACGGATGCGCGGTCGGAGCGGCTCCGGTGCCCTGCCGGGACTGTGGCAAAGCTGCACCAGAGGGGCACGCATTGCGCGCCGGTGCCGGCGGTTGCTTGAAATCGGCAGGGCGAGAGGTCAGAGAGAGGATCATCTGCCCGGTCCGGGCTGCCCGGGTCTGGTTCAACTGCAGAATTCAACCGTAGAAAACATCTGAGGGATCACGATGAAAAAACTCATCCTCATGACGTCCGCGCTGACGCTGATGGGTGGTGCCGCTTACGCCGACATCACCATTTCCGCCAACGCATCCGTGAAATACGGCAACTGGGAAACCGGCGCCGGCGCGGCCGCCTTCAGCTTCAACACCGGCGCCAAGCTGACTCTGGAGCAGACCGCAGGCGACGTCACCTATGGCGGTTCGGTCTCGATCGACGCCGATGCCGGCACCGTGTCCGACGGCGCGATCTGGGTCTCCACCGGCTGGGGCAAGTTCTCCTTCGGCGTTGACGCCTTCGACGAACTGTCCGACACCGACCTGACCGCTGCGCCCGACGTCAACGGCGTCACCCCGGATGCCGATTATGGCGACGTCAAGTATGAAGGCGAGTTCGGCGCGGTTTCGATCGTCTTCGTGGCCGATGCCGGCATGGGCAACACCAACGACGGCACGGTGATCGCCACCACCGCCCCGGCGTGGGATCTGGGCCTTGATTACGACGGCAACGGCTGGACCTTCGGCCTCGATATCGATTCCAACAACGACTACAAGGCTTCGGCCAGCGTCGAGTTCGGCGACTGGGAAGTGGGTGTCGCCGTCGATCAGGCCAGCTCGGTTGACGTGTTCGTTGCCGGTTCCTTCGGTGGCGTGAAGGCCAAGCTCTCGGCCGATGACGTGACCGGCACCCCGGTCTACGGCCTCAAGCTGAACGGCACCGCCGGCGACGTGAAATGGATGCTGGCCGGCGATTCGGCCGGTGGCGCCAAGGCCTCGATCGACTACAGCATGGACGCGCTCAGCGTCGGCCTGGCCTACGACAACGACGATGCCGGCACCCCGGGTGCGGACTACGGCGATGCCGCCGACATCATCCTGACGGTCGGCTACAAGGTCAGCGACAACATGTCGATCGGCCTGAAGGTCAACGATCAGGGCGAGTACGAAGCCGAAACCAAGCTGGCCTTCGAGTACTGATCCATCGGATCATCGGGCGCATGTCGCCCGGATTTCAGGGCGGGCCTCCGGGTCCGCCCTTTTCTTTCGCCCCGTTACCTGCTTGAAGATTGTCTGCACGAAACGGGCGGCCCAGCGGGAGCGGGAGATTCGGATGTCGCTTTCGGAAATCATCGCGCGCATGCATGCGGCCGAGGAGCGTGCGGGGCGCGCTCGCGGCAGCACCCGGCTGATCGCGGTTTCCAAGATGCAGCCTCCCGGAAGGGTCGAGGCGGTGCTAGAACAGGGCCACCGGCTGTTCGGCGAGAACCGGGTGCAGGAGGCGGCAGCCAAATGGCCCGCCTGGCAGGAGCGCTACGGTGGAGTCGAACTCCATCTTCTCGGGCCACTTCAGACCAACAAGGCGCGCCAGGCTTTCGGACTGTTCGATGCGATCCATTCCCTCGACCGCCCGAAACTGGCGAAAACCCTGGCCCGGCTGGCGCAGGAAACGGGTCGCTGCCCGAAGCTGTTCGTGCAGGTAAACACAGGCGAGGAGCCGCAGAAGGCCGGGGTGATTCCCGCCGAGGCCGATGATTTCATCGCCGAATGCCGCACGCTCGACCTGCCGGTTGCCGGGCTGATGTGCATTCCGCCGCTTGGCGAGGAGCCCGCGCCGCATTTCGCCCTGCTGGCGAAGATCGCCGCGCGCAACGGGCTGAAGGAACTGTCGATGGGCATGAGCGCCGATTTCGAAACCGCAATCGCGCTGGGCGCAAGCCATGTCCGGGTCGGCTCGGCCATCTTCGGCGCCAGGGGCTGAACGGTCAGCCGCGTTCCAGGGCGCGCTCCCCGGTCCGGCCTGCGCCGATCGCTCATGCAGGGGGGAAGATCCGCCCCCGACGCACAGCCCACGCAGGGGCAGCGCCAGACTATCCGGGCTCACAGAAGATGCCCGGACTTGCGTGCCTTGGTCTGCAGGTAGCGGGCGTTCTGCGGATTTTCCCCGACCCGAAGCGGCACGCGCTCGACCACCGAGATTCCGTGCTCGCGCATCTTGTCCACCTTGCGGGGGTTGTTGGTCAGCAGCCGGATCGCGCCGATGCCGAGCGCCTTCAGGATCTCGGCGCCGGTCCGGAAGTTGCGCTCGTCGTCCTCGAACCCGAGCCGGTGGTTGGCTTCCACCGTGTCGAAGCCCTGATCCTGCAGCGAATATGCGCGCATCTTGTTGGCCAGCCCTATGCCTCGGCCTTCCTGGTTCAGGTAGAGCAGCACCCCCGCGCCCTCTTCTCCCATCTGGCGAAGCGCACAACGCAGCTGATGGCCGCAGTCGCATTTCAGGCTGCCCAGCAGATCTCCGGTGAAGCAGGCCGAATGCAGCCGCACCAGCACCGGATGCTGCCGCCCGGGGCGCCCGATTTCCACCGCGTAATGTTCCTCGCTGCCATCATCGGGGCGGAACACGTGCAGTCGCCCGGCCTGCGAGACTTCCAGCGGCAGACGCGCCGAAACCACATGGTGCATCTCCGGCGCTTCATGAAGATGGCGGCCTGCCCGTTCCGCATCCAGCACGGTCAGCCCCTGATGCCCGGCTCCGCCGGCTCCGGTGCTCTCGACCACCAGCGCCGCCGGCAGCAGATGCGCGCTCTTGGTCAGCGCGATGGCGATCCGGGACAGGTCGGCATCGCCGCCGCGCAGCGCCCGAAGCGGACCCTTGAGAGGCATGCGCAGATCGTCGGCCGGGTCGGCAAGGGCGCGGATCCAGCCGATATCGGCATCTTCCGGCACCGCGATCCGCGCAAGCGCGCCATC
Organism: Paracoccaceae bacterium; assembly: GCA_026989055.1. Taxonomy (GTDB): domain Bacteria; phylum Pseudomonadota; class Alphaproteobacteria; order Rhodobacterales; family Rhodobacteraceae; genus JAJRUE01. Next base: position 119,415 of record JALSKC010000061.1, read on the forward strand.
ATATCCGGGCACCTTCAGCGTGTCGGCCCGCCGGCGCGTCAGCGCGACATGGGGCGCTCCCAGCTCCCGGAACGCCGCCAGGCGCCCGGCCGAGAGGGTTTCGGCCGCAACCGTCAGCGCGCGGAAATCCCCGGACACCAGAACGACCGGCACCCCCATGCGCAGATCGGCGCGCGCGCGGGCCAGAAGTTCCAGTTCGGTCGGGGCGAGGCTCATGCGGGATCGTCCGGTAGCTGCCATCCTTCCCCGTTCATGTAGCGGCATTTGCTCCGACATGAAACATTTGCCGCCCGTTCGACACGTCCGCGTGAGTTCCGCCCGGCCGCCCTTGCCGGAACCGCCGGGCTGCTCCATCTCTTGGGCGAACATGCCAGGAGGTGCCGTAAAAATGCCCGCGCTCAAGAAGATCCTGCTTGTCGATGACGACGAGGACCTGCGCGAAGCGCTGAGCGAACAGCTGCTGATGACCGAAGATTTCGACGTTTTCGAAGCCGACAGCGGTGCGAGCGCGATGCACCGGATCCATGAGACGATCTACGATCTCGTCATCCTCGACATCGGCCTGCCCGACACCGACGGGCGCGAGCTGTGCCGCCTGATGCGCAAGCAGAACGTCAAGTGCCCGATCGTGATGCTGACGGGCCATGATTCCGATGCCGACACGATCCTCGGCCTCGATGCCGGCGCCAACGACTACGTTGCCAAACCGTTCAAGTTTCCGGTGCTTCTGGCCCGCATACGTGCCCAGCTGCGCCAGCACGAACAGTCGGAAGATGCGATCTTCCAGCTCGGCCCCTATACCTTCAAGCCGGCGATGAAGATGCTGATCACCGAGGATGACAGGAAGATCCGCCTCACCGAGAAGGAAACCAGCATCCTGAAATTCCTCTACCGCGCCACCGAGGGGGTGGTGCCGCGCGACGTGCTGCTGCACGAGGTCTGGGGCTACAACGCGGGGGTCACGACCCACACGCTGGAAACCCATATCTACCGGCTTCGTCAGAAAATCGAACCGGATCCGTCAAATGCCCGCCTTCTTGTGACCGAATCAGGCGGCTACAGACTGGTGACATGAGCGAATCCCCATGTGCGCCGGGGTATGGGCGCACATCCTCCCTGTTGGACTGGCCCGGCCTTGTGCCGGGTCTTTTTTTCGCGAAAAAGGAGGCAAGGGAGACGCCGATGCCATTTACCATCGCCACCTGGAACATCAACTCGGTGCGCCTGCGCGCACCGCTGGTGGAACGCCTGCTGCGCGAAGAAGCCCCCGACATCCTGTGCCTGCAGGAGTGCAAGAGCCCGGTGGAAAAGATCCCGCGCGAGCGTTTCGCCGCCCTGGGCTACCCCTACATGGTGGCACGCGGGCAGAAGGGCTACAACGGCGTGGCAATCCTCTCGCGCCTGCCCATCGAGGATGCCGGCGCGCTCGATTTCGCCGCCCTGGGCCACGCGCGGCACGTGGCGGCGCGGCTGGAAAACGGGCTGCTGATCCACAATTTCTACGTTCCCGCCGGCGGCGATCTGCCCGATCGGGAGGCGAACGAGAAATTCGGCCAGAAGCTCGACTACCTTGCCGAAATGCGCGACTGGTTTCGCGCCTCCCCCCCCGGGCGGGCGATCCTGACGGGCGATCTCAACATCGCTCCGCGCGAGGATGACGTGTGGAATCACAAGGCCCTGCTGAAGGTCGTCAGCCACACCCCGGTAGAGGTGGCGCATCTCGCCGAAGTGCAGGAGGCCGGCGGCTGGGTGGACGTGACCCGCGCCGACATTCCCGAAGGCAGGCTCTATTCCTGGTGGTCGTATCGGGCGCGGGACTGGGATGCGGCCGACCGGGGCCGACGTCTCGATCACGTCTGGGCGAGCCCCGACATCGCCGGCGCGGCACATTCGTCGCGCATCCTGCGCCATGTGCGCGGCTGGGAAAAGCCCTCCGATCACGCGCCGGTCTTTGCCTCCTTCGACCTGTAGCCGGCACGCCTGCGGCAGCTCCGCCCGCCGCCCGTCTGCCGCCGCCGGGGAGCCCGACGGCGATGCGGCGTTTCGGGACATGCCGCCCGGGAGCGGGAACCGTTCCCGAGCGACATGCCTTATTCGGCGGGCACGGCCCCGGGCTCTTCCGCCAGCGGGTGGGCGAGATGCGGCAGCATCTCCTTCGGGCAGATCTGCAGGAAGAACCCGATCTCGGCATCCCAGTTGTTCAGGATGTCGGTGGCCTTTGCACTGCCTGTTTCCCGGGCGTGGCGCTCCAGAAGCTCCCGCAGCCCGGATTCCCAGTACCCACGCGCGACCGGGCCGACAAGCAGCGTCTCCATGTTCATCAGGCTGCGCGCCGTCCCCGTCGGGTCATAGACATAAGCCATGCCGCCGGTCATGCCGGCACCAAAGTTGGCACCGATGCTCCCGAGGATCACCGCCACCCCGCCGGTCATGTATTCGCAACCGTTGGAGCCGCAGCCCTCGACCACCACCTTCGCCCCCGAATTGCGCACCGCAAATCGTTCGCCGGCGCGCCCGGCGGCGAACAGGTAGCCATCGGTGGCACCGTAGAGCACGGTGTTGCCGATGATGGTGTTTTCGCTGGCCACCAGCGGCGAATTCATCGCCGGGCGGATCACGATGGTGCCGCCGCTCAGCCCCTTGCCCACATAGTCGTTGGCCTCGCCCGAGACATCGATCTTGAGCCCCGGCACGGCAAAGGCTCCCAGTGACTGCCCGGCCGACCCGGCCAGCCGGATCGTCAGATGATCCGGCTGCAGCGAATTGCGCATCCCGAAGCGCTGCACGATGTGGCTGGAAATCCGCGCGCCGATGCTGCGCTGGGTGTTCTGCACCGCATAGGACAATTCCATCTTCTCGCCGTCCTCGAGGAATTGCGCCGCATCGGAGACGATCTGCGCATCCAGCGTGTCGGGCACCTCGTTGCGCGGCCGCGCGCGGTCATAGACGATCCTGTCAGCCCCATCGACGGTGATGAGAAGCGGGTTCAGGTCCAGATCGTCCAGATGCGCCGAACCGCGGCTGACCTGGGTCAGCAGATCGGCGCGCCCGATCACCTCGTCCAGGCTGCGCGCCCCGATCGAGGCCAGGATCTCGCGCACTTCCTGCGCATAGAAGGTGATCAGGTTCACCACCTTGTCGGCGCTGCCGGTAAATTTCGCCCGCAGCCGTTCGTCCTGGGTGCACACGCCAACCGGGCAGGTGTTGGACTGGCACTGGCGCACCATGATGCAGCCCATGGCGATCAGCGCCGCGGTGCCGATGCCGTATTCCTCGGCCCCCATCATCGCCGCCATCACGATATCCCGGCCCGTGCGCAATCCGCCGTCGGTGCGCAGCGTGACGCGGTCGCGCAGCTTGTTCATCGCCAGCACCTGGTGCGCTTCGGTCAGGCCCATCTCCCAGGGCAGGCCGGCATATTTGATGGAGGTCGCGGGGCTGGCCCCGGTGCCGCCGTTGTGGCCGGAAATCAGGATCACGTCGGCCTTGGCCTTGGCCACGCCGGCGGCGATGGTGCCCACCCCGGAGGCGGCCACCAGCTTCACCGTCACCTTGGCGCGCGGGTTGATCTGCTTGAGGTCGTAGATCAGCTGCGCCAGGTCCTCGATACTGTAGATATCGTGATGCGGCGGCGGGCTGATCAGGGTCACGCCGGGGGTCGAATGGCGCAGCCGGGCGATGAGTTCCGTCACCTTCAGCCCAGGCAGCTGGCCGCCCTCTCCGGGCTTGGCGCCCTGGGCGACCTTGATCTCCAGCTCCTCGCAGTGGTTCAGGTATTCCGCCGTCACCCCGAACCGGCCCGAGGCCACCTGCTTGATCTTGGCCGACGGGTTGTCGCCGTTGGGCTCTGGCGTGAAATGCGCCGGGTCTTCGCCGCCCTCGCCACTGTCGCTTTTCGCGCCGATCCGGTTCATCGCCACGTTCAGAACCTTGTGCGCCTCGGGGCTGAGCGCGCCGAGCGACATCCCCGGCGTCACGAAGCGCTTGCGGATCGAGGTGATGCTTTCCACCTCCTCCAGCGGCACCGGCTTGCCCAGCGGCTTGAAATCCAGCAGGTCGCGCAGATGGATCGGCGGATTCGCCTGCATCAGTGACGAATACTTCTTCCACAGGTCATAGCTGGCCCGGTCGCAGGCGCTTTGCATCAGGTGCATGGTCCGGGCGCCCCAGGCGTGGGTCTCGCCGCTCTTGCGCGCCTTGTAGAAACCGCCGATCGGCAGGAAGTCCGCCGGCCCCTTCCAGCCCTCGGCGTGCACCTGCTCCAGCTTGCGCTGGATGCCGTGCAGCCCGATGCCGGAAATCCGGCTGTGCATGCCGGGGAAATATTCCGCCACCAGCGCCCGGCTGAGGCCCACCGCCTCGAAGTTCAGCCCGCCGCGGTAGCTGGAAATCACCGAGATCCCCATCTTCGACATGATCTTCAGCAAGCCCTGGTCGATCGCCTGCCGGTAACGTGCGACATTCTCGGTCAGCGTTCCCTTCAGCAACCCGCGTTCGAGCCGGTCGGCGATGGTGTCCTCGGCCAGATAGGCATTGACCACCGTCGCCCCGCAGCCGATCAGCACCGCGAAATAATGCGGGTCGATGCACTCGGCCGAGCGCACGTTCAGCGAACAGAAGGTCCGCAGCCCCTTGCGCGTCAGCCAGCTGTGCACCGCGCTGGTCGCCAGGATCATCGGCATCGCCACCTTGTCCGGCCCCTGATGCTGATCCGTCAGCACCAGATGCCCCGCCCCGGACCGCACCGCGTCCTCGGCCTCGGCGCGAATACGCGCCAGCGCATCCTGCAGCGCGCCCTCGCCGGCGCCTGCCGGAAAGCTGCAGTCGATCTCGACCATCGGCGCCTTGAACGCCTCTACCAGCCTGTCGAACTGCGCATTGCCCACAAACGGGCTCTCCAGCACGATGATCTCGGTCTGGCTGCTGTCCTCGTCCAGCACGTTCTTGAGGTTGCCGAAGCGCGTCTTCAGGCTCATCACCCGGTATTCGCGCAAGCTGTCGATCGGCGGATTGGTCACCTGGCTGAAGTTCTGCCTGAAATAGTGACTGAGCGGGCGATACTTCTTGCTCAGCACCGCGCTCGGCGTATCGTCGCCCATGCTGGCGATGGCTTCCTTGCCGTCCTCGGCCATGGGCGCCAGGATCTGCTCGACCTCCTCCAGGCTGTAGCCGGCGGCGATCTGGCGCCGGCGCAACTCCTCGCCGGTAAAGGCCGGGCGCTCCGTCACACCCGACAGATCCTGCTCCAGATCGGTGATCCGCCCTACCCAGTCACCGAACGGCAGCGCGCGGGCCAGCTTGTCCTTGATTTCCCTGTCATGGAACAGCTGCCCCTTCTTCATGTCCACGGCCAGCATCTGCCCCGGCCCCAGCGCGCCCTTTTCCACGACCTTCGCCTCGTCCACCGGCACCATCCCGGCTTCGGAGCCGGCCATTACCAGCCCGTCATCCGTCACCACGTAGCGCATCGGGCGCAACCCGTTGCGGTCCAGCCCGGCGCAGACCCAGCGCCCGTCGGTCATCGCCAGGGCGGCAGGCCCGTCCCAGGGCTCCATCACGCTGTTGCAATAGGCATACATGTCGCGCCAGGCCTGCGGCAGTTCCACCGCCTGCTGGCTCCAGCTTTCCGGCACCAGCATCGTCTTGGCCATCGGGGCACTGCGCCCGGCGCGCACCAGGACCTCGAAAACAGAGTCCAATGCAGCCGAATCGCTGCTTCCCTGAGCCACGATCGGCTTGATGTCCTCGGCCATGTCGCCGAAAGCCGCGCTCGCCATGCGGATCTCGTGGCTCTTCATCCAGTTCAGGTTGCCCCTGAGCGTGTTGATCTCGCCGTTGTGCGCCAGCATCCGGAACGGCTGGGCCAGCCACCATTGCGGGAAGGTGTTGGTGGAATAGCGCTGGTGATAGATGGCAAAGGCGCTTTCGAAACGTTCGTCCTTCAGATCCGGATAGAATTCGGCCACCTGTTCGGCCAGCATCATCCCCTTGTAGATGATCGACCGGCACGACAGCGAGGCGATATACAGATCGGCGACCTGCGCCGCCGCTGCCGCCTTTTCGATCCGACGGCGGATGACGTAAAGCTCGCGCTCGAAGGTCTCCTCATCTACCCCCTTCGCATTGGAAATCAGGATCTGCTCGATTTCCGGGCGGGTGGCATTGGCCTTTTCGCCCAGCACCTCGATATTCACCGGCACATGGCGCCAGCCGTAGATGTAATAGCCCATCCGCAGAACTTCGGTCTCGATGATGGTGCGGCAGGTTTCCTGCGCCGCGAAATTCGTGCGCGGCAGGAACACCTGGCCAACCGCCAGCAGCTCGTCATTGCGCGGCCTGTGGCCGGTGCGCTCGATCTGCTCGTAGAAGAAGGGCACCGGAATCTGCACATGAATGCCGGCACCATCACCCGTCTTGCCGTCGGCGTCCACGGCGCCCCGGTGCCAGACCGCTTTCAGCGCGTTGATGCCGTTCACGACCACCTGCCGGCTGGCCTTGCCATCGATCGAAACCACAAGCCCCACACCGCAGGAGGAACGCTCGAATTCCTCGGAATAGAGACTGTTCTCAGCCATCCACCGGCGCTTTTCGGTCTCGGCCCCGGCCCAGTCATGGTCAAATGTGCTCATGGTCTTTACCCTCGCTTCGTGCGTGCGGTTCCAGGGCTGCGTGCTCAGGCCCCGGCTTCGCCCAACCGGCTGAATTTCTCGATACATTCCTGCCGGGTCAGGCGCTTGTGGCCTTCGCCGGTGTAGCTGTAGCTGTCGGGTTTCAGATCGACGTAGATCTCGTTGTCCAGCGCAAAGCCATTCGGCTCATCGAACAGCCCGATCGGAATTTCGGTCGCCCCGTACCAGTCATTCTTTTCGGTCACCCGGTAATACAACCCGGTCCCGCATTTCGCGCACCAGGCCCGCTCGGCCCATTCGGAGCTCTGGACCGCCCTGATATGCTCCTGCCCGCTCCAGCTTACCTTGTCGCTCGGCACCGAAACCCCCAGGAGCGCCGAACCGGTCCAGCGGCGACACATCTCGCAATGGCAGATGCCGAATGTCCCGGGAACCGCCGTGGCAACAAAGCTGACCGCGCCGCACATGCATTTCCCTGTTCTTTGCGTCATTCATTCATCCCCTGTTGATCAGATGGGGCAGCCATTCCGCTGTTTCCCGGCGTTTTCGGCCTCATGGGCATCACATGGAATTCATATGCGCGGTTCCGGCCCTATTCCGCGGCCATATTGGCGCCGGCGTCGAGGTATTCCAGGATCGACTCCGCCGCCTCGCGCCCGTCACGGATCGCCCAGACCACCAGCGAGGCGCCACGCTGGATGTCACCGCAGGCCCAGACCCTTTCCATGCTGGTCCGATGCTTGCGGAAGTCCGCCTTGATCGTGCCCCAGTCGGTGGTCTCCAGCTCCTCCTCCACGCCCCATTGTTCAGGCAGGTTTTCCGGGCTGAACCCGAGCGCCTTGATCACCAGGTCGGCGGGCTCGACGTAGTCCGCCCCCTCGATCACCTCCGGTGTCTGCCGACCGCTGGCATCGGGCGCGCCGAGGCGCATCTTCTGGACCATCACCCCCTCTACCGGATCGCCGACGAACCCCTTCGGCGCCGCCAGCCAGACGAACTCGACCCCCTCCTCCTCGGCGTTCTGCACCTCGCGCTGGCTGCCCGGCATGTTGGCCCGGTCACGCCGGTACAGACACTTGACGCTGGCCGCCCCCTGGCGGATCGCAGTGCGCACGCAATCCATCGCCGTGTCGCCGCCGCCGATCACCACAACCCGCTTGCCGGCTGCGTTCAGGGTGCCGCGGTCGAACGCCGGCACCTCGTCGCCCAGGCTCTTCCGGTTGCTGGCCACGAGATAGTCCAGCGCCGCCACGATTCCCCCGGCACCGCTGCCGGGCAGCCGGAGATCGCGCGCCCGGTAGACCCCGGTGGCGATCAGCAGCGCGTCATGCGTGCCGCGCAGCTCCTCGAAGGACACATCGCGCCCCACTTCCGTATTCAGGGAGAACTTCACCCCGGCCTGTGCCAGCAGATCGATCCGCCGCTGCACAACATCCTTTTCCAGCTTGAAGCCGGGGATGCCATACATCAGGAGCCCGCCGGCCCGATCTGCACGCTCGTAGACCGTAACCTGCACCCCGGCCGCGCGCAGCAGGTCGGCCGCGGCCAGGCCGCCGGGGCCCGAGCCGATGATGCCGACGCTCCGGTCGCGTTCGGCGACCGGCAGCCTCGGCCTGACCCAGCCCCTTTCCCAGGCGGTATCGGTGATGTATTTCTCGATGCTGCCGATGGTCACGGTGCCGTGGCCGGAGAACTCGATCACGCAGTTGCCTTCGCAGAGCCGGTCCTGCGGGCAGATACGGCCGCAGATTTCCGGGAAGGTGTTGGTCGCCTGGCTGAGCGCATAGGCCTCCTCCAGCCGCCCTGTCGCCACCATCCGCAACCAGTCGGGAATGTTGTTGTGGAGCGGGCAGTGATTCTGGCAGTAGGGCACACCGCACTGGCTGCAGCGGCTGGCCTGCTCGCGCGCCTTGTCGCCGGAATATTCCGCATAGATTTCCCGGAAATCGCCCTTGCGCGTTTCTGCCGGCCGCTTTTGCGGCATGTCGCGCCCGATTTCCACGAATTTCAGCATTGTGCTCCTGGCCATCCGATCGGATCCTGAAAATTGACAACGCCGCCTCTCTAATGCCGTCCGGCGAGAAATGAAAGTAAGTAATGCTGACCTTTACTGGTTTTTTTCCGGCAAGTATCGCCCTCGGCACACCTGCCCGCGTCGAAAACAGGGTCACTATTACTTACCATTATTTCAGCTTTCCATTCGTATCGAAGGGGATACCCTGTGCGCCGCACAGCCTGGCGGAGCCTGCCATGCCGATACTGCATCTGTTCCTGGTCGCGGTGATCCAGGGGATCACCGAATTCCTGCCCGTATCCTCCTCCGGGCACCTGATTCTCCTGCCGAATCTGACAGGGCTGGAAGATCAGGGGCTGACGATCGACGTCGCCGTGCATGTGGGCACGCTGGCGGCGGTCATCCTGTATTTCCGCCGCGATGTCGCCCTTGCCGCCGGGGGGGTTCCCCGCCTGCTGCGCGGCAGGGCCGATACGCCCGGTGCCCGGCTCTGCCTGCTTCTGGCCATCGCCACCCTGCCGGTGCTCGCCGCCGGCTTCGTGCTGAAGGCAACAGGAGCAGCCGGGCAGCTGCGCTCGACCGCCATCATCGGCTGGACGATGCTGGTCTTCGGGCTGGTGCTCTACTGGGCCGACCGGCAGGAGCCCTCGCCCAAGACGGCGGAAAACTGGAACGCGAAAGATGCCGTCTGGATGGGGTTCGCTCAGGTCCTCGCCCTGATCCCGGGCACCTCGCGTTCCGGGATCACGATCACCGCGGCACGCAGGCTGGGATACCGACGCAGCGAGGCCGCCCGCCTGTCGATGCTGATGTCGGTTCCGACAATCGCGGCATCCGGGCTGCTGCTCGGGCTGGACGCCTGGAAGACCGGAGGAATCGGCGCCCTGCGCGACGGAGCGATCGCGGCCGCCTTTGCCTTCCTGTCGGCACTGCTGGCGCTCGGGCTGATGATGCGCCTGCTGCGCAGCGTCAGCTTCACGCCATATGTGATCTACAGGGTCGTCCTCGGCCTTGTCCTGCTCTGGATCGCCTATACCTGAAATGCCGCCTCCGCGCCGCTCATCGGCCATGTCGCCGACGCAGGATCCGTTCGAAAGCGTCAAGCCGCCCGACGGCGCTTCTTGCAGCCTGCTTCAGGCCCTCCTTCCTGCCCTCGAGCACGGAGATTTCCCGGTTCATGTCCCGGATTCGGTGCTCCACCCAGATGCGCCAGCCCTCCGCCGCCACGATCTCCTGAAGGGTTTCCCGCGCATGGCCGGAACGGCGCCGGGCATCCCGCTGCCGTTCCAGCTCCGCAATCTGCCGTCGCAGACCGTCCTGCTGGCGGGAAACTTCTTCCAGCCGGCCGAGCTCAAGGTCGCGAACCATCCGCAGCAGTTCCCGTATCTTCAGGAAACGCTCATCCATCCCCGGGCCTCCAGCGCGCGGCGCGCCGGCTCATTTCATCGGCAAAGCGGATCGCCGCGGCAACGGCGCTATAGTGTTCGGGCAGGACCTCCTCGCCGACCCGGACCAGCGCGTGCAGCGATCTGGCCGTGGGCGGATCACGGTGTATGGGCACGCCGTTTTCCTCTGCCAGCTCGCGTATCCGGGCCGCGATTTCGTCCACCCCCTTCGCCACGCAGACCGGAGCGGTGCCGGGAGCACGGCTCCACTTCAGCGCAACGGCGTAATGGGTCGGGTTGACAACGACGACATCGGCGCCGGGCACATCGGCCAGCATCCGGTTCAGGGCGATCTGCTGGCCCTTCTGCCGACGCTGCTGCTTGATGTGGGGGTCGCCCTCCGTCTGCTTGAGCTCGTCCATCATCTCCTTGCGCGACATCCGGTTCTTCCGGAAATGCTCGGCACGCTGCCAGAGCACATCGATCGCGCCGATGATCAGCGCAACGATGAATACCAGCCTGAGGAAATCCAGCGCGAGCGCACCGATGCCGAGAACGACTCCGGGCGCATCGAGCCCCGGCATCACCATGATCTCATCCGTCCGGCCGATCAGGAACAGCCCCAGGGTCACCGAAAGGATCAGCAGCTTGACAAGGCTCTTCACGAACTCGAACAGCCCCTGGCGGCCGAACTTGTTCCGGGCATTGGCGATGATCGAAATCCGGCCGAGCTTCGGCTTCAGCCGCGAGGGGGTGAAGACGAAGGAGCGCTGCGCCGCGATCGCGACGGCCGCCAGCACGGCGGGGACCGCGAACCAGGGGCTGACCACGATGACCGTCGGCAGGGCCATTGCCCCCGTCTGGGCCCGGAGTCCGCCCGAAAACAGGTCGGCGGCGATTTCCGGCGCGCGGGAGAGAAGCCCGCTCAGATATTCCCCGAGGCGGAACAGCAGCGCCCCGCCGAAGCTTGCACCGAGCAGAAGGAAACCGCCATAGGCCGCAGCGGTCGTCAGATCCTGCGAGCGGGGAATCTCGCCCTTCTTCCTCGCGTCCTCCAGCTTCTTCTGAGTCGCCTCGAACGGCTTGTCATCGCTCTCGTCAGGCTGGTTCATGGCGATGCTCCGAACGGATTTGCAGCGATGCGGCTCACGGCGCCGGCCCAGACGGACATCATCCCGGGCGAGGCAAGCGCCAGCAGGACAAGCCCGCCCGCAGTGATCGCCGGCGCACCGACGAAGGAGACCATGAGCTGGGGCATCGCGCGGTTTATCGCCCCGAGCGCCACATTGTAGATCAGCGAGGCTGCGACAAAGGGGCCGGCCAGGACAAAGCCCAGCCGGAATGCGCGCGCGATCTCCGAAAGCCCCCAGGGGATCAGCTCCGGCCCGGCCAGCAGGTTCCAGGGAGGCAGGAGGTGATAGGTCTGGATCAGATAGGCAACCACCGCCACATGGAGCTTGAGCAGCACGAACAGGGCTAGCCCCGCCACGGTCAGTATCTTGCCGAAGGCCGGCTGCGGATCGGCAATCATGCCGCCGAACACCTGGGAAAGAGAGGTCGATTGGGCGGCAATTGCGCCGGCGACCTGAAGCGCGATGATCATGAGCCTGAGCGCAAGCCCGGCGGCCAGGCCGAACAGGACCTCTCCCGCAGCGCCGAGCAGGAGGCCGGAGGCGGTTCCCGGGCGTTCGGCGAACAGGGGAGCCACGGCAGGAGCGACAACCAGCGTCAGGGCAAGAGCGAGGACGAGACGGATGCGCACCGGAACCGGGCTTTCCCCCAGCGCGGGCAGAAAGGCCATTGCCGAACCGATGCGCAGGAAGACCATGAACAGGACCAGAAAGGCCTGACCGGAAAGGCCCAGGAGATCGCCGCTGCTCATGCCGGCACCAGCCCGACAAGAGCCGGCCTGGCCTCGGTGCCGATCTCGTCATAGGACAGAACCGGATTGCGCAGCCCTTTTGCCGTGATCAGCGTGCGCAGGTAACGCCGCCGTTTCGTACTCGTCACCAGTGCCGGATCGGTGCCGTTCTCCGCCGCCTTCGCCACACGCTCGGCGATCAGCTCCGCCAGGCGGCTGAATTCCTCCGGCGGCAGGGCGATGTCCGAACTCCGCTCGGCATCAAGCTGGTATTTCCGGAACCGTTCCTCCCACTCCGGCGCCAGCTGGATCAGCGGAATGGTGCCGTCCGGACGCTTCAGCTCTCCCACCAGCTGGAACCCGAGCCGCTGACGGACATGTTCGTAAATGGCCTCCACCGTTGCATGCACCGGCCGGGCCTCGGCGATCGCTTCCAGGATCAGGGGAATGTTCCGGATCGAGACCTGCTCTTCCAGCATCAACCGCAATACCGACAGCAGGATATCCATCGGCACCTTGTCCGGAATCAGCTCGTCGAGGATCTTCCGGTTCGCTTCCGCCCGGTCCGGCTCGCTGAGGTTTGCGAGTTCGTCCAACAGGCGGCGCAGATTCCGCAACCCGAGCAACCGGGCAAGATTCCCGCGAATCACTTCCAGCAGATGCGTCGCCAGAACCTCGGCCGGATTGACAAGGGTCGCCCCGGCCATCACCGCATCTTCCCGCCGGTCCTTCGGAATCCAGCGCGCCGGCGCCCCATAGACCGGCTCCTTTACATCGTTGCCCGCCGGAAGCTCTCCTGCTTCCTCGGTGATCAGGGCCAGAAAGCTGTCAGTTTCGAGCCGGTCGCGGGCCTGCTCGACTCCGTGGATCCGGATGACGTATTCGCCGGTCTGCAGGGCCGGGTTGTCCGTCAGCCTGATATCCGGCAGGATCATCCCGTATCTTGTGGCGACATGGTTGCGGATATTGTCCACGCGGGCCTGCAGGCCGGTAGCCGGATCGAGAACGAGCGAGACCAGATCCGGCGCGAATTCCACATGGATCTCGTCAAGATCCAGCATGTCCCCGAGAGATTTCCTGGCCGGCTCCTGCTCCGCCGTTTCGGGCGGCGCGCCTTCACCGTCCGCCGCCTCCCGCGCGCGCAGGACGGCAAGGGCGCTGGCAGCAAGGACCGCGCTGCCAGCAACGAACGGGATGAAGGGCAGGCCCGGCACCAGGGCGAAAAGCGCCAGCAGGAAGGCAACCGTGAACAGTGCCGGCGGATAGCGGCCGAGCTGCTCGAAGAATGCCACATCGGTAGAGCCGGTGGCCCCGCCACGGGCGAGAAGCAGCGCCGAGGCGATGGAAATGATGACCGCCGGAATCTGCGACACCAACCCGTCCCCGACGGTCAGGATCGCATAGGTCTCGAAGGCCCGCGCCAGCGGCATGCCGTGCATGAAGACCCCGATGATCAGCCCCATCACGAGGTTGAGCAGCGTTATCAGAAGCCCGGCGATGGCATCGCCCTTCACGAATTTGGAAGCCCCGTCCAGCGAACCGAAGAAGGTGGTTTCCGCCTGGTCCCGTTCCCGGCGGGCCTTGGCCTCGGCGTGGTCGATCGCGCCGGCCGACATGTCGCTGTCGATCGCCAGCTGCTTGCCGGGCATCCCGTCCAGAGCGAATCGGGCGCCGACCTCGGCCATCCGGGCCGCCCCCTTGGTGATCACGATGAAGTTGACGATGAGAAGGACGCCGAACACCACCAGCCCGAGAAAGACGCTCCCACCCATCACGAACTGGGCAAAGCCCTCGATCACCTTGCCGGCCGCGGCCGTTCCCTTGTGCCCCTCGCCGATGATCAGCTTGGTGGAAGAGACATTGAGCGACAGCCGGAGCATCAGCGAAGCCAGCAGGATCGTCGGAAAGGCCGAGAAATCCAGCGGCCGCTGGATGAACAGCGTGACCGTGAACATCAGGATCGCCAGCGCGAATGAAGCGGCCAGCCCGATGTCGAGCACCCAGGCAGGCATCGGCAGAATCATCATCACGATGATGGCCATCAGCGCCAGCGCCAGCAGGATCGTCGGCTGGAACAGGGCTGTCGGCGAGAATCCTTCCTGCCGCATCAGCCGCCCCCGATCAGCCGCCCCGCGCCCCGGCCGGCGGCCGAGGGCATCAGCGAACCGAGGCTGGCCGGCACCGACGGCCCCCCGAGCAGAAGCGGATAGCGGTTTTCCCGGATCCGCCCCGGCCTGGCCGCGGCGGGCAGGGGGAGCGCCGACGGTTCCCTCGGCAGGGCTTCCGGGGAAAGCCGGGCAAGGTGCCTCCGGAAACGCTTCTTGTAACGGGCGGCGTATTCGGGGGTGCGGGAATGATAGGCCCCGGCGGCTTCGGTCCAGCTGCCGGTTTCGGCAAACAGCTCGCGCAGGAAGCCGGCGGCGTAAAGCGCATTCCTCTCCGGATCGAACATCTCCGCAATGGTGGAAAACGCCCGCCCGTGCCACTTGAAGTTGAGCTGGAAGCAGCCGACATCGAAGCTGCGCGCGCCGCGGTCGAAATTCTCTGTCGCAAAGGCCAGGGCCTCGGCGAAGCTGTCGAACCAGACGCCGCGCCCTTCCATGTTCACGGTCCAGGGCCAGGGGCGGATCACCCCGCCATCACGCCGGCCCGTCTCCGTCAGCGAAATTGCCCGCAGGACATCCAGCGGCACGCCGGTGCGCTGTGCCGCAAGGCGGGCCGCGCGCTCGCATATCTCTCCGCCCCGTCCGGCGAGGGCCTGCGACGGCGAAAGCCCCAGAACGACGGCAAGCAGGAACGGAAGGAACAGCCGCAGGCAACGGGAACGGAGCGCGGCGAATGCGGTGCCGGATCGGGATTCCCGGAACGGGTGCGGCCTGTTCATCTGTGCCTGTTGCAGTTCTTGCCAACGATGGCCGCATTCTTGGCCCCGACAGGTTGAGGAAAGGTGAAGCATCCCCGGGTGAGGCATCTCCTTCCGGCATCGCCTCCTTCCGAACGGGGCGCCGCCGCGGAAGGGCGCGCAGAGGAGCGCCTTTCATCTTGTGAGCCCCCGAGGATCGGGGTAAAAGCGCATCCGCGTGCCCCAATAGCTCAGCTGGTAGAGCAACTGTTTCGTAAATAGTAGGTCGGCGGTTCGAGTCCGTCTTGGGGCACCAATATTCCCCAGGCAATCATTCCCCGGGCAATGCTTGAATGTCAGGCAGGCAGGGCGGGCGTCGATTCTCCTGTCCACCCCCGAGACCACCCCTTGCCCTGATCGGCCGCCCTGAAACAGGCTCGGGCGAAGCGCCCGAGGCAGCGCCGCTCCCTGCCGCTAGCTCCTGCGGCGCGCCGGACGGCGCCGGGTCCGGCCACGCGCCCGAGCGCGCCGCACGGCACCGCCCGCCGGGCGTATCCTGTCCTCGACCGACAGCAGTTCCAGCAGCAGCCCGCCGGTCACCGGCACCGCCTCCGCAAGACGCACCGTCACCTTCTGGCCCAGCGCAATGGTGAACCCGGTCTCACTGCCCACCAGCGCCGAACGCTCGGCGTCGAACGCGAAATACTCGCGCCCCAGCGTGCGCACCGGGATCAGCCCGTCGGCGCCGGTTTCGTCGAGCTTCACGAAGGCCCCGAACCGCGCGACGCCGGCGACGCGGCCGGTAAACTCGTTGCCCACCCGCTCGCTCAGCCAGGACGCGAGGTAGCGGTCATTGGTGTCGCGCTCGGCGGCCATCGAGCGGCGCTCGGTGTCGGATATATGCACCGCGGTTTCGTCAAGCCGTTCGACATCCCGGGCGCTCAGCCCGTCCGTGCCCCAGCCATGCGCCTTGATCAGAGAGCGATGCACGATCAGGTCGGCGTAGCGGCGGATCGGCGAGGTGAAATGCGCATATGCCTTCAGCGCCAGCCCGAAATGGCCAAGGTTTTCGCGGCTGTAATAGGCCTGCGTCATCGAGCGCAGGGTGGTGATGGCGATCAGCTCGGCAAAATCCGTTTCGCGCGCCTGTGCCAGCAACTGGTTCAGGTATTGCGTCTTCAGCACCCGCCCTCTGGCCAGTTTCAGCCCCGAGGCCTCGGCCACCTCGCGCAGCGCGTCCAGCTTTTCCGGCGAGGGCTCCTCGTGCACGCGAAACAACAGCGGCTGGCGGCGGGCGATCAGCTCTTCGGCCGCCGAGACATTGGCAAGGATCATGAATTCCTCGATCAGCCGGTGCGCATCCAGCCGCTCGCGCAGTGCGACCGAGGTGACCTTGCCCTCATCCGACAGGATGATCCTGCGCTCGGGCAGGTCCAGTTCCAGCGGCTGGCGCGCGGCGCGGGCCCTGGCGGCGGCGGCATAGGCGGCATAGAGCGGGTCGATCACCTCGGCCATCAGCGGCGCCAGCCTTTCGCCGACCTCACCGTCGCGCGCGGCCTGAACCTCTTCATAGGTCAGCGAGGCTTTCGACTTCATCATCGCGCGCATGAAGCGGTGGCCGATCTTGCGGCCCCTGGCATCCAGTTGCATGCGCACCGCGATCACCGGGCGCACCACCCCCTCGTGCAGCGAGCACAGATCGCCCGACAGGCGGTCGGGCAGCATGGGCACCACGCGGTCGGGGAAATAGGTGGAGTTGCCGCGCTTGCGCGCTTCGCCGTCCAGCGCCGAGCCGGGCGTCACATAGGCCGCCACATCGGCAATCGCCACCCAGACCACGTGGCCGCCTTCGTTCTTCGGGTCGTCGTCGCCGTGGGCCCAGACGGCATCGTCATGGTCGCGGGCATCGGCCGGGTCGATGGTGATCAGCGGCAGGCCGGTCAGGTCTTCGCGCGCGCCCGGCTCCACCGGCCTGGCCGCGTCCGCCTCGGCCACGGCCTCGTCGGGAAAGGCATCGGGAATGCCGTGCTGATGAATGGCGATCAGCGACACCGCCTTCGGCGCGCTCGGGTCACCCAGCCGGGCCACGATCCGCGCCGCCGGCAAGCCCATGCGGCCCTTCGGCCCGGCCAGTTCCGCTTCGACCAGCTCGCCGTCGCGCGCACCGTTCAGCGCATCGCGCGCCACCCGCCATTCCTTGTCGGCGCCGCGGTCCACCGGCCTGATCCGTCCGCCCTCGGCGGTCTGGCGAAAGATGCCCAGAATGCGGATCGGATTGCGCCCGATGCGCCGGATCATGCGGCCCTCGTATTGCCACAGCTCGCCCTTGACCTCGCTCAGCCGCGCCAGGATGCGGTCGCCCGCCCCCAGTGCCTTGTCGCCGGCGCGTTCCACCAGCAGCACTTTCGGCTCGGGGCTGGCGCCGTGCCATTCCAGCGGATGGGCAAAGAGGTCGCCGTTTTCGTCGGGCGGCAGCACCTGCAGCACGCAGACCGGCGGCAGCTTGTCGGGGTCGCGCCAGGTCTTGCGGCGCTTTTGCAGGTGGCCTTCGGCCTCCAGTTCCTTCAACAGGCGCCTGAGGTCGATCCGGTCGGCCCCCTTGATGCCGAAGGCGCGCGCGATGTCGCGCTTGGAGGTCTGGGTGGGGTTCTCGGAAATCCAGGCGAGGATTTCGTCCTTTGTCGGAATTCTGCTCATGATGACGGCCTAGCACGGCATTCCGGGAAGGCCCAGCCGTTCGGCGCTCCCTTCCGGCCGCTTCTCACTTCAGCGATGAGGCCCGCCAGGGCCGAAGAGCGCGCCGCGGTCTCAGAGATCGCCGGCGCGGTCCACATCCGACAGCCGGTCCACCAGCGCAACCCGCATGCCGCCCAGCGTCGCGATACTGTCGGCCAGCGCATGCCGCGACGACCAGCGCACCCCCTCGAACAGCCCCCCTGGCAGGGCGCGCACCCGTTTCATCCCGACCAGCCAGTAGCCGCCGTCCGTCGCCGGGCCGAACACGGCCTCATGCCCCCCCAGAGCGGCAAAGGCCCGGGCGACATGCGCCCGCCTGATCCCCGGAATATCCGCCCCCACGATCACCGCCGGCCCCGGCGGCAGCGCGCGGAAAATCCGCGCCATGCGCGTGCCCAGATCGCCCCGGCCCTGTCCCATCCGCGGCAGGGCCGCCCGCGGCAGCCGCGCCCCGTCCGGGCTGACCGCCAGCACGGTTTCCCAGCGCGCATCGCCCAGCGCGCGGATCGTGCGCGCCACCTGGTGACGAAACCACCAGGCCGCCGGCACCATGCCGATGTCGCGCCCCAGCCGGGTCTTGACCCGCCCGGCGCGTGGCTCCTTCACCATGATCACCAGGCGGGGCCGGTATTCAGGCGAACCAGGCACGCAGGATCCGCCGGTAGATCGCCTTGAGCTGGCGGATCTGTTCCACCTCCACACGTTCGTCCACCTGGTGCATGGTCCGGCCCACCAGGCCGAATTCCACCACCGGGCAGTGATCCTTGACGAAACGCGCATCCGACGTGCCCCCCGAGGTGGACAGTTCCGGCGCCACGCCGGTTTCCGCCTCGACCGCCGCCGCGACCAGTGTCGACAGCGCACCCGGCGGCGTCAGGAAGCTTTCGCCCGAGACCTTCACCGCCATCTCGAAACGCACCCCCGTCGCGCGCGCCACCTCGTCGGCTTCGGCGCGCAGCCAGTCGGTCAGCCCCGCCGAGCTGTGGGCATCGTTGAAACGGATGTTCACCGTCATCCGGCAGTCCGCCGGGATCACGTTCGCGGCGGTGTTGCCGGTGTCGATGGTGGTGATCGCCAGCGTCGAGGGGTCGAAATGCTCGGTCCCTTCATCCAGCACCTTGCCCGACAGCCGACCCGCCAGCGCGGCCATTGCGTGCACCGGGTTCCTGGCGCGATGCGGATAGGCCGAATGGCCCTGCACGCCACGGGCCACGAAATGCGCCGTCAGAGAGCCGCGCCGGCCGATCTTGATCATCTGGCCCATGACCTCGGGGCAGGTCGGCTCGCCGACAAGGCAGGCGTCCATCCGCTCGCCATTGGCCTCCATCCAGTCAAGCAGGGCAACGGTGCCGTCCACCGCATCGCCCTCTTCATCGCCGGTGATCGCCAGGATGATCGCACCGTCGGGCGGGGTGCAGCGCAGGTGATCGATCGCCGCAGCGACAAAGGCCGCCACGCCGCTCTTCATGTCGGCCGCACCCCTGCCCCAGAGCATGCCGTCGCGGATCTCGCCACCGAACGGATCGACCGACCAGGCCGCCGGGTCGCCCGTCGGCACCACATCGGTATGGCCGTTGAAGCCGAAGCTCCGCGCCGCCCCCTTCGGCCCCCAGCGCGCGAACAGGTTGCAGACGCCGTTGCGATCGACCCGCTGGCAGGCGAACCCCGCTTCCGCCAGCCGGGCTTCGAGCAGGCGCAACGCGCCACCCTCCTCCGGCGTCACCGAACGGCAGCGCACCAGTTCGGCGGCAAGCTCGACGGGGTCTGTTTCGGTCGTCATCGTGTCGAGGGCTCCCGGTTTTCCTCTCGGTAGCCTCCGGAAGCCCCGGCGGCAACCGCCGAATGTGGCGATTTCGCATCACGGCGCCCCCCTTCGCCCGACCCGGCCCGCCGCTGTCTTCAAAGCCGCCGGCCGATGGGGCACTGTGCCTCCGGAGGCGCCGCAGAGCGCCGGGGCAGAGCTGCGGCCGACAACGGCCGGGCAGAGCAGCCGGAGCGGATGCATGCCATGCCGCGACCGGCATCGCCCGCCGGAGCGCACCGGGTTTCGAACCGGGGCCGCGGAAACCGGAGGCAGAAGAGGCAGACGCAGGAAGGGCAGCATTGGGCTGGTTCGGGATCTTCGACAGGGATGCTGGCTTCGCCGGCGGCGCGGGCGGGCAGTTCCAGCGGCCTGCGGCCGGAGATGCCGCGCCTTCCGGCACCGAAACCGCCCTGCTGGCTCGCGGCACCCTGCGGCTCGAATTCGAGGCCCTGCCGGGAGGGGACGTGCCCGCCCGGCTGCTCCATTACCGGGATGATGCCGGCTGGCCGCGGGAGCTCGTCGTGTATCTGAACGCCGACCACTCCCTTTCCGTCGCCTTCCGCCAGGGTCCGGCACATGCCTATGCCCGCCTGTCGGGCATCCGCGCCACCGGTGGCGCCCGCTTGCTGGCGAGCTGCCGCTGGGACGGACCCGCCCGGCGGGGGACGCTTTCGGTCGAGGACCCGGAGGTGCGGGAAATTCGCCTGATCGAGTTCGCCTGCCCGCTCCCGCTGCCCGAGCGGGACGCCCGCGCGCTGCTTCGCCCCGGCGCGAAAACCCGGCTCGACCCCCGGGTGAGCGGGCTGGCCCTGTCGAGCCGTCCGGAACCCGTCGGCCCGGCGGCGACGATCGCGCCGCAAACGCCCGTCGCCACCCCCGAGGGCGCCCGCCCGATCGAGACCTTGCGCCCGGGCGACCTGGTGACAACGCTGGACAGCGGGCCGCAGCCTGTCCGCTGGATCCTGCGCCAGGAGGTGCCCCTCACTGGCGCCGATGCGCCGGTCAGGCTCAATGCGCCGTTCTTCGGGCTGAGCCGGGACATCGTCGTCACCGCGCGCCAGGGGATCCTGCTGTCGGGGCCGGGAGCGCAGTATCACCTCGGGCGCGATTCCGTGCTCGTACGCGCCGGAGAGCTGACCGGCCATGCCGGTGCCACGCGCCTGCCGGCTTCCACGCCTTCGGCCGTCCGCTATCAACTGCTGTTCGACCGGCACGAGTGCATCAGCCTCGCCGACACCTGGGCCGACAGCCTGTTCGTCGGCACGCTGGCCCGCTGCCCGGCAGTGCTGGCGGAAACGGCGCTGGCACCGCTCGGCCCCGGCGCCCTGCCGCGGCATCGCAGGCCGGTGCGCACCACCCTGAGCGGTTACGAGGCGCTGATCCTGCGCGATGTTCTCCCGGCCTGAAGGCGATAAGGCGATATTGCCGACGGCGGCATTGTCTGCCAGAAAACGGCACGTCACGGGATGGGGGAACCGATGCTGAAATTCGTTCGCATGGCTGCCGTTGTTCTGACCATATGCCCGGGCGCGGCAGGTGCCGAACCCCTGACGGTCGCCACCGTCACCCGCCCCCCCTTCTCGATGGTGGAGGAGGGGCGCGATACCGGCTTCAGCATCGCCCTGTGGGAAGAGATCTCCACCCGGATGGGGCGCGAATACGAACTGCTCCGGCTCCCGGAATTCGCCGACATGATGGCGGCCGTCTCCGACGGAAAGGCCGACCTGGCCATCGCCAACATCTCGATCACCGCCACCCGCGAGAAAGAATTCGACTTCTCCCAGCCGATCTTCGAAAGCGGGCTTCAGATCATGATCCCCCGCGATGGAGGGAGCAAAATGTCGGTGCTGAAGGCGGTGTTCTCGCCCAGCCTCCTGGGGGCTATCGCGATCGCCCTCGGGCTGCTGTTGCTCGCCGGCATGGTGATGTGGCGGCTGGAACGCCGGCATCAGCCCTATTTCGACGCCCCGCCGCGCAAGGCGCTGTTTCCGGCCTTCTGGTGGGCACTCAACCTCGTGGTGAACGGCGGCTTCGAAGAGCGGATACCGCGGACTCTCCCCGGGCGCATCTTCGGCGTTGTCCTGGTGGTGTCCTCGCTGTTCGTCGTGTCGTTCTTCGTTGCCAACGTGACGGCGATCATGACCGTCGATGCCATTTCCGGCAGGATCAGCTCCGTCAACGACCTGTATGGCAAGACCGTCGCCACGACGAGCGGTTCGACCTCCAGCGCCTTCCTGGAAGCACGCGAGCTGAGGCACCGGACCTATGCGGATCTCGAGACGCTTCTGGCCGATTTCGAGGCGGGAAAGCTCGATGCGGTCGTCTTCGACGCCCCGATTCTCGCCTATTACGTGAACCGCAACCCGGAACGGGCAGCGCTGGCCGGCGCGACGTTCCGGCGCGAAAACTACGGCATCGTCCTGCCAACGGGCAGCGGGCTGACCGAGGACATCAACCAGACCCTGCTCCGCCTGCGGGAAGACGGCACCTATGACCGGATCCGCGCCGAATGGTTCGGCAACGGCAACTGACCGCCCCGCCCGCAGGAGCGCACCGCCCGCCGGCCTGCCTGGCCACTCAGTCCCGCGCCTTGTCCGGGGGGGCGTGAAACGGGGTCACCTGCGCCACGATCACCGCGTTTTCCTTCAGCGCGCGCTCCATCAGGGCGCGTTCTTCGGGGGCGATGTCGTGACCCGCGTCAAGGCGCTCTTCCAGCGTGCCGTAGCCCGAGACGTCAAGCGGCGCCATGCCGGCCCGTTTCAGGAGCGCAACCGTTTCGCGCACCGCTTCCGCCTCGTCGATGCCCGAGGCATAGCACATCAGCGCCGCCCCCGTGGCCTGCTCGGGCAGCCCGTCGCCCGGCTTGCGCCCGACCTCGACCAGCAGGGTATAGACCTGCTGGCGCGAGGAGGAATTCCCCCGGTCAGTCACGCCCGGTCAGTCACGCAGGAGATCGTTGATGGCCGTCTTGGAACGGGTCTGTGCATCCACCCGCTTGACGATCACCGCGCAGTAGAGGTTCACGCCCCCTTTCGAGGGCATGGAGCCCGCCACCACCACCGAATAGGGCGGCACCTCGCCGTAGAATACCTC
>JALSKC010000062.1 GCA_026989055.1 Paracoccaceae bacterium
GGCGTGGTCAAGGTGTTCCATGCCGCCCGGCAGGATCTGGAGATCTTCTTCATCGAATACGGGGTGATCCCGAAGCCGCTGTTCGACACCCAGGTGGCGGCCAT
Organism: Paracoccaceae bacterium; assembly: GCA_026989055.1. Classification (GTDB taxonomy): domain Bacteria; phylum Pseudomonadota; class Alphaproteobacteria; order Rhodobacterales; family Rhodobacteraceae; genus JAJRUE01. The sequence continues at coordinate 105 of JALSKC010000062.1, forward strand.
GGTCTGCGGTTTCGGCGATCAGGCGGGCTACGAGACCCTGGTGCGCAAGATCGCGAAACAGAGCCTGGACAAGAGCTCGCGCTTCACCGACTGGTCGCGCCGGCCGCTGTCGGAGGCGCAGAAGGCCTATGCGCTGGCCGATGTCACCCATCTGCGCACCATCTACGAATCGCTGGCCGAGCGGATCCGTCGGAGCGGCCGCCAGGAATGGGTGGCGGAGGAGCTTCAGGCCCTGAGCAGCCCGCAGACCTACGTCATCCACCCCGAAGAGGCCTGGAAACGGGTGAAGACCCGCACCGTTTCGGGGAAGTTCCTCGCCGTGGTCCGCGAGCTGGCGCGTTTTCGCGAGGAATATGCCCAAAGCCGCAACATTCCGCGCAACCGGGTGTTCAAGGACGACGCGCTGCTGGAGCTTGCCTCGACAAGGCCCGCCACGCTGCAGGAGCTGGGGCGCTCGCGGCTGCTTCTGCGCGAGGCGCGCAAGGGGCCGATCGCCGAGGGCATCCTCGCGGCGGTCCGCGCCGGGCAGGCCTGCCCGCCCGAGGACTACCCCAGGCCGGTCAACGGGCGCGAGCAGCTGCAGGTGAACCCGGCGCTGGCCGATCTGCTGCGGGTGCTGCTCAAGGCGAAATCGGAATCGGCCGGGGTGGCGCAGAAGCTGATCGCCTCGGCCGCCGATCTGGACATGCTGGCCTCGGGGCGGCGCGACGTGCCGGCGCTGCGCGGCTGGCGGCGCGAGGTATTCGGCGAGGATGCGCTGCGGCTGTGCGAGGGGCGGGTCGGGCTGGCCCTGCGCGGCCGGAAGGTGGAGGTGATCGAGCTGGAGGCGGCTCCCGGAACCGGCCGCTGAGCCTGCGCGCCCTCGCGTCCCTTCCGCACCCCTCGCCCCTGCCGCCTGATGTCGCACGGGCCGCGCAGGGGCCTCGGCGGGCTGGACCTTTCGCCCCCGGGTGTTTAGGTGGGGCGCAAACGGAGGGATGCATGGCCAGCGAAGCTTTCGAAGAGATTGCCGAGACGTTCGATTTTCTCGACGACTGGGAAGATCGCTACCGCCACGTGATCGACCTGGGCAAGGCGATGGCGCCGCTGGAGGAGGCGCTGCGGGTTCCTGCGACCCGGGTCGAGGGCTGCGCCAGCCAGGTGTGGATCGTGCCCGAGATCGAGGGGGAGGGGGCGGATGCGGTGTTTTCCTTCCGCGGCGACAGCGACGCGCTGATCGTGCGCGGGCTGATCGCGATCCTGCGGGCGCTCTATTGCGGGCTGCCGCTGTCCGAGGTTCCGGCGGTGGACGCCCATGCCGAGCTGGCGCGGCTGGGGCTGGACGAACATCTTTCGGCCCAGCGCTCCAACGGCCTGCGGGCGATGGTCGAGCGCATCCGCGCCCTGGCCCGACAGGCGGCGCCCACCGCGGGCTGAGGCGCTCTCTTTGCGCCGAAAGTCACCCGCACTGCCCGCCGGTTCGGTCCGCTCCGGCGGAAACCCGGCGTGCCGCCCCGGCCGGTCCCGGCTCTGCCGGGATCAGCCCTGCTTGAGCGGGGCGATCATCATGATCATCTGCCGGCCTTCCATCTTCGGCATGGATTCGATCTTGCCGCTGCCTTCCACATCCGCGGCCACCCGCTCCAGCAGGGCGCGGCCGAGTTCCAGATGCGCCATCTCGCGTCCGCGGAAGCGCAGCGTCACCTTCACCTTGTCGCCGTTGCCCAGAAACTTGAAGACATTGCGCATCTTCACGTCATAGTCGTGCTTGTCGGTATTGGGGCGGAACTTGACTTCCTTGATGTCGATGGTCTTCTGCTTCTTGCGGGCCTCGCTCTCCCGCTTCTGGGTCTCGTATTTGAACTTGCCGAAGTCCATGATCTTGCAGACCGGCGGCGTGGCGTTCGGCGAGATCTCGACCAGATCGAGGCCGGATTCATAGGCCAGCTCCAGCCCCCGCTCGGGGGGGACGATGCCGATGTTTTCTCCGTCAGGGCCGATCAGCCGGATTTCCGGGGCCCGGATGCGCTCGTTCACGCGCGGGCCTGTGTGACGCACCGGCGGGGCGTTGTGGGGTCTGCGGGCTATGACGCTGTTCCTTTCGCTGTTTCGCTTTTCCGCTTGCGTGGCGGGCGGGCGAAAAATAGGCCGGCTCGGCGGGGCTTTCAACCGGTTAGTTGCCCGGCGGCACGATCGGCCCGCCGAGGCGCGTCTGCCTGCGCATCGCGGGTGCAGAGCCCTTTCCGGCGCAGCCGGGAAGCGGGACCTCCGGCGGGGAGCGTCGCGGCGGCCCCGAAGGCAGCACCGAAACCCGGTTTCGCAGATTGTGCCGCATCGGAGGCGATTCCGGCTGGAAAGCGGGCTCGGTCTGTGCTTTTGCTGAGGCGCGGAGCAGAGCGGAAAAGCGAAGATGAAACGCTCGGAAATCAACGCCCTGATGCGCGAGGCCGATGCCTTCATCCGTTCGTTCGGCTTCGTCCTGCCGCCCTTTGCCTACTGGTCGCCGGCACAGCTGCGCCGCCGGGTGGCCGCCGACAGCGCCTGCATCCGCAACCGGATGCTGGGCTGGGACATCACCGATTACGGCCAGGGGCGCTTTGCCGAACTGGGGCTGCTCCTGTTCACCTTGCGCAACGGCCGGCGGGAGGATCTGCCGCGCGGGCGGGGGATGCTCTATGCGGAGAAGATCATGATCTCGCGCCCGGGGCAGCTCTGCCCGATGCATCGCCATCGGCTCAAGACCGAGGACATCATCAACCGCGGGGGCGGCACGCTGGTAGTGGAACTGTTCCGGGCTGCCGGGGAGGAGGGGATCGACGAGACATCGCCGGTGCAGGTGCTGCGCGACGGCAGCCTGTGCCGGCTGCCGGCCGGCGGGCGGCTGAGGCTGGCCCCGGGTGAGAGCGTGACGCTGGGGCCGGATATCTGGCATGCCTTCCGGGCCGAAGGCTCGGCGGTGCTGATCGGCGAGGTTTCCACCGTCAATGACGACCGCACGGACAATCTGTTCCGCGATCCGGTCGGCCGTTTCGCACAGATCGAGGAGGACGAGCCGCCGCTGCATCTGCTGGTGGCCGATTACCCGCGCTGGCTGGAGGCGGAGAGCGGCGGCTGATCTGGGGTGCGAAGCCGGCGGCCGGGTTGCGGCGGAAGGCGGGGGAGGCGGCCGTCGGGTGCCGTTCTGCCCCGGAGAGGAGCGCGGCGCGCCGCCGCCCTTCCCGCTGCGGTTGCCGCACCGCTGCCTGTTCGCAGCGCCCCTGCGCCTGCCGGCCTGCGCCGGCCGGGGGCACCCGTGCCACACCGCCTGCGCCGAAACGGGGCCGAAACGGGCGCGCCGCTTCCCGCAGCTCCCGCGCTCTCCAGCGGATTTCCGGGCTTTCCCGCAGCCCCGCTTCGCCGGGCGAGCGGTTCAGCACGACCGGTTCAGCGGATCCAGGTGCGGATCGGGCCGGAATCCATGTGCACGAAATTGGAACGGCGATACTTGCCGACTCCGCCGGCACGGCAGGCGATGGCGGCATTTGCCATCTGGGTAACGCTGCGCGATTTCAGCCGCAGGTCGCCGGCCTGCCCCTTCATGTGCAGCGAATTGCGGGCCACCCCGCGCGAGCGGGCCCGCAGCATCGCGTTGGTCTTGGGGGTGCGGTATCCCGACAGCAGCAGATAGGGCTCGCTGGTGTCCAGGAGGTTATGCGCCGCGGCCATGATGTCGAGCGTGCTGGGGTCGATCGGGATCGTCTTGTTGAAGCGCCAGTCGCGCATGAAGTAGTTGATCTCCTTCAGCGCCTCGGCGACGTATTCGCCTTCGATCCAGTAGATCGTGTCGATGCTTTCTCCGGTGCGGCCGGAGTACATCCTGAGCCGGCGGATGTCGCCGGCCCCGCGCAGGAAGGCGGCGGCCCTGGAGTAGCTGGGGGCCGCGACCACCGCGGTTGCCGCGAAGGCCGCCAGCAGGCCGCGCCTCGTGAGTGCCGTGCCGGTCATCGCCCCGGCCTGCGCGGCCCTGGCGCTGCGCGCCGATGCCGTTCCGGCCCCCGTGAGTGTTCCGGCCCCTGCGAAAGCTCCGCCTTGCGTCATGGAACCCTGCGTCATGGAATCAGCCATGCCCCGCCCCGTGCTCCGTTCGCAGATGGATGGCAGCGCACCATCATGCGAAACGGAGTGTTTCTGCCTCATCCCCAGGCACGGCCGGGTTCTGCCACATTTCCCCGGAACCGCCAAGGGCCAGGCGGTGCGAAATCGTTCTATCCGGTTGGAATCGGCGAAATTTCGCCAATCGGCCGGCGGGCGGCGGCGCGGAGCGGAAACGTCTTTCCACTGTTGCACGGATACCGCATTTCGGGCGCCCTCCGCGCCGCGGAGAGAGCGATGGTGCATGAGATGGTGCATGAAACGCCGGAAACGGTTATCTCCTTCGGACAACGTCGGTTCCGTGCGTGGTGTTTCAGGAGGTGTTCATGTCGGGTGCTCGGGCGGCTTCCCGAAGGCATTTTCTCGGCGGCATGGCCGCGCTCGCGGGGGTGACGGCAGGCGGGCCGGCCGGGGCGGCGCCGGATCGGGTAACGGCCTTCATGCAGGCGCTGGCCGAAGCCGTGGCGGGGGATCCGGCGCTGGCCGCCTTCTACCGGGACAACGGCCATCGCCCGATCTGGACCGGCAGGGGCGGGCGCGACCGGGCGCGCCGGCAGGCGCTGCTCGGGGCGCTGGAGGATGCCCCCGTTCACGCCCTGCCGCAGGCGGCCTATGACGATGCGCTGCTGCGCGCCAATCTGGGCACGATCCGCTCCGGGCGCGATCTGGGCCGGGCCGAGGCGGCGCTGAGCCGGCTGTTCCTGACCTATGTCAACCACCTTCAGGGAGGGGTTCTCGAGCCGCGACGGGTGGACCGGGAGATCATCCGCAGCCGGCCGTTGCGCGCGGGGGCGGCGCTTCTGGAGAGCTTTTCCCGTTCCTCTCCTGCCGCCTTCCTGCGCCGGCAGGCGCCGCGCGCGCCGGAATACGCCCGGCTGATGAAGGCCAAGCGGGAGATGGAGCGGCTGATCGGGCGCGGGGGCTGGGGGCCGGAGGTGCCCGGCGGCAAGCTGCGCCCCGGCGACAGCGGTGCGCGCGTGGTGGCGCTGCGCGACCGCCTGGTGGCCATGGGCTACATGCGCCGCAGCGCCAGCCGGGAGTTCGACGCCCCTCTGATGAGGGCGGTGCGCGCCTTCCAGCTGGCGCACGGGCTGAACCCGGACGGGGTGGTCGGCCCCGGCACGCTGCGGGCGCTGAACGTTTCTGCGGAAAGGCGGCTGGCGGCGATCATCGTGGCCATGGAGCGCGAGCGATGGATGAACATCGAGCGGGGGAAGCGCCATGTCTGGGTCAACCTCGCCGCCTTCAGTGTCGCGGTGATCGACGAGGGCAAGGTGACCTTCGAGACCCGCGCCGTGGTCGGGGCCAACAGGAACGATCGGCGCAGCCCCGAGTTTTCCGACATGATGGAATACATGGTGGTGAACCCGACCTGGAACGTGCCGCGCTCGATCGCGGTCAAGGAGTATCTGCCGTTGCTGCAGAAGGATCCGAATGCCGCCGGGCATCTGCGCCTGACCCGTGGCGGGCAGCCGATCAGCCGGGAGGGAATCGATTTCACGCAGTTCACGGAGGCCGACTTTCCCTTCGACCTGAAGCAGCCTCCCTCGCGGCGCAATGCGCTGGGGTTGGTCAAGTTCATGTTCCCGAACCGATACAACATCTACCTGCACGACACACCCGAAAAGCATCTGTTCGCGCGCGAGAGGCGCGCCTACAGCCACGGCTGCATCCGGCTGAACGATCCGTTCGAGTTCGCCTACACCCTGCTGGCGCCGCAGGTTTCCGATCCGGAGGCCTTCTTTCAGGCCAGGCTGGCCAGCGGCAGGGAGACCGTGGTGCCGCTGGAACGCCATGTGCCGGTGCATCTTGTCTACCGGACCGCCTTCACCACCGCCAGGGGGCAGGTCCGCTTCCGCGACGACATCTACGGCCGCGACGGGCGCATCTTCGAGGCGTTGCGCGCGGCGGGGGTGGCCTTGCGCGCGGTTCGCGGCTAAATCCCCCTTGCGGCCGGGGGAGAGCGGCGGCCGGGCGGCGGCGGCCGGATCCGGCATCCGGAGATGCGGAGACAGGCGCGGAGGCAGGGCATGGTCGGGGAGCGGTTCACGATCCGGGAGATTGCGGCGGCGCTCGGCGCGCCGGCAGAGGGCGCGCTGGATCTTGCGGTCAGCGGTGCGGCCGAGCCGGCCGAGGCCGGTCCCGGGCAGCTGGCGGTGGCGATGCAGCCGGTCTGGGGCGCGGCGCTGGAACGGGGGCGGGCGCGGGCGGCGCTCCTGTGGGAGGGGGCCGACTGGCGGGCGCTGGGGCTCGAGGCGGCGATCTTCGTGCGCCGGCCCCGCCTTGCGCTGGCGGCGCTGACGACGCATCTGGCCGCCGGCGCGCCGGCGGGCGGGGAGTGGGGCGGCGGAATTCACCCGACGGCACTGATTGATCCGGGCGCCGAGATCGGCCCCGATGCGGCGATCGGCCCCTTCGCGGTGATCGGCCCCGGGGTCTCGATCGGCGCCCGGGCGCGGATCGGGGCGCATGTGAGCATCGCCGGCGGGGCACGGCTGGGCGATGACTGCCGGCTTCAGGACGGCACCCGGATCGGGCCGCGGGTGGCGATCGGTGCCCGTTTCCATGCCCTGCCCGGGGTGGTGATCGGGGCTGACGGGTTTTCCTGGGTGACCGAGGAAAGATCGGCCGTGGAGGCGGTGCGCGAGAGCCTGGGCGCCGAAACCGGCGCGGCCGACGCCGATCAGCGATGGCTCAAGATCCATTCGCTGGGCGGGGTGGAGATCGGCGATGACGTGGAGGTCGGGGCCAACGCCTGCATCGATGCCGGCACCATCCGCCCCACCCGGGTTGGCGCGGGTACCCGGATCGACAATCTCGTGCATCTGGGCCACAACGTGGTGGTGGGACGCAACTGCCTGATCTGCGGACTTGTGGGGGTGGCCGGTTCGGCGGTTCTGGGCAACGGCGTGGTGCTGGGCGGGCAGGCCGGGGTGGCCGACAACGTGACGGTCGGCGACGGGGTGATCGCCGGCGGTGCGACCAAGATCATGTCGAACGTGCCCGCCGGGCGCGCCATGCTCGGCTATCCGGCGGTCCGGATGGAAACCCATATCGAGAGCTACAAGGCACTGCGCCGCCTGCCGCGGATCCTGCGCGCGCTTGCGGCGCAGAAGAAAGCTGTTTCCAAAGGCGGTGGCAGGGACTAAATGAAGCCACGTTGCGCGAGGGTGGCCATGTCGGACGACATCAGGAAGAAGGTTTTCGAGATCATCGCCGAGCAGGCTGTGCTGGAGGTTTCGGAGATCGCCCCGGAGCACTCGCCGCAGGATCTGGGGCTGGACAGCCTGGCGCTGGTGGAAAGCATCTTCGCCATCGAGGAGGCCTTCGGCATCGAGGTTCCCTTCAATGCCAATGCGCCACAGCAGGGGGATTTCGACATTTCCAGCATCGCCGCGATCGCGGCCGCCGTCGAAAGGCTGGTTGCAGAACAGCGCGGCGCATGAGGCGGGTCGTCATCACCGGGGCCGGAACGATCAACCCGCTTGGGCATTCGGTTTCCGAGACGCTGGCGGCCATGCGCGCGGGGCGCTCGGCGATCGGACCGCTGGAAATCCGCGATGCCGGGCGGCTGTCGGTGCGCATCGGCGCCCAGGTGCGCGACTATGTCGCAGAAGAGCATTTCAGCCGCCAGCAGCTCGGGCTCTACGACCGCTTCACCCAGTTCGCGCTTCTGGCGGCGGCCGAGGCGCTGGCGCAGTCGGGGTTGCCGTTTCCGGACGGGCGGACGGAGCGCGCCGGGGTCGTGCTCGGCACCGCCGGGGGCGGGGTGGGCACCTGGGACGAGAGCTACCGCGCCGTCTACGAGGAGGGCAGGAACCGGGTGCACCCCTTCGTGGTGCCCAGGCTGATGAACAATGCCGCGGCCGGCCATGTCTCGATGCGCTGGAACCTGAAGGGGCCTTCCTTCAGCGTGGCCACCGCCTGCGCCTCTTCCAACCATGCGATGGGTCTGGCCGCGCAGATGATCCGCGCCGGCCAGGCCGAGGTGATGCTCGCCGGGGGCTCCGAGGCCATGCTGTGCTTCGGCGGGATCAAGGCCTGGGAGGGGCTGCGGGTGATGTCCCGGCAGGCCTGCCGGCCGTTTTCGGCCGATCGCGACGGCATGGTGCAGGGAGAGGGTGCGGCAGTCTTCGTGTTCGAGGAATACGAACATGCCCGGACCCGCGGCGCCGAGATCCTCGCCGAGGTGGCCGGGTTCGCGATGACATCGGACGCCGCCGACATCGTGATGCCTTCGCGCGAGGGCGCGGCGCGGGCGCTGGCCGGCGCGCTGGCCGACGCCGGGCTGGCTCCCGAGCAGATCGGTTACATCAACGCTCACGGCACCGGCACCGCGGCCAACGACCGGACCGAATGCGCCGCCGTGGCCGACGTGTTCGGCGCCCATGCCGGGCGGCTGATGATCTCCTCCACCAAGTCGATGCACGGCCATCTGATCGGGGGCACCGGGGCGGTCGAGCTTCTGGCCTGCATCATGGCCCTGCGCGAGGGGGTGATCGCCCCTACCGTCGGCTACCGGGCGCCGGATCCGGAATGTCCGCTCGACGTTGTGCCCAATACCGCGCGCGAGGCCCGCGTCGAGGCGGTTCTGTCCAACGCCTTCGCCTTTGGCGGGTTCAACGCGGTCCTGGCGCTGCGCCGGGCCTGAGCCTGGGCGCGGCGCGGGCCTGAGCGCGGGTCGGGAACGGGCCGGAGAAGCGGCGCTGCGCCGCTTCCGCCCGGCTTGCGCAGCCGCCGGCGCGGCGGTTCGGCCAACTATCGCCCCCGACGCGCCAAATTGTTGCCGATTCCGCAGACAATCCTCCCGGCTGGAGCAGGATTGTGCGCCCCTGGAAACGGAAGCTGCCGGGACCGGCCTGCCCGCAGGCTCGAAGGCGGGGCGCGGAACGCAGGGAACGAGGCGGGAAACGAGGAGTGGAACAAGATGACGGCAAGAATCGCAAGACGCGCCGGCGCGGCGGCCGGCCTGGTGGTTCTGGCAGCCTGCCAGAACACCCTTTCCCCCTGTGACATACCGCGCCCGGCGGGGCAGGTGGCCGCCGCTTCCTGGATGACCGACTGCACCGCCAGCCTGGAGCCGACCTCCTTTGCCGCCCTGCCCGGCGGCTCGGCCAGCTACAGCGGCTATGTGACCGGGCAGTTCGCGCCCGCGGCGGGGAGCACCGACACGCTGGTAGGCGATGCCGTGCTGACGGTCGCTTTCGGCGCGGCCAGCAATGCGGTGAGCGGCACGCTGGGCAATTTCACCGCCAGCAGCGGCGGGGCGCTGGGCGGCACGCTCAGCGTCAGCAGCGGCCCGCTGATCGACAACGCCGGCAAGGCGGTGTTCTTCGCCAGCATCTCCGGCACCCTGACAGGCTATGGCGGCAGCGATACCGTTACCTTCGCCACCGGCGGCGGGGGTGGCCTGCTGGGCGATGCGGCCCAGGGGATCACCCTCGTGAGCAGCGGCACCGCGACCATGGGCTCGGGATATGTGGACAACAACGCCGGGCTGGCCGTGGTCGGGCTGCGCTAGGGGCGGAAGCCCGGCAACCTCCGGAGGTTGTCGTACCGCGTGCTGCACATGCTCCGGGAACGGGCCGCCTTCCCGCTGCCTTCCTTCTTCCCGCGGGAAGGGCCGTGCCCGGCCACCGTCTCCTCGCGCACGCCCGGAGGAGCACTTGTCGCCCAGCGGCTGGTGCAGGTCGGGGTGTGGCTCCTCACGCACGCACGGAGGAGCACCCAGGATACGGAGGGCGCGCACGGAATGGTCGGGATTGTCTTGACCGCCCGCATGCGCCATCGTGGCCGGAAACCGGCAGGAAGATACCCGACAACGGCAGGAGGAAGCACGATGGATCTCGGAATTTCGGGAAAGCGCGCGGTGGTATGCGCCTCGTCCAGGGGGCTGGGGCTGGGCTGTGCGCGGGCGCTGGCGGGCGAAGGGGTGAATCTGGTGATGAACGCCCGCGGGGCCGAGGCGCTGGAGGCGGCGGCAGAGGCGGTGCGGCGCGATTTCGGGGTCGAAGTCACCGCCGTTGCCGCCGACATCACCACAGCGGAGGGGCGGGCGCGGGTGCTGGAGGCCGGCAGGGGGGCCGAGATCCTGGTGAACAACGCCGGCGGTCCGCCGCCCGGAGTCTGGACGGACTGGCAACGCGAGGATTTCATCGCCGCGCTGGATGCCAACATGCTGGCGCCGATCGCGATGATCCAGGGGTTGGTGCCGGCGATGATGGCGCGTGGCTGGGGACGGGTGGTGAACATCACCTCGATGTCGGTCAAGGCGCCGATCGCCGTTCTGGGGCTGTCGAACACCGCGCGTACCGGGCTGACCGGCTTTGTCGCCGGCACCGCCCGCCAGGTGGCGCCCGAGGGGGTGATCATCAACAACCTGCTGCCGGGAATCCATGACACCGCGCGTGCCGAGGCGCTGGATGCGGCCGCGGCGCAGGCAGAGGGCATCTCTCCGGCGCAGGCGCGCGCCCGGCGCGAGGCCACGATCCCGGCGCGCCGTTACGGCAGCATCGAGGAATTCGGCGCCGCCTGCGCCTTCCTGTGTTCGGTGCATGCGGGGTTCATCGTCGGGCAGAACCTGCTGCTCGATGGCGGGCAGGTGAATGCCACGCTGTAGCTCGTGCACCGCCTTTGCGGGGCGCAGCGGGCGGGCGGCGCGGGCAGATCCGGCCCTTGCGGCGCACCTGCCCTTGCAGGCGGGGGATCCGGCTGCTATGCCGCCAAAGCCCGATGGTTTTTATCGGGTTAGGGAAGGCACATGATACCGGACAGCGGGACTCCGCGGCTTGAGGTTCGCAACATCACCCGGCGTTTTGCCGGGCGCGCGGTGGTTGACGGGCTGTCGCTGCGGGTGATGCCGGGGCAGGTCACCTGCCTGCTCGGCCCTTCGGGCTGCGGCAAGTCCACCACCTTGCGCATCATCGCCGGGGTCGAGCGCCAGGACGAGGGCGAGGTTCTGGTGGATGGGCGGCTCGTCTCCGGGCCCGGCTGCGAGGTGCCGCCCGAAGCGCGCTCGATCGGACTGATGTTTCAGGATTTCGCGCTGTTTCCGCATCTGTCGGTGGCCGAGAATGTCGCCTTCGGCCTGCCGGGAGGGGCGCGGGCGAACCGGGCCCGGGTTTCGGAGCTGCTGGAGCGGGTCAGCCTCGGACATCTGCGGGATGTCTGGCCGCATCAGCTTTCCGGCGGCGAGCAGCAGCGGGTGGCGCTGGCGCGCGCGCTGGCGCCCCGCCCGCGCGTCATGCTGATGGACGAACCGTTTTCGGGCCTCGACGAACGGCTGAAGGACGATATCCGCGACAGGACCCTGGAAATCCTGAAAGGGGAGGACACGGCGGTTCTGCTGGTCACCCACGAGCCGGCCGAGGCGATGCGCATGGCCGACGAGATCGCGCTGATGCGCGCGGGGAGGATCGTGCAGAGCGGCGCGCCCTACAACATCTACAACGCGCCGGTGGACAAGGAAGCGGCAGCCTTCTTCAGCGACATCAACGTGATCTGCGGCGAGGTCAGGGGGGCGCTTCTGATGACCCCCTTCGGCGAATTCCTGGCCCCCGGCCACCCGGACGGCACCCGGCTGGAAATCGTGATCCGGCCGCAGCATCTGCGGATCGATTTCGATCGCAGCGGCAAGGGGCCGAACCCGACCCCGCAGGACGGGGTGCCGGCGCGCGGCGTGGTGGTGCGCGCGCGCTTCATGGGGCGCGAAAGCCTGGTGGAGTTCCGCATGGATTACGACGGCTCGATTCTGAAGGCGACGGTGCCCTCGGTCTTCCTGCCGAAGCCCGGCACGCCGCTGTGGCTGATGATCCGGCGCGGGCGCTGCTTCGTCTTTCCGGCCGAGGCCGGAAACTGCCGTCAGAAGGTCGCCGCCGCGACAGCCGCATCGGCCGCACCGGCGCCCGCCTCCGCTTCCGGCGCGCGGGGAAAGGCGGGCTGAGCGTCGTTTTCCACCCGTGCGCGGGGGGGGGGTGGAAGGGCGCGGCGCGTGTGGCGGGCGAATGCCGGCGGGCTGGGGATGTCGGCAGGACATCGGCGCGGGCGGGGCGTTTCGGGTCGGCTTCGGACCGGCGCTCCGGGCACAGCCCGGGGCGGGAACGGCCGCGGGCGGGGTGTGCCGGTGCGCTCACTGCGGCGGCGGCAGTTCCACGAGGCGTTCGATCCGCGCCAGCGGCAGGTTTTCGCGTTCTCCGCTTCGCGTGCACAGGGCGGTGGCGGTCCAGATCCGCCCCCAGTAGTCCAGGGAAAGCGGCTGCATGACGCTTTCGCGGCGGCTCCCGTCGGGCAGACGGCGGAGGATGCGCAGCTGCCGCCGGTTGCGGATCGCCGCCCTGAGGAGCGGGATATGGCGAATCCCGGCGCCGGTATCGGCAAAGGGGTGCAGGGCCAGCCCCCAGCCGACGCTTTCCGGAAGCCGGTTTTCCGGCAGGGCGGCGTCGATCTTGTCGGCCAGGCTGCGGGCGGCCGCGCGCAAGGCGGGGTCGTCGGCTTCGGTCATCACCGCCAGCCCCAGGTGCAGCGCCTCGAGCTCGCGCAGCGACAGGTTCAGCCCCGGCAGGGTGACCGGCGCGCTCATCCGGTAGCCCCGCCCCGGGGTGCCCGTTACCGGCACTCCCGAGCGCATCAGCACTGCCATGTCGCGATAGAGGGTGCGCGCGCTCACCCCGAGCCGGCGGGCGAGCTCCTGCCCGCGGTGGCAGCGCCCGTCGCGCAGCAGGGTGATCAGCATGATCAGCCGATCCTTGCGGCTGCGGGGGGCGGGGAGTGATTCGGCCATGACGGCTCCTGCTCCTGACATTATCCTGTCAGTAGCAGCTGACAGCGGTCCCGGAAAGCCGCCGCCCCGGGCAGAAGGGCAAAAATCCCGCCCTGTGCCGCTTTGCGTCTTTTCCCCGCGCGCCGCAGGCAATAGATAAGGTGGATGTAATTTCAAGGGCGGCATTCCTGCCGCTGCACAAGGGAGAGAGCAATGCTCAACAACATCGGCCTTCCCGGCCTGCTGCTGATCGCGGTTGTGGTTCTCGTGCTCTTCGGACGTGGCAAGATCTCGTCGCTGATGGGCGAGGTCGGCAAGGGGATTTCTTCCTTCAAGAAGGGGATCAACGAAGGCAAGAAGGAGCTGGAGGATCAGGCCGCGGCGGCCAAGGACGTGACCCCGCAGGAGGAAGAGGACAAGCCCCGGCCCCGGATCTGAGCCCCAACCTCTGGCGGGACTGAGCGCGCATGTTTGACATCGGCTGGACCGAACTGCTGCTGATCGGCATCGTGGCGCTGATCGTCGTCGGCCCGAAGGATCTGCCGGGCATGTTCCGCACGCTCGGCCGCTTCACGGCCCGGGCGCGGGCACTTGCGCGCGACTTCAGCCGGGCGATGGAGGAGGCCGCCGACGAGGCCGGGGTGAAGGATGTCGCCCGGGATCTGAAGGAGGCGACCTCGGCGCGGCGGCTCGGGCTGGACAAGATCGAACAGGCGGTGGGAGATTTCGAGAAGTGGACCCCGGACATGCCGGAAAGGGGCGCGCCCGGTGCCTCCGGCAAGGCCGGCGCGGCGGGGCGCGATGCGGCCGGAGGGAAGGCGGCCGGAGGGAAGGCGGCCGGAGGGAAGGCGGCCGGAGGGAAGGCGGCAGAAGGAGAAACGGCGTCGAAGGCCGCGGCAGGCGGATCCGCGGCGCAGGCCGCAAACAAGGCTGACGGATGAGCGTCGAGGACGAAGCAGACGAGATCGAGGACAGCGCGGCGCCGCTGATCGAGCACCTGGCCGAGCTGCGCAGCCGGCTGATCCATTCGGTGGTGGCCTTCATCATCGGCATGGTGGTGAGCTTTTCGGTCTGGAACCCGATCTTCAACTTTCTCACCCGGCCGCTGTGCGGCGCCCTGGCCGAGCGCGGCCAGTCCGATTGCGGGCTGATCCTGATCAAGCTGCAGGAGGGCTTCTTCGTCGCGATCTCGATCTCGCTTCTGGGGGGGCTGGTGCTTTCCTTTCCCTATGTGGGCTATCAGCTGTGGCGCTTCGTGGCGCCGGGGCTGTATCGGAGCGAGAAGAATGCCTTCCTGCCGTTCCTGCTTGCCTCGCCGGTGATGTTCTTCCTGGGCGCAGCCTTCGCCTTCTACGTGGTGACGCCGCTGGCCTTCGACTTCTTTCTCGGCTTCCAGCAGGTCGGAACCGTGCTGGGCGAGGGGCCGGAGAACGGCGCAAACGCCATCGCCGGCATCGCCTTCCAGGGCTCGGCCCAGGAATATCTGCGCCTGACCATCAAGTTCATCGTCGCCTTCGGGTTGTGCTTTCAGTTGCCGGTGCTGCTGACGCTGATGGGCAAGGCAGGGCTGGTGAGCGCCGAGGGCCTGGCCGGGGTGCGCAAATACGCCGTGGTCGGCATTCTGGTTCTGGCGGCGATCGTGACCCCGCCGGACGTGATCACCCAGATCATCCTGTTCGTGGTCGTCTATGGCCTTTACGAGGTCTCGATCTGGCTGGTGCGGCGGGTGGAGCGGGCCCGCAACGAGAAGCTGCGCGCGGAAGGGCTGCTCTTCGACGAGGAGGAGGAACCCGGCGGCACAGAGGGCGCCGGCAATCCGGCGCAGCCCGGCCCGGCGAAAGGGAGCGGCGGCGGGGGAGCGGCTCCGTGAGCGGAACCGTCCGATGAGCGAGGAGACCGAGGAGCTCCTGGAGCGGATCGCCGCCGCGCTGGAACGGCTGTCGCCGCCGCCGGCGCAGGCGCCGGACTTCGATGCCGCTGCGGCCTTCGTCTGGGATGCGGAGCCCGGCCGGCTCCGGCCGGTGGCGCGGACCAGCCGGGTGGAGCTGGAACTGCTGCGGGGGATCGACCGTGCCCGCGACACGCTCCTGGCCAATACCCGCCGCTTTGCCCGCGGCCTGCCGGCCAACAACGCGCTCTTGTGGGGGGCGCGCGGAATGGGCAAGTCATCGCTGGTCAAGGCGGTGCATGCGCGCGTCTGCGCCGAGCGGCCGGAGCTGAAGCTGGTCGAGATCCAGCGCGAGGACCTGCCTTCGATCGGCCGCCTTCTGGCGCTGCTGCGCGCGGTGCGGCAGCGGTTCCTGCTGTTCTGCGACGATCTGTCCTTTTCCCGTGACGACGAGCATTACAAGTCGCTCAAGGCGGTGCTGGATGGCGGGATCGAGGGGCGGCCGGAAAACGTGCTCTTCTATGCCACTTCCAACCGGCGCCACCTGATGCCGCGCGAGATGATCGAGAACGAGCGTTCCAGCGCCATCAACCCGTCGGAGGCGGTGGAGGAAAAGGTCTCGCTCTCCGATCGGTTCGGGCTCTGGCTCGGGTTCCACCCCTGCAGCCAGGAGGAATACCTGGCGATGGTGCGCAGCTACTGCGCGGCCTTCGGCATCGGGATCGGCGAAGAGGAGATGCGCGCCGAGGCGATCGAATGGCAGGCGACGCGCGGAGCGCGCTCGGGCCGGGTGGCCTGGCAGTTCGTGACCGAACTCGCCGGACGTCAGGGCCTGCGTCTGGAGCCCGGGGGCGGCGGCTGCGGCTGACGAGACGATGCCGGAAGGCGGTGCCGGGTGCGGCAGGGCGGCGCGGCAGGGCCGGGCGGATGCCGCCCGGAGGAAGGATCCTGCCGGCCGCGAGAGGTTCCGGCGCGGCCGGCGCGCAGGCGGGCTCAGTTCAGAAGCGGCACCGGATCGACGCTTTCCAGCCCCCGGCGGATCTCGAAATGCAGGAAGCTGGGGTTGCCGACGCGCACGGTGGCGATCTGCTGGCCGCGGGTCACGCTGTCGCCCTTCTGCACCGTCAGCGCGTCCACTCCGGCATAGACGGTCAGGTAGTTGTCGTCATGGCGCAGGATGATGATCGGCACCTGCGAGGTATCGCGGGTGATCGCCGCGACCGTGCCGTCGCGGGCCGCCAGCACCGGGCTTCCGGCCGGCGCGGCGATTCCGATCCCGTCATTGCGGCCGGGCACGTAGGGGCGGATGACCTGCCCCTGCACCGGCATGATGAAGCCGCCCTCCTCGCTGGTGGCGCTGCGTTCGGCGCCCAGATCGGGCGCGGGGGGGGGGCTCGGTGCGTGCGCGTCATCCTCTCCGGGGAGCGCGCTGGCGGCGCTCGGAGGCGGCGGCAGCGGCGTGTCAGGCGCGCTTTCGGGAGGTTCGGCGGCGGCGGGGGGCGCCGGCTCGGCGGCGACCGGGATCAGCAGATACTGTCCCGCGCGCACGGAAAGATCCGGCCCCAGGCCGTTCCACTCGGCCAGGGCGCGCACCGAGACATTGTAGAGCCGGGCGATCGAATAGGCGGTTTCTCCCGGCTCCACCTTGTGGCGGATCGGTTCGGTGCCGCTGGGCGGCGGCGCGGCCGGTGCCGGTTCCGGCTGCCGTGCCGCTCCGGCGCGCTCGATCGCGTTTCCGGCCAGGCTCGTGATGTCCACCGCGCCCGGCTGCAGCGGGCCGCCGGCCGGCTCCTGCACCCGTTGCGGCAGAACCAGCACCTCGCCCTCGCGCAGCGGTGCATCGGCGGAAAGCCCGTTGAAGCTGGCCAGCTGCTGCGGGGGCAGGCCGATCCGTGCGGCGACATCCGCCAGCCGGTCGCCCCGGCGGGCGATCGCCACCTGGTAGTTCGGGTAGGAAATCACGCCGCGCGAATCCGGCTGCGGGCGCGCGGCGCTGGCCTGACGTGCGGCATCGGCGGTGTTGAAGCCGCCGGCCAGGCCGCGCAGGTCGAAGTCGAGCTGCTGGCCGCAGCCGGCCAGCGCCAGCAGGGCTGCTCCCGCAAGCACCCGCCCCGCATGCATCCGATCTTTCGGGCGCGGGGCCTTCCGGCTGTCCGCCGCGCGTCCGGATCCTGTCGTGAAGAAATCCGCCATGCTCGTCATCCTCGTTTCAGGCAGCCCTTGCGCCCTTGTGTTCCGGCCGTTTCCCGGCCCTTGTTTCCCGGCCCCTGTTCCCCGGTCTTCCCCGGCCGTGCCGCAGCCGCTGTGCCCTGCCTCCCCGCCTGCGCGCGCACCAGCGCCTTCGCGCTCCCTGCCGCCTTCACGCTTCCCACCTTCACGCTTCCTGGCGCACGGGCGCGGGGGCTACTTCTCTCCCAGCCCTTCGAGCAGGGGCACGAAACGCGCGGGGCCGAGCTCGTGATATTCGTGCCCCGCTTCCGTGCGGGTGACCTTCACCAGGCGCTGCATCGTATCCGACTGGCCGACCGGCACCACCATGATACCGCCAATCCTGAGCTGGGCCAAGAGCGGCCCCGGCGGGTCTTCGCCGGCGGCGGTCACGATGATCCGGTCAAACGGCGCCTGTTCGGGCAGGCCGCGGCTGCCGTCGGCGGCAAGGGCGGTGATGTTGCTGATCCCGAGGCTTTCGAAGGCGGCCTGCGCCTCCTTCACCAGCCGGCGATGGCGCTCCAGGGTATAGACACGGCGGGCGAGCTGGCTGAGGATCGCTGCCTGATAGCCCGAGCCGGTGCCGACCTCCAGCACCTTGTGGCGGGGGTGCAGCTCCAGCGCCTGGGTCATCAGCCCGACCACCGAAGGCTGGCTGATGGTCTGACCGCAGGAGATCGGCAGCGGCATGTCCTCGTAGGCCCGTTCGGCAAACAGCCCGCGCACGAAGGCACCGCGATCGATCCGCTCCATCGCTTCGAGCACCCGCCGGTCGGTCACGCCTCTGGAGCGCAGGGCGAAGAGGAACTGCATCTTGCGTTCGGCTTCGCTGCTCATGGCCGCGCCCCCGGGGTGGAAGTGCTCATTCCAGCCGCTCCTTCAGCCGGCCGAGCATGTCATGCGCCGTCAGGTCGCAGCGCATCGGCGTTATCGCGATATGGCCTTCGATCGCGGCGGTGACATCGGTGCCGGGGCCGGCGGGCAGGTGCTGCGGACCGCCGGTGATCCACAGGAAGCGCCGCCCGGAGGGGGACTGATGCGCCTCGACCCCGAAATAGGCATCGCGCCGGTAGCCCTGGCTGACGACCCGGACCCCCCTGACCCGGTCCGCCGGCAGCGGCGGGAAGTTGACGTTGTAGAACAGCCGGTAGTCGCGCTCGTCCCAGATTCCCCGTTCGAGCAGGTGGCGCACGAGCCTTGCCCCATGCTTCGCAGCGGCCTCGAACGGATCGTCCAGGTCGCGGTTGCCCGCTCCCAGATACTGCGAGAGGGCAATCGCCGGCAGCCCCTGCAGCGCGGCTTCCATCGCCCCGCCGATGGTGCCGGAATAGAGCACGTTTTCGCCGGCGTTGTTGCCGCGGTTGACCCCGGAAAGCACCAGATCCGGGCCCAGCGGCAACACGTCATGCAGCCCGGCGAGGATGCAGTCGGCCGGCGAGCCCTCGGCGGCGTAACGGCGTTCGCCGAGTCGGGCGATCATCATCGGATGCGTGTAGCTGATCTTGTGTGCGACTCCGGACTGCTCGAAGGCTGGCGCCACGGTCCAGACCTCGCCTCCGGGGCCGGCGACCTCGGCGGCGATGCGTTCCAGAACCGTCAGCCCCGGCGCGTTGATCCCGTCGTCATTGGTAACCAGAATGCGCATCTCTGCCGCCTGCCTCTTTCCTGCTGAATAGAGCGGATCTGCTGGCCCGGCAAGCAGGCTTGCGCAAGAGCCGGGCAGAGAACGCGGCGACACGGCCAGGCGGCTCAGCCCCGCCGGACGATCCCCCGCAGCGCCCCGGAACCGTCAGCCGGCAGCGGGCGGGCGGCCGGCCACCACGAGCGCGGCGGTGATCAGTCCGGCCGGGGCGGCGGCCATCGCGCCTCAGCCCGTTTCGGCGAGGATCCGGCGGGCCTCGGCACGCGGATCGGCCAGCGGCGCGCGGTCTTCACCGGGGAAGAAGCGCGCCCGCACCGCGGTCGGCATCGCGGCGGGGGTTGCGATCTCCACCCGCGGCCCGATCCGGGCGGTTTCGGCCTGCCAACTGCGCGCCAGGGCGATCTGGGCGGCCTTGCTCGCCCCGTAGGCGCCGAAGAACTTCTGCCCGGCACGCGGATCGTCGAAGAACAGCGCCAGCCCGCGCTCGGAACGGTGCAGCAGCGGCTCCATCAGGGCGATCAGATGCGCGGTGGCCCGGACGTTGACGGCGAGCGATCTGTCCAGGTCGGCAGCCGACACATGGGGGCAGGGGGAGAGCGGCGCGGCATGCACCGCCGTATGGGCCCAGAAGTCGAGCCGCCCCCAGCGCTCGTGGATCGACAGCGCCAGCTGCGCCATCGCCTCGGGCACGCTCACATCCATCGGGGCCAGGGTGGCGCTGCCGCCGATCTCGCGGATCCGGTCGTCGAGCGCTTCGAGCCCGCCCACGGTACGCGCCACCGCCACCACGTGATGCTCGCGCGCCAGTTCCAGCGCCAGCGCCGCTCCCAGCCCGCGCGAGGCCCCGGTGACCAGCGCCAGCGCGCCCCTTCCGCCGCCGGCGTCGGCGGCCCTGTCCGCTGCGGGTTCTCCTGCGCTCGCGATCATGGCCGCTGCATCCCATCGTCGGGGCGCCTGCGCAAGGGGTTTTTCTTGACATTCGCGATGGCGCGGGAAAAACACGGGCCCGAACCGACACCGAAAGCAAGAGGATCTGCCATGACCCCCGCATCCGGAGCCCCCGTTCTCGCCCGTGTCCTGCTCGGTGCCGACAGCCTTCTGCACAAGGTGGCGCTGGTGCTCGGCGGTTCGGCGCTGATCGCCGTTGCCGCACAGATCACGGTGCCGATGATTCCGGTGCCGATGACCCTGCAGACCCTGGCGGTGCTGCTGGTCGGGCTGACCTTCGGCGCGCGCCTCGGGGCGATCACCCTGATCGCCTATCTGGCCGAAGGCGCGATGGGGCTGCCGGTGTTCGCCGGCGGCAAGGCCGGGATCGCCACGCTGACGGGGCCCACCGGCGGCTACCTGTTCGGTTTCGTCGCCGCCGCCTTCGTCGCCGGCTGGCTGGCCGAACGCGGCTGGGACCGCTCGGTGCCGTTCACGGCGCTGGCGATGGCGCTGGGCAATGTCGTGCTGTATGTGCCGGGGCTGCTCCAGCTGCAGCTGTTGAGCGGAGCCGACTGGGCGCAGGTCTGGGCCTGGGGCGCGGCGCCGTTCCTGATCGGCGATGCGCTCAAGCTGGTGATCGCGGCCCTTGCGGTGCCGGGCGCCTGGGCGCTGCTGGGCCGGCGCGCGGGCTGAATTCCCCGCTGAATTCCCCTCAGGGCCGGACGCCCGCGGACAGACGCCCCGAAGGGCGCATCGCAGCAGGGCGAAAGGGTCTTGCAGGCGGGCCTGTGCCGCGCCTGCGCCCGGACAGGCCGGGAGAACCGGCGGCGCCCCGAGCCCCGGGCCGAGCCCCGGGCGCTGCGGCCTGCGGCGCGCCCTCTCGGCGCGGTTTCGGGTTCGGCCGATTCCGGGCTCCCGCGCTGCCCGTGCACGGAAGGCGCGATTGCCGGGCGTCCGGCGCCCCGGCCGTTCTCCGGATCCGGAAGGGCGGGACCGGCGGCAGGGGCGGCAGGGGCGAGGCCCCGGAAGCTTCTCTTCCCGGCCTCTTCGCGGATCCGTTCCTTCCTCGCCCCCTGTCCCGGCGCCCCCTATTCGGCGGCGGTATCGAGCCTGAAGCCGCGTTCGATCATGTCGGAGGGGCGCACCGGGTAGGCGCCGGAAAAGCAGGCATCGCAGTATTGCGGCTGGTCGGGATTGCGCCCGCCCGTTTCGCCCACTGCGCGGTAGAGCCCGTCGAGCGAGATGAAGCGCAGGCTGTCCACCCCGATATGGACGCGCATCTCCTCCTCGCTCATGCGGCTGGCCAGCAGCTTGTCGCGCTCGGGCGTGTCCACCCCGTAGAAGCACGGCCAGGCGGTGGGGGGGGAAGCGATGCGGAAATGCACCTCCTTCGCGCCGGCATCCATGATCATTTCCTTGATCTTCAGCGAGGTGGTGCCGCGCACCACCGAATCGTCCACCAGGATCACCCGCTTGCCGCGAATGAGTGCCCGGTTGACGTTGAGCTTGAGCCGCACCCCCATGTTGCGGATCTGCTCGGTGGGTTCGATGAAGGTGCGCCCCATGTACTGGTTGCGGATGATCCCCATCGCATAGGGAATGCCGCTTTCCTGGGAATAGCCGATCGCCGCGGGCGTGCCGCTGTCGGGCACCGGGCAGACGATATCGGCCTCCACCGGGGCCTCGCGGGCCAGCTCCACCCCGATCTGGCGGCGCGTCTCGTAGACGGAGCGCCCGCCGAGAATCGAATCGGGGCGCGAGAAATAGACATGTTCGAAGATGCAGAAGCGCGGCGGCCGCGCTTCGAAGGGATGGTAGCTCTGCACCCCGTTTCCGGCCGAGATCACCACCATCTCTCCCGGTTCGATCTCGCGGACGAACTCGGCGCCGACGATGTCCAGCGCGCAGGTCTCCGAGCTCAGCACCCAGCCTTCGCCAACCCGCCCCAGCACCAGCGGGCGGACACCCAGCGGATCGCGCACGCCCATCAGCTTGGTGCGGGTCATGGCGACGATGGAATAGGCCCCCTCGACCCGGCGCAGCGCGTCCTTCATGCGTTCGGGGATGTTGCGCTGCAGGGAGCGGGCCATCAGGTGGATGATGCACTCGCTGTCCGAGGAGGACTGGAAGATCGAGCCGTGTTCGATCAGCTCGCGCCTGAGCGCCAGCGCGTTGGTGATGTTGCCGTTATGCGCGATCGCCGCCCCGCCCATGGAGAACTCGCCGAAGAAGGGCTGCACGTCGCGAATCGAGGTCGCGCCCTTCGAGCCGGCGGTGGAATAGCGCACGTGCCCGATGGCGATGGTGCCGGGCAGGGTTTCCATCAGCCCCGCCTTGGTGAAGTTGTCGCGCACATAGCCGAAACGATGGGCCGAGTTGAAGCCGGTCTCGGGCGCGTAGCTGATGATGCCGCCGGCCTCCTGGCCGCGGTGCTGCAACGCATGAAGGCCGAGGGCCACGAAATTGGCGGCGTCATTCACGCCGATGACGCCATAGACGCCGCATTCCTCCTTCAGCCTGTCATCGTCGAAAGGGTGGGCGGGGGGCAGCTCGGGCATGGCGCAGCGCTTCCGATTCGCAGGCTGGTGGCGGTGCTCCTTTAGCGGTTTTCCGCAGCGCTGTCACCGCTCCCGTAGATGGAGATCCCGCAGATGGAGATCTTGTGCCTCCCGCGGCTCCTCGCTCCGCCGGCGGCAGCCGGCGCGCCTTGTCGGGGCACCGGGGCCGGCCTATCATCGCTGCCAGGAGCATGCGCGGCAGGGAGCATGCCGGGCCGCAAGAGGCCCGCAAGGAGCCGCAAGGGCGGGAGAGGGCAAGGGAGGACATGCGGGAAGAGGCGCGCGCAGGGAGCGGCCGGGGCGTCGTCCGGCTGCTGGCGGCGGCGGTCGCGGTCATGGCGCTGCTCGGTCTCGCCCTGCGTCCGGCGCCGCAGTGGGAATTCGCCTTCGTCTCGCCGCCGCCCGCCGGCGAAGCGGATCCGCCGTTCTTCCGCACGGTTCTCGATCTGCGCGCGCCGGGGCGCACGATGCACTCGCCGTCGATCCTGCGCGCCGCGCAGCCGCGGCTCATCTGGTTCGAGGGGTCGCGGGAAGCGGCACGGGATGTGCGGATCATGGCCGCCGAGCTGGGGGGCGACGGCTCGGGCCCCGTTCGGGTGGCGCCGCTGCTGGCCGCCGGGCAGATCGGCGGGGCGATGCGCCCGCGCCAGGCTGTTCTGGTGCTTGGCAACACGCTGCAGGCCGACCCCGACGACAGCGACCGCCTGCTGGCCACGGTGCTGTCGGTAGGGGGGTGGGCCGCGGCCTCGGTGGCCGAGGTGCGCTTGCGCGAGGGCACGGTGGCTTCGGCGCGCAAGCTGGCGCTGTCGCCGTTCCTGAACCGCTCGTATCTGGTGCGCAACCGGGTGCTGCGCCTTGCCGACGGGGATATCGCCGTGCCGGCCTATTTCGAGATGGGCAATGCCTTCGGAGTGCTGGTGCGGCTGGACCGGCAGGGGCGGGTGCGGGCCAGTTCGCGGATCGGCTCCGGAAAGGTGGCGATCCAGCCGGCTGTCGTGGTGACGGGGCCGGAAACGGCGGTTGCGCTGATGCGGCCATTCGACGGCACGCGGCAACTGTATCGGGCCGAAACCCGCGACGGCGGGCGCAGCTGGAGCCGACCGGCGCCTCTGGCGGGGGTGCCGAACCCCGATGCTCCGGTGGCGGCGCTGCGGCTCGATGACGGGCGGATCCTGATGGCCTTCAACGACGATCCCCGCCGGGCGAGCGATCTGACGCTGGCGGTCTCGGACGACGGGGGGCGCAGCTGGAAGCGGATCGCCCGGCTGGAGGAGTCGGGCCGCGAAGCGCCTGCCGTCTATCGCTACCCGGATCTGGCCCGGCTGGATGATGGCAGCTTCCTGCTTGCCTATTCCACCTTCGCGAAGGGAGGGATCAGGGCTCATCGCTTCAACATGGCCTGGATTCTGGAGCAGGAACGAAAGCAGGGCGACAGCCGGAGCCGGGCGGAGCGATGACGGCGTTGAGCACCCTCTACGAATATCTCTGCCTGCTGGCGGTGTTCGGGTGGCTTCTGTCGCGTCTCGCCGGCCGGCTGCTGCCGGGCGGGGCGGCAGAGGCGGCCGGGCTGGCGGCCGCCGGCGTGCTGCTGGCGCTGCAGTGGGCGGTTCCGCAGGTGGCCCTCCTGGCGGCGATATTCGCGCCGGTCTCGGGCGGGGTGGCGCTGTTCGCTGCCGCCGATCTGGGGCGCGGATTCGGGCTGCGCCATCGCCCCCGCCCGGCGGCGGAGCTGCTGACCGTGCTGGCCGCCTACCTGCTCTATCTGGCCGCCGGGCTCGGGGTCTTCGCCGTCGATCCGCATGCGGCGGGCTATGGCGGCGTGCCGGCGGCGGCGACGGCCGTGGCGCTCGGCGGCTATGCGCTGGTGCGGCGCGACACCCTGCTTGCGGCGGCGGTGCTGCTGGCGCAGCTGGTCTGGCTGGCCGACATCGGCAGCGAGAACCTGTTCGACAATCTCGCCGGGGTGCTGCTGGTGCCGGCGCTTCTGGTCGGTCTGTGGCGGCGGGCCCGGGGACGCTGAGGGGCGCGGCGGGCAGGGCACGTCGGGCAGGGCACGGAGCGCCGCGGCACGACCCGAGGCGCGGGCGGGGAGGCGCGCCGCGCCCGGCCGCGGCAGGTGGCCTCCGTGCCCCGCGCGGAGCCGGAGGCGGCTGGAAGCGCCGGTGTCGGGCGGCGGGAGTCAGCCGTGCCCGCCGTTCGCCTGCCCGGCCGTGGCACCCCAGCGGGTGAGCGCGCTTTCCAGATCGCCGTATCCGGTGCGCCGGCGTTCGTATTCCAGCCCGAGCCTGGTCGCGCAGTCGCGCGCCCTGGCATCGAGCGCCGGATCGTCGCTCTGGGCCAGGTGGATCAACCTGCGATAGTTCCCGAAATAGCTGTCGCGCAGCTCCGGGTGGCGGTCGAGCCCCAGCGGACGCCACACGAAGGCATCGAACTGGCGGGCGAGGAAATCGGTCAGGTAGAAGGCGTCGAATTCATCCTCGGCGCGGGCGGCGAAGGCGGCGTTTCCTTCCAGGAAGGAATAGCAGTGCGGGCCGGAGATCATGTCGATGCCCAGCTCCCGGCACAGCGCCGCCAGCGCGCCGCCGGTGCCGCAGTCGGCATAGGCAAGGTGTATGCTCTCGTAGCGCGCGCGGTGGCGTTCGACCGCCGCGCGCACGGCCCCGGCGATCCGCCCGGGGCGGTTGTGCAGGATCGCCGGCAGGCAGGTCAGATCCACATGATCCAGGCGGTTGGCTTCCAGCACCGCGAGGATCTCGCGCGCCAGCGCGCCGCAGCCGATCACCAGCACCCGCCCGCGTCCGCTTGCCGGCAGGCCCGCTTCTGTCAGCGTGTCGTCACCGGGCTGCGGGCGGCGGTTCATTTCAGCCGCACCGCGGTGCCGTAGAACAGCACTTCCGAGGCACCCTGCTGGATGGTGGAGGTTTCCATGCGCACCGCGACCACCGCATCGGCCCCCAGCGCGCGGGCGGCCTCCACCATCCGGTCGTGGGCCTGCTCGCGGGCACCGGCCAGAAGGGCGGCATATTCCTTCACCTCGCCGCCCACCAGGTTGCGCAGCCCGGCCACGATGTCCGAGCCGACATGCCTGGCGCGCACCGTGGAGCCGCGCACCAGCCCGAGGATCTCGGCCACCTCGCGCCCGGGAACGGTTTCGGTGGTGGTGACGATCATCTCACT
This sequence comes from Paracoccaceae bacterium, assembly GCA_026989055.1. Taxonomy (GTDB): domain Bacteria; phylum Pseudomonadota; class Alphaproteobacteria; order Rhodobacterales; family Rhodobacteraceae; genus JAJRUE01. The sequence goes on from JALSKC010000062.1 coordinate 25,376, forward strand.
TCTCGATCCGGTCATAATGGTCGTCCTCCCGGTTGCGCAACCGTTCGGCGATGACCCGCCAGATCACGTATCCGGCCAGAGCCGTCGGGATGACGGCCGCCCAGCCGACGGCCGGAAACTGCGTGACGGCGGCCACCAGCGTGCCCACCCAGAGTGTCAGCGCCGCGGCGCCGATCACGAGCACGAGAAGCAGAACGAACCTGTCCAGCGGCATGATGCGATCCTCCTGCCTGCCTATCTGGGGGCGGCAGGGCGGAAATGGAAGCCCCGGCCGGGCGTGCCGACTCAGCCCGCGCTCATCCGGTTGTGCTTGCGGGAGACGAAGGCCTTGGCGGTTTCCACCGCCACCGCCGCGTCGCGGCAATAGGCGTCGGCGCCGATGGCGCGGCCGAACTCCTCGTTCAGCGGTGCCCCGCCCACCAGCACGATATAGTCCTCGCGGATGCCCTTCTCCTTCATGGTGTCGATCACCACCTTCATGTAGGGCATGGTGGTGGTCAAAAGCGCCGACATGCCGAGGATGTCGGCCTCCTCGCGCTTCAGCGCCTCGATGTAGCTTTCGGCCTCGGTGTTGATCCCCAGGTCGATCACCTCGAAGCCCGCGCCCTCCATCATCATGCCGACGAGGTTCTTGCCGATGTCGTGGATGTCGCCCTTCACGGTGCCGATCACCATCTTGCCCATCTTCGGCGCGCCGGTTTCCGCCAGCAGCGGGCGCAGGATGGCCATGCCCCCCTTCATCGCATTGGCCGCCAGAAGCACCTCCGGCACGAACAGGATGCCGTCCCGGAAGTCATCTCCCACGACCTGCATGCCGGCCACCAGCACCCTGGTCAGGATGTCGTAGGGCGCCCAGCCGCGTTCGAGCAGGATGCGCACCCCTTCCTCGATCTCCTCCTTGAGACCGTCGTAAAGGTCATCCTGCATCTGCAGGTTCAGCGCCTCGTCGTCGAGTTCGCTCAGGACGATCTCGTCGTCTTCCCCCGCGTCGTTCGCCATGCGTTCGCCTCCGGCAAAGTTTCCGTGCCTGCATAGCTGATGTGGCCGATACGGAAAAGCCACTAGGCGGATTGCGACACCAGTTGCCGCGTCTCCGACCTTCCGTTGTCTGCGCGGCAACAGGGATGGAAAATGTTCTGCCTATGTTCTAGAATCGTCGCATGACCGCTTCCGCCTCCGATCCGCCGTCCGGTTCCGCAACGGCCCCGAAAAGGACCGTGCCGGCGAATCTGAAACGCCGGGGCAGGGGGGCGCTTTCCAACCGGACGGGGCGTTTCGAAGCGCTGGAACGGGTGGCGGTCGATGACGGCTGGGAGCTCCCCGAGGAGGAAGCCCTGCTGCGCACCGAGGTGACGACGGAGCGCCCCCGCCGGGTGATCAGCCGCAACGAATCGCCCGACATCCCCTTCGATCGTTCGATCAACCCGTATCGGGGGTGCGAGCACGGCTGCATCTACTGCTTCGCCCGACCCACCCATGCCTGGCTGGGGATGTCGGCGGGGCTGGATTTCGAGACCCGGCTGATCGCACGCCCCGGCGCGGCCGAGGTGCTGCGCCGCGAACTGGCGGCGCCCTCCTACCGGGTTGCGCCGATCGCCATCGGCACCGTGACCGATCCGTATCAGCCGCTGGAAGGGCGGTTGCGGGTGACGGGTGCGATCCTCGAGGTGCTGGAGGAATTCGCCCACCCGGTGAGCATCGTCACCAAGGGCACGCTGATCGAACACGATGCGGCGCTGCTCGGGCGGATGGGCCGGCGCGCGCTCGCCTGGGTGGGGGTATCGATCGCCACGCTGGATGCCCGGCTCGCCCGCAGGCTGGATCCGCGCGCGCCGTCGCCGGCGCGGCGGTTGCGGGTCATCGCCCGGCTGGCGGCGGCCGGCTGCCCGGTGCGGCTGATGGTGGCTCCGGTGATCCCGGGCCTTACCGATCACGAGCTGGAGCGCATTCTTGCCGCCGGGGCCCGGGCCGGGGCCGTGGCCGCCAGCTGGATCATGCTGCGCCTGCCGCGGGAGGTGGCGCCGCTGTTCGAGGAGTGGCTGCAGCGGCACTGCCCGGCGCGGGCGGGCAGGGTGCTGGCGCGGCTGCGGGAAATCCACGGCGGGCGCCTGTATGATCCGCGCTGGGGGCGGCGGATGCGGGGCGGCGGGGAGCATGCGCGGCTGATCGCCCGGCGCTTCGCGCTTGCCCTGGCACGCAACGGCCTGTCGGGGGAGAGCATCCGGCTGCGCCGGGATCTGTTCCGCGTGCCGGGGCGGGGCACGCAGCTGCCCCTGCTGTAACGGCGCTCAGCCGCGCCGCCGGCCGCGCCGGCTCCGGGAGCGGGGCTGCCTGCCGTCGGTGCCGTCCGAGGCCGAGGAAAAGCCGCCGAGGCGTTCGCTGATCATTTCCAGCGTCGGTCGCGGGCCGGGCGCGCGGGTCGAGAGCGCCTCGTGCATCCGCTCCAGATGCGCCGTCGTGGTGCCGCAGCACCCGCCGATGATCCGGGCCCCGGCATCGCGCGCCAGAACCGCATATTCGGCCATCAGCTCGGGCGTGCCGTCATAGTGGATATGGCCGTCCTCGTATTTCGGGATCCCGGCATTGCCCTTGGCGATCAGCGGGCGTTCGACTCCCTGGGCGACGAAGCCGAGGATGGTGCGCAGCAGGTCGGAAGCGCCGACGCCGCAGTTGGCGCCGAAGGCGAGCGGCCTGTGTTCGAGCTTCTCGACCAGTTTCACCATGTCGGCCGAGGTAACGCCCATCATGGTGCGCCCCGAGGTGTCGAAGCTCATGGTCCCGCACCAGGGCATGTCGGCGAGCCGGGCGGCCTCGGCGGCGGCCCGGTATTCCTCGGGAGCGGAGATGGTTTCGACCCAGAGCAGATCGACCCCCCCTTCCTTCAGCCCCTCGGCCTGTTCGTGGAAGATCTCGACGGCGCTGGAGTAGGCCAGCGTCCCCATCGGTTCCATGATCTCGCCGGTGGGGCCGATGGATCCGGCCACCACCACGGGACGCCCGGCCCTGTCGGCGACCTCGCGGCCGATCTCGGCGGCGGCGCGGTTCAGTTCGCGCACCCGGTGCTGGGCGTCATGCAGCTTCAGCCGGGCCGCATTGCCGCCGAAGCTGTTGGTCAGGAAGATGTCGCTGCCGGCATCGACCGCGCCGCGATAGAGCCGTGCGATCCGGTCCGGATGCGCGACATTCCACAACTCGGGCGAATCGCCCGATTGCAGCCCCATGTTGAACAGCGTCGTGCCGGTGGCGCCGTCGGCCATCAGCCAGTCGCGTTGGGCGAGGAGTTTCGTCAGGGCATCGGTCATGTGCGGATCTCTCGTTGCCAGAAGTCGCGGCCGCAGGGCGCGACCGGAAGCCTTGCCGCAAGGGCGGTCGAGGCTCCGCCGCCGCGGATGGGCGGCAAATGCCACGAAATCGCGACAACGGCAAATGCAAACTTCTCACGCTGGTCATGAAACCGGAATGAAAACCGGAATGAAAACCGGAATGACCGGGCGGAATGCCCGCCCCGGAACGCTCCGGCCTGTCCCCGGGGCCGCCTCCGTCACCATCACCAACGCGGGCGGCATGCTGAATGCTCCGGCCTGTTCCCGGGGCCGCCTGTCGTCCGAGACGCGGCGCGGGCCGGGATGCCGATGGCGGCCGGTATCTCGAGGCTACGGCCGGCGGGAGGGCGCGCGCGTCTTGCCGATCCGCAGGGCGAGCGCGATCAGTCCGAGCGCCAGCGTGCCGGCGCCGGGGGCGGCGACATAGAGCGGCTCCAGCCGCGGGGCGAAGGCGATCTTGAAGCGGCGCAGCCCGCCGCCGCCGGCGCGCCGCAGCAGCAGGGTGCGCAGCCATGCCGCAAGGCGGCCATCCCTCGCGGTTCCGGGGTGCGGCAGCGCGGCCAGGGACAGCCGCGGGCAGCGCCTTTCGGCGGCGCTGCGGATCGCCCGCACGATCAGCATGTGCATCGTGCCGTCGGCCGCCCCCGGACCCTGGCGCATCAGGTCCAGGGTCCATTCCCGCCGGCTTTCGTGGAAGGTGGCGAAGGCCACCAGCCGCCCGTCGCGCCAGGCGAGAAAGACCCGCTGGCAGCTTGCGTAGTCGCGCTCGAACCGGCCCATCGAAAATCCGCGCTCGCCGCCGTGACGCGCGGCCCAGTGGCGGGAGATCGCTTCCATCTCCTCCAGCGGCAGCTGCCGCCCCCCCTCGGTTACCGTGACCCCGGCGCGGGCCGCCTTGCGCAGGAAGCGGCGCAGCTGGCGGCGCCTCGGGCTGGCGCAGTCGAAGCTTCCGGGGTTCAGCCAGGCCTCCTGGGCGATGGCGAGCACCCGCCAGCCCAGGCGGCGGGCCTCGCAGGCCATGCGCGCGCCGCATTTGTAGAGCAGGGGGCTGCGCTGACCTGCCGAGGCTAGCTCGCGCAGGGCGAACAGGCAGGCGCGTCGAGCCTGCGGCGCATCCCGGAGCGGATCGCCGAGCATCACCAGCGCCCCGGCGAGGGGCGCGGCCAGGGCCAGATCGCGCCCGTTTTCGTTCAGCAGGGAGAACTCGCCCTGCCGCAGCAGGTTGGCCTCGGCCCGCGGTGCCGCCCAGAGCAGTGATTCCAGGCGCGGCGAAAGATAGGGCCCGCCGGGCGGCGCGGCGAGCCGGGCCGGCGGGCGGCGCTCCCGAGCGAGGGGGCCGTGCACCAGAAGCCCCAGCCCGAGCGTCGCCGGCAGCAGGTAGTAGATCAGGCGGAAGCCCAGCACCGAGGCCAGCAGCGGCTCGGCCGGAACCGTCGGCAGCAGCGCCAGCAGTGTCACCTCGAACGGGCCGATGCCGCCGGGCGTCCCCCCTACCAGGCCGGCGCCCAGCGCCAGCAGGAAGGCGGCAAGGAACGCCCCGGCTGACAGCTCCACCTCCGGTGGCAGGAGCACATGCAGCGCCACTGCGGCAAGGCCGGTATCGACCAGCGCCAGCAGGATCACCGCAAGCCAGGCCCGCAACGGCGGCGCATTGCGCAGCCGGCCGGGGCGCAGCAGCAGTGCAAGCGCCGCGCCCCCGGCCGCGAGCAGCACCGCCACCGCCGCCTGGCGGGCGCCGAGGGCGGAAATGCCCTCCGGGCCGCCAAGAATCACGGCCAGGGCGCAGATCACGGCCCAGCCGGCCAGGAAGGACAGCGCTACCGCCAGGGAGAGCCGGAGCGCGCCGAGCGGCCCGAGTTCGGGCAGCAGGCGCCAGCGCACCAGCGCCCCGCTCAGAACGCCGAAACCGGCAAGCTGCGCGATCGCGATCGCGGCCCGGCCGCTGCGGCGGGCCCGCCTCGGGGAAACCCCGGTTCCCAGCAGCCCGTGCAGCAGCTGATCATAGCGCCCGACAGCCCAGAAGCTGCCCGCCGTGGCCAGCGCCGCCAGCAGCCACTGATGCGCCTCGACCTGGCGGATCGTGGCCAGGACCTGCCCGGCATCGGGTGCGGGAAGCCTGTCACGGAACAGCCAGAACAGCCCGCCCAGCCCGGCCAGGGTCAGCAGCTGCCGTCCCAGGGCGGCACGCAGCCGCGGCCTCGCCGCCTCGGCCCGGAGCGCGGCGGTTGTGCCGGTGCGCGCGCCGGGTGTCGCGTTTTCGTGATTTCCGGCCCCTTCGTACATTCCACCCTCCGCAATCGCGGAGCGCAGCATGGGGCAAGGAAGGCTTCCACCGGCTTAACATCTAAAAAGCGGCAGAAAAACCTCGCGCCTCGGCCGGAACGCCGGGCAGCCGGGCGGGCAGCCCCGCCGGCGCGAAGGGGCGTAAGGGCGGGATGGGCGCGAGGCGACGGGGAACCGCCCGAAGGTTTCCCGGCAGCGGCTTTTCCGCGGCGGGGTTCCGCCCGTCCCCCGGTCTTCCCGCCCGGTCATTCCGCCCGGTCGTCCTCCGGGCGTTCCCTGCTATTCCTCGGCCATGATCTGGGCCTGGGCCTCGGCCAGGAATTCCTGCATCCGGGCGCGAATCGTCGCCTCGTCGGCCTTGTCGCCCAGATCTCCCGCAACCTTGCGGAAGACATCCTCGTGCCCGGCTTCCTCGAGATCGGCAGCGATTACCTCGCGCGCGTATTTCTCGGCCGCCTCGCCGCTCAGCCCGAGCAGTTCGGCCGCCCAGAGCCCCAGCAGCCTGTTGCGGCGGGCAACCGCCTTGAACTGCATTTCCTGATCATGGGCGAACTTGCTTTCGAAGGCGTTTTCGCGCTCGTCAAAGGTCGTCATCCGGGTCGCTCCTCGGGCTTGTCCTGCATCCTGTCCGATATGCGCATTGTGCCCGCCCCGTGCAAGGGGCGGAAACGCGGGCGCGGCAAAATCGCGGAAGCTGCCGGTGGCGGAAGGGTGCAGGCGGGGGCGCGCAGCTTGCCCCCCGCGGCGTCATCGCATATACGGGCGCCCGACGGGCGGGGCGGAGGATGCCCCGCCCCGGCGCGATCGGAGAGCAGATGGCACGGCGCAAGAAGATCTACGAAGGCAAGGCGAAGATCCTTTACGAGGGCCCCGAGCCGGGCACCTACGTGCAGTATTTCAAGGATGACGCCACCGCGTTCAACGCCGAAAAGAGAGCCGTCGTGGACGGCAAGGGCGTGCTGAACAACCGGCTGAGCGAGTTCTTCATGACCGGGCTGGCGGCCGTGGGGGTTCCGACCCACTTCATCAAGCGGCTGAACATGCGCGAGCAGCTGATCCGCGCGGTCGAGATCATCCCGCTCGAGGTGATCGTGCGCAACTACGCGGCCGGTTCGATGTCGCGCCGGCTGGGGCTGGCGGAAGGCACCCAGCTGCCGCGTCCGATCATCGAGTTCTGCTACAAGGACGACAAGCTCGGCGACCCGCTGGTGCCCGAGGAATACATCATCGCCTTCGGCTGGGCCAGCCAGCAGGATCTGGACGACATCGTGGCGCTGGCGCTGCGGGTCAACGATTTCCTGTCCGGCGTGATGCACGGGGTCGGCATCCAGCTGGTGGATTTCAAGATCGAGGTAGGCCGGATCTGGGAAGGCGACTTCATGCGCCTGATCGTGGCCGACGAGATCAGCCCCGACAGCTGCCGGCTGTGGGACCGGGAGACCGGCCGCAAGCTGGACAAGGACGTGTTCCGCCGCGACCTCGGGGATCTGGCCGATGCCTATGCCGAGGTCGCCAGGCGGCTGGGAGTGATGCCGAGCAACGTGACCCATGCGACCAAGCCGACCCTGATCAACTGAGGTCAACGAAGGATCGACCGGAGCGTCCCGGAATTTCGGCGCGGGAGAGACGGCGGGAAGAGAAGGAATTCGATGCGGCTGCGAGTCACGGTGATGCTGAGGCAGGGGGTTCTGGACCCGCAGGGAGAAGCCGTGCGCCATGCGCTGGGCGCACTCGGCTTCACCGGCGTCCGGAGCGTGCGCCAGGGCAAGGTGATCGATCTCGAACTGAGCGATACGGATCCGGAGGCCGCCCTGGCCCGGGGGCGCGAGATGTGCGAGAAGCTGCTCGCCAACACGGTGATCGAGCGCTACGAGGTGGAGATCCTCTGATGCGCGCCGGCGTCGTCGTCTTTCCCGGCTCGAACTGCGACCGCGACCTGGCGCGGGCGTTCCGGCGCGCCGGGGCCAGGGTGGAAATGCTCTGGCACAAGGAGGCCGCGCTGCCGCCGGGGCTCGATGTCATCGGCATCCCCGGCGGGTTTTCCTTCGGCGACTACCTGCGCTGCGGCGCCATCGCCGCCCGCGCGCCGCTCATGCGGGCGGTGGCGGAATACGCCGGCCGGGGCGGCCATGTCATCGGCATCTGCAACGGCTTCCAGGTCATGCTCGAAGCCGGGATGCTGCCCGGCGCGCTGATGCGCAACGCCGGGCTCAAGTTCGTCTGCCGCACCGTGACGCTGGAGGTGGCCACCGATCGGGGCTTCCCGGGCGAGGCCTATGGCAAGGGGCGGGAGATACGCCTGCCGGTCGCGCATCACGACGGCAGCTACCAGGCCGATGGCGAAACCCTGGACCGGCTCGAAGGCGAGGGCAGGGTGGCCTTCCGCTATCGCGGCAACCCGAACGGTTCGGCCCGGAACATCGCCGGGATCCTCAGCGAAAACGGCCGGGTCCTGGGGATGATGCCGCATCCGGAACGGGCGGTCGATCCGCTTCAGGGCGGAACCGACGGCGCCGCGCTGTTCGCCGCGCTGTTCGCCGCGGCCGCCGCGGAACCGGCGCTCCGGCCCGCTTGAGCGTGCGCCGCATCGGACGTAGTCTGTCGCCATGACAGAGGCTGATGGATCCGGCGGGCCCGGCACCGGCGCACGCCCGGCGATGTCCTGGCGCGGCCGGCTGAGCGTTCTCCTGATCACGGTGATCGGGGTTCTGGTGGTGCTGTTCACCAACCAGTGGCTGACCGCGCGCTTCACCGAATCCACCCGCAGCAGCGCCACGATCCGCCAGGCGCTGTATTCCGGCAACCTGCTGTCCGAACTCCAGCGCATTTCGGTGGTGCCGCTGCTGCTGTCGCGCGAACCGGGGCTGCTCAGCGCCCTGGATACCGGGAATTTCGCGCAGACCTCGCAGCAGCTGATCTATTACGTGGACGAGATCGGCGCCGCCAGCCTGATGCTGCTCGACAAGGACGGGCGGGTGGTGGCGGCCACCGACCGCAGCAGGCTCGGCGCCAACCTCCGCCAGGAGCCCTATTTCGTCGAGGCGCTGCGCTCCGGCGACACGGTGTTCACCACCGCCCGCACCGAAGCGGGGGCGCATGTCTTCAACTACAGCCGCAAGCTGACGAGCAACGGCCGGCTGGCCGGGGTGATCGTGGTCGAGGCGGATCTGCGCCGCTTCGAGGAAGACTGGGCCGGGATCGCCGATGCGGTCATGGTGACCGACAGCGAAGGCACGGTGATCCTCAGCACCGAGCCGCGCTGGCGCGGGCTGAACGCGGAGGAGGCCCTTGCCGTGACCTCGGCCCCCAGCGCCATCAACCGGGCGATCCGGGCGGCGGTGGAGTGGAGCGCGCTGCCCTATGACGCCTTCATCCGCGGCCAGGCGGTGATGCGGGTGCACTCGCGCATTCCCTTCCAGGGCTGGTCGATGATCACCTTTACCCCCTATGCCTCGGTGCGCGAGCGGGTCAACGGCATCCTGGCGCTGGAGATCATGGGATTTGCGATCATGCTCGCGGTGGCCTTCTATTTCGCCAGCCGGCGGGCGCGGGCGCGCACGGCGGTGTTCCAGCGGGAATCGGCGGAACTCCGCCGGCTGAACGAGGCGCTGCAGCGGGAAATCGCCGAGCGGCGCAAGGCCGAACATCACCTGAACATCGCCGAGCAGACCCTGGCCCAGTCCTCCAAGCTGGCGGCGCTGGGCGAGATGTCGGCCGCCGTCAGCCACGAGCTGAACCAGCCGCTGGCAGCGATGAAGACCTACCTTGCCGGGGCCCGGCTGCTGCTGCAGCGCCGCCGCCACGAGGAGGCGCTCAGCTCGTTCCGCCGGGTGGACGAGCTGATCGAGCGGATGAGCGCGATCACCCGGCAGCTGAAGAGCTATGCCCGCAAGGGCGGCGATGCCTTCGAGCCGCTGGACCTGCGCGAGGCCTTTTCCTCGGCGCTGTCGATGATGGAGCCGCAGCTCAAGCGGCAGGACGTGGAGATCATCCGCAACCTGCCCCCCGAGGCGGTGATGGTGCGCGCCGACAGGGTGCGCCTGGAGCAGGTCATCATCAACCTGCTGCGCAACGCGATGGATGCGGTGAAGGGTGTGAGTGATCCGCGCATCGAGATCACCATCTCGGCCGGGGAGATGGCGGTTTTCACGGTGCGGGACAACGGCCACGGAATCGCCGATCTGGACAGCCTGTTCGAACCGTTCTACACCACCAAGCCCCCCGGTGACGGGGTCGGGCTGGGGCTTGCCATTTCCTCGGGCATCGTGAACGATTTCGGCGGCCGGCTGACGGCCCGCAACGGAGCCGAGGGCGGGGCGGTCTTCGAGATGAAGCTGCCGCTGCCGGGGCGCGGTTCCGAAGTGGCGGAGCAGGCCGCGGAGTGAGCCCGTTCGGACGGCGGGGGGAAGATCGGCGCGCGGCGGCGCCGGAGCAGGCGGCCGGGGATGCGCCCCGGGGTGCGCTCGGGAGTGCGTCCGGGGGCGGGATGTGACGATCAGGTGACGTGATTTTGCTAGCAGGTGGCAGGAGATGAGGGAAAGACGGCAGACAGCGCGGATGAAGGTTGCGATCGTCGATGACGAACGGGACATGCGTCAGTCGATCAGCCAGTGGCTGGCCTTGTCGGGGTTCGAGACCGAAAGCTTCGAGAGCGCCCAGGCGGCGCTGAAGGCGATCGGCCCGGACTACCCGGGAATCGTGATCACCGACATCAGGATGCCGGGAATGGACGGGATGCAGTTTCTCAAGCGGCTGATGAGCCAGGACAGCGCGCTGCCGGTGATCATGATCACCGGCCACGGCGACGTGCCGATGGCGGTCGAGGCGATGCGCCTCGGCGCCTTCGACTTTCTCGAAAAGCCCTTCAACCCGGACCGGATGACGGAACTGGCCAAGCGCGCCGCCGGCAATCGCCGGCTGACGCTCGACAGCCGGGCGCTCCGGCGCGAACTGGGCGAGGGGGGCACCATCATGCGGAAGCTGATCGGCACCTCTCCGGTGATGGAACGGCTGCGCGAGGACATCCTCGATCTCGGTCAGGCAGACGGCCACGTGCTGATCGACGGCGAGACCGGCACCGGCAAGACCCTGGTGGCGCATGCGCTGCACGCGGTGGGGGCCAAGGCCGGGCGCAGCTTCGTGCTCGCTTCCTGCTCGGCCCATGACGAGGAGACCCTCGCCGCCCGGCTGTTCGGCCCGGTGGAGGAGCCGGGCGCCGCCCTGCCGCTCATCGAAGAGGCCCGCGGCGGCACCCTGGTCCTGGAGGATATCGAGGCGCTGCCCGAGCGCCTTCAGGCCCGGCTGCTGAGCTGGATCAACGACCAGGGCAACCCGGCCGAGACCCGGCTGATCGCCATTTCCAACCTGCAGGAACGGGGCAAGAGCTGCGAGGACGTGCTGCGCCCCGACCTCTACTACCGCCTGGCGGCGATGAAGATCACCCTGCCGCCGCTCAGGAGCCGCGGCGAGGACGTGCTGACGCTGTTCAACCGTTTCGCCGAGCAGTTCGCCGAGGAATACGGCTGCGCGGCACCCGAGGTTTCGGCCCAGGAGGCGGCGCAGCTGCTGCAGGCGCCCTGGCCGGGCAACATCCGCCAGCTCATGAACGTGGCCGAACGCGCGGTGCTCCAGGCCCGCCGGGGCAGCGGCTCGATCGCCTCGCTGCTGATGGGCGACGACGAGATCGCCGAAACCACCATGACTACCGAGGGCAAGCCGCTCAAGGAATATGTGGAAGCCTTCGAGCGGATGCTGATCGACAACACCATGCGCCGCCACAAGGGCTCGATCGTGGCGGTGATGGAGGAGCTCTGCCTGCCCCGGCGCACCCTGAACGAGAAGATGGCGAAATACGGCCTCCAGCGCTCCGACTACCTCTGAACCCGGCGCCCGCCGGGCTGCGGCGGGGGCGCGCGGGCGGGAATTTTTCGATTGTAATTCCTGCCCGAACGCTCTTATGCTGCGCAAACGGAGCGTGGTGCATTGGCGCCCGCCCCGCAGAAGTTTCGCTGATTTCGCATCTCCTGCCGGCCATGCGCCGCAGGCGCATCGAGACAGACCGAGAGGGCCGCAAGGCCGAACAAGGGCCACAAGGCCGGCAAGGGCCGCGGGCCGACCGACTTCGCCCGACTCCGCCGTGCGGAGCGGGCCCGTGGATGGGCGGCCCGGCGCCGCTCTGGAGAAAACCGCGATGAGGCGTGCAGAGCTACCGACGGCAGGAACAGCCCCCGCAGTGCGGGCCCTTCCTCCGGTCGCCGCGCCGAAGATCGCTTCAGACAGATGCCGACCGCAGCAGGCACCGTCCTTCGGGGCGGGCTCCGGCGGTACGGCACGGCAAGAGACGACATGGCAAAGAAGATGCTCATCGACGCCACCCACGCGGAGGAGACCCGCGTCGTGGTGGTGGACGGAAACAGGGTCGAGGAATTCGACTTCGAATCGGAAAACCGCCGCCAGCTCGCCGGCAACATCTATCTGGCCAAGGTAACGCGGGTCGAACCGTCGCTGCAGGCGGCCTTTGTCGATTACGGCGGCAACCGCCACGGCTTCCTGGCCTTTTCCGAGATCCACCCGGACTACTACCAGATCCCGGTCGCCGACCGCGAGGCGCTGCTGGCCGAGGAAGCCGAGCTGGCGCGCTCCCAGGCCGAGGAAGCCGAGCAGGAGGAGAGCGGCGGGAAAGGCTCTTCCCGCAGGCGCAGCAGGGCGGCGGCAAGCGACAGCGGCGATGCGCTCGCCACCGCCGAGCTTGCCGCGCCCGACGCCGGCGCGGAGGCCTCCGAATCCTCCGCAACCGCCGGTGCGGCGGCGGCGGAAACGGCGGAGGACATCCCCGAGTCGATGGCGGTGATCGACACCGGCGCCGACAAAAGCGCCGGGCTCGTGCAGGAAGACGGGCAGGAAACGGCGGCAGGGGAGGCGGCCGATGCGGCCGATGCGGCCGACGCGCCCCCGGAAGACAGGGAAGAGGCGGAAGATCCGGAGGATGCCGGCACGCAAGCCTCCGATCCGGCCGGCAGGGACGAGGGGATCGAACGGATCGCCGATGACGACACCCCCGAGGAGATCACCCGCCGCCCGCGCAAGCTGCGCCCGCGCAAGTACAAGATCCAGGAAGTGATCAAGGTGCGCCAGATCATGCTGGTGCAGGTGGTCAAGGAGGAACGCGGCAACAAGGGCGCCGCGCTCACCACCTACCTGTCGCTTGCGGGGCGCTACTGCGTGCTGATGCCCAACACCGCCCGCGGCGGCGGCATCTCGCGCAAGATCACCAATGCCGCCGATCGCAAGAAGCTCAAGCAGATCGCCAGCGAGATCGAGGTGCCGGAAGGCGCCGGGCTGATCATCCGCACCGCCGGCGCCCGGCGCACCAAGACCGAGATCAAGCGCGACTACGAATATCTCCAGCGGCTGTGGGAGCAGATCCGCGAGCTCACGCTGAAATCCATCGCCCCGACCAAGATCTACGAGGAGGGCGACCTCATCAAGCGCTCGATCCGCGATCTCTACAACAAGGAGATCGAGGAAGTCCTGGTCGAGGGCGAGGCCGGCTACCGCACGGCAAAGAACTTCATGAAGATGATCATGCCGAGCCACGCCAAGAACGTGAAGCTCTACAAGGAGGCGCTGCCGCTCTTTGCCCGCTACCAGGTGGAAAGCTACCTGGCCTCGATGTTCAACCCCACGGTGCAGTTGAAATCGGGCGGCTACATCGTGATCGGCGTGACCGAGGCGCTGGTGGCGATCGACGTGAACTCGGGGCGTTCCACCAGGGAGGGCTCGATCGAGGAAACCGCCCTCAAGACCAATCTGGAGGCGGCCGAGGAGATCGCCCGGCAACTGCGCCTGCGCGATCTGGCCGGGCTGATCGTGATCGACTTCATCGACATGGAGGAGCGCAAGAACAACGCCGCGGTGGAGAAGCGCTTCAAGGAGCGGCTGAAGCACGACCGCGCCCGTATCCAGGTGGGGCGCATTTCCGGATTCGGCCTGCTGGAGATGAGCCGCCAGCGCCTGCGCCCCGGCATGATCGAGGCCTCCACCCAGCCCTGCCCGGCCTGCCACGGCACCGGGCTGATCCGCTCGGACGACAGCCTGGCGCTGTCGATCCTGCGCCAGCTGGAAGAGGAAGGCACCCGTCGGCGCTCGCGCGAGGTGCTGCTCAGGGCTCCGGTGGCGATCACCAACTACCTCGTCAACCAGAAGCGGGAGCATATCGCCCGGATCGAGGCGCGCTATGGCATGGCGGTGCGAATCGAGGCCGATCCGTTCCTGATCGCGCCCGACTTCGCGATCGAGAAGTTCAAGACCGCCACCAGACGCCTGAGCGAGGCCGAGACGCAGGTGGTCTCCGTGGATGCCACGCTCGTGCCCGCCGCGGAGGAAGCCGAAACCTCGCCCGATGACGGGCCGGCACCGAAGAAGCGCCGCCGGAGGCGGCGGCGGCGGAAGAGTTCGAGCGGCGGCGGCGAGGGGGCGAGCGCGAGCGAAACCGCGCGCGCTGCCGAGGAGAGCCCGCCGGCCGGCACCCGGGCGGATGCTGCAGCCGGAGAGACGGCGGCGGATGCCGGCGGAGCAGGGGAGGGCGGGCCGCGCGACGCGGCGGACGCGCCTGCCGGCGGGGCCGCAGGGACGGCGGAAGAGGAGGCCGCCGCAAGCTCCCCGGCCGAAGATGCCGGCAGGACGACGCGCAAGGTCGCCCGCAGCCGCAGGAAATCCGCTTCCGCGGCCAGCGGCGAAACCGCTTCGCCAGAGAATCCCCCGGCAGATGAGACACCGCAACCGGCCGGGCAGAACAGCGCCGCTCCGACCGGCGGAGCGGAAAGCCGGAACGGGGATGCCCCCGCTCCGGAGGCCGCCCCGGACGATGCGCAGCCGGAGGGCAAGAAGGTGAAATCCCGCTCGAAATCCTCGGGCCGGAAGTCGGGGTCCTCGGCCCGGAAGTCGGGCCTGAAGAGCGCCGCCCGCCGGAGCGCGGCGGCCGGGGCGGCGGAGCCTTCGCAAGAGCCTTCCGGAACCGGCCCGGAACCGGCGCCGGAATCCGCCCCGCAGGCGGAACCGGCGGTCGCCTCGGCAAGCGGCGCCGGTTCCGCCGCGGGGAAGGAGGCCGGACAGGAGGCCGGACGGGAGAGCGGCGAAGCTTCGACCGGAAGCGCCAGCCGGTCCGTCGCAGCCCCGGCCGACACCACGGACAGGCCCAGGAAGCGGGGCTGGTGGTCGCTGGGGCGCTAGCGCAGGGCGGAGCCGGGCGGATGGCACGGGAACCGGGGGCGATGGAGGCCGGGGGCGATGGAGGCCGGGCGCGATGATGTCCGGAGCGGATGCGCAGAGGGCCGGCGCGTTCCCGTCAGGCCGCTTCGCGCCGGGCCGGGCGGCAAGTCAGCGCCGGCGGATGAAGTAATGCCGTTCGGGCCGGTCGGGAGCGCTGCCTGCCGCATCTTCCACCGCCAGCAGCTCGTGCCCGCTTTCGTTGCAGAAATGCGGCACGTCCACCACCGCGGCCGGGTCGTCGGCGCGCATCCGCAGGACGGCCCCGGCCGGCATCGCGGCAAGGCGCTTGCGCGCCTTCAGCACCGGCAGCGGGCAGAGCAGCCCGCGCGCGTCGAGGTCCTCGTCATGATTCATCGGCATCGTCCGGGAATTAGCTGGCCCGGGGCCGCCTGTCCACGAATATGTGACCGTTCGCACCGGTGACCTCGCCGCCGGAGGAGGCTATGTAGCGGCAATGTTCGGAATCGAGATCATGGACGCGGCGCTCCTGCCGGCGATACTGGTGGCGCTTCTGGCCGGTTTCCTGTCATTCGTCAGCCCCTGCGTGCTGCCGATCGTGCCGCCCTATCTGGCCTACATGGGAGGCATTTCCATGCAGGAGATGTCGGCGGGCGGGCGCGCCGGGCGAAGGGCCGTCCTGCCGGCGCTGTTCTTCGTGCTCGGGCTTTCGACGGTGTTCCTGTTCCTCGGCTTCACCGCCTCGGCCTTCGGCGCCTTCTTCCTGCAGAATCAGGAGCTGTTCGCCAGGCTCTCCGGGGCGGTGGTGGTGGCTTTCGGGCTGCATTTCCTGGGGCTGTTCCGGATTCCGCTCATGGAGCGCGAACTGCGCGTGGACCCCGGCGATCGGGGCGGTTCGGCGCTGGGGGCCTATGTGCTGGGGCTGGCATTCGCCTTCGGCTGGACGCCCTGCATCGGCCCGCAGCTGGGGGCGATCCTGTCGCTGGCGGCCTCCGAGGCATCGGTGAGCCGGGGCACACTCCTGCTCGGGATCTATGCGATGGGGCTGGGAATTCCGTTCCTTCTGGCCGCGGTTTTCATCCGGCGCTCGATCGGGTTGATGAACCGGCTCAGGCCCTGGATGGGCATCATCGAGAAGGCCATGGGCGTGCTGCTGATCATTGTCGGGGTCGCGCTCATGACGGGCGCCTTCAGCGCCTTTTCCTGGTGGCTGCTCGAACGCTTCCCGGCGCTTGCCCTTGTCGGCTGAGGAGGCCGGCCTTAAGTTCGCCCCGGCGATCGGCTAACAAGATTCCGTCCGATCAGCGGGAAACCCATGTCGCCAGCCGAATCGCACAAGCCCTTCCGGCGCCGGGTGTTCTACATCCCGGGTTTCGACCCGCACCCGCCGCGCCGCTACCGCGAGCTGTATCGCCGCGAGAGCGCCTCCTGGGCGCTGCTCTCGGGGGGGCGGATCGCGCTGCTGCCGCCGGAAGAAGGCGCGCGGGCCGGCTGGCGGGTGAGAGCCGAAATCGACGGGCGCAGTTGCGAGACCGCATTCGAGGTGCTGGTCTGGTCGGATCTGGTGCGCCGCTCGATGGCGCGCGGGATCCCGGGCACCTATCTGCAGATGCTCCGGACCGCCTGGATCTATCTTTCCAGCGGCGCGCTGAGGCGGCTCGTGCGGCTGCGCAAGGGGCCGGTGATCGCGGCCTTCTACCCGGTGGCGATGCTGCTGGGGCAGGCGCTTGCGGCCGGGCTGGCCGGCTGGGGAGGCGGCAGGTTGGTCGGAGCGCTGCTGCATCCGCTGGCCGGCTGGGGAGCGGGAATCGCGCTGGCGGTCGCCCTGCTGCGCTGGTTCCGGGCGCAGGACGGGCGGCTGTTCGCCCATTACCTGATGCATGACTATGCCTTTAGCGCCGGCCATCGCGGCGCCAACCCGCCGGCTCTGGAAAAGCGGATCCGGGCGTTCTCGGAGCGGATCGCCGAAGCGCTCGAGAGCGATGCTGACGAGGTTCTGGTGGTGGGGCATTCCTCGGGGGCGCATCTGGCGGTGAATGCGCTGGCCGACATCCTGCGCGCGGGCAGGGTGCGCCCCGACGGGCCTGCGCTCTCGCTGCTGAGCCTGGGGCAGGTGGTGCCGATGGTTTCCTTCCTGCCCGAGGCACGCCGGCTGCGCGCCGATCTGCATCTTCTGTCCGGCAGCGACGCGATCAGCTGGGTGGATGTTTCCGCCCCCGGCGACGGCTGCTGCTTCGCCCTGTGCGACCCGGTGGCCGTCAGCGGGGTTGCCCCCCCGGGCAGGCGCTGGCCGCTGGTGATTTCCGCCGCCTTTACCCAGACCCTTTCCCCCGAACGGTGGAAGACGCTGCGCTGGCGCTTCTTCCGGCTGCATTTCCAGTATCTCTGCGCCTTCGACCGCCCCGGCGATTACGACTATTTCAGCATCACCGCCGGCGCCTGCACCCTGGGGGCCCGCTTTGCCGGGCGCCGCCCGTCGAAAAGCCGCATCGAGCGGCCCCTTTCTCCGCACCGGAGCATGGCCGCATGACGACCCCGCCCAGGCCCGCCTCGCGCCCCGACAGGGTTTCGCTGCTGCGCTACCTGCGCCTGTTCCGGCGCGATATCCTCTCGGCCCAGCCGGAGCGGCTCTACCGCGCCCGCATGGCCGAGTTCCGCACGCCCTTCTTCCGCTCCTTTCTCGTCAACCAGCCCGATCTGGTGCGCCTGGTGCTCAACGAGCGCCCGCTGGACTTTCCCAAGTCCTCGCGCATCTCCGAAGGGCTGCGCCCGCTGCTGGGCGATTCGGTGTTCCTGACCAACGGGGCGCAGTGGCAGCGCCAGCGCCGGATCATCGACCCGGCTTTCGAGGGCGGGCGCCTGCGCGAAAGCTTTCCGGCGATGCTGGAGGCCGGCCGGGCGGCGGTGGCGCGGCTGCACGACGCCCCGGGGCGCTTCGAGGCCGAGGCCTTCGCAAGCCATGTGGCGGCCGACGTGATCTTCCGCACCCTGTTCTCGATCCCGATCACCCACCAGATTGCGGCGCGGGTCTTTGTCTCCTTCCGCGCCTACCAGTGCCTGCAGCCGATCCTGAACCTCGCAGCCTTCATCCCCCTGCCACGCTGGGTGCCGCGCCTGCACCGCCCCGGCGTGCGGCGACGTGCGCGCGAGATCCGCGCCCTGATCGAGGCGCTGACCGCCGAGAGGATGCAGGCCATCGCCGCCGGCGAGGCGCCCGATGATCTGGCGACCAAGATCATGACCCGGGCCGACCCCGAAACCGGCACCAGATTCGATACCGCCGAGATGGTGGACCAGGTGGCGATCTTCTTCCTCGCCGGGCACGAAACTTCCGCCTCGGCGCTGGCCTGGGCGCTTTACCTGCTGGCCGCCTTCCCCGAGGCCCAGGAACGGGTTGCGGAAGAAGCGTTCTCTATTCCTGAAAACCCTGATTTCACAGATATTTCAAGTCTTTCCTTCACGCGAAGCGTGTTCCGCGAGACGCTGCGCCTCTACCCGCCGGTGCCGATGCTGGTCCGCCAGGCCACGAAATGCGAGCATTTCCGCGACCGGCAGGTGCCGCCGGGCAGCCAGATCGTGATCAGCCCCTGGCACATGCACCGCCACCGCAGGATGTGGGAGCACCCCGACGAATTCGACCCCGATCGCTTTGCCACCGGAAACGGCAGGGCCTGCCTGCGCGAGGCCTATCTGCCGTTCTCGAGCGGACCGCGGGCATGCCCCGGGGCCGGTTTCGCGATGCTCGAGGGGCCGCTTCTGCTCGCGCTTCTGTTGCGCGCCTTCCGGTTCCGCCCCCTGGCCGGCCGCGAGCCCGTGCCCGAAGCCCACCTGACGGTGCGCGCGCGCGACGGAATCTGGCTGGAGGCGCTCCCGCGTCGGGACCCTGCCGGCGCAAAGGCGGGCAACCCGGCAAACCCGGCAGGGGCCGTGGCAGGCCCCGGCAGGGGAGGGGCCCAGGCGCCACACGCCTGAAGAGGCCGGCTGGCGGTCGTGCGCGTCTCAGCGCTTCCGGATTCCGGAAAAGGCGGCATTCCGGAAAAGGCGGCGCTGGTCGCCGGCCCTCCGCCATCCCCGTGCCGACGGTTCGGGGCCGGCTGCGGCGATGGCGCGATCCGTCCTCTTGCCGATCGCGGCGCATGGCGGCTTGTCCCGGCCGGCCCACGAACGGAACCGCAAGTTTCGCCGTCCGACCACCGTCGCAACCTGCCGACGCCCGATCTTGTCAAACGCTTCTGCTCCAGGCCCGGGCCGTGCCGCAAAATGGCCCCGCGGCGCGAAGCCGGCGCCCGATTGCCCGCCACGCGCCTTTCCTGCCGGTTCCAGGCGCGGGAGGCGCCCGCGCGGGGTCGCGGTCTGGCCGGCGGTGTCGTTTTCCGTTGCAAAGAGGCGGAAACTGCCGGTGACGGGGGCGCGTTCCGCGATATCCGGGGCACGGGGAGCCGATGCCGGCGGCAGCAGCAGCGGCAGCGGCCGGTAACCGGCGGAACGGGCGGCAGCACAGGGAGCAGGTCAGGCGGAAGAATGACAGCGGAGCGGACAAGGCGCAGGCGCAGCGGCGGCGGGGCGGCCCGGCGGGCCGAGCGCAGTGCGCTGCGGGTGGAGGCGGCGCGCTACATCGCGCGCAACATTCCCGATTTCGACATCCTCACCGAGGAGGCGCTGGAGATCATCGAAGCCAACGCCGAAACCGTGCTGGAGGAGATCGGGGTGGAATTTCCCGAAAACCCCGCGGCGCTGGCGCTCTGGCGCGAGGCCGGCGCCGAGGTCGAGGGCACGCGGGTGCGCATCCCGCGTGGGCTGGCCCGCAAGCTGTGCGCAAGCGCGCCCTCGCGTTTCACCCAGCACGCCCGCAACCCGGAGCGCAACGTCGAGATCGGCGGGCGGAACCTGGTGCTGGCCCCGGTCTACGGCCCGCCCTTCGTGCGCGATCTCGACGGCACCCGGCGCTATGCCACGATCGAGGATTTCCGCAACTTCGTGCGCCTGGGGCAGATGTCGAAATGGCTGCATCACTCGGGCGGCACCCTGTGCGAGCCCACCGACGTGCCCGTCAACAAGCGCCACCTGGAGATGCTGCTGGCGCACATGACGCTGTCCGACAAGCCCTTCATGGGTTCTGTCACCGCCCCGGAAAACGCCCGCGATTCGGTGGCGATGGCGAAGATCCTGTTCGGCGAGGCCTTCGTGGAGAGCCATGTGGTGATGACCTCGCTCGTCAACATCAACTCGCCGCTCACTTTCGATGCCACCATGATGGGGGCGCTGGAGGTCCATGCGCGGGCGGGGCAGGCCTGCATCGTCTCGCCCTTCATCGTCGGCGGCGCGATGGCGCCGGTGTCGGTGGCCGGGACGCTCACCCAGGTTCTGGCCGAGGTCATGGCCGGGGTGGCCTATGCGCAGCTGATCCGCCCCGGGGCGCCGGTGATCTTCGGCACCTTCGTCACCTCGATCGACATGAATTCCGGCGCGCCCACCTTCGGCACCCCCGAGGCAGCCCAGATCACCCTCGGCGCCGGGCAGCTGGCCCGCCGGCTGGGGCTGCCCTACCGATCGGGCGGGGCCTTCACCGGCTCCAAGCTGGCCGACGCCCAGGCCGGATATGAAAGCGCCAATTCGCTGAATGTCGCGCTGATGGCGGGCGTCAACTTCATGCTGCACGCGGCCGGCTGGCTGGAGGGCGGGCTGGTGGCAAGCCTCGAGAAGTTCGTGCTCGATGCCGACCAGCTGGGCGTTCTGCACAGGCTGGCCGGCGGCGTGGATCTCGGCGAGAACGGGCAGGGGATGGCGGCCATCCGCGAGGTTGGCCCCGGCGGCCACTACCTGGGCTGTGCCCATACCCAGGCCAATTTCCGCGAGGCCTTCTGGCGCTCGGAGGTGCTGGACTACAAGCCCTTCGAGACCTGGGAAGAAGAGGGCGCGCGCGATTCCCGGGCCCTGGCCGGCGAACGGGCGAGGGCGCTTCTGGCCGCCTGGGAGGCCCCGGCGCTCGATCCGGCCCGGCGCGAGGCGCTGGAGGATTACGTGGCCCGGCGCAAGGCGGAGATGCCCGACGTCTTCGGTTAGGTCCCTCAGCGGCGGGCGGCGACATGGCCGGCGGGGCCTGCCGCTCCCGACCTCAGGCAGCCTTGCGTCGTCGGGCCAGCAGCCCGGCCTCGGCCATCAGCGCGATCAGAAGCTCCACGTGGCGGGCCGCGCTGTAGCCTGCATCGCCCGCCCTGCGGGTTTCTTCCATCTCCGCCTCGGCGGCCATCAGCCGGCGCAGGGCAGTCGCCGGAGCGGGCGGGGAAGCGGTTTTCAGCAGCCGCTTCAGATCGCGTTCGCGCACATAGTCGGCCAGGCCGAATCGGGCAGCCCGGATCAGCAGCCTGGGGCGGCGCACGGAGGACAGGTCGGTCACGGGATCGTTGGTCATCGGCAAGGTTCCCTGCTGTGGATTCCGGAGCAGGGTGGCACAACCTGAACGGGTGTTGCGGGGGTGGCGCCAGCAGCGCGCGCAGGATCGATAAAATTTTTACGAAATTGAAACGATACTCTGCCTGGCGACGGGAATATTAACAATCCGGTAACGAGATCAACCATAGGTTGTTGTCGCAAATTTGACACGAATGCGACTGTTTTCCGGTTGGTAGGGGCTGTCCAGCGTCGGTTGTCGCGAGTTGAACAGGACGGATCAGACATGGAAAACCGATCAGGGGGGAAGAATGCGCCGGCACCGGGCGGCTTGCCGGGCTGGCTGCCGCGGGCAACTCTGAACTACATCGGCCACATCGAACGGGGACAATCGATCAGGCAGCTGGCCAGGCATGCCGGCTGTCACCCTTCGACTGTGCTGCGCCAGGTGCGTCGGATCGAACAGCGGCGCGACGATCCGCTGTTCGACGAGGCGCTTTCGGCAATCGGCGCGCAACTGCGTCGCGCCATGCCGCCGGATGCCGCCGCCAACGGGGAATGCACTGACAGCAAGGATGATACGGGAATGACCAGACATGCCAGCGAGGAAGCACAGGCCGGGGCGCCGGGCGAAGAGCTGATCGCCTCCGAAGGGCGGCGGATCCTGCGGCGGCTGAGCGAGCCGGGGGCCTGCCTTGCGGTTGCCCGCGACATGGAAAAGGCGGTCGTGGTGCGCGAAGCCTCCGACGGGCGGGCGGTGCGCACCGCGGTCGTGGATCGGCAGGTGGCCCAGGCGATGGCCCTGAGGGAGTGGATCGCCAGCGCGGATCAGGGCCGGGTGGCACGCTACCGGATCACCTCGGTCGGCCGCGCCGCGCTCAAGCGCCTGCTGGCCGAGGCGGAAACCGCGCGGGCGGGGTTTCAGGAAGATGCCGCCAGCTTCCGGGCCCAGCACGGGGACTTCTCCCCGCGCGCCATCGACGACCCGCACAGCGGCGCTCGGCGGCGGGTGCGATACAATCATGCCGAGAGTCCGGTGGCGGCGCTGGCCCGGCGCAAGGACAAGTCCGGCCGCCCGTTCCTGAGCCCGGATCTGGTGGCCGCGGCCGAACGCCTGCGCGAGGATTTCGAACTGGCGCAGATGGGGCCGCGGGTTGCCCAGGACTGGGAGCGCTTCCTGACCGGAGGCGACCGCGGATCCTTCATGCCCGACAGCGGGACCGGCAACGGGCCGGCCGCCGCCCGGGCACGGGTCAACGCGGCGCTGCGCGATCTCGGGCCCGGGCTGGGCGATGTGGCGCTTCGGGTCTGCTGTTTCCTGGAAGGGCTGGAAGCGGCCGAAAAGCGGATGGGCTGGGCCGCCCGTTCGGGCAAGGTGGTGCTGCGAATTGCGCTGCAGCGGCTCCGGCGGCATTACGATTCCCTGGGCGGAAACAACCTGATCGGCTGAGGAGTCGAGGGGCAGGGCGGCAGACGCCGGTTTTCCGGCTGTCGTGCGGGCGACCGTTGCCGTGCGGGCGGCCGTTGCCGTGCGGGCGGTCGTTGCCGTGCGGAGAGCGGAAGCCTGCCGCCCGATGCCGTCTCGGACGACAGCCGGGGCGGCGAGGCAGGGCGCGGCAGCGATCCCCGCTGCCGGCTGGCGTAACCTAGTTGACCCGCTCGCCCATCACCCACCGATCCACGATGATCTCGATATCCAGGTCCGGCGCCAGACAGCGGGCCTCTTCCAGAACGATCTGTGGCCGGGGCAGGTCGGTGACCATGATCCGCAGCCGGCCGCGCCAGCCGCGCGCCTGCAGGTGCAGCGCGATGTCGATACAGTCGAAATTCCGGCACAGCAACGGCGAGAGAACCACATCCGGCGTCCGCTCCTCCAGCACCGCGTCGAGGTCGCGAAAGTCGCGAAACAGGATCTCGGAGTTCCAGGGAAGGCTGCGGCCGCTGCGCCGCCAGTGCTGCAGGTCTCCGACCGCGATCACCACGAGCCCCCCGGACGCGGACGGGTCCACCTCGGCCCGGGTGTTTCCGGTGGCAACATCACCGTGGGCACCGGCGCAGGGCGGCTTCTGCGACATGATGAACTTCCCCAGCTTTGCCGGCCCTAGCCGGAGCGTTTCGTTTCTCCCTGCGCGTTAACTCGTCCTTACGTTGTATTACTTATATCCGATTGCAAGCCTGGTGCAATCACCGCCGGCGTTTCCGCATTCCGCGCATTTCCGGCCTCCCGTGGCCGCTCTTGTCTTGATGACCGTTCGGCCGTCTTATCCGATAAGACATATTATGTCATCTATTGTCGTTGATTGCCGTTGCTGGCGCGCGCAATCACGCGGATCGGCCACGCGGATCGGCAGCTGAAGCACATCTGAGGCGCTGGAGGCCCCTGCGGCCGGCGATCGCGGCTGGCCACTCGACAAGGGCACCGCTTTGCCATTACCTCTTTGCCACTACCTAATGCCGCAAGCGTGGACGAGGTCAGAATGCATTCCCTGCTGGTCCTGAACGGCCCGAACCTGAACCTGCTGGGCACCCGCCAGCCGGAGATCTACGGCCGGACGACCCTTGCCGACATCGAGGCGCTGTGCGCGGCCACGGCGCGCGAGGTCGGCGCCCGGGTCAGCTGCTGGCAGTCGAACCACGAGGGCGCCCTGGTCGAGGCGATCCAGCAGGCGCGCAGGAGCCATGACGGGATCATCCTCAACGCCGGGGCCTATACCCACAGCTCGATCGCCCTGATGGACGCCATAGCCGCCACCGGCCTGCCGACGGTGGAACTGCACCTGTCCAACATCCATGCGCGCGAGCCTTTCCGCCAGCGCTCCTTCATCGCTCCGGTGGCCGTCGGCCAGATCTGCGGCTTCGGCGCGAACGGCTACCGGCTGGCGATCCTCGCGCTCGTCGAGCATCTGCAACGGCGGGCCGGAACCGAAAGCGACGCAACCGACGGCCCGCCGACGGAGACGCGCTGATGTCGCGCTTCCTGGATTTCGTGGAACAGGTGGTCGAGGCGCCGGCCATCAACGACGTGTGGCAGATCCTGATGGCCGAGATGAAGGGCTTCGGCTTCGACCGGCTGCTTTACGCCTTCACCCGCTTCCGGCGGGGCAACTCCTTCGGCGATCCGCGCGACATCCTGGTGCTTTCCAACCACTCGAAGGAATTCCTGCAGGAATTCATCGACAACGGGCTCTATTTTCATGCTCCGATGGTGAAATGGGCGGCGGAAAATGTCGGCGCCCGTTCCTGGGGATGGATGGAAAAGCCTCCCTCCGAGCTCACGCCCGAAGAGGCAAGGCTGCTGGAATTCAACCGGAGAATGGGGATCCGGGCCGGCTATTCGATCAGTTTCAAGGATGTTTCCAGCCGCGCCAAGGGAGCGATCGGGCTGGTGGCCGGCCCGGGCATGAGCCAGCGCGATGCCGATGCCGTCTGGGTGGAGCACGGCCGGCTGATCGTCCAGATGAACAATGTCGCGCACCTGAAGATCACGAGCCTGCCCTGCGATTCCGGCCGGAAGCCGCTGACCACGCGGCAGCGCGAGGTTCTGGAGTGGGTCGGCGAAGGCAAGACCTTGCAGGAAATCGCAACGATCATGGGGGTGAGCCGCTCCACCGTGGAAAAGCACCTGCGTCTTGCCCGCGAAGCGCTCGATGTGGAAACGAGCACCCAGGCAGTGCTGAAGGCAACGATCCAGAACCGGATCTTCCTGGTCGATTCGTGATTCCGTTATTTGTTTCCGTGATTTGGCGGCGCGCCGCCGATACGGGCGGCGCCGGTCGCGGGAGCGCCCGCTCAGGCAGGAGATTCGCTCCGGGACTGGCGAATTCGCGCATTCGCCGGCCGCGCGGCACCGGAAGGCATCAAGGCATGGAACCAGCTTCGAAACAGGAAAAGGTAAGGGAATCCATACTTGCCGCTTCGGCGCAAAACCGCAACATGGACTCGTTCCGTGAGTGGTGGCATTTTGCCAGGGAACGGCGGGCTGGTGGAAACGCGCATTACGGTTTCGATCAGCCCGCATCGGACAAGCCTGCGCAGACCGTGTGAGTGGCGCGTGCAGGCGTGGTCTGGTCGTGACCGCCCTCATCCCCAACATCGGGGCGGGCACGGGAAGCGGCGCGGGTCATCGGAACCGCGCCGCTTTTTCTTCCGTTTCCAGCCCGTTTAGCGTGCTCCGGCGTGCTCCGGCGTGCTCCGGGACCGGCGTGCTCCGGGAAGCGTGCCCCCTGTGCGCCCCCCCTGTGCGCCCCCCCGTGCGCCCTCTGCCCGTGTTCCGCACCGGCCCCGGCTGCCGCCGCGCCCGGAGCGGAGGTTTCGCCGCCGCGCCTCCCGGGGGC
>JALSKC010000063.1 GCA_026989055.1 Paracoccaceae bacterium
CGCTACCTGATCGAACGCCAGGTGCCGCCGCACCAGTTCAACAGCTACGGCTCGCGGCGCGGCAACCACGAGGTGATGATGCGCGGCACTTTCGCCAACATCCGCATCCGCAACGAGATGCTGGAAGGCGTCGAGGGCGGCTATACGCTGGGGCCGGACGGGCAGCAGACCTCGATCTTCGAGGCCGCCATGGCCTGGCAGGAACGCGGCGTGCCGCTGGTGGTGATCGCCGGCGAACAATACGGCGCCGGTTCCTCTCGCGACTGGGCGGCCAAGGGCACAGCACTTCTGGGCGTGAAGGCGGTGATCGCCGAGAGCTACGAGCGCATCCACCGCTCGAACCTGGTCGGCATGGGGGTGATCCCCTTCGAGTTCACCGGCGGCGACAATCGCAGGACGCTGGGGCTGAAGGGCGACGAGACCATCACGATCAGGGGGCTGGAGGGCGACCTTGAGCCGCTTTCAGACGTGCCCGCCACCATCGCCTACGCCGACGGCACCGCGCGCGAGATCACGCTGAAATGCCGGATCGATACCGAGATCGAGATCGAATACATCGAACACGGCGGCGTGCTGCACTACGTGCTGCGCAACCTCGCCAGGGGCTGAACGGCCGGCCGTTCTGCGGGGCTCTCGCCGCACAGCGGGGGCCCCTTGCCTGCGCGTCCCCTTTTCCGCCCCGGGTTTCCCCCCCGGGATGCGGGTTTCCCCCCCGGGATGCCCGCTCCCGCGTGACCGCCGGCATCAGATGCGCTAGGATCCGGGCATGATCGGACAACCCTCCTCTCGCGCTCCGAAGCCTGCGGCTGCCGAAGACGCGCCCCGCTGGGCGCCGGGAGACCCGCTGCGCCTGGGCACGCGCCGATTCATCCTGCGCTCGATGACGCGGCGCGATGCAACCCCCGAGTTCCTGCGCTGGCACGCCGATCCGGAAGTCCAGCGCGGCCACAACCTGCCGCTCCGGCGCATGAGCCGCCAGCAGGCGCTGCGCAGCCTGGCCCGGGCCGACAACCGCACCGTCTTCTACCTGATGATCGCCGCGCCGGTGGCAGCCCACCCCGTCGGCTTCTATGCCGTGCGCGCCGATCCGCGCGACCTGTGGGCCGAGATCACCGTCACCATCGGCAACCGGGATTTCCGCCGCAAGGGAGTGTTTTCCGAAACCGCCCCCCCGCTGTGCGCCTTTCTCTTCGAGCACCTGGGAATGCACAAGATCATCGCCCGGATCCATGCCCGCAACACCGCCTCGATACGGGCCTTCGAAAAGGCGGGCTTCACCCGCGAGGCGGTGCTGCGCGAACAGCTGGCCTCGGTCGCCGACGGCACAAGGCTCGACCAGCTGATCTTCGCCCTGTGGCGTCCCGAAGGGAGCGGGCGCGAACCGGCGCCATGAACCGACGCCATGAACCGACGCCATGAGGGCGCGACGCGCGACCGGCGGGCGGAACCCGCTCCTTCTCCCGCCCCCCGCGCGCCGGTTCGATCCCGCGGCCCTGTTCGCTGCGCCCTATTCGCCGCTCCGGGCCGCCGCCCGGGCTATCGCCGGGCGAATCGTTTCGTCGAGAACCCTGCGGGTAATCGGCCCGGCAAAGCGCAGCACGACCCGCCCGCTGCCGTCGATCACATAGGTTTCCGGCACCCCGTAAAGCCCCCACTCGATGGCATTGCGCCCGCTCGGGTCGGCCGCGACCTTCACGAAGGGATCGCCCAGCTCGGCCAGGAAGGCCAGGCCGTTTTCCGGCTTGTCCTTGTAGTTGATGCCGTAGATCGGAATGCCCTCGGCCTGCAGTTCGAGCAGGCTCGGATGCTCCACCCGGCAGGGCGCGCACCAGCTGGCCCAGTAGTTCACGAGCTTGACGCCGGGGCCGGTCAGATCCTCGCGCCCGAAGGGCTCCTTGCCGGCCAGCGGCACCAGGTCCAGCACCGGCACCGGGCCGCCCTCGCGTGCATAGGGCAGCGCATCGGGGCTTTCCCGCCCCATTCCCCAGAGGAACATCCCGGCCAGGAGCGCAAACAGCAGCGGCGGCAACAGCAGCACCGGCGAGATCCGCCGCCGGGAAGATTTTCCGCTTCCGCTCTCCTCGGTCATCCTTCCGCATCCTTCCGCCTCGCTTCGGCCTCTTCCAGCGCCGCGCGCACCCGGCGCGCGCGCACCCAGCTCGCCCAGACCAGCACCGCCAGAAGCGCGATCGTCGCTCCGTATGCCGACAGCACCTCGGCGCCGTATTTTCCCAGATCAGGCATCATCCTTCCCCGCTCCCTTTCCGGCCCGTCCTGTCGCGGGCCTCCAGCACATGCAGCCGGCGCAGGCGGATCTCGGTCCGGGTGCGGAGCAGCACGAGCGCCGCGAACAGCACTCCGAAACCGGCCATGCAGACGAGCAGCGGCAGCCAGAACACATCCGAGATGTTCTCCTCGGCATCCAGCGACAGGGTCGCCCCCTGATGCAGCCCCTGGTTCCAGAAGTTCACCGCATAGCGGCTGAGCACGGCAAAGACCGAACCGACCAGGCAGAGCATGCCGGTCAGATCTGCCGCCGTGTCCGGATCCTCGATGGCCGCCCAGAGCGCCATGTAGCCCAGGTAGAACAGGAACAGGATCAGAAACGAGGTCAGCCGCGGATCCCAGGCCCACCAGGTGCCCCACATGGGCTGGCCCCATATCGCCCCTGTGATCAGGGCGATCAGCGTCATCACCACCCCGATCGGGGCGGCCGCCTTGGCTGCCAGCGCCGAGACATGGTGGCGCCGCACCAGCCAGATCAGCGAGGCCACCAGCATCATCACCCAGATGTTGATGGCCATCATCGCCGAGGGCACGTGAATGTAGATGATCTTGACGGTGGAACCCATGCGGTAATCTTCCGGGGTGAAGAAGAACCCCCAGACCAGCCCGAGCGCGATCAGCAACGCCGCCAGCGCCGAGAACAGCGGCACCAGAGGCGCGCTCCAGCCCATGAACCTGCGCGGATTCGCATATTCCCAGATCGACATGGCTGCTTCCTAGTCCCTCGCTCCTGCAGGCGCCATTCACATGCCCGTCATCACCCGTCGGGCTAGCGCAGATTGACGCGGATCACGGCCGCGGCCGCAAAGGGCAGCAGCGCCGTGACCCCTGCCGTGATCCCGGCCAGCATAAGCAATGGCGTGGCATTGGCCAGCCCCTCCGCACCGCGCCGCGCCGCTTCGGTGCCGAAGATCAGCGTCGGCACATAGAGCGGCAGCACCAGCAGGCTCAGCAGCAGCCCGCCGCGCTTCAGCCCCACGGTGAGCGCCGCTCCGAAGGTGCCGATCATCGACAGGGCCGGCGTGCCGAGCGCCAGCGACAGCATCAGCCAGCCGTAGCCCGCCGTCGGCAGGTTCAGCAGCACGCCCAGTACCGGCGCCGCCAGCACCAGCGGCAGGGCCGAACTCAGCCAGTGCGCCAGCGCCTTCATCAGCACGACGCCCTCCATCGGAATCGGCGCGGTGGCCAGCAGCTCGAGCGAACCGTCCTCCCAGTCCAGCTGGAAGATCCGATCGAGCGACAGGAGGCAGGCCAGCAGCGCCCCGACCCACAGGATGCCCGGTGCGATCCGGGCCAGCAGGCCGCTGTCCGGCCCGACCCCGAATGGCACCAGGACAGTGACGATCAGGAAGAATGCCAGCCCCAGCCCGAAGCCGCCGCCGGCGCGCACCGCCAGCTTCAGGTCGCGCAGCAGCAGCGCACTCATGCGAAGGCCTCCGCAAAACCGCCGGGTGCCGGCCCGCCCGTGGCGGCGAAGGCGGTCACATCCAGGACCCGCGCCTCGAGCCCCAGATCCGTATGGGTCGCGATCAGCGCCGCTCCGCCGGCCGACAGATGCGCCCTTACGGCACGCCCGAACAGCCCCACGCTGTCGGCATCGAGCGAGACCGTCGGCTCGTCCAGCAGCCAGAGCGGGCGGCCCGTCACCAGAAGCCGCGCCAGCCCCAGCCTGCGTTTCTGCCCGGCCGAGAGCTTCTGCGCCGGGCGCGTCGCCAGCGGCCGCAGTTCGAACGCCTCCAGCGCCTCCGAAACCTTGTCGCAGGCGTGGATCGCGGCCCAGAAGGCCAGGTTCTCGGCAACGGTAAGCGTCGCCTTCAGCCCGTCGGCGTGGGCGCCATAGGCCACGGAGTCCTCGGCCAGCTCGATACGCCCGCCCGCCGGCGGCTGCAGCCCGGCGATGGTGCGCAGCAGTGTCGTCTTGCCCGAGCCGTTCGGCCCGCGCAGCGCCAGCGCCTCGCCAGCGGCCAGCGTGAAGCTCACCCCCTCCAGCACCGGCACGCCACCGCGCTGGCAGCCCAGATCCTCGACCCGCAATGCAACGCTCGCTGTCATGCGCACGGCTTAGCGCAATGCGCGGCGGGCCGAAAGCCGGATCAGACCGGCAACAGCGCCGCGGCGACGCGCCGGCCCTCGGCCAGCAGCACGTTGTAGGTGCGGCAGGCCGCAGGCGAGGACATGGGTTCGACCCCGATCCCGGCGCCTTCCAACGCCGCGCGCAGATCGACCGGCAGGGGGCGCATCCTTTCGCCGGTGCCCACCAGCAGCACGTCCACCGTGCCCGCGAGCCCGGCCAGCGCCGCGCGGTCGTCCAGCCCGCCCCAGGGGCCGGCGCCGGTTGCCGTGACCAGCGTCGCCCCTTTCAGCACCTGTCCGCCGATGCGGAAGAAGCCGGGGCCGTAGCCGTCCACCGGCAGGCCCGAATCATAGGAGATCTCCCTCAGCCGCATGTCCTCATCCTGCCAGATAGCGCCGCCCGCGTCAGCCCCGGATGGCCCCGGATCAGCCCCGGATCAGCCCCAGAGCGGCAGGCCGGAGAGCGCCGAGGCGGCAATGATCGCATAGGCCACGATCCGGTAGCTCCGCTCGGCCTCGGGGCGGAACAGCAGCGCGCCGGCAACATTGCCCGCCAGATAGGGCAGCGCCAGCACTGCCCCCAGCACCAGCGCCCCCACCACCAGGTGCCCGAAGGCCCGGAGCACAGCGATCATCACCGCATCGGCCAGCAGCAGATAGACGGTGATGTTGGCGCGGATCACGCGCGCCGGGTGCGGCGCCGCCATGTACAGCATGATGACGGGCGGCCCCGGCAGCCCCACCGCCCCGGCCAGAAACCCGCCCAGCCCGCCGGTCAGCGTGATCATCCAGCCCTTCAGCGCCCCGCGCCAGCGCCAGCCCCCCACCAGCAGCGCCAGCAGGATCAGCGCCGCCAGCGAAACCCCGTAGCGAAATACCTCCGGCGCCACCAGCGACAGCACGAACACGCCCAGCGGCAGGGCCAGGACCAGCCCCGCCATCAGCCGCAGCAGGTCGCGCGGGTGCCCGTCGCGCAGGGCGCGCGGCATGTTGGGCAGGGGGCCGATCATGTCCATGACGACCAGCGTGGTCAGCGCTTCGAAGGGGCTCAGGAACTGGCCGGCCACCGGCAGATAGACCATCGCGGTGCCGAAGCCGGCAAAGCCGCGCACCAGCCCGGCGACGAACACCGCCGCCGCCAGCCAGCCCAGCCCCGGCACGGCCAGGGCGGCCGCCAGAGCGTCAGGCATCTATGTTGGCATACTGATTGCCGGCATTGGCGTCCGGTTTCGACCAGTCCCGCTTGACACCCAGATACAGCAGGATGTTGGTGGCCACGAAAACCGAGGAATAGGTGCCCACGACCACGCCCCAGGTCATGGCGAAGACGAAGCCCCGGATCACGTCGCCCCCCAGCACCAGCAGCGCCTTCAGCGCAAGCAGCGTGGTGACCGAGGTCATCACCGTGCGGCTCAGGGTTTCGTTGAGCGAGAGGTTCAGCACCTCCTTCAGCGGCTTCTTCTTGTATTTGCGCAGGTTCTCGCGCATCCGGTCGAACACCACCACGGTGTCGTTCAGAGAATAGCCGACGATCGTCAGCAGCGCCGCGATGATCGCCAGATCGAAGGGGATCTGAAACAGCGCGAACAGCCCGATGGTCAGCGTCACGTCATGCACCAGCGCCGCCACCGCGCCCAGCGCGAACTGCCACTCGAAGCGCAGCCAGATGTAGAACAGCACCGCGGCGATGGCCATGAGCACCGCTTCTATGGCCGAGATCACCAGCTCGCCCGAAACCTTCGGCCCGACGCTTTCCACCGAGGGGAAGGTGATCGAGGGGTCCACGGCCTTCAGCGCCTCCTCCACCCGCCGGACGGTTTCGGCCGAAACGCTTTCGTCGCCCTCCTGGGCCTCGATTCGCACCATCGCCACGTTCTGATCGGGGCCGAAGGTCGGGTCGAACACCTCGGAGATCTTCACATCCCCCAGCCCCAGCGGCGCGAGCGCCTCGCGATAGGCCCTGATGTCCACCGGCTGCGTGCTTTCGGTGCGGATCGTGGTGCCGCCGCGAAAGTCGATGCCGAAATTCAGCCCGTTGACAAAAAAGATCACCACCGACAGCACCATCGCCAGCACGGATGCGCCGAAGGACAGCCGGGCGAAGCGGAAGAAATCGATCCCGGTCTCGCGGGGCACCAGCTTCAGTCGCATCGCTTACACCTCGATTGTCTTGGGACGGCGGCGCTCGAACCACATGACGATGATGAGCCGGGTCACGAAAATCGCCGTGAACACCGAGGTGATGATCCCGAGCCCCAGCGTGACGGCGAAGCCGCGCACCGGCCCCGAGCCCATGATGAAGAGGATGACCGCGGTGATCAGCGTGGTCACATTGGCATCCAGAATCGCGCTCAGCGCCTTCTCGTAGCCCAGCTCGATGGCCCGCGCCGGGCCCTTCGCCGTCTTCAGCTCCTCGCGGATCCGCTCGAACACCAGAACGTTGGCATCCACCGCCATGCCGATGGTCAGCACGATGCCGGCGATGCCCGGCAATGTCAGCGTGGCGCCGATCAGCGACAGCAGGCCGAAGATCAGCCCGACATTGATCAGGAGCGCGATATTGGCGACGATCCCGAACCAGCCGTAGCTCAGAGCCATGAATACCAGCACCGCAACGCCGGCCACCATGCTGGCGATCTTGCCGGCCTCGATGCTGTCGGCGCCAAGCTCGGGGCCGATGGTGCGCTCTTCGAGAAACACCATCTCGGCCGGCAGCGCCCCGGCGCGCAGCAGGACCGCCAGGTTGGTGCTCTCCTCGACGGTGAAATTCCCGGTGATGATCCCCGAACCGCCCGGGATGTGGCTCTGGATCACCGGGGCCGAGATCACCTCCCCGTCCAGCACGATGGCAAAGGGATTGCCGATGTTTTCGGCGGTATAGTCACCGAACTTGCGCGCCCCGGTGGGGTTGAAGCGGAAGTTCACCGCCGGGCGGCCGTTCTGATCGAAGCTGGGCTGCGCGTCCACCAGATCCTCGCCGCGCACGACCGGGGTCTTTTCCAGAACGTAATAGACCCCGGGCTCGTCCAGCGACGGGTAGATCACCTGCCCCGGCCCCGGCTGCGCCCCCGGCTCCGAAACCCGCCCGATCACCGGGTGAAAGGTCAGCCGGGCGGTGGTGCCGATCAGTTCCTTCAGCTCGGCGGCGGAGCCGATCCCCGGCACCTGGATCAGGATCCGGCGCGCGCCCTGGCGCTGGATGGTGGGCTCGCGGGTGCCGACCTCGTCCACCCGGCGGCGGATGATCTCCAGCGACTGCTGGATCGTGCGGTCGTCGGTCAGCTGCCGTTCGGCCTCGCTCAGGCGCACGATGATCGTGTCGCCCTCGCCGCGCACCTCGATGTCGGAAGCGCCGACCCCGGTCAGCGACACCACCGGGCGGGCCAGGGAGCGCACCACTTCCAGCGCGCGGGCCATGCCCTCGGGCCTGGATATCCTTATCCGCAGTTCGCCGTTCGGCGCCGGCTGGCGACGGATCGTGCCGACGGTCTCGCGCTCTGCGCGCAGCGCGTCGCGGATCTCCGGCCAGTAGCCGTCCATCCGGTCGCCATAGACATCCTCGACCCGGACTTCGGCCAGCAGATGCGCCCCGCCACGCAGGTCCAGCCCCAGGTTGACCAGCCGCGAGGGCAGCCAGGACGGCCAGAGATCGCGCTGCGCGGCCAGATCCGGGCTCTCGCCCCCCGCCTCGATCGCCGTCAGCGCGTCATTGTGCACCTCCACCCGGCCGTAGAAGAGGTTCGGCAACGCGTAGAGCAGCCCGAGAGCGACAAGCCCCCAGATGACGACGCGTTTCCAGAGTTCGATCTTCAGCATCCTGCCCGCCCGGGCGCCGCGTCACTCCGGCGCCGGTTCCGTTTTCGAAAGCACCTGCGCGATGGTGGAGCGCACCACCCGCACCCTGACGCCCGAGGCGATTTCCACCTCGATCTCGTTGCCTTCTTCCCTGACCCTGGTCACCTTGCCGATGATCCCGCCCTGGGTGACCACCTGATCGCCCCGGCGCAACGCCTCGACCATCGCCTGATGATCCTTGAGCTTCTTCTGCTGCGGCCGGATCAGCAGGAAATACATGATCGCGAAGATCAGGATCAGCGGGATGAAGCTGGCAAGGGCGCTGCCGCCGCCCCCGGCGGCCTGCGCATAGGCTGGTGTTGCGAGCATGAATTCGTCCCTTGTTGTCGCGGCGGCCCGGCCGCCCCATTGGATTGGCGCGCACCCTATATGCGGGCCCTGGAGATGGCAAGCAAGGTTGCGGCCGATTTTCCCGCCGACAAGGCCGCGGCAGTAGCACGCCTTGGCGGGGCCACACGCGGGCCTCGGGGGCGTGTCGCGCCCTCCCCTTGGAGGTGGTCCGGGCGCTGCCCGGCGGTGCCGGTCGGCACGCCAACAGCTTGTCACACCCGCCTGCCCCCGTCCCCCAGACCTCGGCCACAACCTGAACGTGTTGATCCCACCCCGCCATGGCGGTAACCTCCCCCGGCAACCATTGCAGTGAGAATGTGTTCCCGATGACCGTTTCCGACGGTGTAACCCCGTTCGCCGGCTTCACCATCGCAAAATACAGGGGCTGACCAGTGATCAGGTTATCCAGCAAACCGGGCTGGCCGGTTACCCTTGCCACCATCGCTTTCGGCCTTTTGTTGGCCCGGCGCGGCCTGCAGGGCGGCGACGGCCCCCACTCCCCGGCGCTCTACTTCGTTCTCGCCGCCATCTGCGCCGCCGTGGCCGTGCGGGACCTGATGCAGGACAAACGACCATGACCCCTGCACCTGCCCGCTTTGCCCTTGCCATCGTTGCCGCCTTCCTGCTGAGCGGCCTCGCAGACGCGTTCACCTCGGCTCTGGTGGGGCAGAACATCGCCGCCATCGAGGCCCGCGGGCTGGTCACCGGGCTGCAGGAAACCAACAGCGCGCTTGCCCCGAACGAAACCCGCCTGTCGGCCTGTCTCGTTCAGAAACGCCTGGCACTGTGGATGATCGTTCCGGTCATTCTCTTCCTGCTCGTGCCACAACGCTTTTGGCGCCATCCCCCCGTCGGCCTGCTCGCCGCCGCCTTTTACGGCATCCTCATCGGGCTGCTGTTCAACGCCTTCCTCGGCTTCATTGCAGCCCTGTCAAACCTGTCGCTGCTGGTCTTCGGCACAAATCCCGGACATCTGATCATGACATGGCTCCAGGACGCGAATCTCATGCAATTCGAAACCCGCGATGCGAAATACAGGCTGTTCACAGCCATCGCCGCCGTGCCCGCCGGCCTGGCCACCTGGGCCGCGCTCAGGCGCTGGCCACTCCCGGCGTCCCTCTCCGAACCAAACCCCGCGTCGCCATGATGCCCCCTGCCCGTGCCGCCTGTCTCTTCGCCGTCGGCCTCGGCAACAGTTTTGCCGATGCCGGGTTCACCGGAGAAAGGCTCCGGATCGCCCCGGCAATGCCGGCCGTGTTCCTCGCGACTGGCACCGTCACCTTTCAGGAAGGCCGACAGGACCCTCTTTCAAGAAGGCTGACAGGCTCCCCCGCCACTTACACCCCGCCGCAAGATCGGGCATAACCCGACCCGAACGCGATTCGAACGCGATTCGGACGGGACCACCAGCCATGCACGACATCCGCGCCATCCGCGAAAACCCCGCCGCCTTCGACGCCGCCATGGCCCGTCGCGGGCTGTCCGGGGTGACAGCCCGGATCCTGGCCATCGACGAGGCCCGCCGCGCGGCGATCGCCGCCGCCGAGGCCGCGCTGGCCGAGCGCAAGGCGGCCTCGAAGGAGGTGGGCGCGGCCAGGGCCAGGGGCGACGAGGCCGCGTTCGAACGCCTGCGCACGCTGGTGGCGGCCAAGAAGGAGGAGATCGCCCGTCTCGAAGAGGAGGCGCGCACGAAGGACGCCGAGCTGCGCGCCGCGCTGCTGGAGCTGCCCAACACCCTTGCCGGAGACGTGCCCGAGGGCGCGGACGAAAACGACAACGTGGAGATCCGCCGCTGGGGCACGCCGCGCCGGTTCGATTTCCAGCCGAAGGAACACTACCGGCTTCCCGCCGCCAGGGGCCTCGACTTCACCACCGCGGCCCGGCTTTCCGGCGCGCGATTCGTCGTCATGCGCGGGGCCATGGCACGGCTGCACCGGGCGCTGGCCCAGCTCATGCTGGAGATCCACACCGCCGAGCACGGGCTTGTCGAGATGAACACGCCGGTGCTGGTGCGCGACGAGGCGATGGCGGGCACCGGCCAGCTGCCGAAATTCGCCGAGGACAGCTACCGCACCACCAACGGCTGGTGGATGATTCCCACCGCCGAGGTGACCCTGACCAACATGGTGGCGGGAGAAATCCTTTCGCCCGAGGTCCTGCCGCTGCGCATGACCGCCCACACCCTGTGCTTCCGCTCCGAGGCCGGATCGGCCGGCAAGGATACCGCCGGCATGCTGCGCCAGCACCAGTTCGAGAAGGTGGAGATGGTCTCGATCACCCGCCCCGAGGACAGCGAGGCGGAACATGCCCGCATGACCCGCTGCGCGGAGGCCGTGCTGGAGCGCCTCGGCCTGCCCTACCGCACCGTCACCCTGTGCAGCGGCGACATCGGCTTTTCCGCCCGGCGCACCCATGACATCGAGGTCTGGCTGCCCGGGCAGAACACCTATCGGGAAATCTCTTCCGTCTCCACCTGCGGCGATTTCCAGGCCCGCCGGATGAACGCCCGCTACCGCCCCACCCCCGAGGCACGGCCCGAATACGTGCACACGCTCAACGGCTCGGGTCTGGCGGTGGGACGCACCATGATCGCGGTGCTGGAAAACGGCCAGCAGGCGGACGGCTCGGTGGAGCTGCCCGAGGCGCTGCATCCCTGGCTGGGGGGGCGCAGGAGGATCACCGCCGAGGGGGAGCTGGCCTGAGGGGAGCGCCGCCTTGCGGCAAGGCGGTCCTTGACCTCGGCGCGCAACCGGCTCAGGTAATGGGGATCGATGACCGCGAACACATAGGGGGGCCTCCCGATGGCTTTTGAACTTCCTGATCTTCCGTATCCGCATGATGCCCTGGCCGATCTGGGCATGTCGCGCGAGACGCTGGAATACCACCACGACCTGCACCACAAGGCCTATGTGGACAACGGCAACAAGCTGATCGCCGGCACCGAGTGGGAAGGCAAGTCGCTCGAAGAGATCATCACCGGCACCTACCAGCCCGGCGCGGTGGCCCAGAACGGCATCTTCAACAACATCTCGCAGCTGTGGAACCACAACCAGTTCTGGGAGATGATGGGCCCGGGCGAAGACAAGAAGATGCCCGGCGAGCTGGAACGGGCGCTGGTCGAATCCTTCGGCTCGGTCGAGAAGTTCAAGGAGGAGTTCACCGCCGCCGGCATCGGCCAGTTCGGCTCCGGCTGGGCCTGGCTGGTGAAGGACAAGGACGGCGCGCTCAAGGTCACCAAGACGGAAAACGGCGTCAACCCGCTGTGCTTCGGCCAGACGGC
>JALSKC010000064.1 GCA_026989055.1 Paracoccaceae bacterium
CTGCACCCGATGAACGGCGCGCCGCTGCGGCTGGTCTATCCGGGCTGGCCGGGTTCGTGCTCGCACAAGTGGCTGCAGCGCATCTGGATCCGCGATCAGGTGCATGACGGCCCGAAGATGACCGGCACCTCCTATCGCGTGCCCGCCTACCCGGTGGCGCCGGGCACCAAGGTGCCGAAGGAGGATTTCGTCATCATCGAGCGCATGCCGGTCAAGTCGCTCGTCACCTACCCGGCCAACAACACCGATCTGGGCATGTCCACCGAGGTGCGCGGGCACGCCTGGTCGGGCGACCGCACGATCAAGCGGGTGGACATCTCGATCGACTTCGGCGCCACCTGGATGCAGGCCGAACTCGACCAGCCGGTCAATGAGGGGGCCTGGCAGAACTGGCGGCTGAACGTCGATTTCCCGGTCGCCGGATATTACGAGATCTGGGCCAGGGCCACCGACAGCGCCGGCGAGATGCAGCCCTTCGCCATCAACTGGAACCCCAAGGGGTATCTCAACAACACCATGCACAGGGTCGGCGTGCGCGCCAGCTGAAACGCGCGGCCGGGCGCGCGCGCACTCCCGCGCGCGCCCTTCTCCCTCCAGAAGGAACGCTCCCCGAGACAACGGAAATCACGCATGATCCACACAGCCTTCCGGGTGGCTCTTCCGCTTGCGGCAGCCATCCTTCTCGTTCCGCCTGCCGTTGCCGGTTCCGATGCCGACCCGGCCGGCGAAGAGCCCGAATTCGGCCTGCTCAAGGAGGCCCCGGGAGTGGAAACGACCTTCTATGCCTGCACGGCCTGCCATTCGGAAAGGATCATCGCCCAGCAGGGGCTGACCCGCGAGGAATGGGGCGAGCTGATCGAGTGGATGGTCGAGGAGCAGGGCATGGTGGAACCGGAGGAGGCGGAGCTGCGCGAGATCCTCGACTATCTTGCGACCCACTACAACGTGGACCGGCCCAATTTCCCGACCCGGCATTCCGCGCCGGGGGGCGGCTAGGCGGCGCGGCGGCGCGTGCTGTCCTGCCCGGGAGAGGCATCTTTCCCCGGTCGGCATCGCTCCGGTGGCAGTGCGGCGGGGAGAGTGCGCTCGGGGCACATGGTGCCGGGCGTTCAGGCCGTCCGCCGGCGCGGAAGGGGTTCGGGAGGGCGGAGTTCCGGGGGCTGTAATCGAGGCGTCAACCGGCGCTGGACACCGCCATGCGCAGCTGTCGGAACGGGCGGTCGGCAGCTGGTCAGGCCTTCCCCTGCCGGCAGGAGTTTGTCCTGCGGGTGGCATCGGCCAACGCCAGCCGGGTGTCGGGCGGGTCGGCGTGGCGGGTAAGCTGCATCAGATAGGTCGTGATGGCGCGGAATCTTTCCGGATCCATGCCTTGGGCAACGATTGCCAGATGGCGCGTTTCGCTCTGCCATGTCGCGGTGCGAAGCCCGGCTTCCGGGCTCAGCTCCACGGGCGCGGAGGTGTCGAAGAAGGTCAGCCGGCATCCGTTCAGCCCGGCGTAATGGGCTGCGCTGCCACCCTCGATCCGGCGGCTGGCCACCAGCGCCAGGCGCGCCGGGGCGAGGTTCGGCAGGTCCGGGGTCGTCGCGGCCCGCAGCAGCATGGTCTCGTCAACCGGAAAATCCTGCGCCACGAAGGCGGCATGCAGCGCCATGGCCGGATTGTCCGGCCTCGGAAAAGCCAGAAGCAGGCCCAGCGCCAGCGAAGCGGCCAGCATGCCGCCCGCGGCGATCCGGCGCCACGGGCTGTGCAAGACGCGCGGGAGGGCAGGCCGAGGCGGCGCGGAAGGCAGCGCCTTCAGCTCTGCGGACAGCGTGCGCAAGCCGGCCAGGGCCTCGGCCAGAGCCGGCTCGCGGCGCAGGCGTTCCTCCAGGGCGGCGCGCTGCGGCGCCGGCAGCTCGCCGTCATGGTAGCCGTTGAGAAGCTGCCAGTCCCGTTCGCTCAGATTCGTCATCGCCCTGCCATCGTCTGCCCGTTCGCATTGCGCTCGTCATCGATCAGCTCCAGCAATGCGCGCCTGGCACGGCTGATCCGGCTCATCACAGTGCCTGGCGGCACATCCAGCACCGCGGCCGCTTCGGCATATTTCAGACCCATGATATCGACAAGGACCAGAATCTCGCGGACTTCCGGGCGCAGTTTTCCGAAGGCGCGGCGGATCATGATGTCCCGCGCGGGATCGGCGGGGCAATCGCTCGCCGCCAGGAGGGGTTGCTCCGCTGCCACGAATTTCTGCCGGATCCGCCGCTTTCGCAGCGCATCGTAATGGAGATTGCGGATGACCCGGAACATCCAGGGGCGCAGCGCCTCGGCACGTTTCGGTCGGCCGCTGGTCCGCAGCGCGCGTTCGACAGCATCTTGGATCAGGTCTTCTGCCTCGTCCGGATCGCCGCACAGCGCGTGCGCATATGCGCGGAATTCCGGGTAGAGGATCTCGATCACTGTCTGTCGCGCCATGTTCGCACTTATACACGAGAGCATGAACGAAGTCGTGCTCAAAGGCGATGCGCGCCCGGCCCGGCGCCCGACGACGCACCCGGTCCTGACCGGCCGTTGCGGCGGCGTTTCCGGCAGCCTTTCCGGGAGAACTTGAAACGCGGGCCCGCTCCGGCTATCAGGCGCCCGGCGGGTGATTAGCTCAGCTGGTAGAGCGCTTCGTTTACACCGAAGATGTCGGGAGTTCGAGTCTCTCATCACCCACCAGACCCTGCCGGAATTCCGCGCCTCGCTTCGGGTTCCACCTGCCGGGGCATCGGTGCCGGCGCGGCAGCGCGCGCCCGCTTTCCGGCCGGTTAACCATTCGCCGACAGAGTCCGGCCCTGTTTGCAGGGTGTGTTCCGGGAGCGGAGAGCGAGCACCCGAACCGGAGGCAGCGAATGAAACTTTCCCTCGGCCTGTCGCTGGATGCGCGCCGCGCCGGTGCGCCCCTCGTGTCCGCCGCCCCGCCAGGTGTCTTCGGGCCGGCGGAGTGGAACCTCGCCGACAGTGCCACCGGTGGCACGGTATCCGTCAGCATCATTGCCCTTCCCGCCGATGGCGGCGCACCGATCAGCGCCATCGAATACCGGGTCGATACCGGGCCCTGGCTGGTTTCCGGGCTGAGCGGACCCGGCAGCTTCCAGATCGGGGGGCTGACCGACGGCCAGCAGGTCACGGTGGTATTGCGGGCGCGCAATGCCGCGGGCGCCGGGCCGGCGAGCGCCGGGAAGACGATCATCCCCAGTGCCGATCCCCCGCCCACGATCGCCTCGGTCAGCGTCAACGCAGCTCTGGGCAGCGTCGATTATGCCGGGGTCAGCGAACCGGGCACCTTCTTCGCGCTGGTGAACGGCACGCCCGCCCCGATTGCGGGGGCCGAGATCGAGGCTCTTGTCACGGCCGGAACGGCCCTTGCCGGGGTCTCTTTTCCCCTGAACAGCGGCGCGAATTCCGGCGTTCTGGACAAGTCTGCGGTGCCGCAGGGCAGCGCCTGGCTGCATGCCACGGTGCGCGATTCCGCCGGCAACTATGCCACCGATCCGCCGGTCGAATTCACGCAGCCGGCACCCGTGTCCCCGCAGCTTTCGGCGCCGACCGACGCGGCCAGCGGGCAGACGGCATCAAGCGGATCGGTTTCGGTCAACCTGCCGCAGGGAACGCTTTACGCGGTTGTCACCACCGGCGCGACGGCCCCGAGCGCGGCGCAGGTGAAGGCCGGGCAGGACAGCGCAGGCAACCCGGCGGCGTGGAGCGGCGCGCAGGCGGTCGCCGGTGCCGGCACCCAGACCCTGAACCCGGCCCCGAGCGGGCTCAGCGCCGGAACCGCCTACACCACGCATTTCATGTTCGAGGATCTCCTGGGGGCGCAGTCCGCCGTCGCCTCCGCCTCCGGCTTCACCACCGACGCGGCCGATCCAGCGGTGCGCGCCAGCGCCACCACCGGCAAGGCAAGCTCCGGCAGCGTGGACGTGAACCTGCCCGCCGGCATCGTCGCGGGCGATCAGCTGGTCATCGCCATCGGCCACTACAGGGGCCGCACGCTCACCGCCCCGGGCTGGACGCAGCTTGGCACCACCGTTGAACAGCCCTCGGGCATCAACCGGGCGCTCTCCCTGTTCCACAGGGTCGCGGACGGCACCGAGGGGGCGACGGTTCCCTTCACCTTCTCGGGCGGCTGGAGCGCCTCGGCCAGCGTGGCGGTGGCGGTGCAGGACGCTTCCGCCGTCGGAACGCCGGCCACCAACACCGGGGCCACCGGCACCACCCACACCGGCCCCTCCGTCACCATCACCAACGCGGGCGGCATGCTGTTCACCGCCTTCCTCCAGAACACGCTGCTCAGCGGCACCGGGCTGGTGGCCGAGATCGACAACGGATCCGAGAGCGTGGGCGTGTTCGCGAGCACCTCCCACCCGGCAGCCGCCACCCCGACCCTGACCGCGACCGCCGCATCCGCCCAGACCTGGGCGGCGGCAAGCGTCGAACTCGTGAAGTAGGAGAACAGACATGGCCGCAACGCTCGACCAGCTTCTGCCAGTCGCCGCCGACCGGACGAAGCGGCAGGCGATGGTGGACGCGCATTTCCCGCCGAACCCGCCCGCCGGCTTCGAGGGCAACTGGCGCGGCACCGCGGACACCACCGGCTTCACCACGATCACCTGCGCCAGCGCCGATGCGCTCGCCACCGAGATGAACAACGCCGGCCCCGCCGACAGGCTGGTGCTTGAGTGCGCCTGGAACGGCATCACCACCAGCGGGCAGCGCATGTTCGGCTATATTTCGAGCCAGCTTGTCGCCAACGGCGCGGTGGACTGGGGATACGACCGCCCGGCGGCGGAGATCCTCGTGCGCCCGGCGGCGGGCTTCAGCCCGGTCTACCAGAGCACCTATTCCAACGGCGTGATCGACCTCGTTGGGTTTTCGAAGCTGACCTTCGAGAACATGGAGTTCGAGGCTTCCTCGCTGGTGTTCAACATCACCGCCACCTATCCCGGCCTTGCGATGGTGGCGGTCAAGGGCTGCACCTTCCGCAATTCCACGGGCAGCAACACCGGCGTGATCCGGCTGGGCAACGTGCGGGTGCTGCACATCGAGAACAACGACTTCATCGACTGCGACGCGGGCTTCATCGGCGGGGCGAACTTCGTCCGCTCCTGGAACAACCGCTTTCGCGGGCTGGCCGACAACGACGTGCACGGGCTCCGGGGCGCGCTCTACGGATCGTGGACGACACACGCCTGGGTGGCGGGCAACATCGCGTGGGACATGAGCGGGCGCAAGCCGACCAGCGGGCTTCACTGCGACTTCCTCCAGACCAGCCACCCGAACGACAGCCACGTGGGCTACGAGGTGCTGGCCGAGTGCAACATCTTCCACCTGAACCGGCCCTCATCCTCGCCGGGCACGCAGGGGTTCTTCGGGGACGACGGCAGCGGCTACAAGGGCGACTGGCTGGTGCACAACAACCTCGGCATGATCGGGGCCTACCACGGGTTCTCCGGCTGGGATCCGAACGACAACGAGGACAAGGTGTTCACGAAGAACATGCTGCTGAGGCAGGCGAACCCGAACGCGAACCAGGACGCCTACCCCTGGGTGCAGGGGGCGCGGTTCGCCACCGGCACCGGCTCGCTGACGGTGCGCGACAACTACGCGGCGGCCTTCAACACCGGGCGGGTCAACGGCGAGAGCTTCACCAACAACGTGGTGGTGAGCCCGCGCGTCGGGGCGACGGCGGGCACGCGCTACCAGGACGTGCTGACCGGCAACGGCTCCTGGGGGACGGACCCGAACACGGGCTACCTGACCTTCGTCAGCCCCGATGCCGGGGTCGCGGACGCGGCGACGGCGCGCACGGCGATTGCCAACTTCGCGAAGCCGCTGGCGGGCTGGGAGAGCAACGGCGTCGGCCCGGTCGATCCGCTGCAATGGCCGCAGAACATCGACTGGAGCACGCTGGGCAGCGGCGGGGGCGGGGGAGGCACGAATGCCCCGAGCCTTCCAGGCAATGCCCTGCTCCTGAATGTCAGCGTGCTCTGAGCCCGGCCGGAGGGGAGGGCAACAGGAGGAGCGGCGTGTCGCAAGCGGAAGAGGCGCCCGGGGAGGGGGCCGTTCCGCTGTGAAACGGCAGTTGGAGAGACAGCCGGGCGAGAAAACTTCCGGGCAGGGAAGCAGCCCGCGAGAATGCACGGGAGAATGCACGGGCCGGGAGGATGTCCAGGAAGGTGGCTCCGGCGGCAGGGATCGAACCTGCGACCAATTGATTAACAGTCAACTGCTCTACCGCTGAGCTACGCCGGAATACCGGAGGTGGATATAGCAATGCTTGGCGGGGTCGTCCAGAGGGTATTGCGCAAATTCACGCCCTGAAACGGCGCTTTTTCAGACCCGCGAGAAGCGCGCGGCAAGCGACAGTTCCGGTTCCGCCCGGACCCGGGAATGGCGAACCAGATCAACGAGATGGGCGAAGGCGTTGCGTTCGGCCATGGGGCGCATGCGTGCCGGGATGTCTGTGTAGACGCGGGCGGCAAGCTCGGCCAGCGTGGCCGGCCCGCCCGCCAGTGCTTCCAGCAGCGCCGCCTCGCGCGATCTGCGGTGCTCCAGCAGCCATCGGATGCGCTGGCCGGGGCGCTCCACCGGGGCGCCGTGGCCGGGATAGTAGATGCGGTCGCGGCGGGCGGCCAGCCGCCTGGTGGAGGCCATGAAGGCGGTCAGGTCTCCGTCGGGGGGCGAGACCAGCGAGGAGGCCCAGCCCATCACGTGATCGCCGGTAAACAGCGCATCGCCCAGTGCGAAGCACAGGTGATTGCCGAAATGCCCCGGCGTCCACAGCGCGGTGATCCGCCAGCCGGGGCCGGAAATCACCTGCCCGTCGCGCAGGCGCTCGTGCGGGGCGAAGCCCGCATCCACCCCCTCGCCGCCGCCGCTCAGCCCGGCGCGCGCCAGCCGCTCCATCACCTCGCTGCGCCCGGCGCGGCTGTCGCCGAAGGCCAGCACCGGCGCGCCGGTGGCCTGCGAAAGCGGCCCGGCCAGCGCGGAGTGGTCCAGATGCGAATGGGTCACCAGGATATGGGTGATGCGCTCGCCGGGGGCGAGGGCGTCGAGAATGGCGCGCAGATGGGCGGGCTCGGCCGGCCCCGGGTCGATCACCGCCACCTCGCCCTCGCCGATGATGTAGCTGTTGGTGCCCCAATATGTCATCGGAGAAGGGTTCGGGGCCAGCACCCGGCGGATGCCGGGCGCGAGCCTTTCCACGGTTTCGGGGCGGGGGGCGTTCATATCCGCTTCCTTCCGGGGCACTGCTGCGGCTACCAATAGGCATGAATTTCGACTGGCTCAAACGATATATGCCCCGCGGGCTGTATCAG
The DNA here is from genome assembly GCA_026989055.1 of Paracoccaceae bacterium. GTDB lineage: Bacteria > Pseudomonadota > Alphaproteobacteria > Rhodobacterales > Rhodobacteraceae > JAJRUE01. The sequence continues at coordinate 7,344 of JALSKC010000064.1, forward strand.
CGCGCAGCGCTGATCCTCGTGCTGCCGATCGTGACCCTGCAGATCGTGGTTTCGGTGGTGTTCATCCAGCGCCATTTCGAGGATGTCGCCCGGCAGATGACCCGGGCGCTGACCCTGGACCTGGCCCTGCTGCTGCAGGAGGTGGGCGCCGCGCCGGAACCGGAGAGCGCCCGGGCGCGGCTGGCCCGGCTGGCCGGGCCGCTGCAGATGGGGCTGAGCCTTCCTGCCACGCCGGTCGAGCGGCATTTTTCGCGCCGCTTCTATGACCTGTCCGGGCGGGTTCTGATCCTGACGCTGCAGGAGCGCGTGCCCGAGCTGCGCGCGGTGGACATGGTCAGCCGCCCGGGGCGGGTGCTGATCTGGCTGGACACGCCCCACGGGGTGCTCGGGATCGACATCAGCCGCGACCGGGTGACCGCCTCGAACCCGCATCAGTTCCTGGTGCTGATGCTGTTCGTCGGCGCGCTGATGACCCTGGTCGCCTTCCTTTACCTGCGCAACCAGCTGCGCCCGATCAAGCGCCTGGCGCGCGCGGCCGAAGCCTTCGGCAAGGGGCGTGTGGTCGAATACCGCCCCTCGGGCGCGATCGAGGTGCGCGCCGCCGGCAGTGCCTTTCTGGACATGCGGGCGCGGATCGAGCGCCAGATCGAGCAGCGCACCGCCATGCTGTCGGGAATCAGCCACGACCTGCGCACCCCGCTGACCCGGCTGAAACTGGGGCTGTCGATGCTCGACGAGACGCCGGAGCGGGAGGAGCTGGAGCGCGATATCGCCGAGATGGAACGGCTGATCGACGCCTTCCTGGATTTCGCCCGCGCCGATGCGCTGGATGAGCGCCGGGAAACCGACCTGACGGCCCTGCTGCGCGATTGCGCGCGCCGGGCCGCACGGGGCGGGGGGGAGATAACCCTGGGCCGGCTGGATCTGCCGGAGCGGGTCTCGCTGCGCCCGATGGCGGTGGCCCGGGCGGTGGGAAACCTTGTCGAAAACGCCCTGAGATACGGCAGCAGGGCGCATGTCAGCGCCGTTTCGGGGGCGCGTTCGGTCACGATCAGCATCGAGGACGACGGCCCCGGAATTCCGCCCGGGCGACGCGAGGAGGCGTTGCAGCCCTTCTCGCGGCTCGATTCGGCACGCAACCAGAACCGGGGTTCCGGGGTGGGGCTGGGGCTGGCGATCGCCGCCGACATCGCCCGGCGTCACGGCGGCAGCCTGCGGCTGGGAGAAAGTGCGGCGCTGGGCGGGTTGCGGGCCGATCTCGTCCTGCCGCTGTGATGCGATGCCGCTCCGGGGCGCCCCTTCCGGCGCGCCGAGTCGCCTGCCGCGCCCGGAGTGCCGGGTCGCCGGCCGCGCCGCTCCCTGCGGCGGCGGTAGGCCCGGAGGGACTCGAACCCCCAACCAAAGCGTTATGAGCGCTCTGCTCTGACCAATTGAGCTACGGGCCCGCCCGCGGCCGATCACTAGCAGACCGCATGCCCGCGTCAAGCGCGCACGCCCCGTGCCGGCTCAGCGGCGGGTGATGAACTGGCCGAAGGAATCGGAAGGCCCGATGCCGCTGAACAGCCCGGCGGCGACGCCGGCGGTGCTGCCGTAGAATTTGCCGGCGAAGTCGAAGCCGCTCGAACCGCTGAACCCGGAGCCCGAAATCGTGCCGCTGGCGGTGCCGTTGACACTGCCGGTGAGGCTCAGCTGCACGGTGCCGGCGGCGAAATCGACGCCGAGGCTGGCGCTGCCCTTGCCGAACGGGTTGGTTCTGGACAGGTGGCGGTATTCGCCGGTGAAGACGGCGCTGCCGCTTGTCGGCATCTGGGCGGCGGTGGTTTCCGGAAGCCCGCTGAAGCTGTTGCTCCGCAGGTCGTAGGAGAGCCCGGCATAGGACCAGTCGCCGGGCAGGCTGCAGCCGGCGGCAAGCAGGGCCAGCCCCAGGGCGGCCGGGATGCGGCGGGGGGTGCGTCGGGGGATGATCGGCATGGACTCTCCTTTCCTCGTGTTCCGGTCCTCGCGTTCCGGTCCTCGCGTTCCGGTCTTCGCGTTCCGGTCCTCGCGTTCCGGTTTCCCGTGCGTTCCGGCCGGGCCTTCGTCGCAGCTTGCAGGATGTTCCCGCACGGGGATGAATAGGTATCAGGTGGTGAAGATGCGGTGAAGATCTGCCGAGGATCTACCGAGGATGCGGTGAGGATGCGGTGAGGATGCGCCCCTGGCGGGCAGATTCCCCGATGTGCGGAGATGCTCGCGGGCGTGGACTCTGCCCTGCGCTTGGTCTAACCGGGAACGGAATTTCCGGGGGCAGCGATGAGCGACGCGAAAGAGGGGCTCACCTACGCCGAGGCGGGGGTGGATATCGAGGCGGGCAATGCGCTGGTGGAGCGGATCGGCCCCGCCGCGCGGCGCACCGCCCGGCCCGGGGTGATGTCGGGGCTGGGCGGCTTCGGTGCGCTGTTCGATCTGAAGGCCGCGGGCTATGACGACCCGGTGCTGGTGGCCGCCACCGACGGCGTGGGCACCAAGCTGCGCATTGCCATCGACACCGGCCGGCTGGGCAGCGTCGGGATCGACCTGGTCGCCATGTGCGTCAACGATCTGGTCTGCCAGGGGGCGGAGCCGCTGTTCTTCCTCGATTATTTCGCCACCGGCAGGCTCGATCCGGAGGCGGCCGCGCGCATCATCGAGGGCATCGCCGAGGGCTGCGCGGCCTCGGGCTGTGCGCTGATCGGCGGCGAGACGGCGGAGATGCCGGGGATGTATGCGCCCGGAGATTTCGATCTGGCCGGCTTTGCGGTGGGGGCGCTGGAGCGCGGGCAGGCGCTGCCGGCGGGGGTGGCCGAGGGCGACGTGCTGCTGGGCCTGGCCTCGGACGGGGTGCATTCCAACGGCTATTCGCTGCTGCGCAAGGTGGTCGCGGGCAGCGGTCTGGGCTGGAATGATCCCTGCCCCTTCGGCGAAGGCAGCCTCGGAGAGGCGCTGCTGGAGCCGACGCGGCTTTACGTGAAGCCGGCGCTGACGGCGGTGCGCGCGGGCGGGGTGCATGCGCTGGCCCATGTCACCGGCGGCGGGATCACCGAAAATCTGCCCCGGGTGCTGCCCCGGGGCCTGGGCGCCGAGGTGGATCTCGGTGCCTGGCCGCTGCCGCCGGTCTTCGCCTGGCTGCGGGCCGAGGCGGGCCTGGAGGAGGGGGAGCTTCTGAAGACCTTCAACGCCGGCATCGGCATGGTGCTGGCGGTCGCGGCGGAGCGCGCCGATGATCTTGCCGCGCTGCTGGAAGGGCAGGGGGAAAGGGTGCACCGCATCGGCCGGGTGGTGGCGGGCGCCGGCGTGCGCTACCGGGGCGCGCTTTCGTGAAGAAGCGGGTGGCGATCCTCATTTCCGGCGCGGGCTCCAACATGGAGGCGCTGGTGCGCGCGATGGCCCGCCCCGGCTACCCGGCCGAGCCGGTGCTGGTGCTTTCCAACCGCCCCGGCGCCGGCGGGCTGGAGAAGGCCCGTGCGCTGGGGGTGCCCACGGCGGTGGTCGATCACCGCCCCTTCGGCGAGGATCGCGCCGCTTTCGAAGCGGCGCTGGACGAGGCGCTGCGGCCGGCCCGCCCCGACATCCTGTGCCTGGCCGGGTTCATGCGCATCCTCACCGAGGGGTTCATCGCCCGCTGGCGGGGGCGGATGCTGAACATCCACCCCTCGCTGCTGCCCCGCCATCGCGGCCTCGACACCCACGCCCGGGCCATCGCCGCCGGCGACAGCCAGGCGGGCTGCACCGTGCACGAGGTGACGGCCGAGCTCGACGGCGGGCCGATCCTCGGCCAGGCGCGGCTGGACATCCGTCCCGACGACACCCCCCGGACCCTGGCCGCACGCATCCTGCCGCTGGAGCATCGGCTCTATCCCGTGGTGCTGGAACGTTTCGCCCGCGGCGAGCGCGGCCGCATCGAACTTGCCGTCGAGGAGTGACTTTCTCCCGGGCTCTGGCCTTTGCCCGCGATATTGCCTATCAGGGCCGGCAACCGGCGCGAGAACGAAAAAGCGACCCGAATGATCACCATAACCACCACAGATGCCCTGGCCGATTTCTGCAGGAAGGCCAGGGGGCATGAATATGTCACCGTCGATACCGAATTCCTGCGCGAGCGCACCTATTATTCGCGCCTGTGCCTGGTGCAGCTGGCGGTTCCGGGCGAGGCCGAGGGTGACGCGGTTCTGGTGGATCCGCTGGCCGAGGGGCTTTCGCTGGAACCGCTGGTGGAGCTGCTGCGCGACGAGGGCGTGGTCAAGGTGTTCCATGCCGCCCGGCAGGATCTGGAGATCTTCTTCATCGAATACGGGGTGATCCCGAAGCCGCTGTTCGACACCCAGGTGGCGGCCATGGTCTGCGGTTTCGGCGATCAGG
>JALSKC010000065.1 GCA_026989055.1 Paracoccaceae bacterium
GAAGGCGTCGCCCTCGTGAATGTCGCCGGCGTTTTCGCGGATCACCGTGCGGATGCTGTCGGCCATCGAGCCCAGGTGCACCGGCATATGCGGCGCATTGGCCACCAGGTCGCCGGTGGCATCGAAGATCGCGCAGGAAAAATCCAGCCGCTCCTTGATGTTCACCGACCAGGAAGTATTGGCCAGCGTCACCCCCATCTGTTCGGCAATCGACATGGTGAGGTTGTTGAACACCTCCAGCAGCACCGGATCGGCCTTCGTACCGGCCGCCGGCGGGCGCGCCGCCGCGGCGAAACGCTCGATGATCAGGTTGCCGGCCCCATCCAGCCGCGCCGCCCAGCCCGGCTCGATCACGTTGGTGCCGGTCGCCTCGCGGATCACCGCCGGGCCCTCGACCGTCTGCCCCACCGCCAGCCGGTCGCGCGCGTATATCGGCACGGCGCGCGTCTCGCCGCCCAGCCAGAGAGGCACCTCGCCTTCCGGCGCGCCGTCGCCCGCCACGTCGATGCGCACCGGCACTTCGCCCGCATCGCCCACCGCTTCCACGCTCAGCATCTCGAACAGCACCGCGCGCTCGGGCGAGGCAAAGCCGAAGCGTGCCCGGTGCACCGCCTCGAAATCCGCGAGCATCGCCTCGGCGCTGCCGAACGCGACCTCCAGCGCCTGGTGCGAGCCGTCATAGCGCAGATGCGCCCGCAACCGGCTTTCCACCCGCGCCACGCCCTGATCGCGCACCTCGGTCTCGGCCGCCGCGCGCAACCCCTCCAGCACCGCCGCCGCGCCCTCCACATCCGAAAGCGGCGCGTCGAACTGGGCTTCGCGCAGCGCCCGGATTTCCGCAAGCCCCATGCCATAAGCCGACAAGACGCCGGCAAACGGATGCACGAAGACGCGGCGCATCCCCAGCGCATCGGCCACCAGGCAGGCATGCTGCCCGCCGGCGCCGCCAAAGCACTGCAAGGTATAGCCGGTCACGTCATGGCCGCGCTGCACGGAAATCTTCTTGATCGCATTGGCCATGTTGTCCACCGCGATGCGCAGGAAGCCCTCGGCCAGCGCCTCGGGGCGCATCGGCGCGTCCCCCGTGGCCGCCGCGACCTCGGCCGCGAGCGCCTCGAATTTCGCGCGCACCACTTCGGCGTCCAGCGGCTGATCGCCGCCGGGGCCGAAAACGCGCGGGAAATGATCGGGGTTCAGCTTGCCCAGCATCACGTTGCAGTCGGTCACCGTCAGCGGCCCGCCGCGCCGGTAGCACGCCGGCCCCGGATCGGCCCCGGCGCTTTCCGGGCCCACCTGCAACCGCCCGTCGGCAAAGCGGCAGATCGAGCCGCCGCCCGCCGCCACCGTGTGAATGTCCATCATCGGCGCGCGCATCCGCACGCCGGCCACCTCGGTTTCGAAACTGCGTTCGTATTCTCCGGCGAAATGGCTGACATCGGTGCTGGTGCCGCCCATGTCGAAGCCGATCAGCCGGTCATGGCCCGCCTTCCCGGCCGTCTTGACCATGCCGACGATGCCCCCCGCCGGCCCGCTCAGGATCGCATCCTTGCCCTGGAACAGCCGCGCATCGGTCAGCCCGCCGTTGGACTGCATGAACAACAGCCGCCCGTCGCCCCGGCCCATGTCCAGCGCGCCGGCCACCTGTTCGACGTAGCGGCGCAGGATCGGCGAAAGATAGGCATCCACCACCGTGGTATCGCCGCGCCCCACCAGCTTGGCCAGCCGCGACACCTCGTGGCTGACCGAGACCTGGGCAAAGCCGACCTCGCGCGCGATCTCGGCGGCGCGGGCTTCGTGCACCGGGTTCAGATAGCCGTGCAGCAGCGCGATCGCCACGGCGCGGATGCCGGCATCATGGGCGGCCTGCAGATCGGCGCGCAGGGCATCCTCGTCCAGCGGCTCCAGCACCGCGCCCGAGGCATCCAGCCGCTCGCCCACCTCGGCGACCCGCTCGTAAAGCAGCTCCGGCCGCCTGATCTCCAGCGCGAACAGGTCGGGCCGCGTCTGGTAGCCGATCTGCAGCAGGTCGCGAAAGCCGCGGGTGATCAGCAGGAGCACGCGCTCGCCCTTGCGTTCGAGCAGCGCGTTGGTGGCGACCGTCGTGCCCATCTTGACCGAGCCGATCACGCCGGCGGGGATCGGATCACCCGGCCCCAGCCCGAGACAGTCGCGGATCCCCTGCACCGCAGCATCCCGGTAGCGACCGGGGTTCTCCGACAGCAGCTTGCGGGTCTCCAGGGTGCCGTCCGGCCGGCGCGCCACGATATCGGTAAAGGTGCCGCCGCGGTCGATCCAGAACTGCCACATGGTCGGACATTTCCCGTAATGTTCATATTGTCCATTTTACGTTGACTATTTGTTGGCATTTTGTCAAACTGCTTTTCGATCTGCAGGCGCGCCGCAGGCCGGCAACGGCCGGTCGCGCAACCCGGCACAAAGGTGCAGACAGCATACGCAAAGGGAGGAAACGAACATGAACAAGCTCGCCGGCTTCGCCGCATCCGCGCTCCTGGCCCTTGGCCTGGCCACGGGGGCCACCGCCCAGACCTGGGACATGCCGACCCCCTATTCCGACGCCGTGTTCCACACCCAGAACATCAACCAGTTCGCCGCCGACGTGAAGGAGGCCACCGGCGGGGCCCTGCAGATCACGGTGCATTCCGCCGGATCGCTTTTCAAGCACGGCGACATCAAGAACGCCGTGCGCTCGCGCCAGGTGCCGATCGGCGAATTCTTCCTGTCGCGGCTGGCCAACGAGGATGCCGCCTTCGGGCTCGATTCGCTGCCCTTCCTGGCGGCAAGCTACGATGAGGCCGAACGGCTCTGGGCCGCGCAGAAGCCGATCATCACCGAACTTCTGGCCCGCCAGAACCTGATGCCGCTGTTCGCCGTCCCCTGGCCCGCCCAGGGGCTGTACACGAAAAAGGAAATCCGGACGGTGGACGACCTCGCCGGGCTGAAGTTCCGCGCCTACAACGCGGCGCTCGAAACCTTCGCCACGCTGGTCGGAGCCTCGCCGACCCAGGTCGAGGCCCCGGACATTCCGCAAGCCTTCGCCACCGGCCAGGTCGAGGCGATGATCACCTCGCCCTCCACCGGCGTCAGCTCCAAGGCGTGGGACTTCCTGACCCACTACAGCCCGATCAACGCCTGGGTGCCGAAGAACATCGTGGTGGTGAACAAAAAGGCCTTCGATGCGCTTGATCCGGAAATCCGCCAGGCTGTCCTGGATGCCGCAGCCCGGGCGGAGGCCCGCGGCTGGGAGATGAGCCGCGCGGAGGCCGACGCCAAGACCGCGATCCTCGCCGAAAACGGCATTACCGTTGTCGTGCCCTCCCCGGAACTCCTTGACGGCCTGAAGCAGATCGGCGCCCGGATGCTGGAAGACACCCTGGCCAGCGCCAGCGACGAGGCCCGGGCGATCGTCGAGGCCTACAGGGGCAACTGACGGCAACGGGCCGCACCGGCGCGCAGCCGCCGCGCCGGTGCGGCCTGCCTTTCCAGGAACGGGGAAACGGAATGCGCAGCCTTCTCGACCGGCTCTACCAGGCAGGCGGCGCCCTGGCCGCCCTGTTCATCACCCTGATCTGCCTGCTGGTGGCGGCACAGGTCACGCTGAACCTGATCACCAGGATCTTCGGCACCGCCTACAGCTATACCATTCCCTCCTATGCCGACTTCGCCGGCTTCTTCCTGGCTGCGGCATCCTTCCTCGCGCTCGCCTACACGCTCCGGCGGGGCGGACATATCCGGGTAACGCTGGTGCTGCGCGCTCTGCCGCCCTCCCTGCGCCTGGCCAGCGAGATCTTCAGCCTGAGCGTCGGCGCCACGCTGGCCGGAACCGCCACCTGGTTCATGGCCCGGCTGAACCTCGAATCCTACAGCTATGGCGACCTGTCCTTCGGGATCGTCGCCATCCCGATCTGGATCCCGCAGCTGGCCGTCACCGGCGGCCTCGCGCTTCTGACGGTCGCCTTCCTGGATCTTCTGGTCGGCACCCTGCGCAACGGCGCGCCGCTGCCCGACGCCGACGGGAAAACGTGAGCATCCGCCGATGTCCGACCCGCTGATCATGCTGATCCTGCTGCTGGTCCTGCTCGGGCTGCTGGCGCTCGGCGTCTGGGTGGCGATCGCCCTGCTGGCGGTCGGCGCGGTGGCAATGCTGTTCTTTTCCGGCGCGCCGGTCGGGCAGGTGATGGCCACCACGATCTGGGGGCAGAGCCATTCCTGGGCGCTGGCGGCGCTGCCGCTGTTCATCCTGATGGGAGAGATCCTGCTGCGCTCGCGCCTGTCGGAAGACATGTTCAAGGGGCTGAGCCCCTGGCTCGGGCGCCTGCCGGGGCGGCTTCTGCACGTCAACATCCTGGGCTGCGCCATCTTTGCCGCCGTTTCCGGCTCTTCGGCGGCCACGGCGGCCACGATCGGGAAGATGACGGTGCCGGAACTGGGCCGGCGCGGCTACCCCCAGCGGCTGGTGATCGGCACGCTGGCCGGCTCGGCCACGCTGGGGCTGCTGATCCCGCCCTCGATCATCCTGATCGTCTACGGGGTTGCCACCGACCAGTCGATCGCGCGGCTGTTCATCGCCGGCGTGCTGCCGGGGCTGATGCTGGTGCTGCTGTTCGCCGGCTACGTGATGCTGCGGGCCCTGCTCCGCCCGAACGAGATTCCGGCGGAAACGCAGCGCCATTCCCTGGCCGACAAGCTGCGGGCGGCGCGCCGCCTGATCCCGGTGATCATCCTGATCATCGGCGTGCTCGGCGCGATCTACACCGGAATCGCCTCCCCCACCGACGCCGCGGCACTGGGAGTCGTCTTCGCGGTGCTGCTGGCCTGGTTCAGCGGCAGCTTCAACCTGGCCATGCTGAAGGAAGCGCTGCTGAGCGCGACGGTGACCTCGGCCATGATCGCCTTCATCCTGGCCGGTGCCGCCTTCCTGACCGTCTCGATGGGCTTTACCGGGCTGCCGCGCAACCTGGCGGCCTGGATCGGCGGCTTCGATCTCTCGCCGCTGGCGCTGCTGGCGGCGCTGACGGTGTTCTTCATCCTGCTCGGATGCTTTCTTGACGGGATCTCGGTGGTGGTGCTGACCACCTCGATCATCATGCCGATGATCCAGGCCGCCGGGATCGACCCGCTGTGGTTCGGCATCTACCTGGTGATCGTCGTCGAGATGAGCCAGATCACCCCGCCCGTCGGCTTCAACCTGTTCGTGATCCAGGGGCTGACCGGGATCGACATCCTGGCGATCGCGCGCGCCGCGCTGCCCTTCTTCCTGCTGCTTCTGGCCGCGGTCGGGATCATCATCGCCTTTCCGCAGATCGTCACCTTCCTGCCCGAACTGATGAACCGCTGACCTGCCCGCCCTGGCGACGGCGCGGAGCCGGCTGCGGGCGAAACCCCGCTGCAAGGCCCGCTACAGCGAGGCCGCCGCCCGCGAAGCCTGATCATAGATCCCCGAAAGCGCGCGCAATGTCGCGGCGATCTGGCGAAGGTCGGCACCGTCGCCATCGAGCAGCTGCAAGCCGTCGATCAGGCATTTTTCCCGCACTTCCCGGTATTTCCGGCACAGGGCCACGCCGGCCGGGGTGGAGGAATAGAATATCTCCTTGCCGGATTTCTCGCCCTCCACCAGCCCCTGACGGACCAGCTTCTTGACCGCGTAATTCACCGTATGCGTGTCCTCGATGTTCAGCATGAAGCAGACATCCGCCAGCCGCTTGGGCCGGCCGCGGTGGGTGATGTTGTGCAGGATCAGGATTTCGAGCGTCGAAAGATCCGCCTTGCCGGCAGCCGCCATGCAGTGGTTCACCCAGCGGGCGAAACCATTATAGGCGACAATCAACCCGAACTCGAATTCCGACAGCTGCCAGCCGCCCTCGGTCGCAAGGTGATGCGAGGAAACGATCTTCTTCTTGTCAGGCATGCTTTCCATGACATCACATTCCTATCTTGCCGACAATACATCAAGAAAAACATCGGAGAAATGCGCGGCGCGGAGCAGAAGCGGCGACCGCAAGCCCCGAAGGGCCGGAAACGGCCGGCTTCGCCACGCGCCGGAAAGGCGTGGCTTCAGCGGAACCGGTCGGCCAGACGCTGCAGCGGAGAACGGCTGTCTTCCTTCCGCGGCGCCTCGGCCGGCGGCGCGGGGTCGGCCGGCGGCTTCGCTGCCGCCCCGCGCCCGCCCCTGCCCGCACCCCCGGAGGAGCGCGGCGGTGAAACCAGCAGCGCCACCGCGTTCAGGAAGCGCGCGCCCTCGCCGCGGGCCAGATCGTCAGCCCCTCGGCTGATGCCTTCGAGCATCGGGGCCAGCCAGTCCGCGTCGGCGCGCGCGAAATCACGCAGCACGTGGGCGGCCACGCGGTCCTTGTGCCCGGGATGGCCGACGCCTATGCGCACCCGCGCATATTGCGGCCCGATATGCTGGTGGATCGAGCGCAGCCCGTTGTGCCCGGCATGGCCGCCCCCCTGCTTGAGCCGGAGCCGGCCCGGCGCAAGGTCGATCTCGTCATGAAAGACGATGACATCGCCCGGTTCGAGCCGGTAGTAGCGCATGGCCTTGCCCACCGATTCGCCCGAGCGGTTCATGTAGGTCTGCGGCTTCAGAAGAACAACCTTCTCGCCCCCCAGCCGGCCTTCGGCCACCAGCCCGTCGAACCTGCTCCGCCAGGGCGAGAACCCGTGATCGCGGGCGATGCGGTCCACGACCATGAAGCCCACATTGTGGCGGTTGTTCGCGTATTTGTCGCCCGGATTTCCAAGGCCGACGACCAGCTTCATGCGCTCCTCCGTTGGCGCAGGTTACGCCCGGGCCGGCAGCGCTGCAAACGAAAGGTGCCCGAAACGCGCAGGCGGGGCCCTCCGGCCCCGCCGACCCGCCCCTGCGCAGGCGGCTATTCCCCGGTGGCGCCGGCCCCTTCGCCCTCGGCAGCATCATCGGCCTCTTCGGCGTCCTCGTCCCCGGCCGCGGCACCGCGCAGCGCGGAAGGCGCCGAGATGTTCGCGATCACGAAGTCGCGCTCGACCGTCGGGCGGGCGCCCTCCGGCAGCGCGACCTCGGAAATGTGGATCACATCGCCCACATCCTTGCCGCTCAGATTCACCACCAGCTTTTCCGGGATGTCGCCGGCGATGACCGACAGCTCCACCTCCGGGCGCACCACGGTCAGAACGCCGCCGCGCCTGAGGCCGGGGGCTTCCTCCTCGTTGACGAACTCCACCGGAATATACAGCGCGATCCGGGTGGTGCGGCGCAGGCGCATCAGATCGACATGGGTCGGCAGATCCTTCACCACGTCGCGCTGGACGTTGCGGCAGATCACCCGCACGTCGTCGTGGCCCTCGACCTTGAGATTGAACAGCGTGGACAGGAACCGCCCCGCCCGCAGATGCCTGATCAGCGCGTTGAAGGGGATGTTGATCGGCAGCGGGTCGATCCCGCCGCCATAGACGATGCCCGGTACGTAGCCCTCGCGGCGTGCCTTGCGGGCGGCCCCCTTGCCTGTCCCCGCGCGCACCTCGGCATGCAGATCCGGAATCCGGTCAGCCATGGTCGTTCTCCTGTTCACCTGTTCAGTGGGGCATCCTCCAAGGGTGTATGCCCGCGTGAGGGCGTGCGTATAGACGACTGCGGAGGTTTTGGAAAGGGGGGATTTCGCCACGCCGCCACCGCTCCGGCAACGCCCCCGCACGCCGTCCCCGGCAGCCGGAATCTCAGGCCCGGCCGTCCGCGAATCCCCCGGGGATCAGCAGGATCTCCCGGCCCACCTCGTTGATGTCGCGATGCCCGCAGAAGGCCATCGACAGGTCGAGCTCGTTGCGGATGATCTCCAGCGCCTTCGTCACGCCGGTTTCGCCCAGAGCGCCGAGCCCGTAGATGTAGGCCCGCCCGATCAGCGTTCCCTTCGCCCCCATCGCCACCGCCTTGAGCACGTCCTGCCCCGAGCGGATGCCGCTGTCGAGGAAGACTTCGAGCCGGTCGCCCACCGCATCAAGAATGGCGGGCAGCGCCCGGATCGACGACAGCGCGCCATCCAGCTGACGGCCGCCATGATTGGACACTATGATCGCATCGGCCCCCAGCCGAGCCGCCATCTTCGCATCTTCCGCGTCATTGATGCCCTTGAGGATGAACCTGCCGTCCCACATGTCGCGGATGCCTTCGACCTTCTTCCAGTCCAGGTCCGGGTCGAACTGTTCGGCGGTCCATTTCATCAGCGAGGCCGGATCCTCCACCCCCTTCACATGGCCCACTATGTTGCGGAACTGCCGCCGCCGGGTGCCCAGCATCCCCAGCCCCCACCGCCATCTGGTGGACAGGTCGATGATGTTGCGCAGGGTCGGCTTCGGTGGCGCCGACAGACCGTTCTTGATATCCTTGTGCCGCTGGCCGAGGATCTGCAGGTCGAGCGTGAGCACCAGCGCCGAACAGCCGGCATCCCGCGCCCGGCCGATCAGGCGGCGCACGAAATCCTGGTCGCGCATCACATAGAGCTGGAACCAGAAGGGCGCGGTGGTGTGCTCGGCGACATCCTCGATCGAACAGATCGACATGGTGGACAGCGTGTAGGGAACGCCGAAGGCCTCGGCCGCGCGGGCCGCCTTGATCTCACCGTCGGCGGCCTGCATCCCGGTCATCCCCACCGGCGCCAGGGCAACCGGCATCGCCACCTCCTGGCCGGCCATCGTGGTTCTCGTCGAGCGCCCCGACAGCCTCACGGCAACGCGCTGGCGCAGGTGTATCCGGCGGAAGTCGGCGCTGTTCTCGCGAAAGGTCTGCTCACTCCAGCTGCCGCTTTCGCAGTAATCATAGAACATCTTCGGCACCCGGCGGCGATAGAGCCGCCGGAGATCCTCGATATCGGTAATCACCGGCATCCCTGCCCTCCGCGCAACCGCAGCTCCTCCGCTCCGACGACAGCCCGAGAACCGGGCGGAGGTTAGCAGAGGAGGCCGGGCGTGCAACTGCGAATCGGCGGCACCCGGCGCGCAGGCGGAAGGGAGGCCTCAGCCCCGGTGAGCGCCTGCGGCAAGCTCCCGCACGAAAGCCAGCACCTCGGCCGGACGGCGACCCTCGCCGATCAGAGAAACGATGGCCGAGCCGACCACCGCGCCATCGGCGACCGAGGCGATCTCCTGCGCTGCCTGCGCCGTCCTGATGCCGAAACCCACCACCACCGGCAGTTCGGTATGAGCCTTGATGCGGGCCACCTCGGGGGCGACATCGGCAGATTGCGCCGCCGCCGCGCCGGTGATCCCGGTGATCGAGACGTAATAGACGAAGCCGCTGGTATTCTGCATCACCTTCGGCAGGCGCGCATCATCGGTCGTGGGGGTGGCCAGGCGGATGAAATCGATCCCCGCCGCCTGCGCCGGGAGGCACAGTTCCTCGTCCTCTTCGGGGGGAAGATCGACCACGATCAGCCCGTCGACCCCGGCTTCGCGGGCCTCCGCCAGGAAGCGTTCCACCCCGCGGTTGAAGATGGGGTTGTAGTAGCCCATCAGCACGATCGGGGTTTCATCGTCACCGGCACGGAATTCGCGCGCCATCTGCAATGTCTTCTCCAGCGTCTGCCCGGCCTCCAGAGCCCTCTGCCCGGCCAGCTGGATGGTGGGCCCGTCGGCCATCGGGTCGGTGAAGGGAATGCCCAGTTCGATGAGGTCCACCCCCGCTTCGGGCAGGCCCCTGACGATTTCCATCGAGGTGTCGTAATCGGGATCGCCCGCCATGACATAGGCCACGAAGGCCTTCTTCCCTTCCGCTTTCAGCGCGGCGAACCTGCTGGCGATACGTGTCATGGCGGCTCCTCTCTCCGGAACTGCGGTGATGCAGAAAGATCGCGGGAAAATCAATGGGCATCGGCACGGCCCGCCTCGAAGGTCCGCACCGCGGCTCCCTTCATCCTGCCGGAAACACTCCGGGGTGCAGGGGCAGGGCCCCGCCCGTTCCCCGCGGGCTGCCCTTGCCAGCACCGGCGCAACCTCCTAGAAGCGGCCCGGATCAACCGGAGACAGGAAGGAATGGGCTTCAGGACCGGCATCGTGGGGCTGCCCAACGTGGGCAAGTCCACGCTTTTCAACGCGCTGACCCGCACCGCCGCGGCGCAGGCGGCAAACTTTCCCTTCTGCACCATCGAACCCAACGTGGGCGAGGTGGCGGTGCCCGACCCCCGGCTCGAGAAGCTGGCGGAAATCGCCGGCTCGAAGGAGATCATTCCCACGCGGATGACCTTCGTCGACATCGCCGGGCTGGTGAAGGGGGCCAGCAAGGGCGAGGGACTGGGCAACCAGTTCCTGGCCAACATCCGCGAATGCGATGCCATCGCCCATGTGCTGCGCTGTTTCGAAGATGGCGACGTGACCCATGTGGAGGGCCGGGTGAACCCGGTCGAGGATGCGGCCGTGATCGAAACCGAGCTGATGCTGGCCGACATGGAAAGCATCGAAAAACGCCTGGCCGGGCTCTCGCGCAAGCTTCGTGGCGGCGACAGGGAGGCGGTGCAGCAGGACCGCCTGCTCAGGGCGGCGCTGGCGGCGCTGGAGCAGGGCCGGCCGGCCCGCACGGTCGTGGTCGAGGATGAGGATGCGAAGGCCTGGAAGGAGCTGCAGCTGCTGACCGCCAAGCCGGTCCTCTACGTGTGCAACGTCGCCGAGGATGACGCCGCCGCCGGCAACGCCCATTCGCGCGCCGTGCAGGAGATGGCCGCGCGCGAAGGCGCGGGCGCGGTGGTGATCTCGGCGAAGATCGAGGAGGAAATCGCCCAGCTCGAGCCCGACGAAGCGGCGATGTTCCTGGAGGAAATGGGCCTGCACGAGCCCGGGCTCGACCGGCTGATCCGCGCCGGCTACGCGCTTCTGGGGCTGATCACCTATTTCACCGTCGGGCCGAAGGAAGCGCGCGCCTGGACGATCCGCAAGGGCACGCTGGCGCCGCAGGCGGCCGGGGTGATCCACGGCGATTTCGAAAAGGGGTTCATCCGCGCCGAAACCATCGCCTATGAAGATTTCGTCGCCTGCGGGGGCGAGGCGGGCGCGCGCGATGCCGGAAAGATGCGTGTCGAGGGCAAGGGTTACGTGGTGCAGGATGGCGACGTGATGCATTTTCTGCACTCGGGCTAGCCCGCGCACTCGTAACGCTCCTGAAAGTGCAGCGTGATCTGGAGATTGCCGGTTCGCTCTTCGCGAAGCGGAGAGCAGCATGGCCGGGCGTCGCTACGAGAGCATGTCGCGTTTGATCGCTTTCGGCGCGGCACCGACAAGGGGCAGGCGACTGCCC